>JAGVOT010000092.1 GCA_020052615.1 Nitrospirota bacterium | reverse complement strand
TAAAAGCTGTTGATGGACGCGCCTACGATCGCGCCGACGATCAGCAGGACGGCGACCATGCCGCCCACCACGAGCAGCACCGCAGCGAAGGAGGGAACGTGCTTCCGCTCGAGCCAGAGCACCGGCGGCGTCCCGAGCGTGGCGAGGAAAACAGCGACGAGGAACGACACCAGGACCGACTGCGCCTGATTGATGCCCCCGATGATGATCACGAGCGCTGCTGCGATGACAATGAAGCGAAATCCCTGCTGCGAATTGCTCTGGCCGGTCATGGACTCATCCTCTTCGGCTTTCGTACGGGTACCTTCTCCCGGACCAACGGTCATCGGCTTCGGTGCAAGCCGGACAAACGACAAGGGGCGTCATGAGGCAGATCGCATAACGATAGGCGTTGTCGAAATGTCCGCGTTCTTTCCCGAGCGTTTTTGACGAAAGGGCATTTGCAGGTTTATCGGCTGAATCTCTGCAAGCCATTACGGCGGTCTCCTGAGATCACGAGCCGTGATGGTCCTGCGCCCTGTTCGGGTCTCCATGGATTACAGGACCTTGCGGCCCTGAATGATCCTGAGCAGCACCACGATTATGGCGATCACGATCAAAATATGGATAAACCCGCCCATCGTGTAACTGCTTACGAGCCCAAGTACCCAGAGAACGATCAGTACCACCGCGATTGTCCACAACATATGATCCTCCTTGCGATCTGCCCCAGCTTCGCTGCTTGTGACCGGGAATTCCATATCGTCCGCGTCCGTTACCTCGAGTGACGGCTCTGATTATAAGTATACTACCAAAATAAGAAAGGCGAGGGGATCAGATGTCAGGATCTCACGCAGAGACCGCGCGTTTCCTCTGTAGAAACAAGATCCCCGGGCGGTCCCTGGAACCGATGGCATATTTTTGCCCGGTGCGGTAAAATGAATCGAAAGGAGCAGGCCATGATCATCCGATACCCGAAAAACAGCGGTCCCGGCAGGCCGGGGAAGGACGAAAAGGCCGCGGAAGCGCAGGGAGGGGACGACTGCAGGTGCAAAGAAACCTCGAACATGTCGCCTGGCCAGCTGCTGAAGCTCATGGTGCGCGATCTGGCGTTCTGGAAAAAGACGAAAATCCCGAAGCATTAATGTCTTTGACACAGATGCGGGCGGATGATTTATTCTGGAGAAGCATGATAAGGTCTTGATGTATCCGCAGTCATCATAGCCCTTCTCAGGGTCTTCAGTATCAAAAGAAAAGATTTTGTCATGAGAGGGAGAGACCCATGGGTGAAAAAAAGTTGTTCCAACCCCTTACGAGGGAAGACAAGATAACGGTCGTGCTCTACCGCGTCGGCATCGTGCTATCGGCCATTATCATGAGCGGCCTGGCATACCTCTTCACGACGGCAGCATCAGGCCCCCTGTCAGGAGGCGGCAGCCGGCCGGCCGACCTCCTCGCCTATGGCCTCTACGGGGCCGTCGGTCTGAGCGTGTTCTTCATCCATCTCTATATAGGGAAGTTCCACACCTTCCTGAAGAACCTTTTCTACGTCAGCCTCGGCTGCCTTGCCGCGCTGCTGTACATCGGGAAAGGCTCCCTGTCCGGCGGCCTCGGCCAGGTCCCCTCCGGCGCGCTGCTCCTGCTGCCGCTCGCGGGATGTCTGGGGTTTGTGACCGCGAAGGAGGCCTTCTGCTTCAAGCTCTTCGAGGGCTATCTCCTTGCCGTGATCATGCCGTTCTATCTGCTGCTGGTCGCAAGCGGGGGCCTTGCGGGCAAGGGGGCGTCCTACGGATTGGTCCTGATCGCGGCCATGCTGGTCGTCTTCACGCTCCGGAAGGTGTTCATGCCGATCGCCTACGATATCGGGGACAAATCGGCCTATCGCTGAGGCGGAGAAGATGGAAACCGGGTGCTTTGGACAGGATTACAGGATAAATCGGATAAGATCAAAAGACCTATTTAACGCAGAAACGGCTATGAAAGACAGCTATGATCGGCGCTGTAAGACCAAAAGAAAATACATGGGGTTATCACAAGGTCTTCAGCGAAAATCTGCGTTGAATATTTTATCACCCGTTATCTATGGTTGTATCTGAGCGGCCAAGCGGTTCTGAAGAATAAAGCGTCCCCGTCGTAGCGAAGGAACAGTCCTTATTGAAACAGCACATCGAACATCGGATCCGGGAAGAGGCCGGCAAGGAGGAGCTCGTTCCCATCAAGACCGTGTGGGGAGAAGCAAAGGCCTGGGAGAACCTGGTGGAGCTCAGGCCGCAGGATGTTTGCGCCGGCGCCAGGGCCGCATACGACGAAGCGACAAGGACTTACGGGATCAAGGCCTTCGGCATCGATTTCACCATTGCCCTCGATGCCAGGACGATCACGGGCAGCGATCCGAAGGCCGGTCTTTTCCTCGACCGGTACAAGGATTTTTTCAGGCTGGCGGTCCTGTGGTACATGACCAGCGCAAAGGACATTCCGGCAACGGGACGGCTCATCAGGCCGATCGATGTCAAAGGCGGCCAGCGTTTCTTTTCGGGGACCCATGTCCTCCCGCTGGACCGCATCGAGGAGCGGTTCGGCAGGGATAAGGTCGCCTTCATCGAACGGGGGCTGAAGTTCGGCGCGGAGATCGCAAGGTACGGCGATGCGGCGGTCCGCCTTTACCCGCTGCCCCGCGTGCCGGTGACCATCATCCTGTGGCTTCAGGACGAGGAATATCCCAGCCGGGCCACGCTCTTTTTCGATTCCACCGTGGACTTCCAGCTTTCCCTGTCAGACATCGTCTGGTCGGTTTCCATGATGTCGACGCTCGTGATGGGAGAGTAATGGACCGGACAGGGGGATAAGGCAACAACAGGACACGGCGACAAGGGGACACAGGAACAAGCTATGGACGAACAGCAACAGAGCGATCCGCTTCACGGTGTCACGCTGGAAATGATCCTGAACCAGCTGGTGGAGCATCACGGGTGGGAGAAGCTGGGGCAGATCATCAGGATCAGGTGCTTTACGAACGACCCGAGCGTCAAGTCCAGCCTGCAGTTCCTGAGAAGGACCCCCTGGGCGAGAACGAAGGTGGAAGAGCTGTACTTGAAGTACCGAAGGAATGCCTCGAAGGGCCGGAAAGCAGGCAAGGAGGGGGCATGAACAGGGCATGGCGGCGGTATTGGCTGCTCGTGGCGATGGCCTGCCTTATCGCCGCAGAAGCGATCCCCGCCGCTGCGGCGACGGCAGACGCCCCGAGGATCACCAAGGAAGAAGCGAAGGCGCTGCTCGGCGCCCCGAAGGCGCTCTTCGTCGACGGTCGGACGGAGTCCGCCTGGTACAAGAGCGACAAGAAGATCAAGGGCGCGGTGCGGATCGACAAGTGGGACATCGAGATGTGGGCAAGTTCGTATCCCAGCGACACAATGTTCATAGTCTACTGAACGTGAGTGAACGAAGAGACGAGCGCCCGTGCGGTGCTCAAGCTGAAGGAGCTGGGATACCCGAAGGCGTACGCGCTTAAGGGAGGCTGGTGGGAATGGGTCGGCGCAGGCTATCCGGTGGAGCCGAAATGAAGTTCCGGGCGTTGCCCGCGTTGTTGATGACGCTGTTCCTCGTGAACAGACAGGCCTCGCGCTCCGCGGCATCGACGACGACCACTTCGACTGTCGCCGAGGCGGCGGGGGAGGAGCGGATCGTCGAACTGCTGTCCGCGGCGCAGACGTACGTTTCGGCAACGGAGATATGATCATGGACCGTACAAGGGAACTGAAGGACATCGCGACGGGGGCAGGGGCCGATTGCGTGGGCGTCGCCGACCTGGAACCCTTCCGCGGGACGCTTCCCTCCCTGTCGCAGCACCTCATTGATGACCACAGCTTCGCCCTATCCCTCGCGGTCCGGCTGGATGACGCTGTCCTATCGGCGATCACGGACCATCCGACGCTGGAATACGCCGAACACTACCGCGCGGTGAACGGCAGGCTCGACGCGATCGCGGCCCGCATCGTTTCCTTCATCGCCGGGCAGGGATACCACGGGGTCGCTGTTCCTGCGTCGCAGATCCTCGATGAGACGGGCCTGGTGGGCGCGATCTCCCACAAGGCCGTTGCCCGCGTCGCCGGAGTGGGCTGGCAGGGAAAGAGCCTCCTGATCGTCCATCCCCGGTTCGGCCCGCGCATCCGCCTTGCAACGGTCCTGACGAACATGCCGCTCGTTCCGGACAGGCCGATCAGGCAGCGCTGCGGCGCCTGCGCCGAATGTTCCAAGGCGTGCCCGGCACAGGCGATCCGGAATGTCAGCGCCGAGGAAGGATACGATTCCCGCGAACAGGCGCTGTACTTCGACCGGTGCGCAGCGCAGACCCTGAAGTTCAAGGGCCTTCAGGGCATCGGCGCCCGCATCTGCGGCGTCTGCGTCAAGGCCTGCCCATTCGGCGGGAAGCGGAAGAAGCAAGCGTGATAGCGCAGCCGCCCGAGATCTGCGTGACGCAACAACGCGGCCCCCGCCTGTTCCGATTATCCCGCCCATCTGCAGGGCAAGGATCCCGGGCCGTATCATGCTTCTTTATAGGAAGTTATCCGTCTTTATCTGTGTCAAAGATGTTTCCTGCATCCCCCGTGTCAATATCCAGCCCCTGATCATGACTTCCCTCGTCATTCCTCCTTTGTCTTGCCCAAAACCCCGCGTATAAATTATTGATAAACGGACTGTTTCCGCATTGCCACGTCCGGCCTGCTCCGGCAGTTCCCAAAGTTGAGACAGCGCCGGAGAGTTGCTATAATTAAAATAAACATCAGCTATCTCTTTGCCGCGCAGGGAACGGCGACAGGTACCCGGTATGGGCCTTCTTGCGGCTGGGGAGGTGTGGAATGAAGGGGGAACAGGAAAAACAATTCAATCAGGACGTCGAAAGTTACCGGAAGGCCCTTCTGTATCATGCACGGATACGTGACTGGGAAACGTTCAAAGCCAAGGCAGGCAGAATGTTCGATTATGTGGAAGCCATTGAATATTCCGAACTGCAACGGAGGTTTTTTACGAACTTTAATATTGTCCTGCTCGTGCTGATCGTTATTGTGATCGCTCTCTTTAAGGTGGATTTTGCCGTATCGCCCGAACTGGTGCGGCTCAAGAACGCCATGGTCCTTGCCGGCCTTGGGGTGAGCAGTTTCGAGCTGTACTTCTACGTCGACTACAGGATCTACGTGCGGGTAAAAACGAGCCGTTATGCGGAACGGCGGCAGCGATTCATCAGAAATATCGAAAAAGACTTCAGGGACTACGTTCTCGAGGTGGAGCGGAAAGCAGCATGATCTTTCTTTTGCTGCAACAGAGTGCAATGGCCGTCCCAGAGGGGACGGGCCGTGCGCCTGCTGTCAACGCACGCTAAACACTCATCCCTCCCATGGCGCGTCCCTTTTTTTGACCCATCCCCGGATCACCTGCTATACTTTACCTAGAGAAAGATCATGCCGGGCCCCCGAGCCTCGTGTCCTCATTTTTCTTATCCTTTCCTTGTGGAGCGGGCAATGTCAGGAAAGTCTTTCTGACGGCGCCTGCAATGTATTGGATGGTCGAAAAGAAGGAGGGGGCTATGAAGACCATAGCGACGATCGTTGTACGGCTGGCGATGATACTGGGTCTGCTGGCGGCGGGTTTCGCACTGGGCTTTCCCCTGGGACAGCAGCGGGGCTTTGACAACGGGAGCGAATGGGCCATAGTGCAGGCCGATATAGCCGCGCGGGAGGCAGGTGTGGCGCTGCCTTTTTCACTGGAAGAGGGGCAGATACACGTGATCGTCAGGCAGCCGCAGGACCTCCATAAACGGGCACAACAGCAGGCGGAACTCTACGCTGAGCGGGCCAGCATCTCACAAACCCGCCACACAGCTGTCCCCCTAGGCATGGAGGCCCCGGAATAAGGGTGATCAAGGTCACCTGATCTACTGCACGGTCACCAGGCCCGTCATGACCGGGTGAAGGGAACACTGGTAATTGAACGCCCCTGCAGCGGTAAACTTGAGACAGACCGTTGCGCCGGGATTCACGGTCGTATTGAATGTGCCATAGAGCGGCACGGTTGCGCTGGTCACGGTGTGCTGAACCGAATCAACGTTGGTCCATTTGATCGTCGTATTGACCGGCACCGCTACGCTGCCGGGATTAAAACCCGCAGCCGTGCTGTTCTCGATCGATATGTCAGTTGTACCGCCCACAGGACAGGCCACCACCTGGACCGTGACCGTTGCCATTGTCGTCCCACCCCCGCCATAGCCGCTGCCGCCGCAGCCGGCCAGCACGACCGCCAGAACGACGAAAAACCCGGCCAGCATAAATGGATTGATCGTGTTCTGTTTCATAGGTTTCCCCTCCCTTCGTCATAAAATATAAAAAGCATTCGACGGATAACTGATGTTTTGTTCCGTGGTCTTCCCTCAGGCTGCTTTCGCCGCCGCCAGGCGCGCCCGGAGAGTGATCTCAACTCCCGTCAGCGCCATGGAAACAGGGCATCCTTTCTTGGCCGCTTCGGCCTTTTCCCGGAAGGTCATTTCGTCAATGCCCGGGACGCGGCCTTCGGTCTCCAGCGCGATCGTCGTGATCTTGAATCCCTCCGGCACCTTGCCGAGGGACACCCGGGCGGTCGTTTCGATGCGTTCAGGCTTGAATCCTGCCTGCTCCAGGGCCAGGGAGAGTGCCATGGAGAAGCATCCTGCATGGGCCGCTCCGATCAGTTCCTCGGGATTGGTCCCCGGTCCTTCTTCGAACCGCGAGGCGACGGAATATTTCCCTTCGTATGCTCCGGCGCCTATCTTCATGGTGCCCTTGCCGTTCTTAAAACCGCCTTCCCAGACCGCAGTTGATTTGCGTACTAACATGGCGCACCTCCTTGTACCGCATCGTTCCATGACGTCATGCACTTCAAATACTGACGACCGATGCCGGACCTACCACGGCAGCTCATCGTTGCCGGAAAAGAATTTTCCCGTCGGACCGTCCGCGCCCAGGGTCGCCAGCCGGACAGCCGTTCTCGCCCCTTCCTCCGGAGCCAGCAGTGCGCCGGGACCGCCCATACCGGTCCTGACCCATCCGGGATGGACCGCGTTGACCTTGACGTTCGTTCCGGCGAGCGCTGCGGCCAGGTGGATGGTGAAGACGTTCACGGCTGTCTTCGAAGCATCGTAGGCGAAGGGTTTGTAGGACATGCCGCCTGCCCTGCCGTGGACCGTCATCGACCCCAGGATGCTGGAGATGTTCACGATCCTTCCCGCGCCGCTCTTTATGATCAACGGCAGGAGCCTCTGGGTCAGTTCAACCAGGCCGAAGAAGTTCACGTCGAAGGTCTTCCTGAGTGCCCTCGCTGAGACGGTCGCGGTACTGTTCCGGCCATGGGCGCCGTCGATTGATATGCCGGCATTGTTCACCAGGATGTCCAGCTTTCCGTAGCGTCTCCTGATCTCGGCTGCCGCCTTCTTTATCTGCACCGGTTTGGTCACGTCAAGCTCGATGAACTGCACGATGAGTCCTTCGTCGCGGAGCCTTTTGGCAGCGGCCTTTCCCCGGGTCCTGTTGCGGCCGGCCAGGAGGACCGTAATGTCCTGCCGAGCCAGCTGACGGCTGATCTCGAAACCCAGACCCCTGTTCGCGCCTGTCACGAGCGCTATCGGCACCTCGGGAATGGACATGGCATGTTCCGTTCTGCCGGGCCGGAGCCAGGCTCTGTTCCCTTATGCTGCATCAAGCAGGATCTTGTCTATCTCCGACGGCAGGTTGTGCAGGTTGTGCCCCTTGATCCATCCCGTGATCAGCTCCGCGAGTCTCTGGGGATCGTCCTCCTGCAGGTAGTGCAGGCCGGGTCCGAACTCCCTCACCGCGAGCCGGGGGAGCCTCGCTGACAGGGCCGCGAGACGGTATTCCGTCCTCGCCGTGAGGATCGCACCGGGCGTTGCCTTGATCCACAGGACCGGGACGTCGAGCCGCCGCAGATTGTCCTCGATCTCCCTGATGAACAAATGGCTTGTTTTCGGCCGTCCCCCTATCGGTATGAGCTTCGGGAAGACCCGCACGGGCCTCCGCGACGCCACGGTTGGGAAGGGCCGCCGGTAGTTGTCCATGACCTCCCTGGTCATATTCTCCTTCCTGACGACCGACCCCGGGAGGATCGTGTTCACGAAGAAGTTCATCACCTGGATCATAAGATATCCCGCGGGCGACCGGAACAGCCTGAAGACCGGCCTGAGCCTGCCGTAATCCCTCCATGAGGTATCCCAGAGAAAGGTCTCCATGAGCACCACGGCCTGGATGTTCCCGGGATGCCGGGTCGCGTACTGCATGCCAAGCGGTCCGCCCCAATCATGCAGCACCAGGACGAGGTCCTTCAGTCCCAGCTTATCGATGAAGCCCTCCAGGGTCCGGTAATAAAGATCAAGCGTGTACTTCCCGTCAGCCGACTTGCCCGACCTGCCGAAGCCAGGGAGATCGAGGGCAATGCCACGCCGTTGCGTGTCCGCTGCAACGGCCGGAAGGACATTTCGCCAGAGATAGGACGACGTCGGATTTCCGTGAACGAACAGGACCGGCATGCCCCGCCCTTCCTCGATGTAGTGGATCCGGTGGCCGTGAACGTCCACGTAACGGCTCTCGAAAGGGAACGCCGCCGACGGATGTCCGCATTCATATTGTTCCTGCCTTCTCTCCATGGTCTCCTCCCCCTGCCGCACTCTTCCCTGCTGAAAATAAAAAAGCCGGGACAGCCGAAGGTCATCCTTCGGCAACCCGGCTGTCTTTGTTTACCGCGTTCGTTATTGCGCGGCAAGACCCATGGTGTTCCTTCTCTCCCTCGCGGGAAGGTCGGCTTTATCGGGACAAATATAGTCTGATATTAAGATACCACCGCCCGGCAGGGCTGTCAAGGGCGGGAAAGGCGGTCATGCGACATTGCACCTCAAGGCCGGAAACTGCTCCTGAGCATATCCTCGATGTCGGTCCGGGACGGGGATTTGAGCGTAAAGGGAATATTTCGTGCCGTCATGGCAATGGTGGAAAACGAGCGGATCTCCTCTTCAGTGAGCGTTTCTTTTTCCCCCGCGAGGTCGTTGAGCAGGGCCTTGAAATCAGCGATGCCGCTGAACCCGAGCGTCTTCAACACCGTCATGACCTTTTCCCGGTGTTCCGGCAGCAGATATTGAAGGTAGTCCCCCATCAGGATGCCGTTCGCCCTGCCATGCTCGATCTTCTTGAAATAGGTGAGCGAATAGCCCATGGCATGGAGCACGGTCGTGCCCGTCTGCGCGATGACGACCCCCGCAAGCAGTGAGGCGTACAACAGCTGCTCCCGCACGTTGAGATCGATGCCGGCCCCTTGTCTCAGCAGCGGAAGGTGCCTTCCCAGGCACCCGATGCTTTCCAGGGCGATGAAGCTGCTCATCGCCGTTGCCCGCTTCGAAAGGTAGCCTTCCATTGCGTGCGAGAGCGCGTCCAGGGCGGTGTTCCTGGTCACCGGCAGGGGAAGGTTTTCCGTGTACGCTGCGTCGAGAAAGGCGACGCGGGGCATGATGTCATCGCTGATCACAAAACTCTTGCTCCGGATCCTGTCGTTCGTCATCATCGCGTACTGCGTCACTTCGCTTCCCGTTCCCGCTGTCGTCGGGACCGCGACGACCGGGAGCGGTTTCTGCGCGAAGGCATTGGAGAACAGCGTGTCATCGTCGATCCCGTTCGTTGCCAGGACGGCGGCGACCTTGGCGGCATCAAGGGGTGATCCTCCGCCGATCCCGATCACCAGATCAACCCCCACTTCACGCGCGAGATCCGCGGCCGCCCGGGCGACCGTTATCGACGGATTGCTTTCAACACGGTCAAAGATCACCGCGGGGATGGACCGCTCCTCCAATGCCCTTCGAACGTCACGTTCAGCGCCGTTCGACTTGGCCGACCGTTTCCCGGTGACAACGAGCGCCCTCGTTCCCAGCGCAGAGAAGAGGGAGGCGTTTTCCCGGATGCAGTTCCTGCCGATGATGATCTTTGTCGGAAGATAAAAGGTCATAATTTGATCGGTCGTCCTCTTTATATCATTGCCTGATCATCTGCAGCCCATCCCTGTGATCGGGCACTATCGTTTCAGCAGGGGGCTCATGACCAGGAGGGCCGTGCCGTCGAGCAGGAGAAACAGGTTCAATCCGGCGCTGACGGCATGGAGCTTCCGGAACTCCCTCCGGGCGGGGGAGTCGGGGGCTGCATGTGCGAAGGAGGCGACCTGCTGTTTCACCTCGACCGTCCTCGGATGGAGCGAGAACAGGACATAGGCATTGATGACGACGGCGAGGACCAGCAGGGAGAGGGAAACGCGATAGGGGCGCGATGTTTGCTCCGCGCCGAGCAGGAAGAACAGGACGAGCGCCGCCGACGAGACAGCGAGGCAGAAAAGGAAGAACCCGGGGAACAGTTTGCCGACGATCTCTCCCGCCTGGTCCCTCCCGAACGACCGGAAGATCGCAGGCGTGACGACGAACGTGAACAGGGTCATGCCGCCGGTCCAAAGCGCTAGGCTAAGTGTATATAAGGAAGCAAAGGCGAAGGTCATGGATATCGTACGCAATCCGGAAGAGCCGGAACAAATGTCCTTTTTTGGTATGGAAAGCACGGAGAGCACAGGGAAAAGCACTGAAATTCATGCCGTAAAACGTTGCGCGTCCAAACCTTTTTTCATCGTCTTTATGTGTAACAAAAGCTTGTTGTTCAGTGCCGCTTATGGTCCCACCATGGTCTTCTTGTGACACCGGAGGCAGAGGTGTTCCGGGCCTTTCCGTCCCTTCGTGGAGATGCGTTGCTGCTCCGCTGCGTGGGGGTTGTGGCAGCTGGGACATGCCAAGTCCCTGCCCTTGCGGAGCGGATCGGGCCTGCCTTTCAGCGGGTGGAGATCGTTGGGGCTGATCCGGGCCATGACGTGCCTGGCCGTGATCCCGTCGTGGCATGATTCGCAGTGGTCTTCCACGAGCCGGGTCAGCACGAAAATGGCATCGGACCCGTGCGGATCATGGCAGGTGAGGCACTGTCCCCCTGCGGCTTTTACGTGCGCCTGCTTTTTAGCCAGGGCGTTCCTTTCGTGGCAGGACAAGCAGAGGTCCGGGACCGCGGTCATGAGCAATTTCGGATTGCCGCTGGAATGGGGATTGTGGCAGGAGCCGCACATACCGCTGGCGACAGGTGCATGCAGGGTCTTCTTGTCGAACGCCGTCTTGTCATGGCAAGTATAACACAGGTCCGGCACAGGGGCTGTGAGCTTCGGCGCGGGTTTCTCGCCGGCATGCTTGCCAACGTGGCAAGCATCGCAGCCCATGTCGAGCGCGGGATGCACCACCGTTCCTTCCCGCTTGTCGGGATGACAGTCGATGCACGTCGGTTCAGCGGCCGTTTGCTGCTTCGCAGCGTTCCGGGGCGTCGCAGCGTTCAGGGTGGGCGGGGCAAGGACAAGGATAAAGACAAAAACAAAAACGGTTTTAAGCATTGTCTTTTCCATGATGGGAATTGTAGCCGAAACACCGGTCAACTTCAATGGGAAAACAGTATGTTGCACAATGTGCCGAGCAACGGAGGAAGGCGGCGAACGGCGCGAAGGGCACCGCGAAACCAACATTTCTGTGAAATGATTTGACATTTGGTACGACTATCTCTATCATCAAGCCGAGTCGCGATGGAGGGATATTGCGGTGATGACCTGCCACAGAGCTTTCACCCGTGACCTGCTGCGGTCATTGCTCGTCATTGCCCTGGCCGCTCTTTTCTCTTCCCCGACCTTTGCCGCCGATGCAATACCCGCGGTTTACTCCTCCCCGGCGATCTCTTCATTTCCTGATCCCTCCACGGTGATAAGCGGCTATCTCTCGATGAGATATATTTACCGCACTACCCCCTACTCCGGGGTAAAAACGAGCGACCAGGACGCCTTCGGAGATCTCCGATTCGACATCACCCGGCCGAAGGACAACCGCTACGAGTTCCACTTCCTCGGTGCGGCCCGCACGGACCTCGACGGGAAACAGGAACATGCGCAGTTCTATCCGTTTGAAGGCGTTGCCGATACCTACGGCGCTCGAACGACCGGCATCATCTATGAGGCCTACGCCGCGCTGAACGGCGGAACCGCCCTCGCCGCAACGAAAGCTCGCATCGGACGCCAATCCGGCACCCGGGACGAGCCGGTGGTTTTCGACGGGATCGCCGTCGACGCGGGCGGGGAGAAATGGGACCTCACGTTCTACGAAGGGCCGGCGGTCCATTATTATGAGGTGAACAAGCACTGGGGCGATGACACCGTGGCGGGCGCCGGCATCGACTACCGGCCGGTCCCGGAGGCGGGCATGAGCGTTGACTACCTGCGGGTGAAGGACGCGCAGGCGCTCTTCCCGGAGGATACGACGCGGTATGATCGTCTTCTCTCGCTCAAGGCGTGGCAGCGGCTCGGCACATTCACCCGCCTTATGGAAAAATACCGTTTCCTGGACGGAGAGCCCCGGGACCTTTCCCTCAACGCCGTGACCATCTGGCAAGCGGCCGATCTCGACGCGAGCGTGAACTACTTCCGCCAGTTCCGGACGCAGAACGAGCTGTCGACCGACCTCTCGCTCTTCTACGACGTCATGGGCTCGTCCGCCCCCTACCAGAGCTTCGATATCAAGGTCCGGAAGTTCTTCGCCGACCGCGTCGCCGCGGACCTGGGGTACTTCAGGCGGCAGCTCCTGGACGATGCCGGCGAAGGCCCCTTCAACAAGGAGTACCGTCGCTCATTCATCGACGTGGAGGTCCTGGACCTTTTTCTGAGCGGTCTTTCGCTGACGCTTCTTGCGGAGCAGTGGGAGAGCCGGGGAGATTCTTTCGGCTCCACCGGCGCAGACCTGTCGTACAAGATCAAGAGGAACAAGAAGGAAGCGCGGGTCAGCATCGGCACCAACTACAGCCTGTACAAGTACGATTACTACACCGAGCTGGGGGTGCGCGAGAAGGTGCGCACCTACTATCTGACCGGGAAATATCCGCTGAACAGCGGTTTCTCGATGAACGGCGGATATGAATATGAGCACGGTTTCGAGAACTACCAGACGTTGAGGCTGGGGATGCGCTATGACTTCTAAGAACGCCGCGATAAAACGGACCGCTCTCGTCCTGCTCGCCCTCGTCACGCTGGGGATCGGTCTCGCTGCGCGGGCCGCGGAGGACGACCGGATCCCATTCCCGAAGCCACCGTCCCACAAGGGGAGGTGGCTGGAATATCACGGCAGGACGGTGGGGGTCGAGGGGAACAGTCCGGGCCAGCCCGGCAAACAGTGCGTCGTATGCCACGACCGGACCGACTGCATGGCGTGCCACACGACGATCATGCCCCGCGACCATAACAACGCCTGGAGGCTGCGGGGCCACGGGCTCATGGCAGGCGGCTACCGCGAGCGCTGTCTTGCGTGCCACAAGCAGGATTACTGCGTCCGGTGCCACAGCGAGACCGCGCCGAGGTCCCACACCGCTACGTGGCTGCAGCGACACTGCACGGCATGTCATTTCGGTTCGGGCAGTTCGATCGCCGGCAATTGCACGGTATGCCATAAACAGGCGCAGCATGTTTCGGCGCCCCACCCGGTGAATCCGGCGATGAACTGCGGGCTGTGCCACAAATAGGTTCGTTGAGGAGCAAGGCTATGAACAAAAAATGCTGCGGGGCGATCATCGTCATGCTGCTGGCCTCTACAAGCTGCAACTCCGGACACGGCACCGATTCTTTGTTCGTCAAAAAAAAGCCGCTCTCCCGCGTCCCGATCTCCGACTGCACGACATGCCACAATTCGGCGAATTCGCCGCTCCTCGACCCGCTCGTCACGAACGGCTCCGGGACCCGGGGAAAACATATCAAGCATTATCAGCAGCGGGCGATCGCCTGCGAGCGCTGCCACGACGGCTATTTGAATGCGGCGACGCACATGAACGGCGCGTTCGATACCGGCGATCAGCTGGTGAGCCTGATCAGCATGAGCATTACCGGCCCCTCGGGTTCATGGATCAATGACGCCGGACCGGGGACCGGGTCCTGCTCAGGCGTAGCCTGCCACGGGACCGAGACGGTCGACTGGTACGGGACGAACGCCTGGACCACACCTGCCTGCGGCACCTGTCATGTCTCCGGTTACTCGGCCGCCCTCGACCCTGCCGTCGGCAACGGGACCCCGCCCGCAGGCAGGCACGGAAAGCATGTCACGTCGCGTTCGATCGGATGCGAGCGCTGCCATTACCAGTATCCGGCGAGCACCAGCCACGCGAACGGCAGGCTCGATACGCCTGACCCCGCCGTGAATATCCTGCAGTTCAATATCGTGGCGCCGTCCGGCTTGTGGAGCAATGACACGGGTCCCCAAACCGGACAGTGCTCGACCGTGTCCTGCCACGGCGTCGACACCCTCGACTGGTACGGCGCTTCGATCTGGACGCTGCCCGGCGAATGCACCACCTGCCATGCGGGGTCGTTTTCGAGCGCCCTTGACCCTCTCCTGACGAACGGGAGCGGCCTCTCGGGCAAGCATGTGAGACATGTGACGAGCTTCAGCTTTGCGTGCCCAAAATGCCATCTGGGCTATTCCGGTCTGCCGTCCCACGCGAGCGGCGTCATGGACACGCAGGATCCATCGGTCATGATCATGGCGTTCGACACGACCAACCCCACGGGGACCTGGGTCAGCGATACGGGTGCCCAGACCGGGGCCTGCTCTTCACTCTTCTGTCACAGCGGGAACACGGATTGGTACACGCTGGCAGGCGTGACCCTGCCCGCGTGCGGCGTGTGCCATGTCAGCCAGATCGGCGCCCGGCGGCAGGTGATGGGCGTGAACGGCGATTTCGGAGCAAATCCGGCCACCCTGTCCCATCACGTGACGAACGGGCCGGGGAGCGACCCGGTGACCGACCAGTGCCTGGTATGCCATGACATGGGAATGCACATAGGAGGGACCGTGCGCATAAAGAACGCCGACACCGGGGCGATCATCGACTATAGTTCCGCTGCTCCCTCCACGCTCGAGCTATTTTGCCTGAGCTGCCATGATACAACGGGAGCGCTGTCAACCCATCGTAGCGGCGGAACGCCGACCGCGCCGTTCATCGACGGCTCGACACTGGGGGCGGCCCCCTACAGAATGAGCGCTGAGATCGCTACCCATTGGGCCAAAAGCTACGGTCACCGCCAACAGGGGGTCACATGCGTGGGGAATGGCACAGCGAATACGGGCTGCCACGGGAATGGGCATGGAACGGGCTTCGTCGGCCTGCTTGCGCGGAACCTGACGCTGCCGAGCACGAAGTCCAACTGGTACGCCACGTCGGACGAGCCGGACTATGATCTCTGCTTCACCTGCCATGCTTCGTACAGCCGGGTCACGAAGGAGGCGATCCTGGGGATGAGGACAGGCGGGAACTACCAGCTGGACCTCGCCGGCGCCGGTGTCCTGCCGGCGTATGCTGTCGCGAACATCCAAACACTCTTTCGCGATGTGAACCTGGGGACTACGGGGAGGCCTTACGATGATCCGGCGTTCTTCGGCTCCGCGCATGAGAACCTGCATATGTACCACGTGCAGATCGGTCCTGCTTGGATCTACCGGGACTCGATCCCGTCATCCATCGTCTGCATCAGCTGCCACAATGTGCACGGATCGGAAACTCAGTGGGGCTGGGTCCATGACAGTCTGCTGTTCAGCCATGTTTCCGGGTCGGGAGGCGACCAGTACGGCCGGATCGGCGCAGTGCTCAACACGCTCGGGAGCTATCCCACGTCGTGCACCTTCAACTGCCACAATATTTTTGGAACGACCTCGAGCTGGTTCGAGCCGTCGGACGAATAGGCGGGTGGAGAGGACGGCCTGCCGGCCAATAGCGGAATGTGATTGACAGCGGAAAGCTCATGATCCTTTGAAGGACATGGTAAGCTCATATGACCCGGCGTCGAGCCGCTTCTCGATCTCGAACCCCATGCTTTCAAACAGATGGAGCATGGGCCTGTTCTCCTGCAGGACGGTGGCGGCGAAGCCGAGGAGTCCCTGCTTCTTCGCCAGGAACGTGAGGTAGGAGAGCAGTTCCGCTCCGATGCCCCTGCCCTGGTAGGAGTCCAGGGTCACGAAGGCTACCTCAGCCGTATGGCTCTTTTCGTCGATGATGTACTGCCCCATGCCGACGACCTCTTCCTTCCCATCCTGCTCGATCGTCGCCAGGATGACCACTTCCCTGTTGTAATTGATCGCCACGAACTTCTGAAGCCGCTCGTGGGGCATGTCGGTCCGCGACGAGATGAACCGGCTGTACATGCAGTCGGTCGAGAGGCGGTAGAAGAAGTCCTTGAGCAGCGGTTCATCGTTCATGCGCACCGGCCGGAGGAACAGGGGGAACCCCGTCTTGGTGGTCCGGTGGGCCTCGAGGAACTCGGGGTACTCGCCGCCGCCGCCGGTGACGTAGGCCTGGTCCTTGTAGATGAGGTGCCTGCGCTTTGCCTCGTCGATGAGCCCGGCGCGATACTTCGGATGGGCGATGGCGATGAGGTCCATGGCACGCTCCCGGATGTTCTTGCCGTGGAGGTAGGCGATGCCGTATTCCGTCACGACATAATGGATGTCGCCGCGGCCCAGAGTGACGCCGGCCCCTTCTTTCAAAAAGGGGACGATGCGGGAGACCGCCCCGAACTCCGCCGTCGACTGGATGGCCAGGATGGTCTTGCCGCCTGGGGACAGGATCGCGCCGCGCATGAAGTCGGCCTGGCCGCCGATGCCGCTGTAGAAGACCTCGCCGATGGACTCCGCCGTTGCCTGGCCGGTGAGATCGATCTCCAGGGCGCTGTTGATCGCCGTCATGTTCCGCTGGCGGGCCAGGACCGTGGGGTTGTTGGTGTAGTTCACCTGGCGGAACTCGATGGCCGGGTTGTCATGAAGATACCGGTAGGTGTCCCGATGGCCCATGCAGAAGGCCGCCACGGTCTTGCCGCGGTTCAGGTCCTTTCGCGAGTTGTCGATGACCCCCGCCTTCATGAGCTCGACGATGCCGTCGGTCAAAAGCTCGGTGTGCACGCCCAGGTGCTTCTTGTCCTTGAGATGCGACAGGATGGCGTTGGGAATGCTGCCGTAGCCCACCTGGATGGTGTCGCCGTCCTGGACGATGCGGGCGACGTACTTGCCGATCTTCTCGGCGATGTCGTCGGAGACGCTCGCCGAGAATTCGAGGAGCGGTTCGTCGCAGGGCAGGAGAAAGTCTATGTCTGCGATGTTCAGGAAGGTGTCGCCGTGGATGCGGGGCATCTCTACGTTCACCTGGGCTATGACGAGCGCGGCGCTCTCCACGGCGGATTTCACGATGTCCACGCTGATGCCCAGGCTCACGAAGCCGTGCTCATCGGGAAACGAGGTCTGGATGAGCGCTACGTCAACGGGAACGAGTTTCCGGCTGAAAAGTCCGGGGACCTGGGAGAGGAAGATGGGTGTGTAATCCGCCAGGCCCTGGTTCACTGCTACACGGCTGTTATTGCCGATGAAGAAGGAGTTCTGGCGGAAGTTGTCGCGGAACTTCTCATCCGAGTAGGGCGCAACGCCCAATGTCCAAACCTGAAGGAGCTCGGTGTCCACGAAGGCCTTGGGATGAGCCCGGACGAACTCGATGAGACTGCGGACGAGACACTGCGGCTCGCCGCATCCGGTGCCGATGAAGATCCGATTGCCGGGATTGATGCGGCTGAAAAAGGCGTTCTCTGAGGCGAATTTCGCGGGATAGCGTTCCGCCATATCCTGGAGCTTTGGGTTCCGTTCTTTCGGGGGCATTTGCGCGCTTCTCTCCTCCAGAAGTATAACATAAGAAGGCAGGGGGAGAGAAGGAGCTGATGACGGGGAGACAGGAGGATGCAAGGAAAAGCGGACACAGCGGGACAGGAGCGCATCTTTCAAGCATGGCTGAGAAGTATCACGGGTTAGATGCGATCAGGGAAATATCAGGTGAAATAAAATGGCGGGGTGGACGGGACTCGAACCCGCGACCTCCTGCGTGACAGGCAGGCGTTCTAACCGGCTGAACTACCACCCCGATGGGATTAAGCAGTGAATAGATATCAGTGATCAGTTAGGAGTAAAGAGGCAACGAGAAGAGCTTGGCCGTTGTATCTGCTTACTAATAACTATTCACTAATGGCTGATGTTCTGGTAGGCGGAACAGGGATCGAACCTGTGACCCCAGCCTTGTAAGGGCTGTGCTCTCCCAGCTGAGCTATCCGCCCGATTCCCGCCGAAACGGAAATACAAATATCTATTATTCGGCCCGAAAAGTCAAGGGGAATTTGCTGCGCTCATGGCTGCGCGACCGGCTCTTTTGGCTTTGCCGGTTTCAACTGGCTCTGTTGCTCCACGGTGCTATCGGCAGCGGCAAGGTTACCAGCGGCCCGGTACGCGTCCGCCAGATGCTCATAGGCCTCGGCAAGGAAGTCCGGCTGGTCACGGGGGATGGTCTCCGTCGATGTCCGGAGCGAAGCGATCGCATCCTGGACCTTTCCGAGCTTCAATTGGATGACGCCGAGCGTATCAAGGTAGTAGGGCCGGTGGCCGGGGGTGAGCTCCATGGCCGCTACGATCAGGTCCTGTGCTTTGCTCAGCTTCCTGTCCTGCTGGACATAGACCCAGGCCAGGTTGTTGTGCAGGTCACCGTTATTCGGATCGAGGTCCAGCGCTTTACGATACGCCATTTCCGCAGTGTCGTATTCTTTCAACCGGTAGGCGCTGTCCCCCAGGAGGGTCCAGGCCCGGAGGTGCCTCTTGTCCTGCCTGACCGCGGCATGGTACTGGTCCCGGGCGAGTCCGTTCTTGCCCTGGGTGTCGTAGATGCCGCCGAGACGGACATGCTCGTCCGCCGACAGGGGGTCGTGAAGCACGATGATCTTCGGCAGGGAACAGTCCGAGAGCAACAGTGCGGACAGGAACAGAGCAATGAATAAGCTGCGATTGGGCATTCCTCGCATCGTTTTCTCTCAGCCATGTAAGGAAAGAGTTCACGAAGGCATGAAGGCATGAGGTAAGCGTGATAGCGGTCTTCCCGCCTTCTCACCTTCTCGCGTTCCTACCATCAGGGTCCAATCACGATCATCCACTTCCCGGCCCGCGCCCACTTCTTCTCGAAA
Organism: Nitrospirota bacterium; assembly: GCA_020052615.1. Classification (GTDB taxonomy): domain Bacteria; phylum Nitrospirota; class UBA9217; order UBA9217; family UBA9217; genus JAAXXJ01. Next base: position 11,011 of record JAGVOT010000092.1, on the reverse strand, counting down.
TCCTCATACCCCATGGTCCTGTTGGGCGTTCCTCCGTCGTGCATGATGAACAGACCGTTGCCGTCATCGAAGCCGATGACCGTCACGAAATGCGGCTGCCGGTAGAACCAGAAGCCGAGGTCCAGGAGGCAGATGACCGGGATGTTGCTCCTGACAGCGGACTTCAGGGCAGCATGGGTCCCGGCAGATGACGAAGTCCTGAATCCCTCTTCCTTGGCGTAGTGTTCCAGGTCCATGGGCAGGGCCCCCCGGAGCTTGGGCAGGTAGACGCCTGCCTTTATCCTCTCCAGGTCTACGACCCTGCCCCGGAATGAAAGGACGCTCGCGAGCGCAGCGGGACCGCAGTCAAATTCCGCCTGCTGCACGAAGGGGACGCCTTCGATGTAATGGCCCTGCGCCTCCAGGCCGGGCCTGACGGCATCGAAGCTCGCTGTTCCGCATCCCGGCAGCGCCGCGATGGACGCGACAAGGGCCCCGAGTAATAAAAGGCCGTGAACAGTCTTGACGCTGTCCACGGCCTTGTTGCGATCTCTCTGCGGGGTCATCGTTTTTGGATCTCGATCCTGCCTTCCAGGAGATAGATGATCAGGACGACCAGGAGCGCGATGATCGCGAGGCCCAGCAGGAAGCCGAGGCCGTCGCCGCCGGCCTGGACCGAGTCGAGGTTCGAGGCGAGCCGGTGCAGCTGCTCGTCGGAGAGCTGGTCGATGCGGGCCGCTGTCTCTTCGGGCGTGAGGCCGTAGTCCAGGAGCCGCTGCCGCAGCTCTTTGGCCTCGAGGGTCTTCTGGATCTTCGCGATGTCCGCGGCTCGCTCCGGTGAAATGACGCGCTGGCCGGCAGGGGATGCCTCGGACGGGGCCGGAAGGTGCATGGCCTCGACAGGGCCGGCGAGTGTCGATATGGCAAGGACGGCTGCTATGAGGTAGCTGGCAAGGGGCCGGCAATAACATGCCGTAAGCATATGCTTCATGGGAGAACCTCCTCGTCCGCGATATGAACGGTCCGTCGCTAACGCCTCATGACGACGTGGTGGCCGGTCATTTCGAGGATGACAATGACGATGACGACGATCAGCAGGATAACGATCACGTCGCTGAGCACACTGCCGCCGGCCTGCACCGCTTCCATGTTCGCGGCAAACTGGTGGATCTGCTCGTCCGAAAGGGAGTTCAACCGGTTCACGGTCTCCTCGGCGGTAAGCCCGTAGTCCATGAGCCGCTGTTTGATCATCGACGATTCAAGCGTTGCCTGGACCTTCGCCAGGTCCGTTGAGCGCCCTTCGGACGGTCCCGCGGGAACGAGCATGGCCCAGCCCTGAGCAGGCAGCGTGAGCGCGAAAAGGGCGATGCTGAGGTAGAGTGAAAGGACCTTGAAGAATGGATTGTTCAACATGGCATTCCTCCCGGGCGTGACTGCTACACCGTCATGATCTCCTTTTCCTTGTGCGCAAGGATCTCGTCGATCTTCTTGATATGGTTGTCGGTGAGCTTCTGGATCTCGTCCTGGAGCTTCTTCGTGGCGTCCTCGGATATGTGGGCGTCCTTGTCCTTGCCCTTTTTCTTAATGTCGTCGTTGATATCCCGCCGGATGTTCCGGATCGCCACGCGGCAGTCCTCGGCGAGCTTTTTGGCGTGCTTCACGATCTGGTGCCGCCGCTCCTCGGTGAGGGGCGGGATGGACAGCCGGATGACCTTGCCGTCGTTCCCGGGGTTGAGGCCGACGTCCGACTTGAGGATGGCCTTCTCGATCTCGCCCAGCATCTTGGGCTCCCAGGGCGAGATGGTGATGGTCTTGGGATCGGGCACGGCGAGGTTCGCCACCTGGTTCAGGTGCGTCGGCGTTCCGTAGTAGTCCACCATGATGCCGTCGAGGATGCCGAGGGACGCCCGGCCGGTCCTGATGGCGGCGAATTCCCGCTTCAGGGTCTCGTGGGCCTTGTTCATCTTCTCGTCCGCTTTCTTGACGAACTCGTTCATCATAGCAGTGTTACCTCCCGGTAACCAGTGTCCCCAGCGATTCGCCGGCCACGATCTTCCTGATGTTGCCGGGGACATTGAGATTGAAGACGATGATGGGCAGATGGTTGTCCATGCAGAGGGAGATGGCCGTGGCGTCCATGACCTTGAGGTTTTTTTGGAGCACGTCAAGGTAGGAGAGGCGGTCATACTTGACGGCGGTGGGGTCCTTCATCGGGTCCGCGCTGTAGACGCCGTCCACTTTGGTGGCCTTCATGATGACCTCGGCCCCGATCTCCATGGCCCGGAGCGCAGCGGCCGTGTCCGTGGTAAAGTAGGGGTTGCCGGTCCCGGCGGCGAAGATGACCACGCGTTTCTTTTCGAGATGCCGCACGGCGCGCCGCCGGATGTAGGTCTCGGCCAGCTCCCGCATCTCGATGGCGGATTGCACCCGCGTTGCCACGCCCTTGTTCTCCAGGGTGTTCTGGAGGGCGAGGGCGTTCAGCACCGTCGCGAGCATGCCCATGTAGTCGGCGCTGGCGCGCTCCATGCCCTTGGCGGCGGCCGAAAGCCCCCGGAAGATGTTCCCGCCGCCGATGACGACGGCGATCTCGATGCCGTTCCCGGCGACCTCTTTGATCTCCGAGGCGATCTTGTCAATGACCGTCAGGTCGATCCCGTGTCCCTGGGTGCCCATGAGGGCTTCGCCGGAGAGCTTGAGCAGGACGCGCTTGTACGGTGACTGGGTCATAGGGGAACGCTCCGGAAGCTGCAGTAGTGAGGGATCTGTATCCTCAGCCGGCGGACGCCAAGATCACGACCGATGACCGATGTCCGATTCTATCATTTTTGAAGCTGGGCTGCAACCTCTTCGGCGAAATCCGCCTTCTTCTTCTCGATGCCTTCGCCGAGCTGGAGACGGACGAACCGCTTGACCGCCGCTGCCTTCAGGAGGTTCTTCACCTTCTGCTTGCCGTCGGGGTCCTTGATGAAGATCTGCTCGAGGAGACAGGTATCGCCGTAGAACTTTTCCATCTTGCCGTCCACGATCTTGCCGATGATGTTGTCCGGTTTCCCCGACTCCTTGGCCTGGGCCTCGCAGATCGCGCGCTCCCGGGCGACCGCGTCCGCGGCGACCGTCTCGCGGGAAAGGTAGAGGGGGTTTGCCGCGGCGATGTGCATGGCTATGTCTTTGCCCAGCTGCTCGTCGCCGCCCGAATACTCTACCATCACGCCGATCTTGCTGCCGTGGAGATAGATGGCAAGGTTGTCGGTTGTCTGGAAACGCACGAAGCGGCGGACCGAGATGTTCTCGCCGATCTTCTGGACCAGCGCATTGCGTTTTGCTTCGACGATCTCGCCGCCAAGGGTCATCTGCGAGAGCGCCGCCACGTCAGCGGGCGTCTTCTCCGCAACGAGCCGGGCCAAGCCCTTCGCAAAAGCCTGGAATTCGTCATTTTTTGAAACGAAGTCGGTCTCGCTGTTCACTTCGATCAGCACGCCGACCCTGCCTTCGATGAACGAGGCGATCATGCCCTCCGATGCCACGCGGGACGCCTTTTTCGCTGCCGCCGAAAGACCCTTCTTGCGCAGGAGATCGACGGCCTTTTCGAGGTCGCCGCCCGCTTCCTCGAGGGCCTTCTTTGCCTCCATCATGCCGACGCCGGTCTTGTCGCGCAGTTCCTTTACCGCAGATGCTGATATTGCTGCCATGGTAGGTAGATCCCCTTCCTCAATATTATGGTATGTACGAATGATTGCCGGACTGAATTGACCGCCCCCTCCGAACGAGGGGGCGGGTGGTATGAGATGGCCCTATTCTTCGTCCGCGACGACGTCCGCCGCCGCTGCCGGCATTTCGCCCGGTACGGCAGCACCCGCGGCCTTTGCCGCTTCCATGGCTTCGCCCGCCTCCTTGGCGATAGCCTGCCTGCCTTCGAGAACGGCATCGGCGACCTTGGAAGCCATCAGACGGATGGCGCGGATGGCGTCGTCATTTCCCGGAATGACGTAATCGATGTTGTCGGGATCGCAGTTCGTATCGACAACGGCCACCACGGGGATGCCGAGCCGGTTCGCTTCCTGTACGGCGATCTGTTCGTTGCGCGGGTCGATGACGAAGAGGAGCGACGGAAGGCCGGGCATGGTCTTGATGCCGACCAGGATCTTCTCGAGCTTCGTGCGCTCTTTCTCGAGGCGCGCGACCTCTTTCTTGGTGAGCTTGTCGTAGGTGCCGTCCTCTTTCATCTTCTCGATCTTCTTGAGCCGGTCGATGCTCTTTTTGATGGTGGCGAAGTTGGTGAGCATGCCGCCGAGCCAGCGGCTCGAGATGTAGTACATGCCGCACCGCTTTGCCTCTTCGGTGATGGCGTCCTGCGCCTGCTTCTTGGTGCCGACGAACAGGATGTCCTTGCCCTGGCCGGATGAGGTACGGACAAAATCGTATGCTTCCTTGAACAGTTTAAGCGTCTTCTGGAGGTCGATGATGTAGATACCGTTCCGCTCTCCGAAGATGTACTTCTTCATCTTGGGGTTCCAGCGCTTGGCCTGATGGCCGAAGTGAACCCCCGCTTCCAGCAACTCCTTCATCGTGATCGTGGACATGATGTCCTCCTTCTGGTTTTCCCTCCGCGCCGATCATCCCCCCTGCGGACCCAGTTTTTCGGACTGGGCAACCCCGCAACAGGTCCCGGACGCGTGTGGATTTTGAGATTGCCTTTGCAGACTAAAAAGGCGACCCTTAAAATACCATAGTCACCGGAGCTGTTCAAGGAAAAAGTGCTGAATTTCATAAAATACAGGATGCGGAGACATGGGTGCGGCCATGGTACCGCACCCATCATGAAGTGCCCGGATAGCCGCAAAACACCAGATCAACGGCAGGCGGATAAGGTGCGGCCAGGAGCCTGTCATGCTAACTATTTATTATAATTGGCTTATTGTGATATGAGAATTGGTGGCCCTCGGCGCTATTTTTTCCGGGACAACTATAAAAACGCTTGACAAATGTCATCAAGTTGTTTATATTCACATTTCTCAAAATCGTTTTCAGAAGGCGGGAATTATGGCTACAGTTTCAGCAAAAGCAGAAGATGTGAAGAGAAGCTGGTTCGTCGTGGATGCCAACGGCAAGACCCTTGGCAGGCTCGCGAGCCGGGTGGCGTCGGTGCTGAAGGGCAAGACCAAGCCCATCTATACCACCCATGTGGATACCGGTGATTTCGTGATCATCGTGAACGCGGACAAGATACACCTCACCGGCAAGAAGCTTGATCAGAAGACCTATTACAGTCACTCAGGTTATCCCGGCGGCCTCAAGTCCGTCACCGCGGGCAAGCTCATGAAGACCAAACCGGAGCGGGTAATCAAGATGGCGGTGGAGGGCATGCTCCCCAAGACCAGGCTCGGCAAGCAGATGCTTTCCAAGCTCAAGGTCTACGCGGGGGAGAAGCATCCCCATGCAGCGCAGCAGCCGGCGGAGATGAAGTTCTAATCATGGCAGTTCAATGCGTGGGCACAGGTCCATGGCATACGGAGGATTAAGGAATGTCAGCAGCAGCGGTTTCACGGTTCTATGCGACCGGCAAGCGGAAGAACTCCATCGCGCGGGTGTGGATGATGCCCGGCAGCGGGAAGATCACCATAAACGACCGTACGTCGGACCAGTACTTCGGCCGGGACGTGCTCAAAATGATCATCCGTCAGCCCTTTGAAGTGACGGGCACGGTGGACAAGTTCGATGTCCTCGCCACGGTGGTCGGCGGCGGGTCCTCGGGCCAGGCCGGCGCGATCCGGCACGGCATCTCCAAGGCGCTGCTGGAAGTGGATACGGAGGCGAAGGGCAAGCTTCGCAAGGAAGGCCTCCTCACCCGCGATCCGCGGCAGAAGGAACGCAAGAAGTACGGGCAGAAGGGCGCCCGCGCCCGCTTCCAGTTCTCCAAGAGATAATACGGGCGGTTTTTTAGGTGCCGCCATGCTTCCGTCGGCTGGCACCTGGAAAGGGCAAGCGATCACGTTGATGACGTGCACCCCATGATGAACGATCGAGGGAAGGTGAAGACGCCTTCCCTTTTTTATTAACCATGAAGAACGGCGAACTAAAAATAGCCATTGTCGGATCCAGCGGGTACACGGGGGGCGAGCTCTACCGGATCCTGCTGCACCATCCCGGCGTTACGGTCACGGCCGTGACCTCCGAGAGGTCCGCGGGCAAGCCGCTCACCGACATCTTTCCCCACCTCCTCGGACTGACGGACCTTGTCTGCGAGCCCCTCGATCCCGAGGCCATCGCGAAGAAGGCCGATTTCGTCTTCCTGGCGCTGCCCCATGTCACGGCACAGGCGGCGGCATACCGGTTCCACAAGCTGGGCGTCAAGGTGGTCGACCTCTCCGCTGACTACCGGCTTGCCGACGCCGCTGTGTATGAGAAATGGTATGATCACGGCCACCAGCACCCGGACCTTCTGAAGAGCGCGGTCTACGGGCTGCCGGAGCTCCACCGCGAGGGGATCAGGAAGGCATCGCTCACGGCGAACCCGGGATGCTACCCCACGAGCGCGATTCTCGGCCTGGCGCCGGCCATCGCGAAGAAACTGATCGACGCCTCGACCATCGTGGTCGACTCCAAATCAGGCGTGTCGGGCGCGGGCAGAAGCGCCTCCCTTGCCCATCACTATCCCGAGGTGAACGAAGGGTTCACGGCGTACAAGGTGGGAAACCATCGCCACACGCCTGAGATCGAGCAGGAAATATCGCTCCTGGCGGGGGCCACAGTGACGCTGTCGTTCACACCGCACCTCGTTCCCATGAACCGGGGCATCCTTTCGACGATCTACGGGAAGCTTTCGGCGCCGATCGATACGGAGCGGCTGCACGCCGTCTATCAAGCGTTCTATGAGCACGAGCCGTTCGTCCGCGTTCTCCCGGCCGGCCAGTTCCCGAACGTCCGGAACGTGCGGGGGGCCAATTTCTGCGACATCGGCGTCCATGCCGACGGCCGGACGGGACGCGCCGTGATCGTGACCGCCATCGACAACCTGGTAAAAGGGGCATCCGGCCAGGCGGTCCAGAACATGAACCTCATGATGGGGTTTGCGGAGACGGCGGGCCTCAAGTTCGCGGGACTGTTCCCGTAAGACACCGGCATCGGACGATCGGCGGACCGGGCATCAGGGAATGCTGTGATCTATTCCCGGTCCAAAGACCATTTTATGGAGAAGCAGGAGTAGACCAATGAAAGTTCTCGACAGCAAGAATTTTTCCGTTCCCGGCTACAAGACCTGGGGAATTCACTGCGGGATCAAGAAGACCGACAAGAAGGACCTCGCGGTCATCGTTTCGGACCGTGACGCGTCCATGGCAGGAGTCTTCACGAAGAACCGGGTGAAGGCCGCCTCAGTGGTGCTGGACATGGCCAAGGCGAAGACCGGCAAGGGCCGCATCATTGTGGCGAACAGCGGCTGCGCGAACGCCTGCACGGGCAAACAGGGACACCTCGACGCCCGCGAGACAGCGGAGATCGCGGCGAAAGAGTTCGGTACGAAACCGGATGCCGTCTACGTCGCGTCCACCGGGGTCATCGGCGAGACGCTCCCGCTTGCCAAGATCCGGACCGGGATCGCCACGGCAGCGGGGCTCCTCGCTCCGGCGGGCTGGGGTCAGGCCGCCGAGGCCATCATGACCACGGACATCTTTCCCAAGATCGCCGTCGTACAGGAGGAGATCGGCGGGAAGACCATAACCCTGGCCGGCATAACCAAGGGCTCGGGCATGATCCACCCCAACATGGCCACCATGCTCTGCTTCATCGTGACCGACGCGCTCATCGCGCCGCCGATGCTGCGGAAGATGCTGACCGCGTCCGTCGACCGGTCGTTCAACATGATCACTGTGGACGGCGATACGAGCACCAACGACATGGTCCTGTTCATGGCCAACGGCGCCGCCGGGAACAAGCGGGTCTCGCCGGGCAGCAAGGATCTCAAGAAGCTCCAGGCCTGTCTCGACGCGGTGACCCGCTCGCTTGCATTGCAGATCGTAAAGGACGGCGAAGGCGCAACGAAGTTCGTCGAGATCACGGTCCGCGGGGCGAAGAATCCCGTGGAAGCGAGGCGCGCGGTCTCTGCCGTCGCAAAGTCAAGCCTGGTCAAGACCGCCCTCTTCGGCGAGGACGCGAACTGGGGAAGGATCATGGCCGTTCTGGGCAGCTGCGGCGTCGATATGGACGAGGTGCGCACGGACATTTCCTTCGGCAAGACGAAGCTGGTCGAGAAGGGCGTCGTCCTGGGCAAGCACGCGGAGAAGGAGGCCGCTGCCGCTCTCAAGCAGCGGGAGATCCACATCGCCATCGATCTCCACAAAGGGAAGGGTGAAGCGATGCTCTGGACCTGCGACCTTTCCACGGAATATGTCAAGATAAACGCCGCTTACCGGAGCTGACAAGGGATCGCATGACCTCGGCGGCAAGGCATGAGCTGTGGATGTTCGCAATAAACGAGAAAAAACCCTTAAAAATCACTTGACAAGAGTGAGTGGAGTTGTTAATTATAAACCCTGGTCTCCTTCTGGACAGGAAAAATGTCTGTTGTCCAAGAGTTGCAATAAAATTATTTACATTTACTTTTCATATAGTTATATACAGAAGGGGGGTGTTGTAGACAGTGCCCAGCATACGGTTACGAGACAATGAGCCTTTCGAGGTAGCGCTTCGCCGGTTCAAGAAAAGCATCGAAAAGGAAGGCGTCCTCTCCGAAGTGAAGAAGCGCGAGGCCTATGAAAAGCCGAGCGTGAAGAAGAAGAAGAAGGCGATCGCGGCAAGGAAAAAGGCGGCAAAGACGGCGCGCATGTACCGGAACGGATAAGCAGTTTTCGAGACGACGGTGCGCTGACGAGGGTCAGAAAAGGACGGCAATGGGAATACGGGAGCAGATCGACGGGGATATCAAGGCCGCCATGAAGTCCGGCGCCAAGGACAAGGTTTCAGCCCTCCGGATGCTGTCGGCCGCGCTCAAGAACAAGCAGATCGACAAGCGTGCGCCGCTCCTGGACAGCGAGGTCCTTGACACGGTGCGTTCTCTTATCAAGCAGCGGAAGGACTCCATCGAACAATTCACCAAGGGCGGCCGGCAGGACCTGGTGGAGAAGGAAACGGCCGAAGTCGCCGTCCTCGAAGTGTATCTTCCCCAGCAGCTTGGCCGTGAAGAGGTTGAGAAACTGGTCCGCGAGGCCATAGCCCAGACCAGCGCCCAGGGCGCCAAGGACATGGGCAAGGTCATGAAAGCGCTCGTTCCGCTTATCGCAGGCCGTGCAGACAATAAGCTGGTGAGCGAACTGGTCAAGAGTTCACTGGGCTAAGCCCGGTGGCAGGTGCGAATGCTATAGCAGAGATCATTAAAACAGGGGGCCTCCGGATCGTGGCCCCCTGTTCTTGTTAGGAGCCGTCATCAGTGATGCGAGCAGACGTATGTCGGCTGGCGTTCCAGTCCGATCGTGAGATCTTTTCCAATCCCTGCACCGGCAGCTGGATCCTCCCCGGCAGTCCTGAACAAAATGAGAATATGGTCCTTGCAGGCATCGCCGTCGAGACGCCGGAGCTCCTCCGCTCCGTCCGCCTGACCGGGAAGCACGCGGTCGAAAAGGCGGCTGACCTGGTCGGCAGCCGGTCTTTATTCTTGTTTATTACGGCTTGTCCGGGTTAGGATGAACGAACACGCCATCAAGGTCCTTGAATATGACAAGGTCCGGGACATCGTCGCCGGCTACGCTGCCTCGGAGCCGGGCCGCGCGGAGGTCCTGGGGCTTGTGCCGGCTGCCGGGTTTCCCGTGGTCAGCGAGCGTCTCGGCGAGACGCGGGAATTTCTGCAGATCCTGAGCTTCGGCGAACACCCTCCCCTGGACGGGATCCGCAACGTCAACGCGGAGGTCGGCAAGCTTGCCGTTCCCGGGATGATGCTGCAGCCGGCGGAGCTTCTGAACATCGCCGTTACCCTCGGCGCAGCGAGAAGGCTCAAGACGTTTTTTCAGCGGTTCGAGGGAACCGGCAGGGCCGGCATGGCTGCGCCGCTCCTGTGCGCCCGGGCGGCAAGAATCACGCCGCTCAAACCAAGCGAGGACGCGGTCCATGCCGCAGTGGACGAGACCGGCGAGGTGAAGGATTCAGCGAGTCCGGCGCTCCGCAGGGTCAGAAAGCTGATTACGCGGACACGCGATGAGATCATGGACCGTATGTCCCGCATCCTCCGTGATGCCGGCGCGCAGAACATTGTGCAGGACCAGGTGATCACGGTCCGCGACGACCGGTATGTGATGCCGCTCAAACCGAACTTCCGGCAGGGCATCAAGGGCGTGGTGCACGGTCATTCCGGTTCACGTGCAACCGTTTTCGTGGAGCCGCTCGAGGTCGTCGATCAGAACAACCGGCTCGCCGAGCTCCGCATGGAAGAACGGGAGGAAGTTGAACGCGTTCTCCGGGCGCTTACCGGCGTTCTGGCCGGGGACGCCGCAGCGATCGGCGCAAATCTTGAAGCGGCGGCAGGCATCGACGCCATCGCGGCCCGCGCCCGGTTCGGGACAGCATACCAGGGGACCGTACCGGAACTGTCCGCGCGGCAGCGGCTGCGTCTTCGTGCCGCGCGGCACCCGCTCATCATCGCAAAGCAGCGGTCCGGGGCGACGCAGAGCGTCGTACCGAACGACATCGATCTTTCAGAGAGCGGCAGGACGCTGATCATCAGCGGCCCGAATGCCGGAGGCAAGACCGTCATCCTCAAGACGATCGGCCTGCTGTGCCTCATGGCGCAGGCAGGCATTCCCGTGACCGCCGCCGAGGGAAGCGAACTTCCGGTCTTCGGCGACCTGTTCGCCGACATCGGCGATGAACAGAGCCTGGAAATGGACCTGAGCACGTTCTCGTCCCATGTGCGCCAGATCGCAGGGATCCTCCGGGACGTGAAGAGCGATTCCCTGGTGCTCCTGGACGAGCTGGGCTCGGGTACGGACCCCGCCGAAGGGGGCGCCCTGGGCGCCGCGGTCCTGGCGAGCCTGCAGGCGAGCGGCTG
>JAGVOT010000007.1 GCA_020052615.1 Nitrospirota bacterium | reverse complement strand
GCTGTCGCGAACGCGGTCTTCACGGCGACGGGGGCCAGGCTCCGCAGCCTGCCGATGACGCCGGCGGCCGTGCTTGCCGCGATGAAGGGATGACGCAGTCGGCGGTCGGGTGAAAAGGCGGCAGTCGCAAAGCAGCCGCAGGTTTTCTATTCTCATTGCTCGGAGAAGGAGGGGCGTCCATGATCTCGCTCGATGTGAATGGCAAGAAATACGAAGTTGAAGCGGGCCCGGACGTGCCCCTGTTGTGGGTCATCCGGGAGCACCTGAAGCTCACGGGAACGAAGTTCGGCTGCGGCATCGCCCAGTGCGGCGCCTGCACCGTGCACATCGACGGCAAGCCGGAGCGCTCCTGCCAGGTCCCGGTCAAGGACGCCCAGGGTAGGAAGATCACGACCATCGAGGCCGTCGGAACGACGAAGGCCGGGAAGGCGGTGCAGGAGGCCTGGATCGCCGAGGACGTTCCGCAGTGCGGCTACTGCCAGTCGGGCCACATCATGGCGGCCGCGGCGCTGCTGAACGGGAATCCGAAGCCCGCCGACGGGGAGATCGACGCGGCCATGAACGGGAACCTCTGCCGCTGCGGCACGTACCAGCGGATCCGGAAGGCCGTGCGCCGCGCGGCCGACGCGATGGCGAAAGGAGGCAGGCCATGAACGGGATCAAGAACATAAGCCGCCGTGATTTCCTCAAAGCAGGCGCCCTGCTCGGGGGCGGCCTGGTCCTGGGCGTCTCCCTTCCTTCGGCCGCTCCCGCGGCGAAGCAAACCCGGACGGCGCTCAATGCCTTTGTCCGCATCGGCACGGACGACACCGTGACGATCGTCGTGAACCACTCCGAGATGGGCCAGGGAGTGTACACATCCCTTCCCATGCTCGTGAACGAAGAGCTTGAAGCGGACTGGGCGAAGGTCAGGTTCGAGGCCGCGCCCGTGGACGCGGCGTACAACCACACCGCCTACGGCATGCAGATGACCGGCGGCAGTTCGAGCGTCTGGAGCGAGTACGACCGCTTGAGGCAGATGGGCGCTGCCGCCCGGGAGATGCTGGTGGGGGCTGCGGCAAAACAGTGGAAGGCAAGCCCCTCGACCTGCCGGGCCGAGAAGGGAAAGGTCATTCACACAAGCGGCAAGTCGCTCACCTACGGCAAGCTCGCGAAGAAGGCGGCCTCCCTGCCGGTGCCGAAGGACGTGAAGCTGAAGGACCCGTCGCAGTACACGGTGATCGGCAAATCCCTGCCCAGGCTCGATACGCCCGAGAAGGTGAACGGCGCGGCCAAATTCGGCCTTGACGCGTCGCTTCCCGGCATGCTCACCGCCGTGATCGCCCGTCCGCCCGTGTTCGGTGCAAAGGTCAAGAGCGTGAAGGACGGGAAGGCGAAGGCGGTCCCCGGCGTCAAAATCGTGGCGCAAGTGCCGTCGGGCGTGGCGGTGATCGCGAAGGACTTCTGGTCGGCGCAGAAAGGCCGGGACGCGCTCGAGATCTCCTGGGACGAAGGCCCTCTTGCCTCGCTCTCGACCGCGGGCCTGCACGGACAGTACGCCGACCTCGCCAAGACGCCGGGTCTGACCGCCAGGAAGGAAGGCGATGCTGATTCCGCGCTGGCAAAGGCCGTAAAACAGCTCAGCGCCGAGTATGAGGTCCCCTACCTCGCCCACGCGACCATGGAGCCGCTCAACTGCACTGTTTGGCTCAAGAAGGATTCCTGCGAGATCTGGACGGGCACGCAGTTCCAGACGTCCGACCGCAACGCGGCTGCCGCCGCGGCAGGCCTCAAGCCCGAGCAGGTGAAGATCAATACGATGTTCCTGGGCGGAGGGTTCGGCAGGCGGGCCAACCCCGCGAACGACTTCGTGAAGGAAGCCGTGCACGCGGCAAAGGCGGCAAAGGCGCCGGTGAAGGTGATTTGGACGCGCGAGGACGACACGCGGGGCGGATACTACCGCCCGATGTGGTACGACCGGATCAGCGCGGGGCTGGACGAGAAGGGAAGCCCCACGGCCTGGAAGCATACCATCGTCGGCCAGTCCATCATTGGCGGGACGCCCTTCGAGAGCGCCATGGTGAAGAACGGCATCGACGAAACGTCGACCGAGGGCGCGGCCGACCTTCCCTATGCCGTTCCGAACGTCCAGGTGGACCTGCACAGCCCGAAGACCGGCGTGCCGGTGCTCTGGTGGCGCTCCGTGGGCCATTCACACACGGGATTCGTCGTCGAGAGCTTCATCGACGAACTGGCCCACGCCGCGGGCAGGGACCCCTATGCGTACCGCAAGGACCTGCTTGCCGGCCGCCCGCGCCACCTCGGCGTGCTGGACCGTGCGGCGGAGAAAGCGGGATGGGGGACAGCCGTTCCGTCCGGCCGCGCCAGGGGCATCGCGGTGCACGAGTCCTTCGGCAGCTTCATCAGCCAGGTGGCCGAGGTCTCGGTCGGCGCGGACGGCCGGATCAGCGTCCATAAGGTGGTCTGCGCCGTGGACTGCGGGAAATACGTGAACCCCGACACCATCCGGGCGCAGATGGAGTCCGGGATTGTCTTCGGCCTTTCGGCGGCCTTGCACGGAGCCATTACGTTCAAGGACGGCAGGGTGGAGCAGAGCAACTTCCACGACTATCCGATCCTGCGGCTGGAAGAGATGCCCGAGGTCGAGGTGCACCTCGTCGAGAGCAGGGAGAAGCCCGGCGGCATCGGAGAGCCCGGGGTGCCGCCCATCGCGCCGGCCGTGGCGAACGCGGTGTTCGCGCTTACAGGCAAGCGGCTCCGGAGCCTGCCGATGACGCCGGAGACGGTGTTGGCCGCGATGAAGTAAAGGCATTTCTTGCCACGGGGACATGGAGAAGCCGCAAAGAAAACATGGATACAAAGAAGAAAATAGCCAAATCATCTCTCGCAAAGCCGCAAAGTACGCAAGAGACCAAGAATAACGATTAGTCTGCATCATGACTGTTATTTCTATTCGACGTGCCTTCTTGGCGAACTTTGCGTCTTTGCGAGAAAAATGAATTGTCTTTATCCATGCCCCGTGGTGAACCTTCCATGGTCTTGGAGGAAATATATTTGGATATCTTCGAAGAGATCGTCAGATTGAAGAAACTCGGCCGCGCATCGGTTCTCGCCACCATCGTGGAGTGCAAGGGCTCGTCGCCGCAGAAGCAGGGCGCCAAGATGCTGGTGCGGGACGACGGTTCTCTCCTGGGCACGCTCGGCGGCGGCTGCCTCGAGGCGGACGTGGTCCAGTACGCTCTTATGGCCCTGCGGGACGGGCAGCCCCGGACGGTCCCCTTCGATCTCACGGAAAAAGAGGGCGGCCTGGTGTGCGGCGGAACGCTCCTGGTGTACATCGAGCCGGTATACGCAGACCCGCGCCTGGTGATCCTGGGCGCGGGACACGTGGGCAAGGCCGTCGCCCGCCTGGCGCGGTTCTCGGGATTTCGCGTGACCGTGGC
>JAGVOT010000070.1 GCA_020052615.1 Nitrospirota bacterium | reverse complement strand
GATGAACGACCAGTTCAACGAACGGATGTTCGGATTGTTGTAGACGTAGATATCGTCGTCCCAGCTCACGAATTCGCCGCGAAGGGACGGAAGATAGACCATCACGGCGATGAGCGCAATGATGCCCGCAAGCAAAAACGGCCCGCGCGGTCTATTCAACAGGCCGGACATAGGGTATCCTTCGTTCGTTCTTTCATGCTGCCGCTTTGCCCCTCCCCGGCTCACTCTTCATCGTCATCCTTTTTCAGGAGGTCGCACGCGTCTTCGATCCCCATCGTGCAGGCCCGCTGAAGGTCACGAAACGCGCGGTCCTGGTTTCCCGCGCTCAGGAGCAGTTCGCCCCGGTCAGCATAGGCCTCGGCGTAGTCCGGTTTGAGGGACAGCGCCCTGTCGTAATCGGCCAGGGCATTCCCGGTCATTCCGCTCTTCTCCAGGACCATCGCCCGGGAGATATAAAGCTCGGCGCGGCCCGGATGGATGGCTATCGCTCTCGTAAGATCATCGAGGGCGCGGTCAAGGCTGCCCGTTTCGGTGAAAGCGCGGCCCCGGTTCCGGAAGGCATTCGCGAACTTCGCGTCCAAAGTGACGGCCAGGGAAAAGTCTTTGATGGCCTCTTCATACCAGCCGATCGCCATCAGCGCAAGACCGCGATCGTTGTAGGTCCTGGCAGAAAAGGGGTTCAAAAGGATCGCCGTGTTGCAGTCCTTCAGCGCCTCGGCGGGCCTCCCCATCTTTCGCAGGACCCTGCCCCGGTTCCTGTACGGTTCCGACAGCGAGGGTTGAAGGGCGGCCGCCGCGGTGAAATCCCCCAGCGCACGGTCGAATTGCCGAGAAGCCTCAAAGGCAAGCCCCCGGTTGCTATAGGCGAGGTAGAACGCGGGGTTGAGCCTGATGGCTGTCGAGTAATCCTCTATTGCGCGGTCGAGTTCACCGAGCTTTCGGTATGCCAGCCCCCGGTTGTTGTACGCAAGAGGAAGTCGCCTGGGCTCCATTTCGATGATGTGGTCCCAGAGATCGACGCTGTTCTCCCAGATGGACATCTGCTGAAGCGATCCGTAGGAGAGGGCGACCACCAGGGAAACCGCGGCGGCAGCGGCGGCACTTCGCGCGGCGGTGCGCCCGTACCGCGGCAAGGAGGCGCGGCTCCAGCACCTACTCGCCGCCAGCCCGAGGACAAGGAACGGTCCGAGGACAGGGATGTAGAGATAGCGGTCGGCCATCGACTGCTCGCCGACCTGGATGATGCCGATCACGGGAAGCAGCGTCGCTCCGAAATAGATCCACGCCCACAGCCATATTCGTTGTCGTTTCGCCGCCAGGACCAGGACGACGGTGGCCGCGATCAGGAGCAGGAAAGGAAGAGCGTACTCAGGTGAACGGAGCGTGATCTCCTGCGGTTCAGGATAAGGATAAAAGGGGTGAAGACCGGTGGGCAGTACGATGTTCTGCACCAGCGCGCCCATTGACCGCACTGAAACGAGCAGGCGGCTGCCGAGAGGCACTTGCTCCATGAGCTGCATCGCGTTCCCGGCGCGCTGCGCCATGATCGCGATCACGGACAGCACGACGCTGAGCGCCAGAAAAGGCAGCTTTTCAATGAGAAGCGGTCTGATCGGGCTCCCGCGTTGCAGGCGGCGGAACGGATACCAGTCGAGCAGGAAGAGAACGACCGGGAGGGTCACTGCCATCGGCTTGCTCATCAGTGCGAGGATGAAGAACAGGAGCGACAGCAGATAGGAACCACCCCACCGTCGTTCCTGGCTGTCCCCTGCGGCTGCGGCCCGCGCGGCCGTACCTGCGTGGCCTGCGTAAGCGAGGAGGCTCAGCAGGAAGAAAAGGCCGCACAGCAGGTCCTTCCGGTCCGTGATCCAGACAGCCGACTCAACATGCACAGGGTGCAGACCGAACAGGATCCCCGCTGCCCCGGCGGCGATCAGGCCGTTTCGCCGCCCCGCGTGCGCGGCCTGATCACCCTCTCCTGCGTCAAGCAGGCGATGGCACAGGAGCACGACGAGAAAGGTGTTCAGGCTGTGGAGCACGATGCTGGTCAGGTGATGCCCCCGGGGATTCAGCCCCCAGAGCGCATGATCTACGGCATGGGAGAGCCAGGTGACGGGATGCCAGTTGTTCAGGTGGAACTCCCCGAAGGCCCACTTCAGGAACGCGGCATCGAACGAGCGGATGTTGACATTTCTGACGACATAGTCGAAATCGTCCCAGACAAAGGCAAACCGGAGCGCCGGCAGATACACCGCCAGCGTGGCAGCGGCAATGCACGCCGCAACAGCAAGATGGATTCGTTCGTTCTTCATGTTGAGATGTCAGACGGTCCCGATCGCCTCGGCGGCGTTCGGTGCGCGGCAGGGTCCTCCCCGAACAATGCGCTGCAGGTTGCATCCGGCCCGGCGTCCGCCTGTCCGGGCGCGACGCCGCACTCATTATAGAAGGTCAGGGCCATCGGGGCAAGTAAAACCACGCCGTCCGCTTCCTTAGGTACTGCCGAACCCGGCCCTCCGCGGAACAGGGCCGATCACTGCTCATCCGCCGCCCCCTCCCGGTTCAGCGCGCCGCAGGACTCGTCATGCCCCAGGTCGCACGCCTTTCGGAGGTCGGGGAGCGCAAGCCCCGGCTCCCGCACGCTCCGGTACAGTTCGCCTCGGCGGGCATATACTTCTGCATAGTCCGGTTTCAGGAAAAGGGCCCGGGTATAATCCTCGATAGCCCTCCGAAGCTGCGTCACCGATTCGCGCGCCTGTCCCCGGTTCCGGAAATAATCCGCGCGGAGCGGATCCAGGGCAATGGCGGCATCAAAGTCGGCGATCGCCTGTTCATGCCATCCCATGCCTGCCAGGGCGCGTCCCCGCTCGTTGTATGCCCCGGCGCTAAAGGGATTCAGCATGATCGCCCGGTTGTAGTCCTCCAATGCCTGGGCGGTCCGTCCCAGGGCTTGAAGCGCCATCCCGCGGTTCTCGTACGCCATATCTGAATCGGGGACAAGCGCGATGGCGCGGTCGTAGTCCTTGACGGCCAGGTCAGCTCTGCCCGCTTCGTAATAGGCCCACCCGCGGTTATTGTAGGCCACCGCGATGCGGTCAGGTTCATTCTCGATCACATGGCTCCAGAGAGACAGGGTATTGTTCCAGACCGCGATCTGTTTCTCCGTGAGCACTGCCAGAACGCTGATCGTCGCCAGGAACAGGGCGATGAGAGCGGTCCTCGAGACGGATATGCCCCCTCCAGGAGACGCGGTCCTCTTCCAGGTCCACGCGGCGGCCAGTCCGAGCGCCAGGAATGGAGCGACACTGGGAAGATAGGCATACCGGTCCGCGGCGGCATGCTCGGATATCTGTACCAGGCCGAGAACGGGAAGCAGGGTTATGAGGTACACGCTCCCCAGGGCCGGCCAGAGACTTCTCTTCCGCGCGGCAAAGGCACAGAACAGGACCATCCCTGCCCCCAGAACGACCGTTCCCTCATACGCAAGCGACCGCAGCGTTGCATCGTCGGGATAAACGTAGAAGGGCAGCAGGTACACCGGCAGCAGCATCTTCCCGAGATAGAAACCGATGGCATGGACCGCAGCGACCAGACGAAGGCCGAATGGCACTTCCCCCGTCACCACATCGGAGCTGTTGGCAGCCACGACCAGGACCGCCGCGGCCGCGCTCAAGAAAACGAAGGGGACCTTTTCGACCCAGGCGGACTTCGAGGTTGCCCGGGATCTCAGCCGGTCCCCGAGATACCAGTCGAGGATTAGGAGCACTGCCGGAAGGGTCACCGCCATTGTCTTGCTGAGCAGGGCAAGCACAAAGAAGCCCAACGCGAACCAGTAGTGCCTGCCCGGGACAGACGCTCGCCCGGTTCCGACAGCGACCGCTGCATGGCGCAGATACTGCAGGACCGCGGCAATGTAGAAAAATGCGGACAGAAGCTCCTTCCGTCCCGAGATCCAGGCCGCAGGCTCCACATGCAGGGGATGGAGGCCGAAGAGCAGGCCGGTGGCCCCGGCGAACAGGAGCAACCCGTTGCCATCGAGAAAGGGCATCGCTCCGGTTTTAGCATCCATCATCCCCTTCGCGGCTGCGAGCCGTCCCGCAAGCAGCACGACAAGGAAGGCGTTCAGCCCGTGAAGGACGATGCTGGTCAGGTGGTGCCCGAAGGGATCGAGGCCCCATATGGCGCGGTCCAGGGCATGGGAGATCCAGGTCAGCGGGTGCCAGGTACGTTGATCGAACGTGCTGAAGGCCCAGGCAAGCAGGTCCGATCCCCGCGTGAGCAGCTGCTGGTTCTCGATCACGTAGGAGGTGTCGTCCCATCCGACGAAGTCGTTCTTCAGCGCAGGAAGATAAACGGCCAGGGTCGCCAGGAAGACAGCGGCGGCAACGGTATATTCACGAGAACGCTGGCTCCTCATGGTTTTCTGCCCGATCCGGCGGCGCGGCACCCCTCTTCGTTTCCCAGTTCGCAGGCTTTTTGAAAATCCTTTTCCGCGAGCAACCTGCGGCCCGCCTTGTGATGCAGTCTGCCGCGGAACAAATAGGCTGCCGCAAAATCCGGCTGCAGGGAAAGCGCCTTCGTATAATCCGCGAAGGCCCCGCTGTCCCGGCCCAGCATGCCCAGGACCACCCCGCGGTTCACGAATGCCAGGGCGAAGGAGGGATCGATCGCGATCGCGGCATCGAAGTCGGAGAGCGCCCGATCGAGCCGGTTCAGGTGCTTGAACGCCACGCCCCGGTTGTTAAAAGCGGCGGCGCTGAGCGGATCCCGTGAAATAGCGGCGGTATACTCCTGTATCGCGCGCTCGAACCGTCCTTCCGCTTTCAAGGCCATGCCCCGATGCATATAGGCATCTGCGGACGCCGGATCAAGAGCGATCGCGATTGTATAGTCAGCCACAGCCAGGTCGGTACGTCCTGACGCCTCATACGCCTGCCCCCGATCGACGAATGCGGAGGCGTCGTTGGGCCGCAGCGCGGCGACCGCGGAAAGGTCCTCGATCGCCCGGTCAAGACGGCCGGTCCGCTGGTACAGGAGACCGCGGCTCCGGTACACATCGGGATAGGCCGGATCGAGGGCTATGGCCCTGTTGAAATCGGCGAGCGCAAGGTCGATGCGCCCTGCTTCTTCCCATGCCATGCCGCGGTTGTTGTAGGCAAGGGGGACGCCGGGCTCCCGTTCAATCACGGCGTTCCAGAGAGCGATGCTGTTGTTCCAGATCCCGATCTGTTTAACGGTCCCCGCGGACAGGAGGACCAGCAGCGCGATCCCCGCAACGGCCGTACCCGTCCGTCCTGCCCCTCCCCACCGGCGATAGGCCTCTTCCCATACCCACGCCGCGCCGAGCCCGGCCAGCAGGAAAGGCCCTGCCGCGGGCAGATAGGTGAACCGGTCCGCAACTGAAACAGCGCCCACCCTGATAAGACCGAGCACCGGCAGCAGGGTAATGCAATAATAGGCCCAGACAGCCGGAAGGAGCCTCTCCTTCCGCAGCCTGATAACGCAAAGGGCTGTGATGCCGCAAACGATGACCGCAGCCCAGAGCTGTTCCGGGGCCTGCAAGACCCCTCCCCTCGTGGAGGGATAGACCGGCAGTAAATGAACAGGGGCCGCTATCTTTCCCAGATAGGAGACCAGCGCATGTGCTGAGGTCCCGATCCGGTCCGCAAGGGATACCTGGTCCAGGGAGATCACGGCCTTGTTCGCCTGCTGGGCGGCGAACGCCGCAAAGGAAACGCCCAGGCTCAGCGCAATAGGGGGAAGTTTCTCGATGATCAGCGGAACGATGCTCTTCCGAGAGACAAGCCTTCCCAGGGGATGCCAATCGAGGAGTAGCAGCACGGCGGGAAGGGTCACCGCCATCGGCTTGCTGAACAGCGCAAGGACGAACAGCACCAGGGACAGATGATGCCATCGGCTCGACCACCAGCCGGCCTCTCTACCGCGTCCAGCTCCCTCCTCTCCCTTCCTGAATCGCAGGAGATAGGCCATGATGCTCAGCAGAAAGAACAGGGCGCAGAGCAGGTCCTTGCGCTCGCTCACCCACGCCACGGATTCCACGCGCAGCGGATGAAGGCCGAAAAGAAGCCCCGTTATGAGGGCGGTCGCCCGCGTCGTTCCGGGGGCAGCGGATATCGACAAGCCTCCGGCATCAGCCGGGCCCCGCCTGCGGCGTTCTCCGGCCGCCTGTCCGGCTTCCAGCAGCATGGCGGCCAGAACGACAACGACGAACGTGTTGAGCGCGTGGATCACGACGCTGGTCAAATGATGGCCGAGCGGGTTCAGGCCCCAGACAGCGTGATCGAGGGCATGGGACAGCCAGGTAAGCGGAAGCCAGTAATCCGTGGCGGTGTCCGTCAAGGCCCATTTCAGGAAGGCCCCGTTCAGGCGGCGGATGTGGGGATTATCGACGATATAGGCATAATCATCCCAGTTGACGAACCCGTGCCGGAGCGACGGAAGAAAGACGGCAAGCGTCGCGAGTGCGGCGGCGGCGGCGAGGAAATATACGCTCCGGTGTCGTTCGATCGAATGCGTCATGGATCGCGCTCCCGGAGCGCGCTCAGCGCTTCGCAGCCTTGAGCATTTCCCAGCCGGCAGGCCGTCTGAAAATCCATCCCTGCCAGGTCCTTCCTTCCTGACCGCAGATGGGCGTTCCCCCGGTTCAGATAGGCCGAAACATGGCCGGGAGCGACGGCGATCGCCCGGTCGAAGTCCGCGAGCGCCCGGGTGGATTCGCCCATGCTGTCGAGAACGATGCCCCGGTTATTGAAGATAGCGGCGTCGGAAGGATCGAGTAAAACTGCCGCATTGAAATCCTGCAGCGCCTGATCCCTCCGCCCCTGCTTGAACGCCAGGATCCCCCGGTTGTAGTAGGCCTTTACATGGGACGGATCCAGTGCCAGGGCCCTGTCATAGTCGGCGATCGCCTCGGGAACCCTGCCGAGCTTTTCCCAGGTGACTCCCCGGTTGTTGTAGAACGTTGCATCGGTCGGGGACAGGGCGATGGCCTCCGTCAGGTCACTGAGGGCGCGGTCATATTGTCCCAGGGAGTAATACATCTCTCCCCGGATGTTATAGGGGACCGCCCCCACCCGCGGTTCCCGTTCAATGACATGGTTCCAGAAACCGATGCTGTCCTTCCAGACGCCTATCTGATCGAAGGTCCGGTACGAGAGTATCGCGCAGAGCGCGAGCAAGAGGACCGCCGCGATCCGCCGCGCTCCGAGTTTCGCCGTGCCGGCTGCCTTCTGCCAGCCCCATGCCGCGCCCAACCCGGCAAGGAGGAACGGCCCGAGGCTCGGGAGATAGGTATACCGGTCCGCCATGGGCTGATTCCCCACCTGGATGATCCCGAGCACCGGCATGAGGGTCACCACGTAATAGCCCCACGCAGCAGACCAGACAGGTCGCCTCCGGGCAATGACCAGGCAGCACGCAGAAGCCGCGGCGGCCAGGAGGACCGGAACAAGATATTCCGGCTGGAGCAGCGAAGCCGACTGCGGATAGGCGTAATAAGGGCTCAGCCCCGCGGGCCATGCCATCTTTCCCAGATAGGCAGCGAGCGCCCGAAAGGCCACCAGCACCCGCGTCTGCAGCGGATAGACCTCCAGGGGAGCGATCGCGCCGCCCGATTCCTGCGCCAGGACCGTCACTATCGCCGATGCGATGCTGAGAAGGAAGAACGGCGTCTTCCCCGCCAGCGCCGCGCGGAATGACCTTCCCGACGTGATCCGCCGGAGGGGATGCCAGTCCAGGATCAGCAGCACGACCGGCAGGGTGATCGCCATCGGTTTGCTCAGGAGGGCGAGTGCGAACAATGCGAGACTGCCCAGGGGGTACCGGCGCGGGGCACCCGACGGCGATCTCCCCTGATCCGGTCCGGAGGGCGCCGTTCGGAAATGCCGAACATATGCCAGGATGCTGAGCAGGAAGAAGAGTCCGCTGAGCAGGTCCTTTCGTTCGGCCACCCACGCCACGGACTCCACATGCAGGGGATGTATGCCGAACAGGATGCCCGTGATGGACGCGGCGATGAGCACTGCCCGTCCCCCCTGCGGGCCCGGTCGCCCGGCCTCGATCAGGCGCGCGGCCAGGACCACGACAAGAGAGGCGTTCAGCGCATGGAGAAGGACGTTCGTCAGATGATGGCCGAAGGGGTCGAGGCCCCAGAGCGAGATATCGACGGCGTGGGAGATCCAGGTGAGCGGATGCCAGTTCGCCCCGTGGAAGTTCGTGAACGCCCATGTGAGCAACGAGCCGTCCAGGGACCTGATATGCTCGTTGTTCAGGATATAGGTATCATCGTCCCAGTTGACAAAACCGTTCCCCAGCGCCCGAAGATAGAGGAGCAGCGTGGCAAGCGACACAAGCGCGGCAACATAGGCCAGTGAACGATCCTTCTTGCTCATGGTGCACCCGCCAACGGCCGGGCGTCCCTGCCCTGCAGCGCCTCGCAGCCCGCCTCGCTTTCCAGGCTGCAAGCAGTCTCGAGGTCCCGTTCCGCGAGATCCTGCCTGCCGGTCCCGGCATACAGCCTGGCCCTGAGGAGATAGGGCTCGGCGTATCCCGGTTGCAGCGCGATCACCATCGACCAGTCTTCAATGGCCTTGTCGGACCGGCCGAGCTTGCCGTACACCCCTGCGCGGTTGCCGTATGCCAGGTGATCGCCGGGGTCGAGCGCGATCGCAGCGTCATAATCCGCCAGGGCGAGCGCGGGCCGTCCCGTCCGTTCGTAGAGGACGCCCCGGTTGAGGTAGGCGTCGGCATAGGAAGGCTTGGACCGGACCGCAGCGGTGAAGTCCTCCAGCGCGCGGTCGAACCGCCCGGTTTCCAGGTACTCGAGCCCCCGGTTGGTATAGGCTTCGGCATACGCCGGATTCAGGGCGATCGCCTTGCTCGCATCGGCGATGGCGGCCTCGTGCCGTCCCAGGTTGCCCAGCACCCTGCCGCGGTTCACATAATGTCTGGGATCGGACGGATCCAGTTCAATGGCTGCGGTGAAGTCGGCGACCGCCCGGTCGAACATCCCCAGGTCCTCGAACGCCATTCCCCGGTTGTTATACGCCGTGGGAACCCGGTTCGGCACGGCCTCGATCACCGAGGTCCAGAGGGATAGGGTGTTGTTCCATACCGCGATCTGCTTCAGCGTAAGGAAGCACAGGACAACGACGATCGCCGCAGCCGCTGCGGCCGCGGTCAGTTTGAACGCGCGGCCCCGCAGCTCGGCTTTTTTCCAGATCCTTGTCGCACCCAGGCCTGCCAAAAGGAACAGTCCCAGGGTGGTCAGGTAGGTGTACCGGTCCGCCAGGGAAGCGCCCCTGGCCTTGACCAGGCCGAGTACCGGCAGCAGGCTTATCAGGTAGAAGGCCCAGACGGCCGGCCAGACCGGCCGTTTTCGCGCGGCAAGAAAGCAGGCCGCCGTTATCGCGATGACGAGAGCGGCAGCGGAAGCGTATTCCAGGTTCCCCAGGGACACCGACCGCGGATAGGGATAATAGGGGAGCAGTTGGACCGGCAGCACCATCTTCCCGATATACCCCAGCACGGCCTTGGCCGCCACCAGGATCCGCACGGACAGGGGGACGGCATCGAGGGACGTGATGGTGTCGAGCGCGCGCTCGCCGGTCATGGTCACGACGGATACGGCAAAACTGATGATGAAAAAAAGGATCTTCTCCCGTGCCAGGAGGAACAGGTCCCGCAGGTTTTGCAGTCTTCCCAGGGGATGCCAGTCCAGGACCAGGAGCACCAGGGGAAGCGTGACCGCCATGGGCTTGCTTGCGGCGGCAAGAACGAACAGCCCCAGGGACAGGACATACCATCGGTTCAGTGAACCATACCGCCCTGCTCCCCGCTCCGTGCGTCTCGCCGGTCCTGCCGCGTAGGGGAGGTAGGACAGGATGCTCAGCAGGAAGAACAGGGAGTAGAGAAGGTCCGTCCGCGTCGTGACCCATGCCACCGACTCGACATGGAGCGGATGGATCCCGAAGAGCAGCCCCGCGGTCCCTGCCGATATCAGGATGTCCCGTTCCTGGAGCGAAGGCAGGTCTCCGGGCCGGGCGGCCGAAAAAACATCGAGCAGCCTCATGACCAGGAGCGCGACAATACCGGTGTTCAGACCATGGAGCAGGACGCCGGTCAAGTGGTGTCCCGCCGGGTTCAGGCCCCAGAACGCATAATCCAGCGCCTGGGAGATCCAGACGACGGGGCGCCAGAAGTCCATGGACATGTCGGTAAAGGCCCACCGGAAGAAATCTGCGTTCAAGGAGCGGATGTGGGGATTGTTCACGATGAAAACGTCGTCGTCCCAGATGACAAATCCGTTCCGCAATGCCGGCAGATAGAGAGCGACGGCGGCAAGCGAAACACCTGCTGCCAGAGCGGCGCGAAATCGGTTCCCCTGCATGGTCCGGTCACCGCGCATGGAGGAGGCTCCCCGTACCATGCAGCGCGTCGCATCCTGCTTTGCTGCCAAGTTCGCAGGCCTTCTGAAAATCCGCGGCCGCGAGGTCCTTGCTGCCCGTTCTCGACAGGAGACCGCCCCGCTCGAGATAAGCCCTGACGTAATCGGAATTCAGGCCGATCGCCCGGGTGTAGTCCTCGATGGCCCTGTCGAACTCCCCCCTCTTGTCCAGGACAACGCCCCGGTTGGCATAGGCCAGGTAATCAGCGGGATCCAGCTCGATCACCCGGGAGTAATCCGCCAGGGCGCGCTCCAGCATGCCTTTGCGCTCGAACACCAGTCCCCTGTTCAGATACGCATCGGCATGATACCGATTCAAGGCAATCGCCTTATCCAGGTCTTCCCTTGCCCGGTCAAGCTGTCCCGTCTCCGCAAGGGCAAGCCCGCGCCCAATATAGGTATTTTCATCATCGGGATTCAGTTCGATCGACCGGGTAAAGTCCTCTATGGCCTGCGGATACCGGCCCATTTTCCCCAGCACAAGACCGCGATTGCAGTATGCCAAATGCTTTGAAGGTTCCAGCGCGATCGCGGCGGTAAAGTCCTCCATGCCCTGCTCCAGCAGTCCCATTTCCACCAGGGCCGCTCCCCGATAATTGTAGGCCAGGTTCGAGTCCCGCGGGCTGTAGCCGCCGGCCAGCACAGCATTAAAGTCCTCTATCGCCCGGTCATACCGGCGCTCCTCCTTGAATGCGACGCCGCGATTGATATGCGCCACCGGGACACGGCCGGGTTCCTTCTCGATCAGGTAGGTCCAGAAGTCGATGCTGTTCTTCCAAACACCGATCTGCTTCAGCGTAAGGAACGAGAGGGAAACCAGCAGGATTATTGCAGCGGCGACCATGATGGATCTGACCCCTCTTCCCGACCGCCGCAGCGAACGGGTCCTCTCCCAGCCCCATGAAGAGGCTAGCCCGACCAGCAGCGCCGGTCCAAGGCCGGGCAGGTACGTAAACCTGTCTGCCATGGAGTGGGCGCCTGCCTGGAAGAATCCCAGGACGGGAAAGAGGGTGATCACAAAAAAGGCCCAGGCAGCCATGAACACCTTTTCTCGTTTCAGCAGGGCCACGCAGACAGCGGTGATGGCGCAAACAAGTGCGATGGCGGAAAGATATTCAAAAGAAAACAAGGATATGTCCTTCGGGTAAGGATAGAGGGGGACCAGATCAAACGGAAGCACCGTCTTGACGAGGTACATCATGAGTCCCCTGAATGCCGTCGCGATACGGTCTGACAATGGCAGCACATCCAGCGAGACCATGGCCTCGACGTCCCTCTGGGCAATGATGGTAATGACGGACACCGCTGCGCTCAGCGCCAGAAAAGGCACCTTTTCCCCAAGGGCAATTTTCAGAGCTTTCCAGGAACCCACCCTGTCGAAAGGGTACCAGTCCAGAAGAAGCAGGATGACCGGGAAGGTGACGGCCATCGGTTTGCTCGCCAGTGCAAGAACATACCAGCCCAGCGTCAGGAGATAATGCCTGTTCAGCAGGAAATTCCCCCCATCATGCCGGCCTGTTTCCTGTGCACGACGCATCCCATAGCTCGTATACGCCATGATGCCGAGCAGGTAGAACAGGAAATAAAGAAGGTCCTTTCGCTCCGCGACCCACGCCACTGATTCCACACGCAGCGGATGCAGACCGAAGAAAAGGCCGGTCAGGCCCGCTGCTATCCACAGGGTGCGCTCATGAAGGCGAGGGCGTGAACAGCCACCTTCCGCGCCCCCCGCTGCCAACAGCGCCCTGCGAGGCATACCGTCTGTTTCAAGGAGCTTTAGCACCAGGAGCACGACGATAAAGGTGTTCATCCCGTGAAGAAGAATGTTGGTCAGATGATATCCGAACGGATCAAGGCCCCAGGACAGGTAATCCAGGGCATAAGATATCCAGGTAAGCGGCTGCCAGTAAACTACCGAACTGGTATCGGTCAACGCCCACCAGAGGAAGGCCAGGTCGAACGAACGGATGTTGGGATTATTGACGACATACAAATTATCGTCCCAGTTGATAAAATCATTCCGGAGCGCAGGAGAAAACAGGGCAAGCGTGATCGCCGCAGCAAAGGCCGCAGGAAAATATCTCAGATATCGCTTCTTCATGAACATAGCAGTATGCGTCCTAGCGTCCCCCGAAGGTGTTCAGGGTGTTGCAGCCCTCTTCACTCCCCAACCGGCATGCCAGCTCATAATCCAGCTTCGCCAGTTCCGACCTGCCCCGCCTCAGATACCAGTCTCCACGATAGAGATAGGCGGCGGCAAAATCAGGCCTTATCGCAATCGCTTGAGAATAATCTTCCAATGCTTTTTCGTCATGACCCAGCCTGCCATGGACCCGCGCCCTTTCGATGTACAGCTGATGGTCCGAGGGATCAACGGTTATCGCCCTGGTAAAGTCCTCCAGCGCCAGGCCGGGCCTGTCCATGCGCTCATACGCGATCCCCCGGTTATAGTAGGCATCAACGCTGACGGCGTTCAATACGAGCGCCCTGGTGTAGTCCTGTATCGCCTGATCGAACTGCCCGGTTTCCGCAAAGACCAGGCCGCGGCTCGTATAGGCATCGGCATAGTCGGGATCCAGGGAGAGCGCCCGGTCAATATCCTCCAGTGCAAGTCTCATCTGTCCTGTTTCACCAAAGGCAATACCCCTGTTCGTATAGAACTTGGCATTCTTCGGATCCAGCTCAATGGCCCTGGTGTAATCCTGCAGAGCCAGGTCAAGCTGTCCTTTTTTCCTCCGCTCCACGCCCCTGTTATTATAGGCGATCGGCACCCGAACAGGCTCTTCAGCGATAACAAAGCTCCAGAGGCTCACGCTGTCTTTCCAGACGGCGATCTGGTTCACCGTCTGCACGGACAGCGGCACGGCAAGCATGATCCCGGCAGCGGCCATGCCGTACATGGCCTCCCTGGAGCACGTTCGCAGGGAATCCGCCTTCTCCCAAAGCCATGCCGCGCCCAGACCTGCGAGCAGAAAAGGGCCTATGCTGGACAGATAGGTATACCGGTCCGCCATAAAGGCATACCGTCCTCTGACAAGACCGAGCACCGGCACCAAACTGATGACATAATAACCCCACAGGAACAGCCAGAGAGGATGTTTTCTGACCGCGAGAAGGCACCCTGCCGTGATGCCGCAGACAAGCGCGGTAGCCCCGAAGTACTCCGGCGATGTGAACGACACCGTGTCCGGATAAGGGTAAAAGGGGCTTAAATGAACGGGGAGGAACATGTTCCACAAATACAGGACCAGCGCCTTCGCCGCCACCAGCATGCGGGCAAGGAACGGGACCTCCGCGAGGGTGGTCATATTGCTGGTCACGCGCGGGGTCAGGAGCAGCGTCACTCCCGATACGGCCGCGCTTGCCGCAAGGAACGGGATCTTTTCGACAAGGAGGGGAAACGCGTCCCGCAGCCGGTGAGGTCTTCGCAGAGGATACCAGTCAAGAAGCAGCAGGATCAGAGGCAGCGTCACCGCCATGGGTTTGCTCATCAGGGACAGCGCAAACAGGCCGAGCGCAATTGCATAATTGCGGTCAAACAATATGATACCGGCAGGTTTGTCCGCCGGTCTGTTCCGCAAAGATGCCGCATAGTCTGCATAGAACATGATGCTTAACAGGAAAAACAGGGAATACAGAAGGTCCGTTCTGGTTGTGACCCAGGCCACGGATTCCACATGAACCGGATGAAGGCCAAAAAGCGCGCCGGTCGCCGCGCCTGTTATCAAAATACTCCGGCTGCTCAGGGCGGGAAACCGTTCAACCTGCGCCCTGTTTTCGTTGAACGTCTCAAGGAGTTTGATGACCAGACAGACCACCAGAAAGGTGTTCAGGGAATGAAGAAGCAGGCTGGTCAGGTGATGGCCCGCGGGATTCAGCCCCCAGACGGCATAATCAAGGGCATGGGAGATCCAGATCACCGGGCGCCAGAAGTCCGTCGACGCGTCGGTAAAAGCCCACATGAAGAATTCCCGGCTGAGAGAGCGGATAAAGGGATTGTCGACGATAAACAGATCATCGTCCCATATGACAAAATCATTCCGGAGAGCGGGCAGGTAAACGACTGCGGTAACAAGGGAGACGACCGCCGCAAGCAAATATCTGGTATTTTTTCTCTTCATATCATCATAGAAGAATGAACTCTGCCGCGGCGTTTCCCTAACATTCGCGGAACGATCATCTTCGCATTCTAAGCCATGCACCGCCTTGGGTCAAGCATGATTGCCTCTTTTAGGCCATTTCGAACTTGACAGGACCGGCTGGGTGCGGTACGTTAATTACTACAATGGCGATGGATTTTTTCTCCAGATCGCACCGTGCCATAAAATTTCGGATATGTATAATCATAAGTGAGGTGCATAATGTTTACCAAGCGATCCATCCAGGCATTCATCATGACGATCGCATTCGCGTCCGCTATCGCGTTGCAGGGCTGCGCCCCGGCAGCGCGCCTCGTGATCGGCCAGCCGGACTTCAAGAATAAGGATGCGGGCCAGGACGGCGCCTCGCTCACGTCCCTTCAGTATCCCGGCGGACCGGTCGCTCTGTACGGCGATTCGCTGTACGTCATTGATTCCGGCAACAACCGGATCCTCCGGTTCTCCCCCGTGCCTGCAACAAACTACCCCGCCGCCGCGGCTGTCATTCAGTCCAGCGACCCTGCACAATGGACCAACTTCAACGAACCGTTCGGGCTGAGCATCGCCGATGATAAGATGTTCGTGGCTGATGCGGGCAACCACAGGGTGCTCATCTGGAATAAGGTCCCGACGATAAGCTCGGCGCCGGACATCGTGCTGGGGCAGGCGGACCTGACGGGTCCTCCGGTCGGGGACTGTTCACATATGAACTCTCCCCGTGCACTTTTCGCTTCAAAGGACAAACTGATCGTATCCGAAATGGACAATAACCGCGTCCTGATCTGGAACAAGATCCCTGCCGGCACCGACCGCGCAAAGCCGATCACTGCCGAACTTATTCTCGGCAATACCGATTGCAGCCCGGACACGACCGGTTCAACCAGGCACACGTTCTCCGCGCCAAGGGGTGTATGGACAGATGGAACGAAGCTGGTCGTCGCGGACTTCGGAAATCATCGTGTCCTGATCTGGAGCCGGATCCCGGCCAGTCCGACGGATGATGCCGATATCGTCCTGGGGACCGGAACCGCAGGGAGCGGCCGGAACCAGTTCAACGAGCCCTATGCGGTCGCGTCGGACGGATCAAAGCTGTTCGTCTCGGACTCCCTTAATAACCGCATCCTCATCTGGGACAAATTCCCCCTGAAAACCGGTGAACTGCCTACTGCCGTTCTCGGGCAGGGAAACTTCGACAGTTCGGGGGCCAATGGAGCTCCACCGAGCGAGACCACCTTCACCCGCCCGCCGACAGCGCGGACCCTGTTCAACCCCGAGGGCGTCTATTACAAAGACAACCAGCTGTGGGTCTCCGATACAAGCAATAACCGCATTCTCCTGTTCGAAATCAAAAAATAACTTCGCAGGCATGGCATGCCCGGTGAAGCGCGTTTTCAGGACGTTCCCGGCGGGTCGGCGCCTTGAACCGGCGCTGCCGGGCGTTCGCTACCTCCGCGGCTTCCTTACTGCAAGGCATCCCTCATCGTTACCCAGATCGCAGGCCTTTTGAAAATCAATATCCGCACTCTCCGGCCTCCCGGTCTTCACATAGAGATTGCCGCGGTCCACGTAGCCCCTGGCAAACTCCGGATCCGCCTCGATCGCCCGGGTATAGTCCTCTATGGCCCGGTCATGCCTTCCCATGCCCTCATAGGCCAGCCCCCTGTTCAGATAGGCCTGCACGCTTTCCGGTTTAAGCCGCAGGGCCAGGTCAAGGTCCTCCACTGCTTCTGAGAACCGCCCCAGGGCGCCCAATGCCGCGCCGCGGCTCATATATGCCGCCGCATACCCGGGATCCAGAAAGATGGCTGAGGTAAAATCCTGTTCGGCCAGGGCGTATTCTCCTTGCTCGGTATACGCCAGCCCCCGAAGGTAATAGGCCAGCGGCATCGCGGAGGGTTCTTTCGCCACGACATGGCTCCAATAGGTGATGGAATTCCGCCACACGCCGATCTGCCGAACGGTCATGACCGCAAGACTGAACAGTACGATCCCGGCGACCGCGGCAAGCGCCACCCGCGCGGCGCCCCTTCGCGCTGACATTCCCCCGGCCCTGTCCCACAGCCATGCAGCTCCGATCCCGGCAAGCAGGAGCGGCCCCAGGCCCGGCAGGTAGAGATACCGGTCCGCCATGGCATGGCCGCCCAATCTGACGATGCCCGTGACCGGCAGCATGGTGATCACATAGAATCCCCAGGCAGCCAGCCAGGCAGACTGTTTCCTGGCCGCAGCGAAAGCGACAGCAGTAATGCTCGATGCAACGCATATCCACAGGAGGGACGGTACAACAGCAAAGGACGCCCCTTCCGGATAAGGATAGACCGGACGAAGGAAAAGGGGCGCAGCAAGGTTCCTGAGGGAAAGAACAAGGGACCGCGAAGCAACCCCGAGCCGCATCATCAGGGGAGATACGTCCTGCAGTGCCAGTACGCCGATGTCCTGCAGCGCCAGATACGCGGCCAGGACCGTGCCCAGCCCGAGCAGCAGAAAAGGGACCTTCTCGAACACCACGCGGAGCATGTGCTTTCCGTAGGACATCCTGCCGAGCGGATACCAATCAAGGAGGAACAGGACGAAGGGCAGCATGATGGCCGTGGCCTTGCTCCCCAGGGCCAGGGCGAAGAAGATCAGTGCAGCGAAGTAGTTCCCCGTAAGGACAGTTCCTGCCTGCCCGCCCGGCTGCGCTGCGGCGTGACGGACATAAGAAACAAGGGTCAGCAGGGAGAACAGCGCGCAGAGCAGGTCCCTCCTGTCGGCGATCCAGGACGCAGGCTCCACGTTCGCCGGATGGAGGCCGAACAGCAGGCCGGCCGTCACCGCGGCGATCGGAACGGTGCGCCCGTTCAGGAAGGTCACGGCCTGAAACGAGCCGGCCCGCGTCAGCAGGGTCTGCGCCAGCCACACGACCAGGCCGCTGTTGACAGCATGCAGAAAAATACCGGTGAGATGGAATCCGAAGGGGTCCATGCCCCAGATCGCGTGGTCCAGGCCCAGGGACAGCCAGGTGATCGGGTGCCAGTTGCCTGCGGCTTTGATGTCGGTGAGAGCCCAGACGATGAACTCCCGGTCCAGCGACCGGATGTGGGGATTGCCCACGACCCACATGGGATCGTCCCAGTTGACGAATCCGTTCTTGAGGGCGGGAAGATAGACTGCGAACACGAGGAGGGAGACGAGGAACGCCGCATGGTCCAGAACTCTTTTCCCCGTCATGGCCGGTCCTCCCCCGGTCGAAGTCCGCGCAGGGCCGCGCATCCCTCTTCGCTGCCCCGGGAGCATGCCTCCCGGAAATCCTCCGCAGCGAGCTGCGCGCGGCCGGTCCTTGAGAACAGGGCTCCGCGGTCGAGGTAAGCGCTCACAAGGCCGGGCGCGAGCCTGATCACCTCGCCGTAATCCACGATCGCGTCCTGGACGCGCCCAACGCTTGCATGGGCCAGTCCCCGGTTGTGGTAGGCCTGGACGTTTTCCGGGTTCAGCCGCAGCGCCGTGTTCAGGTCCTCGATGGCTTCGTCATAGCGCCCCAAGGCGCCAAGCGCTGCGCCGCGGTTCATATAGGCCTCTTTGTAGTCGGACTCCAGGGAAAGAGCAGCCGTAAAATCGTCAAGCGCCTGGGCGTACCGGCCTGCCCTGCCCCGCGCCAATCCCCGGTTGAAGTAGGCGATCGGTACGCGGAGCGGCTCCTTCTCAATCACCGTGGTCCAGAGCGTTTCCGTATCCTTCCAGACGGCGATCTGCCGGACCGTCAGCCACGACATTGCGACCAGGAGGCCGCAGGCGGCAAGGACGAGGAAGCCGCGCAGCCTCGGGCGTCCTGCTTGTCCCCTGCCTGCCCGGCCCCAGAGCCATGCCGCGCCGAGCCCTGCAAGAAGGAACGGTCCCAGGCTGGGCAGATAGGTGAACCGGTCGGCCACGGAAACGGGGCCGACCTTGACGATCCCGAGCACCGGCAGCAGCGTCACCAGGTAACAGGCCCATGCCGCGAGCCAGAAGGGCTGCTTTTTCATGACCGCGATGCAGACGGCGGTCGCGGCGGCGACCATGAACAGCGCACCGGCGTATTCCGCCCACTGGACCGATAGGGAGGGCGGATCGGGATAGTACGGCAGCAGTCCGACAGGCAGAATCATGTTCCACAGGTAAAGGACGATCGTCCGCAGGGCCATGAGTATGCGGTCCATCAGCGAGATGTCCGCCAGGGACGCCATGGCCCCGATCTCCCGCTGGGCGGTGAAGGTCACCGCCGCGACAAGGACGCTCAGGGCAATGAACGGCAGCTTCTCCAGGAAGACCGCCGCGGCATCCTTTGCCGTGCCGATCCGCCTGAGCGGATACCCGTCAAGGACCAGGAGGACCGCGGGGAGCGTCACCGCCATGGGCTTG
Organism: Nitrospirota bacterium; assembly: GCA_020052615.1. Taxonomy (GTDB): domain Bacteria; phylum Nitrospirota; class UBA9217; order UBA9217; family UBA9217; genus JAAXXJ01. Next base: position 68,009 of record JAGVOT010000070.1, on the reverse strand, counting down.
CTTGCGAGGGCAAGGGCAAAGAACAGCAGCGACACCTGATAGCGCCGGTTCGCCATCGTTTCCCGTACCCGGACCGGCCCTCCCGGTTCAAAGGCGCGCACGTACGCCATCATGCTGAGCACGAAGAACAGGGCGCAGAGCAGGTCCTTGCGTTCACTTACCCAGGCCACGGACTCCACATGCAGCGGATGGAGCCCGAAGAGCAGTCCGGTCACGCACGCCGCGATCAGCATGCTCCGCCCGCTGTCCTCGCCGGACGCCATCCCCTGCCCGAACGCACCCCCGGTACGGGCACGCAGGGACAATGACTTCCTGACCAGTTCGGCAGCCAACAGGGTCACGAAAAAAGTATTGAGCGCGTGCAGCAGGACCGCTGTCAGATGATGACCGAAGGGATTGAGCCCCCAGACCGCATAGTCCAGGGCATGGGATATCCAGGTGAGTGGATGCCAGTAGTTGACCAGGTGCTCAGTGAAGGCCCATCGGAGGAATTCCCCATCCAAAGAGCGGATATGCTGGTTATTCAGGATGTAGAGATCGTCGTCCCATATGACGAAATCGTTCCGGAGAGACGGCAGGAACGCCAGGAAGGTCAACAGCGAGACGACGAAAGCCGGGAGGCGCCAACCCGAACTGCGTGATGTCGGGACGGATACGCCGGCACCGGGAACGCTGGCCATAGCTATCTGATCCTCCCTGATGCGCCCAGGTCGAAGAGGATGTTCAATTCCGCCTGGCAGTTGAGATAACAGCTCCGGCAGCTCCGGACCTCCCGGCGGACCTCGTCGTATCCCTTCGAATACCAGAGATCTGCCAGCCCCTTGTCCCGGACGTTCCCGGCGGACCGGCGCCAATTGTACCAGGGAACGCAAGGATAGACCTCCCCATAGCAGTCGACGGCAAGGGAATTGTAGCCTGCATAGCATTTGAGCGGAGACGGTTCGTTCCGGAAGGAAGCGGGAAACAGCCGGAGATGGGTCCGCGAGTTCTCTATCCTGACCTTCCCGTGCTCCTGCCCCAGAAGGTACTGTGAAACCTGCTCGATCTTTTTCAGGAACGCCGGGGCCGGCGCGGGAGACCGGTCAGGTCGTGACAGGAACTGCTGCCGCGGTATGAATTCGATGCAGTCCACGCCCAGGTCTTCAGCCAGACGCACCAGGTCAGGAACCTCGTCGACATTGCCCTCCTGCAGCACGGCAACGGTCTTGATGCGAAGCCGGGCACCTTCCCTCTTCCGGAGCGTGTTGACCCTTTCCACGCCCTCTACTGCCCTGGCAAAGGCGCCCGGGATTCCGCGCAGGGAGTCGTGGGTGGCAGCGCGGGCCCCGTCCAGGGAGATGTTGAGGGAATCCACTTTTGCCGCCAGGATCCTCCTGACGTTCTCCTCGTCCAGCAGCGATCCGTTCGTGTTCAGGTGGGAGATCATACCTGAGGCTTTTGTGTAAGCCAGCAGTTCGAAGATGTCCTTCCGGAGGAGGGGTTCGCCGCCGGTGAACCCGATGCCCGACGTGCCCAGGGCCGCAAAGGAGCTCAGCACTTTTTTCATTCCCGCGGTGTCCAGTTCGCGGAGCCCCCGGCCACGCAGCTCCTGGTCGCGCAAACGCAGGTCGCACATGACGCACCGGTAATTGCAGGAGTAGTTCGTGACCAGGGTCCCCAGGACAGGGCCGCAGAAGGGCTTTTTGAACAGGTAGGAAGCGTGGAGGAGGCCGTACTGGACGGCACGCGACAGGAGCCAGCGCAGCTCGCGGCCGGCCAGTTTGTCCCGTATGAAGTCGAGATAGACCTTCCGGATCATTGCATCACCTCTTGAATCCCGGCAGCAGGTCCGCAAGGATGGACTGGTAGGCTTCGCAGGGGGTCCAGCAACGCGGGCAAAGTCCTTGAACGATCTCATGCCTCAGGGAACGCCGCTCCTCGCCGTTCCAGAGCCGGCGCAGATCGTACCCGGCCTCACGGATGTTTCCCAGCGGCCGGTCGAATACCGTGCAGGGATAGACCGTGCCGGCCGGGTCCATGAACAGGGAGGCGCCCAGCGCCTGGCAGGTGACGGGCACGGGATCACCGCCGAGATACCCGGCCGCGATCCGCTGGTACCTGCGCTCCAGGAAATCGACCGGGTTCAGCAGCGACGTTTGCCTGAGCTTCCCGATCTGCCGCATCCGGCCGAGCAGGCCCTGCCTGTCCAGGTCCGAATCGCAGCCTGTGTTTTCGTAGTAGTGTCCCGAAGCGTGAACGACATTGACATGGAAATCGGCCGCCCGCAAGCCCGGTACCCGCTCCGCTGCAGCGCGGAGCGTCTCCTCAAACGCATCGGCATTCGCGTTCTGGAGCGTCATGCCGAAGAACACGCCGAAGCCCCTGCCTTTGAGCTGCCGAAGGCCGCGGTAGGTCTCGATCGCCCGGTCCCATGATCCCGGCGCGTTCCTGATGCGGTCGTGCAGAGGCGGCGTCCCGTCAAGACTGACCGTGACGAGCAGCTTCGGGACCGTGCGGGACCGCACGATCTCCCTGACCATTCCCACGATACGTTCGGTCTCATAGCCGTTGGTCGGGAAGTTGAGGAGATAGAGGCGTTTGCAGGCTCCCGTGATGGCGGCAATGATCTCGGGCAGGTCCGGCCGAAGGAAGATCTCGCCGCCGCTCAGGTTGATCCAGGAAAAATGCGGGAACCGCCGGAAGAACTCCCCGATCTCGGCGGCGTCCAGTTCGCGAAGCGGCTTCTTCTTCCAGATGTTGCACATGCCGCACTTGAGCTGGCAACGGTACGTAAGCGCATAGGTGAGGCGGTAGGGCGCCTTCAGCTCCGTCATGTTGCTGACGGCGATCTGTTTTGCCAGGCGGATCAGCGGGAACATGGCTCCACCCTCTCCTGCTCGGCCGGATCCGGGGAGGTGAACAGGTCCCCATAATGTTCCTCGATCAGCCGATCGACGTCTTTCGCGCTTATCTTCCGCATGCAGGCGCCTTTTCCCTGAGGATGCCGACAGTTATGGGTCTTGGCATTGAAATTCGTGATGCAGGGACTGCAGGACAACTGTTCGTACACTGCCAGGCCGCGCTCTTCCCAAGGGCCGTAAAGCTGCGGCGTGTTCGGTCCGTACAGCCCGACGACAGGCACCCCGATCGCTGAGGCGATATGCACCGCCGCAGTATCTGCGGAAATAACGAGCCTGCTCGATCGTATCAGGTCGAAATACTCCTGGAAGCTGACGATGCCGGCTGCATTCACCAACCGGTCACGGGAGCGAACCAGCGCGATGACCTCGGAAGCGACGAAACGCTCCTCTGCAAGGCCTGTCAACACGATCCGCACACCATGTTTCTCGATAAGACTGTCCGCAAGTGCAGCATAGCTCGATGCCGGCCAGCGCCTCTCCTTGAAATTGCTGCTCGTACCTACATGGAATATGATGAACGGATCCGCCCCGATGCCGAGTCGTGCCCATGCTCCCGCTGCGCGTTCCTGCGGTTCAGGGAGGATGGACAGGCTCGATGCATGGCACGACCCTGCCGCTGTCCCGGCAGACTCTACCAGGGTGCAGTACGACCGAGTGACATGCATCGTATTATCATACGCCACCGGCCGGGTGAACAGATAATGGCGGCGCTGCGCGGCCGTATTGAACCCGATCGTCGTTCTTTTCCCGATCAATGCGATGCAGATCGCCGAAAAGCGTGCGAATTGTTCGAAATCGACGATCACGTCATACTCCCTGCGCCGCAGCGCCAAGATCATCGATCTCGTGGTCTTCAGGAATTCGAAGCCCCCCCGCGTGTCCACGGTCTCGATCCTGTTGAAGGCGCCCGCGCACTCCGCCGCCTGCCTGCTGGATTCCAGTGTCAGCAGATCGATCTCCGCATCAGGATAGGTCCGACGCAGGGCCGCTGCCGACGGCAGCATCATGAAGATATTGCCGATGCCCCAGAATTTTACGAGCAGGATCGTGCGCACGAGCGGCGGAACGTGTCGGCTGCTTCTCCGGTTGAACAGCTTCCGGAACGCCGCGAGCGCGTAGAGAAGGGGTATCCCGGCATAGGCGTCGATGATCCTGATAAGCTTCCAGTTCATGACGTCCCGTCCTGCAATTCTTTTATCACTGATTTCATTTTATCAACCATAGGCCGTTACGCGGGTCACGGCTGTCATTATAAACGGTCAGGCGCTCCTCTTGCAGACATTTTACAGGGTTCAGGCCACCCGGCGACTGCCGCTGTCATCGGGCGCCGCGCGGCAGGCCCTTGACCAGGTCCCTCCGAACTACGTAACCGGACACCCCGAGCCGGACCACGATATAAAGGTCTCTGTGCCGTGCCAGAAAATCCTGGATCTCCTCGACATAACCCGGAGGGTAGGTCATATCCTGCCCAAGCGGCGAGAACAGCGCTGGCGGCCGTACGTCAAGGGCTCTGCGAAATGCTTTCGGATCGAACTGCTTGCGCAGCGGGTCCCCTTCAGAGAGAGCTGTAAAATAGCTTGGCTTCTCGTCATGGACAAAAACGCCGACATCCCTTCTGAACAGGGGATGCTCCGGCCACATGGCCACTACACGCTCGTCGCGCGGGATCATCTTCAGCAATTCTTCATATTCGTTCAGAACGCTCATGGCCGGCGGAGCCATCACGATCAGATCAACCGAGCGCTCGGCGGTCCTCGTCGCCGCGCGGACATTGAATGGCGTCTCCTGGAATTCCCGGGCAACCGCAGCCATGCGAAAGGAAAGGATCACCAGTGTTAGGGACAGAAGCACCGCGGTCGCCACCCTGAAAAGACGGCTCGGGGTATGGAGCGCGGGAGCGTAAGGAACGAACAATGCAAGGCACAAGACGACGGGCGCGAGATACTGGGCGTGAAAGTCCTTGACGAGAATAGCACTGATCAGCGTACCCAGCAGGACTCCCGCTCCCCCGAGGGAAACACCGTCCGGGTTGCGCCAGGACCGTCGGGCCCATCCCGCAACGCCGAGAGCGACGAGGACGGCGGCGGCCGGATTGTCGCGGAAGAATTCCGCGACGGCAACGATGAGCGGCTCCGAGCCGCCGTGGAATCCGAAGAAAGCAGTCAGTCTGCTCCACCGGTACTGCAGAACGTGGGAATGAATGATGTTTTCGTACAGGGACGCGTTATTCAGAAAAAAATACGTCCAGACCAGGGCAAGGGCCGAAAGGGCGCCAGCCGCGGCTGCCGCAGCTGCCTGCATGATCCCGCGATTATTCCGATAATATGCTGCGAGAAGGCCTCCCATGCCCAGGAAAAGCGGCAACGGGTACTTCGGCATGATGACGACAGAGAGGACAGTCAGCGCGGACGCAGAGCCGATCCGGGACAGCCGGGGCTCGCCGAAGAACAGCAGCATTGCTGCGATAGCGGCAAACGCCGCCGGATGATCGATGCTGTACTCGGAGAAAAAGACCCCCAGGGGCGGAGCCGTGACGATCAGGAGATAGGCCAGGACTGCCGGCATGCCATTGCGCCCGTTCCGCTGTCCGTGATGATAGAACAGGAGGCCGAGGAGCACGGTCGCGACGAGGGACAGGCACCGCAGTGCAAGAACGACAAAGGCGGACTCGGGAAAGAGACGCATAAAGGGGAGCGTCATCAGATAGCCCAGTGCCGGATAGATGCAGAAAAAGTCCTGCTCCGGCCTCAGATCCATCGAAAAGAGCCATAAGTATCGCACATGCAGCGTCTCATCGAAGAACGGAAAGTGTGTGAGCACGTGGAGGAGCTGGATGATCGCGGCGAGGACAGCGAGCCCTGTCATCGACAACGTCACCAGCCTGTCGAACCGGTCGGCTCCGGACGTCAACGTATCACTCATGCACGATCTCCATAGCTTCATCCGGCAATACCGGTCAGCGACGGGCTTTGCCGCTTTGAGAGAGCAGCTTTAAGAGCCGCAGGATCCCCTGATCGAGCTTGCCCCGGTGTCCGTAGGTCTCGAATGCGCGGCCCAGGCTGCTCCGGTTGTTCAGGTACCACTCATACGAAGCGATCAGCATTTCCTCGTTCGAATAGGCGGGCCGCCATTCAAGCTCCCGGAATTCATTGCTCAGGTCACAATAAAAGGGCCTGTGATAGGTCAGGTAATGCCATGGTGCGAGGGGCGAGACCCTGAGCATGTCGGCGATCCATAAAGCGGCAATGCTCAGCGGAACCGGCAGCCCGATGACCCTCGATCCGGTGGCGGCGTGGCGGCATAGCCCTTCAAGCGCCTCCCGAAGCGACCCGTACCGGTCTGTCCCGATGTTGAATATCCCGCTCTTTTCTCTCATCGCCGTCTCGATGCTGACGGCAACGATATCGTCAATATACGCGAATTGGAAACGGTTCGAGCCGTCGCCGATGATGTAGACATTCGCCCCTTCGCTGATCCATTCGAACAGGATCTGGAATATACCCAGCCGTTCGGGCCCCAGGATCGTTTTGGGCCTGATGATGGAGCAAGTCATGTGCCTGCTCCCGTCCCTCTGTTCCAATATGATCTGTTCGGCAGCATATTTCGATCTGCCATATGCTTCGACGGGCCGCGGCGGGGTCGTTGTTCGGAGGGGACACATGTCCTCGCTGACAGTGCCGTAGACTGCCGATGAGCTCATGTGCGAGAAATGCCTGACGCCTGCTTCCTCGGCAGCCATGAGAACGGCGCGGGTCCCCTCCACGTTGACCTGCCAGAACCGTTTGCCTGCCTTTCTTAAAGGGACCAGGGCGGCGTTGTGGTGGACATACTCAACTCCCTGCATGGCGCTCCGGAGCGCCGGAGCGTCGAGAATGTCCATGCGGCGGTAGTCCACACCGGGAACGTGAGATGCCTCCCCGGACAGGTCGACGCAACGAACGCGCTCTCCCAGGGCGGCAAGTTTCCGTGCCAGGAAGCTCCCAACATACCCGTTCCCGCCTGTTATGAGATGCAACCCCATGAGGTCCCCTGTTCCTTCACGAATTCAGAAAATGCATCACATTCCTGCGAGCCAGGGCCATGATGGTTCCCTGCGGATTGACGCCCACAGCGGAACAGAAGAGCGATGCGTCATTAACGAACAGGCCCCGTTCACCCGGGACAAGGCCATAGGAATCGACAGCGCGTACGGAGGGGTCCTCTCCCATGGGGCAACTTCCCATCAGGTGCAGGGTCACCAGGCCGGTCCTGTCGCCGGGCAGCGGGTCGGCGATGGACTCGATGTCGGCTGTCGACCGGATCCCCCGTACCCCCGCGATCGTCGGATACAAGGCCGTCGCTCCGGCAGCAAGCAATAACCGGCACAATCGCTTAAGGCCCTCGGAGAGCAGACGAAGACCGTCATGGCCGACATCATATCGGACAACAGGCGCTGATAAAAACCGCGGCCGTCGAACCGCGCCGGTCCCGGCGGCTGTCATGACGTAGAAGATTGCCATTCGATGCCACCTCTCCTCCAGTCCCGGGAGTTGTTCGGGATGATTGACAAGAGCTGCGGAAAGGTGCGGGAGTGTGCTGACCGAACACCCGAAGCTGTACCAGGGCGAGAACTCCTTGACCTGCTCCCGGGGAACTCGTTTCCCGGCCGAAACCGTTTCCGAAAATTCGGCAACAACACGGACCGTCGGGTGCAAGCGGAGGCTGTTGCCGATATTGCGTTTTATGCCGCTCTGCCGCAACAAGGCGGGGGTTTGAACGGCGCCTGCCGCCAGAAAGACGTTCATGGCATTGATCGTAACGCGCCGATCGTCCGCGAACGCTGCCGATACCTGCCAGCCCCCCCCCGAAGACGTTCGTACCAGTTTCGTGACCCGTGTCTGCGCAAGCATTCGTCCGCCTGCTCTTGTGAACCGGGGGAGAAAGGTCTCCGTCATGGATTGCCGCAGCAGTCCCGCAGAGGATCCGGGAGAACCCGGACCGTTCCTGATAAAATGCGGGACCGAGACCGATCTCCACCCAAGCAGCGTTGCCCCTTCCCTCAGTCTCAGGGCAGCCGGGCAAGGATCGGCCGGAACGTCCGTCACCCCCAGTTCCCGCTCATTGGCTTCAAAGAAAGGCTCCATTCCTCGGCTGTCGAGCCCGTCGACGCGATGGCTCTCCGTCCATGCATGCAGTACCTCTTCAGGCGCCCTGTGGTACAGACAGGCGTTTATCTCGCTGCCGCCGCCGACGCACCGTCCTTCAACGTATGAGACGTTCGGCCGCCCTGCAGCGAACGTGATGCCGCCGTTCCGGTATTTCGACTCCATTTCATCCAGCGAAAAAGGAGCAGCCGACGTTTGGGGAAAAGACGGCCCTTCCTCAACAAGCAACACATCCCGCCCTGCTTCGGCGAGCAAACAGGCTGTCAACGCTCCCCCGGGCCCGGAGCCGATCACGACAATGTCCGCCTCCAGACGACTGCGGAACAACGGGTCAGGCTGGAGGATATCCGGTCTAGTGTTCATGATAGGAATACCATGCGAATACCGACAAGGTCTCAAAGTACAGGATCAGGGCGCGCATGAGCAGGCCTCCCCTGCGCCATCGATCGACGATAACGAGTTGCTGCGCCTCCGAGAGTGCGCGAAAAGAGCTACGGAACCGCGGGATCGGCCACAGACCCAGGAGCAGAGCGGCAGCAAACAATCCCAGCCGAAGATGATTTGGCGTTCTCCTGTATTGTCGTATGACGAAATCAAAGACCTTGCACCGCGTCTCCCGGTATTGTTCCCGGCCTCCCGGAACAGGGATGAGCGCATCGACAAGGGCGGAGACGGTTGAATAAAAAAAGGGCATTCGTTTATCGTGCCGCCAGGATGATGCCGGCGACCAGGAGCCCCATGAACAGGCTTACCTTGTCCTCAAGGGCAAAGACAACGGGATCATCCGTCATTTCACCCCGCTGCGTTATGAACCACACACGGCTGATCCAGTAAAGCATGATGGGGCATAATAACCAGAGAACCTTCGGGTCGCGGTACAGTTTCATAACATCCTGGCTGTTCAGATAGAATGCCAAGACCAGAACGGCGAGATATCCGCTCGCCCCTCCCAGCGATGCGACAAGCGGTATATCGCCGACCTCATACCCCCGCCCCTGGACGATGGCGCCGTGCCGCTCGTCCCGTGCCCACGCAAGCTCCGTGTACCGTTTGACGAAGGCCAGGCTCAGGAACAGGAAGAAGGAGAATGCCAGCAGCCAGAACGAGAAGGCGATCGTTGTTGCAGCCAGGCCCGCGACGATCCGGGCGGAATATAAGAAAGCCAGGATCATGACATCGAGGACCATGAGACGCTTCAGCCAGAGCGAATAGCAGAACGTCAGACAATAGTAGAGCAGCAGCGTGGCGAGGAACGCCCCGGGGAGGAGCATGGCGGTCGCGAGCGCCAGCAGGAACAGCAGGGGAACCAGCACCAGCATGTGCAGGAGCGGCAATTCGCCCGATGCCAGGGGCCGCGTCTTTTTCGTGGGATGCAGGCGGTCGTTTCGCAGGTCCAGATAATCGTTCAGGAGATATCCGCTCGAGGTGCAAAGACTGAAGGCGAGAAAAGCAATGGACGCCTGGAGCAGTACGGCGGGGTCCGTGAACCGCTGCGCCGTCACCACGGGAACGAAGACGAGCAGATTCTTTACGTGCTGATGGACCCGCAGCGCCCTACTGTACATGAGCAGGTATTTTTTCATGTTCTCCCGCGCCGCGACCGCATTGTCCCCCATATTTAGCGTAAAATCCTGAGTTATTAGTACGTTAGGCTTCGTGAATCATAAGCTACCGGATTTTGGCTGTCAATACATACTTTGAAGGCACTGGCGTGTTCACTTAGGAACGAACCACAGTAGAGATCGTTCCATGTCGAACTCTGCAGTGTGCACAGGAAGCCTTCTTACCAGACGGTAGCGGTTCAGGATAGTGTTCTTGATCTCTTGCGAGAAGAACGTATGTTCGTACAGTACGATCGCTGAAAACCGCCTTTCTTCAAGCAGGGGCACGATCCGGGAAGAGTCGTCCAGACCGGAGAACATCAGGTTGACCGAATCCGTTGCGTATTCCCATTTTCCCGAGACTGCGGCAGCTGCCGGAACATAGTCCGCAAGCACCGCACCGGGGGAATCGCGCATGAAATCGACCGTTTCCGACCACACCCGAGCATCGTCTCCGGACGGCGGCGTCAGCGTTATCAACTGGTTACGTGGAAAGAGCAGCGCCACCAGCAGGCCTGCAGCAACCAGGGCGCTGATCTGATGAACCCTTCCGGGGAAGGACGTTCTGAGCCAATGCCGCCAGGTCTCGAGTGATATTCCGAACAGGATGCAGGTCGCTGCCGCCGAAGGGATGAAATGGTTATGAGCGAAGCCGTTCCGTCCTGTCTGCATCCCCCATGATGCCGCGAGCACGAACAACAGATACCATGCCAAATGCTCCCGGCGAAGCCGGAACTTGACCGCGGCTGCCGCTATGACCGCGATGGGCGCACCGTAGGCGGTCAGGAATTCGGCGCTGTATTCCCGAAGACGGCCCGCATCAATGGGAAGCGTCAAGGCAAGATGTGCGGCATGACCGATGACGTCCTTGTAAAACCACCCGGAAGACCATTCCTGGAGAATCTGGAATACGAGCAGGGATCCCAAGCCGAAGACGCTGGAAAAGATCAGCCCCCGCGGCACGCTGACCGCCCCGACTACAAGAGCGGCGACAACCGCCGCCGAGATGCCGTGTTGTTTGGTGAGCATGGCGAGCAGAAGCACGGCCGCGGGAGCCAGCAGCCGGAGCCTGCTGCTTTCCCGGTCTGCCGCCCAGGGCAGCATGGAAAAACCGGCAAGCAGGAGGAGGCAGAACAAGGCGTCCGTTCTCGTAGAGGTGAGCCACTCGGTTCCCAGAGGAAACGCGAACAACAGGAGCGCCGATACTGAAGCGATCAGGGCTGAGGAGCCGCTTTTCCGGACGATACGGTATATCATGAAAACGATGCCGATCGTTGATAGGAGCGATACCGCGCGCGCGACCGCGAGCCCCTCCCCGAAGAACCGCATCAGAAAGGCTACGAGTCCCGGGTAAAGGGGGGGATAGATGTACGTGAACATGGGGAATTGGAGAGGATCTTCATAGATCGAACGCCCCTGAGCGATCAGGCGGGAAGTGATAAGGACTTGCCCATCGGTCTCTTCCCAGTCAAAGGGATAGGCAATGAGGGAAACGGAGAACTTCAGGAAGAACAACGCGTACAGGGCGAGGAAAACGATGACCGCGGCCCAGAGGAAGCGGGAGGTCCACTTACTGAAGGGTATGCGCCGACGCTCAGAGCTCATGGCTTTGCGCCTGGCGAGGCATGCCGCAACCCGCCTTTGCTGCATCGGGATTCAGGCCCAAGGGCGTCATTTCTTCCGGTAATCTCCGCAGGAAAAATATTTTTCGAACCAGACATAGAGGCAGATGAACAGGTACCGGCTTCCCATCTCCTTGATCTTGAGCTTCGTCTCGCCGGACCGCCGGTTCCGCCACGTTATCGGCACTACCGTCCAGGTGAACCCCCGGACTATGGCCTTGAGCGGCAGCTCCACGGTCAGGTTGAAATGCGGCGCGATCAGGGGACGGCACCCATCAATGACTTCGCGGCGATAGGCCTTGAAGGCGTTGGTCGTGTCGTTCAGCTTGATGCGGAACAGGAGACGAATGAAGGTGTTTGCCAGACGGTTCAGGACGAGCTTGAAGAAAGGATAATCGATGGTGCGGCCGCCCTTTACGAACCTGCTGCCGAAGACACAATCAAAACCCTTGTTCAGCTCCAGCCAGTACCGGACCACGTCGCCGCGGTCGTCGGACCCGTCGGCCATCACGAAGACCACGGCGTCCCCGTTGATCCGGTCGAGTCCTGCCACGACGGCCCTGCCGAATCCGTGCTCGCCGGCATTCTGCACCGGCCTCAGTTCCGGTACGCGCTCGCTAAGATCCTGCAGCAGCGGCCAGGTCCGGTCCCTGCTGCCGTCGTCGACAACGACGATCTCGTGCGGAATGCGGTGCAGGCGCAGTTCACGGGAGAGCTTTTCCACCGTGGCGCCGACGCATCCCTCTTCGTCCCGGGCAGGCATGACAACGGACAGCAGTTTCAACGGCTCTCGTTCGATGGGCGCGCTCATGGGACTCCTGAAAGTTCAAGCCAGCGCGGATGCAGCTCCGCGTGCCGAGCGATCTCCTCGAGAATTGCCGGGAGCGTGGTCTCGGGCCGCCAGTTCCAGGTCGATTCCGCGAGTGAGGAATCCATGATCAACCAGGGAATATCGAACCGGCGCAGTGCAGGATCACCGGACACCGTATGATCGCCAAACCGATCCCGGCACCAGCCGCTCAGCCCTGCGAGAGAAATGGCACGGTCCTTCCCTCCGCCCAGGTTGATCGTGCGAACGGAGCCGGAGACTGCCGGCGAAGCGACCTGCTTTCTGATGAGAGGGACCAGGTCGCGGGGATGGAGGCAGTCGCGCACCTGGAAGCCCTTCCCGCCGAAACCGAGATATTTCAGCGGTCGCCTCCTGATCCAGGAATTGATCCAGTAAGCGAAGATCCCCTGATCGGGCCTGCCAAACTGGCCTGCGCCCGCCAGGACCCCGCAGCGGTCGATCCAGACGGGAAAATTGAAGGTTTCGCCGTATTCCAGGGCGAGCAGCTCCGAAGCAAGTTTGGTGCAGCCATACAGCGAGAGAGGCGGGAGTGTGCTGAAGCTTTCATTCAGGCCTCGTTCGGTGACGCCCGGGGGAAGTTTCTGTCCCGTCTCCAGCCGAAAGCACTCTGCTTCCGTCGTTACTGCGATCTCTGTCAGTGCCGCTATCGAGTAAACCCGGCTGGTGCTGAGCAGGATGAATCCGGCCTGATGTCTCTTGCAGTACTCCAGAACGTTTATCGTTCCCAAGAGGTTGGTGTCGACCAGATCGCGGCTCGTGGTCCTGCCGTCGATCCCGGCCAGAACGCTGGGATTCGCGGCCGCATCGATGACCCAATCGACTGCAGGGAGTTTGTCGAGGTCTGCCGCTGCCCGGATGTCGCCGTGGAAGACCGTGATGCCGAGGTCCCGGAGCGGGCCCCTGTTCTGCTCGCTTCCCGGACGGGCGAAGTTATCAATTCCGTAGACCGTGATCCCGGACTCCGCCTCCAGCAATGCCCGGGCCAGCGTGCTCCCGGTAAAACCGCAGATGCCGGTTATAAGTATTTTCATAGTGGCAGACGCTCTTTCCAGGACTCGACGATCTCCGTCAGTATTTCCCGGAGTGGCCGGGAAATGCTCCACTGCGGGTAGTGGGCCTTCATTTTTGTCAGATCGCTGTAATAGCAGATATGGTCTCCGATCCGGTTCTCGTCGTTGTAGCGATAGAGCTGACGATTGCCGGTCAGATCCTGCACTAGCGAGAACGCCTCGAGGATCGAGCACGAATTGGCCTTGCCTCCGCCCAGGTTGTAGACCTCGCCGGAGCGGGGCGCATGATAGAACGCGAAGATGAAGCGGGCAACATCCTCTGCGTGAATATTGTCCCGAACCTGCTTTCCCTTGTATCCGAATATGGTGTATTCCCGGCCTTCCACGTTGCACTTGACGAGATAGCTCAGAAAGCCATGAAGTTCTACTCCCGAATGGTTCGGGCCGGTGAGACAACCGCCACGGAGACAGCAGGTGGGCATATTGAAATACCGGCCGTACTCCTGCACCAGGATATCAGCGGCGGCCTTCGAGGCCCCGAACAGGGAATGCTTGCTTTGATCTATCGAAAAAGTCTCAGGAATACCGTTGAAAAAGGCGGGGTCGGCATAGTCCCAACGGGTTTCCATCTCCACAAGCGGGATACTGTTGGGCAAGTCGCCGTAGACCTTATTCGTGGACATAAATATGAAAGGCGCTTCAGGACAGGCCTGATGGGCAGCCTCCAGAAGATTCAGTGTTCCCACGGCATTTGTATCAAAGTCATCAAAAGGGATTGCGGCGGCGCGATCATGGGAAGGCTGGGCCGCGGCATGGACGATCCCCGAGGGTTTGAGTTCTCTGACGAGATCAAGCAACCCCTGCCGGTCACGAATGTCCAGTTCATGGTGCCTGAAATTCGGCAATGTCTCCACAAGTCGCCGCTGGTTCCAGCGGGTGTCGCCTGTCGGACCGAAGAACACAGCCCTCTGATTGCTGTCGATCCCATGAACGGCAAAACCAAATCTATGGAAGAAGGCAGCGACCTCTGAGCCAACCAGGCCGGATGAGCCGGTAATAAGCATTTTTTTCATATGGTTGCTTTTCCCCGGGGCCGTTAATCTGCTATTTCAGGGAACCAGGTAATGACCGAGGCGTTCCGATCGCTCCTCTATTGAGGTATGCGCCTTCAATGCGCAAGGTTGTACTTGAGAATGCACCACAGTGCGGAGAAGCCGTCCTTCCAACCGATCTTCTTGCCTTCCTTATAGGTCCTTCCCGAATAGGAAATGCCGACCTCATACATTCGCACTTTCAAGTGGGCGAACTTGGCGGTGATCTCGGGATCAAAACCGAAACGATCTTCCTCGATAGCGATCTTCTCCAGTAAAGGCCGTCTGAAGACTTTATAACAGGTATACATATCAGTAAGATTCAGGTTCGTCAACAGGTTCGACAACAACGTAAGGAACTTATTGCCCAGCATATGCCAAAAAAACAGCACCCTCCGGTATTCTCCGCTGACAAAGCGGGATCCGTATACGACATCTGCCTTGCCTTCAAGTATCGGTTTGATCAGTTTTGCGTATTCGTCCGGGTCATACTCCATGTCGGCGTCCTGGACGATCACGATGTCCCCGGTCGCATGCTGAAAGCCGGTCCTCAGGGCCGCTCCCTTTCCCCTGTTGCGGTCGTGGAGGTAAATGCGGACCCTGTCGCTCGCCATGTCCTCCACGATCTCCCGCGTACCGTCAGTGGACCCGTCGTCCACCAGGATCACCTCTTTGTCGATGTCAACGTCCAGGACACGCTCAAGAATCTGCCTGATCGTCGCCTTCTCGTTATAGGCGGGGATGACGACTGATACCTTCATTGGGGAGTGCACCTCGCCGTTTCTGGCGCATGGACCGATCGCGGCCGGAACTGCGTCCCGAGGCTGCCGCTGCGTAAATCAGGGATAGGGAATGATGAATCGAGTATCGTTTTTCTCATAGCGTGCCTTTCGCTTTTCCACGGACCGGTCCCAGGCCAGGACCTTCTCTTTCAGCTTCGCAACCACCTCGGGGTGCTTCGCCGCTACGTTCACCTGCTCCGTGGGGTCGTTCTTGAGATCATACAGCTCGATCTCCGCCACGTCATGCCGCTTCCCGGTGATGAAGCTCCACCAGGATACGCGGTTCAGCATCTCAAGGTCCTTGCGAACGATGAGCTTCCATTCGTTCGTCCTGATGGCGATGTCACCCGGCGGATAGCCAAGGGGGTCGAAGTTCCTGCGCAGCATCGCCTGGTATTCCTTCAGCGCCGGCCGCTCCGAAACGGCGAAGTGCGCGCCCCTGCCGCCCTGAAATTCGAGGTACCACTTGCTCAGGGTGTATTCCCACCAGGGGATACGGTCGATATACGCGTACTCGCTCGGCGCGCTGGTCCGCTCTCCGCGGACCAGCGGCATCAGGCTCCCGCCCTGCGCCTCGTGGGGCGAAGGAATGCCGAGATAGTCGAGCACGGTCGGCATGATGTCGATGCTCTGCACCTGCTGCGGCACACGCCTGCCGCCGAATTCCCTGCCGGGGAACTGCACGATCAGCGCATCCCTGACCACCCCTTCGGTGACGTCATAGTGAAAGAAGCCGTCCCGTTCGCCCAGATCGTCGCCGTGGCTCGAGTGCAGGACGACCAGCGTCTTCTCCGTGAGCCCCAACTCGTCCAGGAGCTTCACCAGCTCGCCGATGAAGCGGTCGGTGTAGAACACACCGGCGTCGTACCGGGCGTTCACATAGGCGATGTCCTCGGGCTGGAGACGATAGACCGGCGCGAACTCCCAGAAGAACTCGTTCCGGTAGACCCGCGACAGCACATTATAGGCAGGGTCCGGATTCGATGCGACCTCCCGGGGAAGCTGCGGCAGCCGTTTCCAGAAAGGCGTGTAGCCGGGCGGATCGAACCGTGCCCGGTGCTGCTCGGGCACTGCAGCACCGTAGGGCATGTGCAGCAAACCGCTGGCGATCCAGAGGAAGAACTTCCCATCCTTGTTCGCCCGGATCCACTCCAGGGACTCGTCGGGGATCTTGCGGATATTCCGGGGCCCGAGGCCGCGCCGCGTGTTTACGACCTCGTCGAAGGATCTCGAATAGACGTCGCCGGTGTTGATCGTCGTCCCCGTGGCGCTGTTGAACCGCACGAAGAACTCGGGCGAACTGATAACGGCCGTGTTGGTGTACCCATAGAACTTCAGGATCTCGGGGAGACTGCGCGGGGTCACCTGGTCCTTGGCGACCTCGAAGGAAACCATGCCGTGGATCCGTGCGTACTGCGACGTAAGGATGCTCATCTGCGCTACCGGCGTCAGGCTGGCCTGGGCGATGGCGTTCTCGAAGACCACCGACCGCCGCGCTAAGGCGTCGATGTTCCTGCTCACATCCCGCTGGTAGCCGTAGGTCCCGAGATGATCCGGCCGCAGGCACTGAAGGGAAACAAGAATGACATTGGCATATTCGTGGAGCGCCGGAGAAGGTGCGGATGCCGGCTGGGCGGCCTGCGCCGGCATTCCCGCGGTGCAGCACATCAACAGGAACGCCGTAAGTGCGTTAAGACGATGCCGGCCGGCCCGTGTCCTCATTTCTTCGAAGCCCCCTTCGCCTGCGAGTCGTAGACCGGGTTCAGCCCGGTCACCCACTGCCGCGCTGTAAGATCGTGACCGATGGATTTGAAATGGCCGAACAATTTCTGTTCGAGCTCGTAGGCCAGTCTCGGCTCCTTCTCGACGAGGTTCGCGGTCTCGGCGGGGTCGTTCTTCAGATTATACAGCTCCCGCTGCTTGTTCTCCAGGGTATAGATAAACTTCCACCCGTCCTTCGTGATCACGGAACGCTTGTAAGTATAGAGGCGGTAATCGGTCTCGGAATAGACATCCTTGGCGACGGTCTCGCCCTTGAGCGCCGGGGCCAGGCTCGCTCCGCGCAGCTGATTCTTTGCGGCCTCCGGCATTCTGACATCCAGCAGGTCGAGGATGGTCGGCATGACGTCGAGGCTGCTCACCTGGTCCGCGATGGCTTTGCCGGCAGTCACGCCCGGAAGCTTGATGACCAGCGGCACATGGATCAGTTCGTCATAGAGACTGAATCCGTGATCGAAGTGACGGTGCTCGTAGAATTCCGTGCCGTGGTCCGAGGTGAGCACGAAGATCGTCTTGCCGGTCAGTCCAAGCTTGTCGAACTCCTGAAGGAACTCCTTGAAACGGGCGTCGGTCCGGCTGATCTTCTCGTCGTAAATCGCCCGCCAGAACTTTACGTCCTCGTCGCGCAGCTTCAGCTCGCCCTTTTCCAGGCCTTCTTCGCGCAGCGCCTCCTGTTCCTCCCTGGATCCGGAATATCTTTTGTCGTAGCCCTTGTCCACGAAGCGGTAGTCGAACCCTCCGGCCGGCACGTTCTGGCCGTGAATGTCGTAGCCATGGAGGAAGAGAAAGAATTTCTTGTCCTTGTTCGCCGCCAGCCACTCAAGCGCCTTGGGGACGCTCTGGTCCATGCTGCCGAACTTGCCCTTCTCGAAGGAGTAGACATCGAACCCCTGGCCGTAGCCGAAGAATCCGTTCACCCCAGCGTTGCCCGTGAACCCGCCTGTCGCATAGCCGTTCTGCTTCAGGACCTCGGCAAGGGTCATGATGTTCGGCGAGAGCTCCTTCAAGTTCGAAAGCTTGGTCAGCGGCGGCTCGTAGACCGCAAACTTGTTGGTCAGCCGGTGCTCCGACGGATAGACGCCGGTGAACCAGGTCATCGAGGCAGGCACCGTCCACGAAGCAACAGAGATGGCGTTGGTGAAATTGAAGCCCTGTCCGGCCATTGCGTCGATGGTCGGCGTGATATCCCTGGGATAGCCCAACGAATGCACATGAGCGGCCTGGAGAGCGTCAAAGCTCACCAGGACCACGTTGTAATCCCTGTACTTCAACTCTTTCTTAGCAACATCCGCGGCAGGCTTCCCCGCGCTGGCGTGTCCGCCCTGTCCTGTCGTACAGGCGATCAGGCCGGCAACGGCAAGCGCTGCCAGCGCCGAACGCATGATGGTGAGTACCGTGGTATTATGCTTCCTGTTCATAGAATCCCCTTTCCCCGTAATGTGATAAGCGGCTGTTCCGGCCGTCAGTAGATATCGAGGTCTCGTCCCACGACCACTTTGCCGTTGTACCCCGCTGCCTGGATCTCATCGAGGAGGTCCTGGGGCGTCGACGCCAGGGGCCGGGACGCCACGGGCTTGAGCGTGATCGGGTTATGCACCAGCACCAGCAGCCCCGGCTTCGCCTTTGACGCGAGCGCGGCGAGTTGTGTGGTTGTAGTGTGATACTTTGCCGCATAAGCCTTGATATCGAATCTCTGCGGATTCGGCCGGCCCGGCCGGGCAAGGAACTTCTCGGTCATTGCTTCGTGCACCAGGATATCGCAGCCGTTGCAGGCATCGATCGTGGCTTGCGTCGGCGTAGTGTCGCCGGTGATGACTATACTGCGGTCCGCAGTGTCGAACCGGTACCCGTAGGACTCTTTCCAATCGCCGTGCTTCGTCGGGAAGGCGGTGACCCTGACGTTCTCGTCCCGGTAAACCAGGCCGGCGCGTATCTCCTGGACCTGGACCTGCAGGCTTTCCGGCGGGATGCGCTCCATGCCTTCTGTCCTGATCCTGATATCTTCCGCGTACGCAGCAAGGACATGGTCGGTCATGGACCTGGTCCCTTTGGGCCCGTAGACACGGAGCGGGTCCCGCCTCCCCATGACCCAGGGGGTCAGGATCAGATCGGGGTAGCCTGCAGTATGATCGGAATGAAGATGCGTGAGGAAGGCGATGCGGATAGCCATGGGGTCCATTGACTGAACACCCTTGTCGCGAAACGCCGCCGCGGCCCGCCTTACGACTCCCGGACCGAAATCCACGAGATAGGCGGTACCGTTCACCACGACCGCCATGGACGGACCGGAGCGGTCAGGGTCCGGCTGCGGATTGCCGGTCCCCAGAAGGACCAGCTGCGTGCGGCCCGCCGCGGTCTTTCTCCCGGTATCTGCCGCTTCCCCGGCAACGGTGATGGACGCGGTCAAGAGCAGGAGACAGCAGATGGTTTGGAGGGATTGAGTATAGGTATAGCGCATGCGCGGTTAGGCGATCCGGAATGATGTCATTGCTCTCCCGACCTGGGCCCGCGGCCGCCGAACAGAACGACCCGAAAATCGATGCCGCTCTTGATCTCGCCGGTTTTGACCGTGACCGCTTCCGGTGAGCCATCACCGTAATGACCGACGATCTGGCCCGGTTCCGGAGGCCCGCTCGCAGAACTGTTTCTCACTCTCAGATAGTACGTGCCTTCTGTCAGCCTCAGGTGATAGATGCCGTCGATGCCTGACGTGTCTGAAATGAAGATCGGCCGGCCCTTCAGGGACGGAGTTACAAAGGCAAGGACAACAGCGTCGCTTATTGGATTCCCATCGACATCGACAACCACTCCCTGAATCCCGGTGGTCATTGCCCGCTTTGCAAGGTCCTTCGCGTCAACGGGCACGGCCTCAGGAAGTTTTCCCACATTGAGTTCAGCTCCTGCCTTCACGTCGAAAAGCAGCGGTTTGCCTTTATCATCCACAGCTTTCAGAACATAATCCCCTTCCCGGGGGGGGCCAAAGCGCTCACCCGACATCCGTTTAACTGCCCCCAGGTAATATTTCCCCGGCGGAACTGTTACCTTGAACCGCCCGTCGGCATCGAGGCTTTTCGATATGTCAGGCGTCCTCTCATACAGGTCAGGACGGGGAGGCGGTCCGGCGGAAACATCATAGAACATCACCTCTCCCCAGGAAAGGGGCACCCCTCCCTTGGCCAGAACCCGGCCTGTTATCGTACCGGATTTCAGGACTTGTACTGGCTCCTGCCGTGTCTCGGCAGCGGCAGCTGCAGCCCCGGAGGAGAATGCACTGCACATAACGAATAGCGAAAGCACGAAACGAGACAACGCAAAGGACATCTCTGTATTCTCCTTCCCCTACGAACAGCAGCGAGCCTGCTTAGGCTATACCCGCTCATGAGTTCCGCGCCATCATAGTACCCGGCTCTCCCAGGTACGTCAATTAAAAATGCGTCGCCTGGCCGCAGACGCAAAAAAAAGAGAGAGGTGAAGCCATACCGCGCTTCACCTCTCGTAAATTCACTATGCGTAGTACTTAGCAGGGATGCACATTGGCAGTGCCAACCACTCTCGGCTTCACATAGGTCAGTTTCTTCATCTTGCACCTCCTTTCCTGGTCTTCTGCTGGTATCGATTCTCCTGATAATTCATGCTTTCCATTACCACTGTGTAATACTATTCCACGTGTTGTTAGGCCATGCTGCCGTACCGTTCGCAGTCTTCGTGGTATGGCAATTCGTCGCGCGCGCACTGCTCCAGTTTGTAGCGCTCGAGCTGTTTGTACCAGCCGTGCCAAAGTACCATCTGCCGTTCATGTACGCGCTGCTCGTACCGCTAGAGGAAGCGCCGCCGCCGCCGCCGGGGAACCTGCCCCTTCCCGAACCCCGGCTGCTGCTGCCCAGATGCTGGCCTGCCGTGCCGCCGGAAACGCGCTGCTGCCGGTGCTTGAAATCCAGGCAGTTGGTGATCGCTAGACGAGGCAGACAGGTATTATGCGACGTGTGGCACTTTGAGCAGACATAGGCATGTACGTCGTTATTCACGTTCTTGGCGGTCGTTGCCGTGCTCGCCCAGCCTTTGACGCTATTGTGGATCCTGTCGACGCTCGACCAGGCAGGTTGCGCCGCCCCTTGCGGGGGCTGCATAGCCGTATGGCAGTTCAGACACAAGCCGCCGAACTGGGCTGCGGTCTGGGTGATCGTCGCCGGCTTTGTGCGCGTATAAAGAGTACCATTTGTAGACTGGAACGTGTTCTGGTCAATATGATACCCGTTCTGGCCCATGCCAGGGTTGTTCGCTCCAGTAGTCCATGCCCCGGAGGTAGAACTTGAACGACCGCCTCTTCTGCCAAAAGCACCGACTATTCCTGCATCTTCTTTGTAGGGCGAGGTCATCCAGGTGCCCTTCAAGAGCGGCACGGCGTAGATGTTATCCGCTCCCAGGCTTGTGCTGACGCCGTGCGGGTCATGGCACGGCGTACAGAGACCGCCGATCGTACCGCTCACCGTCTTGCCTGGTGTTGATGATGCGCCGAAATGTCCTCCAGCGACCGTCCTCGTTCCCTTCGTGTTCGGGAACCTTTGCTGGGCGCCGTTCTGGGCTACATCCAGGCCATTCCAATAGGCCTTGTCGAAATACCCTCTGATGGGCTGCGACGCTCCAAATGTGCCGGTATAGCCCCAAGGCGTATTACCGCCGCTGACCGCAGCGTTCATGTTGGCATTTTCGTGGCAGTCAAAGCAGATGCCTGCGCCCGGATTGTATACGTTATGCGCTAAGGCATTCCCTCCGGTTGTCGGCTTGTAGGTGACCGTGTATCCGCCCACGCCGGTGAGAACATCCTTCAAAATGCCGCCCGTACCGGTAGCGTAGCTTACCGTCGCCCCTGCCACGCTCGAACCATGGGAATTATGGCAGTCGAAGCATAGGATCTGCGCGGTTCCGCTTGTATTCGGCCAGGTTTCCGTCGTATTCCAGCCACGCTGATTCGCTGCCGCGTTCCCGTGCGCCGAGAGGGCCTTTCTCTGGGTATTCTTTGGCGTCGTGTTGAGACCGCTGTATTTGCCCCACGCCGTTGTCCCGGCCTGGGAGTATCGCGAATCAATGCTCAACGAGTCCCAGGCGTACTGCTGCGGCGTTTTTCCGTCGCCGAAAGGCTGGGCCGTCGCAGAGTTCGCATCGTGGCAGCCAAGACAATGGGTGTTCAGCTTCGCGTATTCGGTCCGGGTCGCACTCGCCGTGTAATAGGATACAATATTGCCCGCGGGAGTGGCCGGCCGTGTTGTCGTATAGTTTGTAACGAGATCGACAACTCCATTCTTGTGGTATGCAGCGTCGGCTTTACCGCCAACTTGAGCTTCCCAGTGGCAGGCGGCGCAGTCCGTGGTGAGAGGGCCACCGACCTTCTGTATATGGTGCGACTGGGCATTGAACGCCGGGATCACTGCCGCCCTGCTGCCCACTGCCGCATTGTGGCAGGTCAGGCAGCTCACACTGTTCGGGTCGCCCCAGATGCCGCCGGTATTTGCATGGCAGGATACGGTATTGCATGTCCCGCCGGTTGCAGTATAGGAATAGGAGGCGATGCTCTCGACCCCATTGTCTAAAATATCGTACGTTCGGTTGATATGCTTTGTCTTATCCGTAATTGTCGCACCATCTGTCGTGGTGCCGTAGTGGCATAAGCTGCAGTTATAACTGCTGTGAGGACCATGGCTGTTCGCCTTGGCTGCTCCCCAAAGTGCGGTTCCGTTCGCATATGCCGGAGGAGCACCGTGACAGGACCCGCAGGCGCCGGTGCTGCTCCATCCGAGCGTCGTGACCGGCGCCGAAATAGTCCTCGTATCGCCCGGCTGGCCGGTCTGGCTCACGCCCTGGCTGTGGCAATAGGTGCTGGTGCAGTCTTCGAATGCCGACGGCGTATTGGTCTGCGCCCAGCTCGTCCCCTTGCCGTATGCCGCACCGGCGTCTCCGTTAATGGGGTTCGCCATCTGAATGTTGCCGTTCCGATGATTATACGTTGCCGGCTCGACATGGCAGACCGAACAGGCATAGGCGTATCCTGTCGTCGTGTTCGAATGCTTATTATGGGATCCGGGGAACCGCCCTACGCTCGCGTCCCGGGTCCCGCTGTCCACCGGCGGATTGCCGTGACAGTCGCCGCAGGAGGTAATGGTGGAAGGCAGCGTTGCCGCCTGCGCGGTCATCGTCGCATTCCAGCCCGGAAGCATGGCAAGACCGAACATCATGGTGAAGATCAGTACTCGACTGACCCATGCCAGCCAACCTGAAGATTCAAGAGTCTTTGTCATTTTCGTTCTCATACAGACCTCACCATTCGAAGTTTTTATCTTGGCCATTATATCACCCTGTTTGGTCATTGTCATCCTCCTAATAGGCTGACCAAACCGGCGTAGTCTGGTAATGACAACTGATGTTCGAGCAGGTCTTCGGGTTTACCGACGATGACTGGTTGATCGAATTCCATGCATTATATGTCGTCGTCCCCGTGCTGAACACATACTCGGAAGCGACCGTTATCTGCCGGCCGGTTCCGCCAATCGGTTCGCTCGTCGTATGCGTGGCGCCGCCGTGGCACTTGCCGCAGACGGCATCCCAGAACACGCCGTTGCCGAACTGATCGGTCGCCGGATTCGACGTCACGGTACCGAGCGTTGCGAGATACGCAACATGTTTCGCATGAGCTCCCTTGCCCTCGATGGCGCGCTGGGTCGCCGACGCCCAGGAGGTTGTCTGATAGCCGTGGCAGGAGTCGCAGCTGCCGCCGCCGTACTTTATACCGTCCATATGACGCTGGCCTAATGAGCCTTGGTTGTCACCGTTATGGCCATGGCAACCGGAGCAGTCGGTGACGGAAACAGTATAGCCGGTGTGATTGGTAGACGACGTAAATGCCCCATCGTCAGGCACCAGATGGCACCTGTTGCAGTTGGTCTGGGTCTTCGTGTTTCCACTGACGTAGCTGGCCTGCGTCCAGGTCGGTGCCGTTGCCAGACCGGCATTCCCGGCTGCAAGGCCTCCGGTCGCCCCGGCCGGATTATGGCAATAGGTATTGCTGCATGCTCCATTGCTATAAGCTGCGGAAACCTTCCCGCCCGACGTTGAAAGGCCCGAGAACACCGGCACCGCACTGCCGTTGGCATGCATACCCGATGTCGGGAGCGTACCGTGACAGAATTCGCACCGGTTGTCCAGCGTGAACTGGCCCGTCGTCGAGGTCAGCCCGTTGAAGACCCGCAGATGGGTCTGATGGGCGCCGACCTGGGGGTCGTTGCTGACCTGCCCAAGGTCGCTATAAGTTCCGCTGTTGCCCGCAAGATCCTGCGGCGGTGCGACCACGTACCGATTGGTCCCGTCCACAGTCCCGGCCGTGCCCGTTCCGTGGCACTTGGTGCAGGTGTTGTTGGTTGTGTTCGCGCCCCACGCCACGGTTGCAGATCCATGGCATGAGCTCGCGGAGCAGGTGCCGAAGTTGTTGCCGACCGCCGACGTGCTTGCCTGCGAGTAGGTCGTCCCTGCTGCAGTGCCGGTGAAGCTCGTGAAGATCAGCTTATCCACGTGCGTCGTAACGTTCGCGGTCGTTTCCGTGTAGCCATTGTGGCAGTTTCCGCACGAAATTGCCGCGCTCTGCGCGTGGGCAACGTGGCTGCCGGGAGCGGTGCTATCGCCGTCCATGTTCTTATGGCAGGAGCCGCAGTTCAGCGAACCGCTGCTCCAGGTCACCGAAGAATAGACCGGCGTGGATCCGCCGTCAGCCGCCTGGCCGGAGCTGTGGCAGTATGCCGTCGTGCAGCTCTGGAAGATATCGTTATTATGCTTCGCGACCGCGGGATATCCAAGGTCGCCGGCCGCCACGTCATACACATCCACCGAGCCGGTCGGGTGAGATGCCATCGCGGTCGAACCCTCCACGGCAGTTCCGTGGCAATCGCCGCAGACCGCCTTGTGGTAAGCCGTGCCGGTCAAGTGCTTGGTATGGCTGCCCGTTGCAGGCTGCTTGGCATGGCAGGTAGAACAGTCGTTGATCGTCGTGCCCCACAGCGGAGTCGCGACGATGACATTGCGGCCGGTATCGTGGCAGCTGGCAGCCTGGCAGGTTGCGTAGCCGTTGCCCGCGAGCCCGCTGCCCGTGTAGCTCAGACTTGTGGCCACGTCGATCGACGTGTTCACATGGCTTGTAGAGGCATACGAGGAAAGGGTGGCATCGGTATGGCAGTTGCCGCAGTTGCTGTCTGCCGCTATGTGCTTCGTATGGCTGCCCGTGTTCATGCCGGCCACCACGTGGCAGGCTCCGCAGTCTCCGGAAGCGATATTATCCCAGTCCGGCGTAGCGAAGACCGGGTCGCCAGCCTGTCCGTTCGCCGCCTGGCCGGAGCTGTGGCAATAGTTGGTGCAGTTCCGTGCTGCCGATGTCCCAACCGTCGTTCCCGGATCGCCCGAGGTCAGGGTATATCCGTTTGAAAGGGCCGGTGCAGTGTACGTACCTTTGTTCAATCCGTAGGTGAATCCGAAGGTGATCTTTAACGCGGTCTGGTGGGTCCCGCCGCCGCCGCCGCTGTGGCAGCGGTTGCAGCTGACAAAGCTCAGGCTGTTCATATGGAAATCGTGAGCACCGGCGCCACCATTAGACGACGCGAAGCCAACTTTCCGGCCGGTCTCTGCACCCGCGGGCGGGCTCGTCACCATGGTAGCCGCATCAACAGGCGGCTGGCCGTGGCAACCCGTGCAGCCGCTGGCCTGTACCGTGCCATCTATATGAAGTGCCGGTGCGCTAAAGGTCCCGTCTGATCTCAAATGGTTGTGGCAGCCGCTACACTCGGCAAGCGTCTCTGAGCCACTGTGGCTGTTTGGCGCATACCCTGACGGCGGTGCTCCATGACATACGCCGCAGTCTCCAGTCTTCGAGGGTATTGAGTTCAGATAGGAGATCGCGTTCCACACCGGCCTCGTATCCGTGCCGTTGGTTGACAGATAGATCATCTTGCCGCCGTGGCAGTACACGGTCGAACAGGTCCCCGTGTTATAGTTAGCTGCGGCGCTGTTTGATACTGACAGGCCGCTGAATACGACTTCTGCGGGCAGCGCACTGTCAATATGGCCGGCCGCCGCAACGCTGGCAGGTACCGCATGGCAATCCGAGCAGACGACAACGGAGCTGTAGTTGCTTGTGCCTGTCAGATGGGCAACATGGGCGCCCACTTGCGAATCCGTCGGCGCCGTGTGGCCGGCCGTGTCCCGTCCATCGGCAGGGTTTGCCGACATGCCGTGGCAAAGTGAACAATCGCCGGTCGTGCCGGCAAGGTTGTCCCAGGCCGGCGACGTAGTGCCGTGGCACTGGGTCGCGGAGCAGGACTGTTTGGCAGATCCCATGGGCCTGTTCGTCGGATAGCCGCCGACGGAAATGTCGATGTTCAGGTCGCGGTGCTGCGCGCTTGCATAACTCGTATCCTTGATCGCACCCGTATGGCACTGAGAACAGTCATACGATGAACTGGTCACATGGACGCTATGGGCGCCTGTCGCAGGAACCGCAGCGTGGCAGACGGTGCAATTCGGCGCTGTAGTATCACCCCAGACGGGCGTAATCGTGTAATCGTTCGTCGAAATGCCCGTCTGATGGCACGATGCTGAATTACAGGTACCGGCATAGGTCCCTGCCGCGTGCTTGACAGTTGCCGGGTAGCCGTTGGTAGCGTCGATGTTGCCGTCGGTATGGTTCAGGGTCGGGGTCGTTGTACTGTTCAATGCGCCGGCATGGCACTGCGAGCAATCCGTCACGTTGTGCACGGCATGGCTGCCCGTGTTCGGTCCCGTCGCGTCGATCGGAACGGTGTGGCAGGCCGTGCAACCGGCACTATTGCCCCAGGTCGGGGTCATCACCATCACCGCATCATAAGCGCTCATGTGGCAGGACGCTGCCGAGCACGATCCATAGCCGTTGCTCGGAGTCCCGCCCATGGTATAAGAAACGTTGGTTACCTCTATATTTCCGTTGGCATGGGTATTGCCGCTGTGGCAGGTATCGCAGGTCGCGCCGACCGTTGAAGCAAGGTGGGACGTATGGCCGCCCGTATCCATCGTGTTGGGCACGCCATCAGCATTATGGCAGTCGCCGCACGCAACGGTGCCTGTCCATGTCGGGGTCTTGTAAGTGGGAGCGCCTACCCCGCCATCCGCCTGCACCGTGCTGTGGCAGTAAAGGTTCGAACACTGCAGACTGCCGCCGTAGGTCACCGTCGTCGGCGGTGTGCCGATAACGGTATACGTTATTCTGCTCGTGGTATCGTAGTTGCCGTCCAGGTCGGTCGATCCGAGCCGAAGGCCGAGATTGATCCTGAAATCGCCGGCCTGCGCGGAAGTCATGCCGCCGGTATGGCAGTTGCTGCAGGACAGGTTCGCGTCGGTCGTATGCTTGAGATGCGCACCGGCTCCCGGTGACTGCGAGGTAACATCAGTTCCATCTTTATCCTTGAACACCAGCGTGCCGCTGTCGACCGGCGGGGTGCCGTGGCAGTTGGTACACCCGCCTGGCTTGAAGCCGGATGCATGGCTGTGACAGTCGGTGCAGGGCTGGTTAGCGGCAACAACACCGGTAGGATGGAGACCCGCCTCTTGCGCGCCGCTATTATTGAACGATGTGGTACTGGTATGGCAGACCTGGCAGACGGCGGTCGTCGCCGATGTTGTGCCGGAGCCGAAGGAGTTCACGCCTGTGGCATCATAGTACTTTACCTGGCGCATGCCGCTCGACGGCGTTTCGATGCTTTGGTTCACCATCTTACCGTACTTGATCGCATAGGTCTTGCCGACCGAGGCATAGTACGGATTGATCGCACCGTACACGGTGATCACGCTGTTCGTGTTCCCTTGGATCCTGTACATCGTCGTCGGATAGGCCAGGTTCGGAATGAGAAGATAATTTTCATAAGCGCCCGCAACGAACGGAGCGCTCGTGTCAGTGATGGTCGAAGTAACTGCAGCCGCTGCAGTAACCAAGCCGCCCACGGTCCCGGTGGCCAGGTAGCTCGCCGCATCAGTGCTGTAGCTGAGCGCCTGCTGCTGATAGTGCGCAGAATGGCAAACACGGCATTCCACGTTCCAGGTGCCGTACTTAGCCGACTCTATAACCGCGCTGGAGTGGGTCTGGACGTCCTCGTACTTTGCACCATGAGGAAGGTTCCCGGTCGAATGGCACTGGAAGCAGAGAAGGTTCCACTTGGTAGTATCGCCGGTCGGGGTCGCCGACGATACCCATGCCGGCGGGCTGGCGGCGGAATAGTGGCAGCTTGAACAGGTTATCAACTCGTTCTTATCCAGATTGTTGTGAGGCGCATCGAGCGCATCCGCCGTCTGTGCACTCAGGCACAGGACGACCAGCACAACAGGGATCAAGAGTCTTCCTATGATTGATCTTTTCATGTTCAACGCTCCTTCTTGCATGCCGCGCCTTTTTCGTTAATTGAGTATGTCTAGATGCCGAGATCACCGACTGCAATATTGATTCCGTCCTGCGCACCTTCGAACGGAGCAATGACAAAGTTCAGTTTGCCTGAGGCGCTGAACACCCGTACCACGCCGCGCTCCTGGTCTGCATCGCTGTATTCAACTTCCCTTTCCTTCCCGTCCTTCTTCTTCCCCTGCTTGCCGTTACCTGCGCTCTTGTCCGCTGTGCCCGTCTGGCTGATGTTGGGGCCCTGGGCCGCGATAATCTCAGCAATGCCGTCGCCGTCCAGGTCCGCCGCGGCCACGTTCACCGTATTCTTATCGAAGGCCTTGAAGCCCGAGCGGGACCCGTCGGCCTTCACGATCGTGACCATCGCATTGTCGCCGCTCGTTCCTACGATGATCTCGTCATTGCCGTCACTGTCTACATCACCGGCAGCGACCGTTGCGCCGTATGCGCCGCCCAGCGAGATGTCCTTCAGCAGCGTGGCAGTCCATTTGCCGACAGGAGGCGTTGTGTCCACCTTCCAGAGCTTGACCAGGGCCGGGCTCTGCTTGCCAAGGCCGGGTGCCGTAACAATCACCGGCTTCCCGGTGCCGTCGATGTCTGCAGCCGCGATGTTCGCGCCGTAGGCATGGGTATACGCAGTGAACTCAATGCCCGTGGCAGCCATCTTCTTCTGTGCCGCATCGTAAGTGTAGACCGCTACCTTGCCCGCGTTGTCTGCTCCGCCGGCCGGAGAGACGATGATCTCCGCCATGCCGTCGCCATTCAGGTCGGCCGCCGTCACGCGGACGCCGTTCAGAGAACCGAAAGGCACGAACTCGAGGACCTGCGTCTTGTCGGCTTTGAACACGCGCACCGTCGCGGGATTGGCTGTTCCGTCACCAGCCCCGACGATGAGTTCGGCCTCGCCGTCGTTGTCGATATCACCTACAGCGACGTTTGCGCCGAAGCGGGTGCTCAGGGCGACCAGGTCGAACGCGACCGGCGTCCCGTTGTTCTTATAGGCCTTTACCAGGGCGTCATTCCTCGCGCCCGGGCCTTTGGCAACGACAATGTTCTTCTTCGCTGCGAGTTCCTGCAGCGAGGCGTAAGTGCCGCCGAACGTCACCTCTCCGTCTCCAGCAAGGGACTTGGCCTGGGGCAGGGGCTTCTTGTACCCGGCGACCGTGTTAAAGGTCACCGTATAGTCGCCTGCAGGCACATCCTCCATGCTCCAGACTTCGCCGCTGCCGCTATAGCTGGCCGGGCCGCTTACCGAGAAGGTTGCGTCAGGCCGGTTCGTGTTTACGTTGATCTTGGTGGAAGGAGTGACCGTGAGGTTGACCGTGATCTTGCCGCCGGTCCCAATGACGCCGGGCGCGGATACGGTCAGGATACCTGAGTAGGAACCTATCTTCAGGCCGGCGGTGTTCACGGAGACTGTCGCCGCGCCCGTCACGGCCGAGGCGGAGATCGTCCCCGATGCCGGGGATACGGCAAGCCACGAGGGCGAATCCGATGCAATGCTCCAGGCCACGGGGCCGGTCAGGTTGTCGATCCCGAGCGCGATCCCCTGTGCTGCCGGGGTCGTCCCCTTCTTGGCGCTGAAATTCAGCCAGCCGTTGCTGATGCTCAGAAGAGGCGCCGGGCCAACAACAGCAGTCACGTTGACCGTCTGCTTCTGGCCGAAGCCGGAATCGATCATTATAGTGCCGCTCTGCGTCCCGATGACGAATGCCGAGATATTCACGCCGACCGCGAGCCCGCCCGCGCTCATGGGGCCGACCGGATCCTGCTTGCCGAGGGTGATCCAATCCCGGTCCACCGTTGCGCTCCAGTTCAGGGTGCCGCTTCCAGTGTTCGCGATCACAATGGTCATCGGGTCGGGATTTCCGGCATACTGCGTACCGACAAAGGTCAGCGAAAGCGGACCAACGTCCATGGTCGCGTAGCCGTCCAAGCCGAAGACCTCGATGCTCTTGCCCGAATAGGAAGCCACATAGACGAGGCCGTTTCCGCTGATCGCGATACCCTTGGGATTAAAGATGCCTTTTACAGAACCGGACAGGGTGCCTTGAGCAGCGCCGGTCACGGAATTGAATAGGAAGACATTCGCTATCGAGTCGGTAACATAAAGCGTACCGCCCTTGTCGCAGGCGACCTCGGTGTACTTTGCCTGCTGACCAACCGACTGACCGATGGTCCGCTGGAAAGCGCCTGACTTGTTGAAAACCAGGATCCGCGTCCCATCGGTTTCGCCATTGGAAGTCGGCAATTTTGGAACATCGACAACGTAGATATCACCAGCCTCGTCGTTCACCGCAACACCCATGGGCTTTCTGAAGGCAGCGCCCCACACGAAGTTCACACTGCTGCCTGCCGGATCATACACCTTGACAATGTTGCGCAGGGTATCGGTGACATAGACCATCCCGGTGGCATCGACGGCGACGGAGTTCGGCTTCTGGACGTCCGTGCCGATGCTGCGAACAAAGGTGAGCGCGGTGTCATAGACGTTCACTCTTTTTTCGCCTTCCGAGCCGATATAGAGGAATCCGGAGGCGTCGGCAGCGATGCCAAGCGGTCGTGGAACGGTCAGGGAGGCTAGGTATCTGCCCTTGCTGCTGAATTTTTTAACAACGTTCTTGGCGGCCTCGGTCACATAGAGGTTGCCCTGGGCATCAACTGCGACACGCCCGGGGTTGTCGATCTTCTCGGTGATCGACGCCACCCCTACGGGTGCCGCCTGCACGACGCCGGCAACCAGCAAGCCCGTCATGGCGATCATTATGATCATGGGAATTATTGTTCTAGACCTCATATCCACCTCCAGGACCGCTTTCACGTTCGTCAAATAGCACTGCTTCGCCTTCTCCGGCTACAACGTATGGCAATTTCGGCACATAAGACTGCTCGTGTTGGGCATCGCTAAAAAAGGCGCGTTTGTGTTATCGTGCACGGTGTGACACGTGGCGCACTCCAGTTTCTTTGTTGTTCCGAACAGCCTTAACCGCGGATCGGTCGGTTCCTGCAGAACCGCTGACGTTGCTGGATAGGCAAAGGAGATCGGATGGTCATTGCTGAGATCAATGGTACCGCCGCCGCCTGGAAGTGCATTACCGATGTTCGCTCCCCATATCCCTAAAAAACCAGTCGGTCCATCATACACATCGCCGATAGCACCATCCTTCGATCCGTCAATAGTGTAAATGACCGTGGGATTCCCTGTCCCCGGAGCATTCAGCAAGGTGGGAAAGGCACCCATATTTGCAGCGACCGATGTAACGCCATCGTGGCAGCTCATACACATCATACTGATGCCTGTTGGGGCTGCAGGAGAGATCGTAAACGATGCGCTTGAATACATGGTATAACCCGCAAAACCGGACCCCGGTGAAGGTGAAGATACCCGGTTCCAAAGAAGCGTATTCGTTCCATTGGCCGCATCAGTAGACGCCCCATGAGGCGTATGGCAAAATACGCAGACCTCATCGATCAAAAGACCGAAACCAATGTTGAGGGGATCGGTGGCAAATGCCCTCGCAAAAGGCGTATTACCCGTATTATTTCCTTCGGAAAAATCGTGTTTACTGCCTACGATCGTAGTAGCAGCCCCTGTCGGGCCACACATGATTCCTACTATATAGAGCATGCTCAATATAATTATGAATCCCGCTCTAGATGTTAGTTTTTCCCTTTCCATGCGCAGCTCCTTGATTAAACTACGTTTATTTTCCTAAATGATTGAGAATCAAACATTTATCTATTTCTCAATCGGAAAATAAAATGCAATATCAATACCACATAAAACAATTTGCTACTTATATTATTTTGTTTTAATTTATCAATATATTAATCACGACTGATTTGTAGCTATTATGTATTTCATACGGTCTTCTGCAGTAATTCTGAGTGATTATGCTCATATCATTGTTGGTTTATAATCATCCACTCAGGGACCAACGCTTATTACCTATTTTCAATTACTACAATAATAGTGTAAATTCACCGGGTGTCAAGTAAAATAATTTTAAACCTTTTTTTATTGGGTATTTTCTTTGATTAATACCGGCCATACGTTACCACGCAGGGCTCTGTCCCTCCCCGCTGGATCATCGAGAGGGCGAGGTTATTTCAACAGAAGTTTAAAGAACCGGTTCATGATGGTGCCCGCCACAGCGCCCAGAACGGCGCCAAAACAGGCGAGAAATGCCATGACTGAGACAAGGACCAGGGTGACGGCATACCAGTTCTGCCCGCACGCCGGGCCGAACATCTTGGTCACGTCCTTGACCGCCGCATCCCGCCAGGTCCCCTGGAGGGAGTTGGACAGGAGATTATCCATGCGGGTTTGGAAACATCCTCCTAACGTGGCAGAGAAGCCCTCAAAGCAAATTCATTCTCTCTCCGCTCCATTAATATCGATTCTTCGGAGCAATCCCAATCCCCGCTCATGACCCCAGCCCTGACCGTACAGGCTGGAATCTGAGCAGGAATGGCAAGGGAGCAGGAATAGTATTCCTGCTCCCTTGCGCACTACCTACTGAATAGTGAAATTTCCATTGCTCGTATCTCTGTAATTACTGTTCGATGTGCTCGTGACCCTGATCGTGTAATCCGACCCCGTTGCTTGGCTTTTCGAAATCCTCCAGCTGTAGGAGCCAATCCCGCCACTTCCCCGGGATGTGCTGCTCGTGATGGTGCGGCTAAGCACACCGCCTTTAAGAAGTTCGATCTTCACGTTGGACCCGGGATTGCCGACATAGTTCCAGCGGATAGTGTATGTGGTTCCCCTGGTCCAGCTTTCTCCGCCGTTCGGCACGGTAACGGTGATGTGCTGGTTGAATATGGTGGTCGCGGTCTTTGCGGCGTCCATGGACGTGACACACGTTCCGGTGCCGGAACAGCCACCGCCGCTCCATCCGGCAAAGAGCGAGTCAACGCTGGATGCGGCTGTCAGGGTCACGACGGTGCCGTGGTCGTAGGTCGCCGAGCAGCTGGATCCGCAATTGATCCCGGCCGGCGAGCTCGTAACCGTGCCGCTGCCTGTGCCTGCTTTCGTGACCGTGAGCGCATAGGTGTTGATCGCAAACATCGCAGATACCGTGCAGTCTGCCGTGACCGGTCCGGTCGTATAGGTGCTGCCGTTCAATGTCCCGTTGCACCCCGTGACCGATGCGATGTGATAGCCCGTGTTCGGCGTGATCGTGAACGAGACGGGCTGGAGGAAATTGACCGTCTGCGGCGTTGCCGGACTGATGGTCCCGTGCGGTCCGGCAGTCGGCGTCACGGTGTAGGTATTGATCGCGAAGGTCGCCTGAATTGTGTGATTTGCGGTTACACTGTCGAATGTGTACGTTGTTACAGCGCCCACGGATACACTGTCCACCAGCACATCCGAGACGTGATAGCCGGTATTGGGAGTTATCGTGAAGGCCTGCGAATCGCCGGCGTTCACCGACACCGGTCCGGAAGGTGTAATGGCGCCATTCGTCCCGCTGACAGCTTCGATGACAACATGGATAGGGACGGTAAATGCCCGGACTCCGGTTGATCCATTCGCATCAGCAACCTGAATAGTAAAGCTGTATGTACCTGCTGATGTCAGAGTCCCGAAAAAGTCTCCTGACGCGCTGTTGAGGCTCAATCCCGCAGGTATACTGCCCGATGCAACTGTCCATGTATAAGGAGCCAATCCGCCTGTTGCAGCGAGCGTTTGTGAGTAGCTGGTTCCCAACGCTCCGCCGGCAAGACTGCCGGTCGTGATTGCGAGAGGCTCGTAAATCGCGATGGACAGTTCCTTTGTCGTCGATATAGACTGCGCATCCGTCACTTGCACCATGAAGGTCAATGTGCCGGAGGTTATCGGCTCTCCTGATATTTCTCCGGTAGAGCTGCTCAATGTTAAGCCGATCGGCGGATTGCCGACAGGCACTGACCATGTATATGGCTGCAAACCTCCATTCGCGGCAAGCGTCGTGCTATACAAGGTGCCGATCGTGCCCGATGATAATGATGATGTTGTTATTTCGAGCGGCTCGTAAATCGCAATGGATAGCTCCTTTGTCGTCGATACAGACCGTGCGTCCGTTACCTGTACCGTGAAGGTCGATATCCCGGCGGTTGTCGGCACTCCTGCTATTTCACCTGTCGCCGAATTTAGGGTTAATCCGGTTGGCAAGCCCCCTCCAACAATCGTCCAGAGGTACGGTAGCGCCCCACCCGTGGCCGTGAGAGTCTGCGCATTAAAGATGTTCCTGATGCCAAAGGGGAGAACAACTGTTTCTATCATTAGTGGATAGACTTGGGTATACTTTGCAACAAACATGTCTGTGTTCATTCCATTAAAATAGTTTCCTACAATATATACATCAGTTTCGTTGGCAACATACATATCATAACAATATTCATCAGCGCCATTATCGAGCGTATACGACCATATTTCATCGCCGGACGAATCATATTTTATTGTTTGGCAATCGCGATGATTAGAGTTAGTGGAAACGCCAGTTACATACACACCGCCCCGGCCATCTACCTGCACACTTCTTGCAGAATCGTAGGCGGCAACTCTATCAAATATCTTGGCCCATAGTTCGTTCCCTTGTGCATCATATTTAATAGTCACATAGGCTACGCTTGGGCCACCAGCCGCATTGATTGTTGAAGACCCGGTTATATGTACCTCGCCATTATCGGTTACGTCGATATCATTTCCGGAATCACTGCCTCCGCCATCGTAGGTTCTTACCCACTCAATGGATCCATTTTCATCAAGCTTGATTGTTCGATAGTCATATGAACCGTTATTGAATTTGCCTCCAATGTAGACATTATGATTAGCATCAACCGTAATTGAGGTTGCACGGTCATCATATCCATCATCATACTGTTGTGTCCAAAGAATATCTTTACTCGTGCCATATTTTAAAACAAGAACGCGATCACCGATACTATCATAGACTGTACCAGCAATATAAATGTTCCCTGCAGAATCAACAGCAATGCCGTACGCATAGTCATTACCACCATTGTCGTACGTTGTTTGCCATACTACTACGCCCGATGCATCGTACTGCACCAGCAAGAAATCATAACCTGACGAATTGCCTACATAGCCGGCGATGTATATGAATCCATTTTGGTCAACAAAAATATCCTCGGCGTTTGCATTCTCAATTATTCTTGTCCATGCTTGCATTCCATCAGGCGTAAACTTTATTACAAAGGCACCGGAATCACTGTTTCCCGAAACATATATGTTCCCTGTTTGGTCAACCGCTATCCCAGTTGGGGTTTCATTTCCACCACTGTCAAAAACTGAAATATAATCCTTAACAATTCCGTAAGGGAATATCGAAATGCCAAACTCTCGTGAAGTGCTAACAGAATCTGCGTCGGTTACCAGAACGGTAAAGCTAAATATTCCAGCATTCGCAGGAATGCCCGATAATTCTCCGGTTACGTTATTTAGTATCAATCCATTGGGGAGCGGTTGCCCAGTTATCGACCATTGGTAGGGTGGCGTTCCTCCATCCGCATTTAGAGTACCAGAATAATAATTATACACGCTTCCGTTAGGAAGCAGGGACGACAAAATTTGAATTGGCTTATTATGAACGACAATTGTAAACGGCATTATCCCGCTGACGCCGTTAATGTCTGTCACCAGAATCCAGAAATTAAATGTCCCAAGTGTAGAAGGTGTCCCATAGATTTCTCCCGTGGCGGCATTTAACGAGACCCCATCAGGAAGTGCTCCAGATAAAAGCGACCAGGCATATGGGAGTGTCCCTCCCGTAGCTGTTAAGGCGGCGTTATAGGCAAGATTAATTGTCGCCGACGCCAACCCACCATTGGCAATCATGACGTCATTGTTTTTATATTTTACTGTTGTACAATCATCATTTGAGCCGCTAATTGGATTTTCATTGTAGGATCTACCGGTCACATAAACATTCTCATTCAAATCAACGGCTATCCCGTTCGCAAAATCAGAGTTGCCTGTATCGTATAATTTTTTCCATAAGAGAACTCCATCGAAAGAATATTTTAGCGTTAAGAAATTTAAATCGGCGTATCCAGTCACATATATATTTCCTAACTTATCTACGGCAATATCGTTGGCATTGTCATCACTTGTCCCATCATAGTTTTTGGACCACAACGGTGTGCCGCCAGTCGAATATTTTTCTATTAAATAATCTTTGTTACTCCCATATAAAATAGCACCTGAAATATATACATTCCCGCTGACATCTAATGCCAGATCAGTTATTGTTCCTAATGAATTCGCAGCCCATATTTCGCCGCCGTCGGGGCTGTGCTTTATTAAAAGATTTTGACCAGCTGCATAGATATTACCGCTGCTGTCAACAGCAATGCCTGAATTAACACGCGCAGTGAAACTACGCAACATAATTCCGTTTTTATCAAAGACAGCGATATTGTTTGAACTGGCTGTACCAATTAAATAAATATTGTCACTCGCGTCTATTGCCATATCAGTTACTGCGCTATCCAACTGGTCTACTTCATATCGTGTATTCCATAGTTTGTCGCCCAATTGATCATATTTAACTAAAAGGTAACCACGATTGATTCCATTGTGCTCATAGCCAGCCGTATAAATATTATTCTCACTATCGACAGCTACCGAAACAGCCCCATCATAAGTACCGGTATCGTAAGACCGCGTCCAAACAACATTTCCATCTTGATCGTATTTAACAAGAAAAGCATCCGAA
The DNA here is from genome assembly GCA_020052615.1 of Nitrospirota bacterium. Lineage (GTDB taxonomy): Bacteria > Nitrospirota > UBA9217 > UBA9217 > UBA9217 > JAAXXJ01. The sequence goes on along the minus strand of JAGVOT010000070.1, from coordinate 31,052 downwards.
GGCCGCAACCACGTTTGAGAGTCATATCTCGAAATCTCGCCTCCCACAAAGACATTGCCCAGTGTATCGGATGCAATGCTGTTACCAACTTCATGTACTTCAAGTACACCCGGAGCCGAATCATATTGTTTGCCCCATAATTCAAAAGCACTGCTGTCAAATTCGTCGACAGCTATTGTTAACCACGCCTGTGATACCAGACCGGACAAATCCTTCGCCTCTATCCCAAAGCTAAACGATCCTGTTTCCGCAGGGATACCAACAATCTCTCCTGGCGAAGTCAAAGAAAGTCCTGAAGGAAGTGACCCTGAAGTAATTCTCCAGACATGGGGTGCCACGCCACCATACGCTTTAAACAAGAAGCTATATGGCGTATTGCGGAAAGCATTTTTCACGCTCGTTGTCAGTATTGACAGCGGCGTGGTTACGACCTCATCCGTGCCGATTGGAGATGAATACACAAGCTTATCGCCATGCACTGAAGGCGTCCACGTGCCCATAAATATACCGTCCCCTGCCGCGAGATCAGGGGACACTCCGTCATCATGCAATTGAACAATCTCACCACTGTGTGTTGTCACGGTGACAGGACCGATTGATTCATCACAGTTAATGCTTATAGCTGATAAATGCTGGGTCACTCCAACTGAATAGTCCATGGGATACTTCAGTATGGAAAACACGGGTGAATTGCTGCAGGTGAGCGATCCATATGCATTGATCCGCCTACCAGTAAGTGTTTTACTAACGAGATCCCCCATGACATCTCCGCCGCTCAAAATGAGGTTTCGAATCTGAGCGGCTGATTTTGTCGGGTAGCGAGAAGCAATAAGCGCTGCGTTGCCAGCGACATGGGGTACTGCCATAGAAGTTCCACTATCCATCTGGTATCCGTTATTGGGAATAGTGCTGTAAATCTGATCGCCAGGCGCTCCAACATGAACGCTATGGCGCCCATAGTTAGAAACGAACCAGAGCTCATCGCGTTTTGTGGTTGCTCCCACTACAATATAATTTGGCAAATAATACCTTGAATAGGAGGTAGTATTACCTCTAACTTGGATATAATCAACATCATAGCGCGCGTTTCCAGCAGCCTGCACAAAAAGGATATCTCTCTGTTGATTAATAGCATCAAAAAGTGAGGTAAATAGAATAGTTGCGTCTCCGTAGCTGTTGTTTGTAGCAACAACATTGACTCCCCTGTTTTTCATCTCCTTGACATATTCTAGACATTCCAGGGCATCAGCCAAAGATCCTCTTGCTGGATTCCCTGACATGAATTTACATGCCATAATTTTTGTATTCCAACTTACCCCTGTTATGCCAACAGCATTGTTTCCAACAGCACCGATTGTTCCTGCTACATGGGTTCCATGATAGCCGTCATCCATGGGGTTGCCAGTACCATTAATTGCATTGATGCCATGAATATCATCGATATATCCATTATTGTCGTCGTCAATACCATTCCCGGAGATTTCTCCTGGATTAACCCATATATTGGTTGTAAGATCTGCGTGCGTATAATCCACTCCAGAGTCAATTACTGCGATGACTACATCACTGTTCCCCGTCGTTATACTCCATGCCTCTGGCGCCATAATGCCGGGACTCCAAAGGGAACCATATACGCCCCATTGGTTGCTAAGATATGGATCATCAGGAAAAGTTTTCGGTAAGTCCTGAGCATAAATAATATAGTTTGGTTCTGCGTACTCAACGTCCGTGTCCGACATATAGCGGGCAATCGCCTCCTCAACAGTCATCCCGGTCGCAAGCTGAACAATTTCAACACCAGTATGCTTGAATTGTTTGAGCCTCTTCGCGCCATGTTTGTCGTGTTTGCCCTTTTTTATCTGGTCTGCTACTTCCTTTTTGAATTTGACAATAAGCTCACCTTTCTTGAAATTTTTCTCCTGTTTCTGCGCAAGGGGGCCTTGATCCGGCCGCTTTTCATGCAATCCGTCTACTGCGAAAACACTTCCTGAAAAAAAGAAGACCGTAAGTGCTGGAAATATACACGCTCTAACAAAATCTGTTTTCATGTCTTTGCTCCTTTTTTTAGCTGAGTAGACATATCATTCCTGTATTTCCACGATATGATTAGGTTCTGCGTATTCGACATTCGGGTCCGCCTGATATAGACGGACGGCCTCCTCCACGCTCAGTCTCTTTTTCAGCCTGACATGCTGGACCTTGATCGTATGAAATTCCTTGATGACTTCCGAACCGAGTTTGCCATGCAATGCTGACTCCACATCTTTGGGCGTTTCTGCTTTGAATTTCACCAGGAGCTCCCCTTCTTTGTACTTGCCTACGGTTTGTTCGTTCCTCTTGCCCGGCTGCTCAATCGCTGTGCCCGGTTCCGCCCACCCGGGATCCGGGCATAGGAGAATGAGATACGTGAGCGAGAAGAACAGCGCCCGGGCCTTTCCCCGTTCTGATGCGGCCCAAACCATAGATAGATTTCCCTCGTCGACCAAAGATCCGGATCAGTGGAGTCAGTGTATATTGCAGTTCGCACAGACGCATGATAGGACATATCGCTACTGAATCCGTAAAACGGCAGCGTACCATGCGGCACAATCGAGCATAAATTATTCAAGCCTTAGTAATGCAGAAGGGAACAGCTTCGATCAGAAAGGGTATTAAGGAAATGCAACATCACTCTACACAACATCGACATCTTCCAACAGGCACGCGTTGTTCGTCTGAAATCTGGAATGCATTTTCAACGGTGAGCGAGAGTTTAAGGAACTTGAACCACTTTGTCAACAATAATTGTGGGGTATTTTTGGGGTATCGTTTAGAAGCAACACAACTATCAAGTGTTGTGAGACGAAATATTGAGATTATGCTTTGGCTAATGCGGGACTACGCGGGTAGGAGAATCCCGGGATTATTCACTTCAGCAGGAGCTTGAAGAACCGGTTCATGATGGTGCCCGCCACAGCGCCAAGGACGGCGCCAAAACAGGCGAGAAATGCCATGACTGAGACAAGGACCAGGGTGACGGCATACCAGTTCTGCCCGCACGCCGGGCCGAATATCTTGGTCACGTCCTTGACCGCCGCATCCCGCCAGGTCCCCTGCAGGGAGTTGGACAGGACATAATCCATGGAGATCGCAGCGCCGAGCGTCACGACCGCTCCGATGGCCGCTCCAATGATCACCGCTTTTTTTAGACCTTTGTCACTCACTCCTTATCCTCTGAAACAGAAAGCGCAATTTTAGTTCCCTTCAGCAAGATGCAGGGAATCATCAATCCTAACGGCTTACTCTTCAACCCTTATCGATCGTTCGCTCCTGGATTCATGATGCATGGGCGTTAGTCTTTCACTCCGCACGCAGAACTTATTTCAGGATCTCCCCCGTCTTTCTCGACCACAGGAGAAGATCCAGATGATCTATATCAATGCCGATCTCGCCGGCGAACGCGGCGAGCTTCTTTTCGATGGCAAGATAGCCCTTACGCGTGACCGGGGTGAGCCGCCTGCTGATCACGCCCATTTCCCGGAGGCTGTTCACGATATGCTTGTCCAGGATGGCATATCCCTGGAAACCGATGTTCCGCAGAAAGTGGCTGGACTCTTTGTAGCCCAGCCCCTTGATCGCCTTGTTCTTCGCGAAGAAGTCGCGACGCTCCTGGGGGTCACGGAAGGAATCCAGAAGTTCCCGCAACTTCAGGCCGCAAAATTCATTAAGGTATTCTCGGGTGCGGTAGATGTATGATGGCCTCAGCCGCCAGAACCGGACCCGGTGCTCTGCCGCACGCACCTGCAGGTCCTTCTCCGTGCCGGACAGGAGGATGTCCCGGAGCGCCGCGATCGTGCGCATGCCCATCCGTGCGCTGCTGCCCGCGGTCAGGATGCAGAAGCAGAGCTCCTCGAAGATCGCCTCATCGCCTCGCTCGTAGACCGCCCGGAACTCCGCGAGCCGCCGCTCGATGGCCCGCCGCTTCTTCCGATAGTCCTTCCGGAGCTCAGCGGTGTGATCGTTTCCAGGCACCGTATCCGCCCTTCAGATTATGGAGTTTGGTGAATCCCATGCCCATGAGGCGCTTGATGGCCCAGATGCTCCGGTTCCCGTTCTGGCAGTAGACCACCATCTCCTTGTCCTTCCGAAGCTTCTTGGCCTTGGTCCCGATGTCGCTGAGGGGAATATGGATGGCGCCGGGAATATGGCCCTGTTTGTATTCCTTATCCGTCCGCGTATCGAGCAGGGTGATACCCTTCATCTGGTCAAGGACGCTTGGCGGGACCTGTTTGATCCCGAGACGGCTCAGGAAACCCAGCAACTTGATGAGGATATAGATGCCGAACAGGCTTAACAGAACGATCGATGCAGTATCCAAACTGAAAACCTCCCACGTTTGATTTCGAATTGCGAATTGCGGAGTTGAACTGCTTCTGTCACGCATTACTAATCTGCAATCCGCATTCCGCAATCCGCATTTTTTCCCTATTTCCTGACCGGCAGCTCAATGATAAATCGCGCGCCATGGGGATGGTTCTGTTCGGCATGAATGGAGCCATTGTGGTCCGCGATGATCCGCTCCACGATGGCAAGACCAAGGCCGCCGCCTTTCTTCTTTCGCGAGAAGTATGGTTCAAAAAGACGGGACACATCTTCCACCGATATGCCGGGGCCATTATCGGACACCTCGATCCGTACTCTATCGTCTCCCGCCGCAGGCCGTGCCGATACCCGGATCTCACCGCCGCCCTCCATCACCTCGACTGCGTTCTTGAACAGGTTTATAAACACCCGTTTCATCTGCTCCTGGTCCAGCAGCAGCTCGGGAAGCTCGCCGACCTCCTTCACGAAAGTGACATCTTTGTGGGCCGCTTCGTAGAGACGGATTACGCCGTCCACCACCGGGAGAAGCCCCTGGGAGACAAGATTGGGCCGGGGCATACGGGCAAATTCGGCAAACTCGTCCAGAAGCCTCTTCAGCCCGTCGACCTGCTGGATAATGGTCTGGCTTGATTCCTCAAAGACCCGGTCGAAGTCCGGGGCCTTTTCGAGGTATTTTTTCCGGAGACGCTCGGCAGAGAGCTTGATCGGCGTAAGAGGGTTCTTCACTTCGTGTGCTATCTTCCGCGCCACGTCCTGCCGGGTCTCGGCCTTCTTTGCCCTGAGAAGCTCCGTCAGATCATCAAAGGTGAAGACGGTCCCCAGGAGCGCTCCCGTGCTTTCCCGGATCGTCGAAACTCGCATGCGGAGGAACAGGGTCCTCCCCCTCACCGCCAGCGACAGTTCCTCCTCGGCGCTCCCCTGGCCTTCTTCCAGTTTCCGGAAGAGGCCCCGTATCGGCCCCAGGTCGATGAACCGGAAGGCCTCGTCATACCGTTTGTTCATCACTTCTTCCGGGATGACGCCGAGGATGCGCGACGCTGCAGGATTGATGGTCGTGATCCTGCCGGTCCGGTCCAGGGATACGACCCCGGCATCGATGTTGGTAAGAATGATCTCCCGGTTGGTGATCTCCCGCCGGAGCCGCTCGTTCGAGTGCTTCAGATCCGCCGTCATCCCGTTGAAGGATTCCACGAGCATCCCGACCTCGTCGCCCGATTGTTCCTCGATACGGTAATCCAGGTTCCCCCGCGCCACTTCCACCGTCCCTTCCGCCAATTTGCGGATCGGCACGGTGATGCTCGCCGCGACACGAAGGGCGACCCAGATGGCGGCAAGAAGCAGTGTCAGCATGACGGCCAGAAATCCCAGCCGGTAGGACACTTTCAAGAGCTCCTTGGTCTTGAAGGAGGACCGGTACTCGGAATACCCCTCCCGGATCGCGTCGATCTTGTGTGCGAGGCTCGAGGAAACATAATAGCTGACGGCGACAGCGCCTGCGACGCTCCTGTCGTTCTCTCCCGCGTAAAGCGGCACTATGGCCCGGATGATCTCGCCCTTTTTCCCGAGGTCGCTCACGCCGGTCGCCTCGTTATCGCCATAGGCCTGTTCAATAAGGTCGGCGGGCGTCGCCTTGAACGTCCTGGCGGGGAACTGTTCGGTCACCAGCCGCGCGCGCGTCGCGCGTTCTCCATCGAACAACTCGACGGCCCCGATCCCGTATTCAGCAGCTTTTTTCGCAAGATACTCCTTCAGCACCGGAGCATCGAACCGCTCGACCAGCCGCTGGTCGCTCATCTGCCGGCTGATCTGCCGGCTGAAGGCAAGTGCCTGTCCCCGCAGGCCGTTATAATAGGTCTGGGAGACCGACACCGAATCCTGGAGCGCCGTCTCAAGCCGAAGACTGAAGAGCCGCTCAATGCCCCGGGTATACATGCCGCTCCCGATGATGAACAGCAGGACAGTGGGGATAAATGAGAGGCTGACGAATGCGGCGACGAGTTTGGTCCGGAACTTCGCACCGAGGACCTTGCTCCTCCGCTCCACTGAAAGTTTCCAAAGGTTGCGCCCGATCAGGAAGATGACCGACGCAAGGAGAAGAAAGTTCGCATTGATGAGGATGAGAATGAGAAGGTTGTCCGATAACGGCCCTTCGAACCCGCGATACCTGATCTGGAGGACGATGGCGGCCGCGGTCAGCAGCAGCAGAACCACCACGGTGATGATGCCCTTGAAGCCCGTGGTTTCCTCTCGACTGGTCGTGTTCATAGCACGAGCAGGATACCAAAAAGGTCACTCAAAAGCAAGGCAAGCTTTTGAATTTTCTCTTGACAAACAAGAGGTTTCTCAGCTATCTTTAACAAAATTTATGATACGTATTTTGACAGGAAGCAGGAGATGGGAAGGGGTGGCAGGATGACGGGTCGTCCAGGATTCGTTGCGGCCTTGTCGGCAGTCATCGTATTCGTGCTGATCGGATGCGCCCCGGCGGTACAACCCCAACCGGCAGATCCCGCCAATGGGCAGATCACGGTTCTGCAGAAACAGCTTTTGGAACTTCAGAACCTCCAGAATGAGAACAGGAAAAAGGTCGAGGAGCAGGCAGCCATTACCGAGGCCCTTTCCTCAAAAGTCAAGGCGCTGGAAGAACGCCAGTCCATAGCTCCTGCCTCGCGTACCCCTCGCCAGATCACGTCCAAGCGGTCTTCCACGCCGAAGGTCGCGCCGGAGAAGAAAAAGACGGTAAAAAAGAAGAAGGCAAAAAAGAAAAAAACCGTGAGGAGGCAGGAACAATGACCAGTTGGTCTATTCCCGTAGTCCGTGCTGTACGGAGCGTTCTTATCCTGCTCGTCGCCGCATCGTTGCCCACGACCGCATGGGTCCAGGAACAGCCGACAGGCCCTGCGTCCCCTCAGCAGCAGAACGGCGAGGCAGCGCCCGCCCCGGAGCAACAGGGAACATACCTGATCCGGGAGGGAGATACGCTCTGGGACATCGCCAATGCCTTCTACCGTGATCCCTTTCTTTGGCCGCTCATCTGGAAATCGAATCCTTCCGTGAACGATCCGGACCTCATCTATCCGGGCAGCAACCTTGTCATCCCGAGCCTTGCTCCGGTAGAACACGCCATGAGCACCCCAGAGGACACAGCGGTCGAGGAAAAGGCTGTCGCTGAGAAGACGCAGGAGCAGCCGGCAGCCGCGCCGCAGGAAGAGGCGGAGTCTCCTTCCATCTTCCAGAGGCGGACCTCTATCGAAGGCCTGACCCCCGAACCGGAAACACCGGTGACCGGCAGCCGTCTCATCCTTCCGGAGGATGCCCCTACCCCGATCATAGACAAATACGCAATGCTCAGCGCCGGTTTTGTGAGCGAGGAGAACAGCAAGGATTTCCTCCAGGGGTCACCAAATGACCCGTACAAGGGCATCCACGGGACGAACATCCTCGCGTACGACGACGAGGTCTTCATCGTCATCCGGTCCCGGGAATCGGTGAACATTGGTGACCGCTTCACCATCTACCAGCCGGTCCACAAGGTCAAACATCCGGAGACGCGCCGGTCCTACGGTACGCTGTACAAGGTGAACGGCATCCTGAAGGTCACCGGTGCCAAGGATTCGAATGTCTACGTCGCCCGGATCACGCTCTCCTTCGACGCTGCCATGAAGGGGAACCTCCTCGCCCCCTACCAGGAGCCGACCCTGATCTATCCGGCCAAGGAGCATCAGGTGAAGAACCTCTCCGGCCAGATTCTCGAGGTTACGGACCGGCGCTCCATCAGCGGGCAGGTTGATTACGTCTATCTCGACAAAGGAAAAGAGGACGGCGTCGAAGCCGGTGACACATTCACGGTCATGGGTTCACCAAACAAGGAGACCGGTATCTCGATGCCTATCGGCGAGATCCAGGTCTTTATCGTGAAATCACGAACGTCCACCGCGGTCGTGAAAAAAAGCACCGACACCATGACGACGGGGCACCGTTATATCTATAAGAACTAGCCGAATCTCCGTTCCTCCCTTGTCACTGCATAGACCGGACGGCTGATGATCAAGCCGCCCGGTCTTTTTTCGCTTGCGGCCGGATCGCATCCCTCTCTGCGTTCGCGAAGATGCCGCATGGCCGCCCTGCATCGTACCCTGTTTTGAGATGCGAGACAGGCATACCACGGACAATTCCCCTCTAGCGGACCTCGACGATAGCATACGGTTCAAAAGGATTGGTCCTGACCGTCAGCGGCAAACCGCAGCAGGGGTCAAGACCTTCGCGCTGCGCCCGGGGGCGTCGTGACATCATCAATGCTATACTTGGTATAGGAAGCGGGGTGCTTATGATCGTCGGGATCCCAAAGGAAATAAAGACCGAGGAATTTCGCGTCGCCATCACGCCCGCCGGCGTACGGGAGTTGGCAGGATGCGGCCATGCGGTCCTGATCGAGACAGGAGCCGGGATAGGAAGCGGTTTCGCCGATGAGGAATACCGCAGGGCGGGAGCTGACATGACCGCAAAGCAGCGGCTCTTCGAAAGGTCAGATCTCGTCGTGAAGGTCAAGGAACCGCTCGTAGCGGAATATGACTCGCTCCGGCACGGACAGGCGCTGTTCACCTACCTCCACCTTGCGCCGAATCCGGAGCTCGCGAAGGTACTGCTTGACAAAAGAGTGACCGGGCTGGCCTACGAAACCCTCATCAAGGATGATAAGCTCCCGCTCCTTGCCCCCATGAGCGAGGTCGCCGGCCGGATGGCGCCGATCATGGCTGCACTCTATCTCCAGAAGTTCCGCGGAGGGTCCGGCATACTTCCCACGGGAGTATCAGGAGTTCGTCCCGGGAAGATCGTGATCCTCGGCGCCGGCGTTGTGGGGACGAACGCAGCCCGCGTGGCCATGGGGCTGGGCATGGAGACCGTGGTGATCAACCGGGATCCGGCGGGGCTCCAACGCATCGACGAACTGTTCAAGGGTCGGGTGCGCACCCTGCCCCTCTCGGTGCATGCAGTGGAGGAAGAGATCCGGGATACCGACATTGTCATCGGCGCGGTGCTCGTGCCCGGAGGCAGGACGCCCATCCTGATAACCCGGGAGATGCTCAAGACGATGAAGCGAGGCTCCGTGATCGTGGACGTATCCGTTGACCAGGGAGGGTGCGTCGAGACATCGAGACCGACGACCCATGATGATCCCGTGTTCGAGATCGACGGTATCATCCACTACTGCGTCGCGAACATGCCCGGAGCATACCCGCGAACAGCGACCTTCGCGCTCACGAACGCGACCCTGCCCTATGTGAAACTGCTGGCGAACAAGGGGATCGATACGGCGATACAGGAGGACCCGGCCATCCGGAGCGCGTTGAATACCTATCAGGGAAAGATCATGAACACTGCACTGGATGAGGCGATGAGCCGGTCGAGGACGACATGATCATTTGCATTGAGTAGCAGGACGTTGAAGTGTTCAGTCCGGTGTAAGAAGCGTTCGTCACATTGAGACCGGACGTCTCCCCTGCCGGCCTTAAAAGGCGACATTCCCCAGAACGATCGAATAGAGACCGAAGCCGACGAGAACGCTGCCCGTAACGTAGCGGAGGGCAGCTTCGTGCTGCGAAAGGACCCTGAGCCTGCTCTGCAGGATGTGGGAGGAATAGGCCACCGCAAGCATCGGGATCGCCAGACCAAGGGAATAGAAGCCGAGGAGGATGGTTCCCCGTGCCAGTTGACCGCTGGTGCCGACCATCGCGAGGATGCTTGAGAGGAAAGGCCCGATGCAGGGGACCCAGACCAACCCCAGTGCCATACCTAGGACCAGCCCGCCGAACCAGCCCTCGCCCTTCACCGGGATATTGGAAAGCCGATAGAGCCGCTTGAAGATGTTCAGGTCGAACAGCACCAGCAGGCCCATGGCCAGAATGATAAGCGCTCCGGCCACTTCGATGGAACGCGTGCGACCGACCAGGAGCGCGCCAAAGAGCGATGAAAATGCCCCCATGGCCATGAACGTCGCGGCAAGCCCCAGGACCACGAGTAGCGGCCGGATGCGGTCCGTCCGATCCGCCCCCGCCATGACGACAGGGATCACGGGAAGGACGCAGGGCGAGAGAACGCTCGCCAAACCCGCGCCCAGGGCAAGCATGATGTTGGCGATGCCGAGGTCCATCAGAGCGCCCCGTCCAGGGCCGCTGCCAGGGCTTCGTAGGTCTGTATGCCCGGCGGGAAGTTGCGGCTGATCTTCCCGTGGCTGTCCACCAGCACCACGGTCGGCAGGCTTCGTACGCCGTAGTCGTAGAATGCCTGCTGGTCCGCGGGGTTCATGGCATTCACGTAGGCAACGCTGAAATTGCCGCCCCGGTCCTTATGGAGCTTCGCCAGGACCTCATTCTGCGCCTGACACGGCCCGCCCTGGGGATTCAGAAAGAAGACGACCGTTTTGTTACCCGCGCCGAGGGCCTGTTTAAGATCGGGTGTGCTCAGCGGGGCCGCCGTGCCGCCCACCTTGGATTCACATCCGGTAATGGCCAGCATTGCCGCGAACAACGATACTACCATGCCTATTCTGCCCATTTTGTTCTCCTCCCAATTAGTTGCGAAAAACCGCAACATAGTACCAAATACATCGTGGACTGTCAATAGGACCACACAGTTGTTCCTGATATTGTTGAACACAGGAAGGACATCTAGACACTGAAGAAGTGGACTAATGTATGATAAGGGCGGATAGATATCCTTATGCACCCGTATAATCTGGATCGTTCGGTCTGATCCTTCAGCTCAGGAAACCCAAGATCAAAATACCGGTCTTTGTCGGTTGATCCTTTGTCAGTCTTCGTGGTTGGACCTTTCATGATATGCGAGACAGATCGGATTTATGCATTATTGTCTTGGAGAATTCCACTGTTGAAAGAGGACCATAAGCCAATCCATCGCGGCAAAAAAGAGATAGGGCTGTTCAGGTACGAGGGGAATCGGGAATAAAACTGGCACGGGGAGAGGGAAAGTACGGCGTTTTCATGCCGGAACGAGCGTTCAGTCTTGTGGAACAACTGAAGCAGGCATTTCGATATGGACAGTTTCCTTGCCGTCGCTCATCCAGACCTGTCCGTCCTGGATGGTGATCTGCAGCTTCATGCTGCGCTGGGCCAGCGCTGCCAGCGCCTTGGTGGAGGACCCCGGAAGCGGTAGTACCGTCAGGTTCCTGGCTCGATTGCCGTTGCCGTTCAACCGGTCCAGCCACACTTCGGTGCCATGACCTCCATAACTGTAGATGACCACCTGTCGCGCGCGGCCGCATGCCCTGCGAATGCGCTTTTCCTCAGGCTGTCCCACCTCGATCCAGAGCTCAATGGCGCCGGTGAGGTCCTTCTGCCAGAGGGCAGGCTCATCGTCGGTCCCCATCCCGTTGGCAAAGACCAGTGCTTCGTCGGCGTGCAGGGCAAAGGCAAGGAGACGTACCATCAGGCGTTCATCGTTCTCCGACGGATGGCGCGCGATGGTAAGGCTGTGATCGTGGTAATAGCTCCTGCCCAGGTCGGAGATCTGCAGGTCCGCTTTGAAGATCGTTGATTTCAATGCCATGAGGTTCTTTCCCCTATTGAAGCAGTCTTTTGTATTTTAACAACCAACCTAATATGGACAAACCGAAACGAAGGGCATCTCTCGCAGAGACGCAGAAGACGCAGAGTTACATCAAAATCATTAACCCTTGGATCTATTTCGAAATGTATTTTTTACACTTCTCTGCGAGCTCTGCGGCTCTGCGAGACAAATTCCTGCTGTTTTGTATAGAATTCGATTCTTTATTATTTACGACAATTCACTCTTCCCGTCTGTATGCCTGTGCATGATCTTTTCGAGCATACGCACAATTCCGGTGCCGAGCGTAAAGAGCGATTCAACAGGAAGGTTCTTTTCCGCGGTATCGTCGAAGAAAACGTGAAGCTTGGATTCGATATCATCCTCAGACTTCCAGTAACAGATCAGGACCGGCACTTTCGGAAGGGGATAAAGGACCACGGAGATATCGGCATTGAACTTGTTGAACGATGACGTGCCGCTGAACATGCGCACCAGGTCCTCGAAAAGATCGTTATAGGCATCGGCCATCTGCTTCAGCGGTTTTTCGCAACGCTGCTCGAAAAGACCGCTCCATGTCGCGCCCTTCTCCAGCTCTCTGAACGGGACCCACCTGCCGGCGCACTCCTCTCCCCTGCTATGGAGAACGTAATCAAGCAGGGGGAGCGAGAACCACGCATGGGTATGGCATTGCGACATGACGTTGCCGTACCGGTCGATCTCAAAGTCCTTTCCCAGGCACCGGATGATCAGGGTCTCGCCGTCGCTCCGGCCACCCAGCAGCTCCGCCCGCGAACGCAGGTCGATCGCTTCGATCGCCTTCTTAAGCTCTTTCAGCTGGTCTTCCCGTATGCCCTCCATCGATACCGGCCTGTCGATCTTCCCTTCATAACGGGCAATCGTTTCCTTGTCCAGATGCGTGCAGTCGGCCAGTCTCTTCTCCTGTTTGATGACCGCAGCAGCAAAGGCCAGGCAGGTGGATATCCCGCACTCTCCGCAATTGGTCTTCGGCAGGAACTTATAGACCTGAAGCGGGGTGGTGATCCTGGACATGTCGTTATGCGCCTTCTTCATGGTTTTCATGCGTGATACCAGACCGCGGCGGTGCTCCCGCCACGGCCACGAGTTACGATAACGATGCTGGGATATCTTACCGCGAAGGAGAGAGGAGCGCAATGGACTTATTGGGCATAGGTGACAAAACTAATGGACGATGAAATGATTGAATGCTCGCATTAGGTTCTTTATTAAAAAGCGGAGCAATATTTTTCAATGCCCAGTTTTGAAACTCTGGAGAAATATACTCGCCGGCATTATCCATGCTAGCACCGCTATCAAGACCTATATGGGGGATAACACCACCGCGGGCGCTATTACTACTCTTCTGACAAACAGATATATAGTATTTTTTTTTCGATGCGGTTATTAGTTTAATGCGATAACCGTCTACGAGGGTATCATGTTCTCGATCTCTGTTATATGAGTTGCGTAATTTTGAAATGGAACGCATTAATCACCGATGCATTTACACCAATGAAATGACCAAGACCAATCAATAGGCAGTTTTTCTGAACGTTAACGGTCTTTCTCAAGTTCTTCATAAGTCCACCCGGCGGTTCAGAGCTTCTTCACCGGCTTCCCCGCCTACTCCGCCACTTTCTCAGGGTCCTTCCACTCCGCTCCCGGGATGCTTGAAGGATCGCCTGGCAAGTCCGATGCTCTCCTCACTTTGATGATCTTCGGCGGGATCTGTTCCTTCAGCATCGTCTCCAGTTCTTCAGGCGTTACGGTGTCGTTCATTCTCCTGCCTTTCTGACAGAAGCAGCTGGTTCTCCTTTGACCTGCTCTCTCCCACGTTCGAGACATAGATCGCCGGCCTGCCGAGCACCGGGCATTTGGCTTCGCAGATGCCGCAGCCGATGCAGAGCTCGAGGTCAACGCGCGGCTGCTGAACGGTGATGACCTTCCCCTTCCGGTCGCGCACCTGCGCCTTTTCGAGCCAGATGGCCTTCTTCGGCGTGGGGCAGACCTCCTCGCACATGATGCAGGGCGTCGCGTGGGCCCAGGGGAGACACCTCCCCTTTTCGATCATGGCAAGACCGATCTTGACCTTTACCTTTTCCTGGAGCGGGAGCTTCTTGATCGCGCCCGTGGGGCAGACCTGGCCGCAGAGCGTGCACCGGTACTCGCAGTAGCCTATGCGCGGCACGAGGGTCGGCGACCAGATGCCTTCGAGTCCGGCTTCCATGAGGGTGGGTTGGAGGCCGTTCGTCGTACAGACCTTCATGCACTCACCGCACTTGACGCACCGGGCGAGGAACTCCTTTTCCGCAAGCGACCCCGGCGGCCGGAGCAGAATAGGATCTTTCGCGTTCGCCATTCCGAGCGGCGTTATCCTGATCAGGGGGACCGCGGCGATGCCCGACAGCACCGATACCACCAGCCGTCTCCTGCCGAGGTCCATGGCAGGGGTGGCCTTTTTTCCCGTGAAACCAAAGCTCACCGCGTTGTTCGGGCAGATATCATCGCAGTTCCAGCAGTAGTAGCACTCGGCGTCCTTCCACTGTCCCTTCACGTCCGGCGTCGATGCGCCCTGGCAGACCCCGGCGCAGGCGCCGCATTCCGTGCACCCTTCGCTCACGCTCCGCTTCAGTATCGAGAAGCGTGATAACAGCCCCAGCAGCGCGCCGAGCGGGCAGAGATACCGGCACCAGAACCGCTTCTCCACGAGATTGAGTCCCAGGACCGTGAGGAATAGCACGCCGATGAAGACGCTCTGGTTGTAGTAAGACTGGTTGAAGGACAGCACGCTCTTCTTGAGGACCGTGTAGACCGGTTCGGACACCGCTGCGATCCCGGCGGGGCTGACCGCATAGATCGTGTCGAAGGCAGACCGGACCGCGTAATTGAACAGAGGATAGATGCTCAGGGAGAACGACCTGATGAGCAGCGAAATGGGGTCCATGATGCCGACGGGCTGGAGGGTGAACAGGGCGGAGGCGAGCATGCCGATGAGGATGAAATACTTCACCCGGTGCCAGCTCACCCCCCTTTCTCCCCCCTTGCCAAGGGGGGGCCTAAGGGGGGTCGTCCCCGGTGATCTGCGCTTGTTCAGCATACCAACGAGATTGTTCAGCGTGCCAAGCGGGCAAACCCACCCGCAGAAGACCCTCCCCAGCAGCATCGTAAGGACGATGACGACGAGGGACAACAGGAAAGCCTTTGCAACCGCGTGGGCCGAGAGCAGCGTCGTGATCAAAATCAGCGGATCAAAATCGAGAAAGAGCCGTACCGGATAACCCAGTTCGTCATTCCCCTTGGATTCCGTCTGGATAAAGAGAAAGAGGAAAAGTAGGAGGAAGAGGCCTTGGGTTATTCTCCGAAAATTACTCATGATGCCCACTTTTTACCGCACCAGACAAAGTCTCTTCTAGTTCTCAGACAACTAGCGGCTTCTTTTTGCTATCACCACACTACAGTTGTTGCGCCGCAGGTGTTCTGAATCGGTATAGTTGATCTGAAGCATGCATAAAATAGATGCCGATGCAAAGGCTGTAGTTATACCGTGACCAAGCAGGTGCGTCATCGCCATGGATCTTCACCGACCAGAAATATACAAGGCCGGGCTTCAAAGGTGCTTCCAGTGAATGTTCCGGCTTCATTATGCCTTCCCGGGAATAGACTCGCTTAAGATTTCCTCTATCAATATATCCAAATAGCTTTTCCGGCCCTTCAAAAATAACAAGGTCATAACCTGCTGATGCAGCTGAAGCCGCCTCCCAACGAAGAGTGGGCTGGAGCGTTCCAACGTTCACAATATGATACACAGGATGTCCTGCGTCGGGGTAGATCGGCTTCAGTCCGGAATAGCTCACGCATGCGGTAGGAGCGCCAATGACAGCATAGCGACAAGAGTTTTCATGTCATCCTTTCTAATGACGAAGTTTGCATCGTAGCATTGCCGAACACGCGAATCTATATCTGGATCTTCTTGACCTTCAGTTTGCTCAGGTCCATGACGCCGAACTTGTGCTCCGCGGCGAGCCGCACATAGCCAAGATCGCTCCCCTTCATGCCGAAGAGCGTGGCGCCGTAGGCGTCGATGGCCACCTGGTCCACGCCGGCGATCACGGTGTCGATCTTCTTCACGTCCTTGAGGTCCCCGCCCTGCGGCCCGTTGTCCGTCAGGATGCGGACCGCGTCGAGGATGGTGAGGCAGGGCTTGGCCTTCATGGCGAGGTCCACGAGGCTTTCGTCCAGCTTCTGGTGGATCATCCGGCGGGAGCCGCCCATCATGCCCATCCAGTTCTTCATGGACTGGGTGAGCTTGGCCAGTCCGTGGTGCTTCGCGATGGGGACATTGATGACCTTGTCGGCCTCGAAGATCCCCGTGTACAGCGGCCAGGTCTTGAGCGCCAGCCCGTTGATGGCCATGTCCTTGAACTTCCGGTCGTCCATGAAGCTCACCTCGGCCTCTGCCGCACGGGCCGCGGCCTCGATCCCGCTCTGGACGTAGCACCGCCGGGGATCGTTCACCGGCCGGTCAAAGACCTTCACCTTCTTCGCTCCTGCCTCGTAGCAGAGCCGCACCACCACCGCTACCACCTCGGGATTCGTGTTGCCGGCCTGCTCGGGAATGCGGTCCCAGCCGATATTCGGCTTGACGACCACGACGTCGCCGCGGCTGATGAACCGTTTGATGCCTCCAAGCGCGTCGATGGCCGCGCGTACGATCTTCTCGGGAAACGGTCCCTGTACAACGGCAAGGTCGGGACGGGGCGGCGCGCCGAAAGCATCCAGGGAGTCGAGGGAGGAGACAGTGAGGCCGAGGCTGCCGATTGCCGCGGTCTTCAGGAACGTTCTTCGGTCCATGGGGCACCTCAGTTACCAAAGTGTCAAAATTTTCTCATAACGGCAAGATTTTTTCTCGCAACCAAAAGTAGGCGCTTCTAAGCGAGACGCCAATTTCGCAAAGAAAGACAATTGCATTTGGGTTTAAACCAATCGAAAAGTATTTGACTCATGGTTCCCTTTGCGCTCTTTGCGTCTTTGCGCGAGACGCTTTTAGTCCTTGGTTCCGGCTTGTTCGGGTTAGGGAAATATCGTATGGAATAACCATCAAGGAAGATGCTGCTTACTATAACGTTGTTCGGAAGGGAAGTCAAGAATTGGACGGTTGGATGGTCATGCCGTCAGCTGAACAGATGCAGGAGGGCGGTCTCACTCAGTGGTAAAGAATTCCAGGATCCTGGCCAGCGTCGCGTGCAGGTCCTTCCGGCTCACGATCATGTCGATCATGCCGTGCTCCATGAGGAACTCCGCGCGCTGGAAACCGGCCGGGAGCTGCTGCTTGATGGTCTGTTCGATGACCCGGGGACCGGCGAAGCCGATGAGGCACTTCGGTTCGGCGAGGATGAGATCGCCCAGCATGGCAAAGCTCGCCGTCACGCCGCCGAAGGTCGGGTCCGTCAGGATCGAGATGAACGGCAGGCCGGCCTCGGCCAGGCGCGCCGTGGCGGCGGAGGTCTTGGCCATCTGCATGAGCGAAAGGATCCCTTCCTGCATCCGGGCGCCGCCAGAGGATGCTACGGAGATGAACGGGGTCTTCTTATCGATGGCCCGTTCAACTGCCCGGGCGATCTTCTCGCCCACGACGGAGCCCATGCTGCCGCCCATGAAGTTGAAGTCCATGACCACGAGCTGCACGGGGCAGCCGCCGATCTTCGCCTCGCCGGAGATGATGGCGTCCTTGAGGCCCGTCTTCTTCCGGCTGCTCTTGAGCTTTTCCTTGTAGTCCTTGAAGCCCAGCGCGTCCCTGGGAGAGAGGCCGTCCTCCACCTCGAAAAAAGAACCTTCGTCAACGAGGTAGGGAAGGCGCTCCGATGCCGTGATGCGGAAATGGTAGTCGCACTTCGGGCAGACCTTGAAGTTCTTCTCCACCTCTTTCCGGTAGATGATCTCCTTGCAGTTGTCGCACTTGACCCATAGACCTTCCGGGATCTTGACCTTCTTCGCCGGCGTCTCGGAGCTCAGTTTCTCCGGTCGTTCTTTTTTGAACCAGGCCATAACGCTCCTGCAAATACAAAATCCGAATTCCTAAATCCTAAACGAATTCACGACGATGCATTAGGATTCCGAGCTTAGGAATTCGGACTTGCGTTAGAAAGTATAGGTCTTCCCTTCCTGAAGGATCTTGACATTCTTTCTCCCCAGGGCGTGAAGCTCCTTGATCACCCGCTTCTTATGCGCGGGCTTGATGTGGTAAACGAAGATCGGCACGCCGTTCGCCACCCTGGCCCTCGTGAGGTCCTCGTGAAGCTGGGCAGGGGTGAAGTGACCGCTCAGGCCGGCGACGAAGTCCATGCTGTTCGGAAAGGACGTATCGACAATGATGCCCTTCAGGTTTTTTGCCTTTTTCGCCTCGGCCCACAGGCTCTCGTTGGGGCCCGTATCGGCGCTGTAGATGAACGAGGACTTCCCGTCGCTCACCAGGAAGCCGACTGCGGGCACGGGATGGGTCATGGGGATCGCCTTGACCTTGAGGCCCCCCGCCGTGATGAACTTGCCGGCCGGGAACGGTTTGTAGGCAAGGATCGGGTTCTTCGGCGTGGGTATCTTCGTGAAGTCCGGCCAGATCAGGTTGTTCATCAGGTGCTTCTTGACGGCGTCGATGACCTTCGGGATCGCCCTGATATTGACGGGCTGCTTGATCCGGCCGATGATGTTGTCAGCAAGGAACAGGACGCCCTTGATATGGTCCAAGTGGGTATGGCTGATGAAGATGTCGGTGATCCTGCTCTGCGCCTCGATACTCAGCGCCGCGCTGATGGTGCCCGCGTCAAGCATCACGCGGTCGTTTACCAGGAAGCCGGGAGTCATGTGCCCAATCGACTCTGACCCTGAGCACCCCAGTACTTTAACCTTCATTCAGCCTCCTCGATCGTCCGGAACCACGTCAGCTGATCATCCGAATACCGCCGAAAAGCTTCGCCTTTTGCACTCGGTCCCTTGAACAGAATGTGCTATTTGGTGCCGTCGTCCTTGATGCCTACCAGATCATAGATCACCACAGGCTGTTCCTTGCCCTTGACGGTCACCGAACCGAGCTCATTCACCTTCACGATTTCCTTTACCGCGCCATAGGTAAATTCCGATATGATAATATGATTATTATACTTTCTTGTCAAGCCCTCTAAGCGGGCTCCCAGGTTCACGTTGTCGCCGATGACCGTGAAGTCCATCTTCTTGCCCTCGGCGCCCATGTTCCCGACGATCATGTCTCCGGTGTTGATGCCGACCCCGATGTCGATGACGTACTTCCCCTCGGACTCCCACTTCTTCTGGAGTTCCTGCAGTTTTCCGATCATGCCAAGGGCGCACCTGCACGCCCGCTCGGCATGGTCGGCCTGGTCGAGCGGCGCCCCCCAGAAGGCCATCACCGCGTCGCCCACGAACTTGTCGAGCGTGCCGTCATGCTCGAAAACGACGCCCGTCATGGCCCCGAGATACTCGTTCAGCTGCGTCACGACCTCTTCAGCCCGATGCTTCTCGGAGAAGGAGGTGAACCCCCGGATGTCGGAGAAGAGCACCGAGATCTCCTTGCGGTCGCCGCCCAGCCGCATCTTGCTCGGGTCGCGGATCAGTTCGTCCACGATGCGCTTGGACACGTAGCTCGAGAACATCGTCCGGATCTCCTTCGCTCGCCGCTCTTCGGTAAAGAAGCGGTAGGCGGTCTGGCTCGTATAACCGAAGAAGAGCGCCGAAGCCGGATAGACGTAACTGAACCAGATGCCCTGTGACACGAACAAGTAATAGACAAACACCGAGTAGCCGGCGAACAGCAGGATGAACAGGGCGGCGCCGGCCTTTGCGCCAAGACGCGGGATCAGGATGCCGAGGATGAGCGTAAAGACGAGGATGAGCGGGATGTCGAAGTCCAGCGCCCTGCGCAGGAAATCACCTCTGAGGATGTTGTCCACCACGCTGGCGTGCTTTTCGATCCCCGCCATGTTCGTCGAGAACGGCGTCACGCGCAGGTCATAGATCCCGATGGCCGTCGCGCCGATCAGGACTATCTTGTCCCTGAATGCGCCCGCCGGAAGCTTCCGGTCGAGAAGGTCCGAGATGGAATACATCGGAAAGGTCTTGTTCGGACCCCGGTAATTGATCAGCATCCTGCCGTACTCATCGGTGGGGATCACCGTGTCACCGACCTGTACGGCGCCGGAGAAATCGAGCGTCATGTTCTCCGGGGGGACGTCGAGGTACAACCGTGCCGCCTGCAGGCCGATGGGAGCGTAGTAATCGTCCTGATAATCAACGGCAAGCATCTCCCAGCGAAGGGTCCCGTCGATGTCGGGGCTCATGTTGATATGGGCGAGGGTCCTGGCGAAGGTAGAGAACCGGAGAAGCGTCGGCAGGACCATCTTTGCGCGCGGAGCGCCGAAGGGTGCATCGGTGTTCTTCATCGCCATGTACGCCGACGGGATAAGAAAATCCAGCTTCTGATCGGTGAATCCCGTCTCCTTGTCGCCGCCCTCGGCAAAATCGAAGACCATCGGCAGGACCACTCGTCCGCTCCGCATGATGGCGCGCTGGAACAGGTCGTCGGAGGCCACGGTCTCCGGCTCGGCGAAGAACACGTCGAACACGATGACCTTCGCGCCCTCTTCGGTCAGCCGTTCCACCACGCGGCCCCAGGTGGAACGGGGCCAGGGGAACCTCCCGAGGTTCTTGATGCTCCTCTCGTCGATCGTCGCTATCACCGTCTCGGGGCCCGGCTTGACCGGTCCCCGCAGCAGAAATTGAACGTCCAGGGTCTTGGCCTCCAGGACCTCGAAGAATTTGACATTCATCACATGCAGCAGGGAAAGCGTGGCTGCAACGATCAGGGCGATGTAAATGCCGGTCCTCTTGATATTGGGTAAACGCATGTCTGGCTCCCTTTAAATACCGTAAGGGGTCAGGCGTAAGGGGAAATTACCGGATCTTTGTCCGCCCTTTCGCCTGACGCCTTTCGGCTGTTATACCATTTCCCCGAAGATCTCGCGCATTTCGAGATACCGGAGCAGCCGGTCCACCTGTTCCTGGTTCGCGATCGACACATGTTCGTCCGCGCCGAGCGTCAGGATGCGGACGCTGGCGAGCTTCTCCAGGATCAGCTTCGCCTGGCTGCCCTCGATGCCAGCCAGGCCGGCAAGCTCGTCGATCGAGATGGAGACCGCGCCCTTCTTCTCCTTCACCTGCTTGGCGAGAAGGCTGACCAGGCGGCTGGTATTGTCCCTGATCATCAGGGCCTCCATCTGGTCGTTCGTCTCGCGGAGCCGGTCCGCGAGCCGCTTAATGAACCGGATGGCGATCTCCACGTTGCTCCGCAGCAGGGTCTCGAATGTCTTGCGGTCAATGACGAGCATGTCGCAATCCTCGATCGTCTCGGCCGAGGCGGAGCGCGGCTTGTCGTTCAGGATCGCCATCTCCCCGAAGAATTCGCCCTTCTCAAGGGTGGCGAGGGTCTTCTCGACGCCCCTGATCTTCTTGCTGATCTTCACTTTCCCCGATTGCAGGATGAACATCTCCTCGCCGCGGTCGCCCTCGCGGAAAAGGACCGTACCCGCGGGAAAGTGTTTCCCGAACTTTGCATACATTGGTGACTGCGCTTCTGCCATACCCTACCCCCTTGCCGTGGTCAGATTTCGGATTGCGGATTGCGGATTTTGTAAACAGGCGTCCGATTATCAATCCGCAATTGAACTATGTCTCCCGGTTGTCCGCCGTTCCTTTGTTCACGACGATGTCCCCGCATTCACAGGCCTTGAAGAACGCCTCCGCCACGAGGGGATCGAACTCCTTCCCCATGAACCGCTTGACCTCATCCACGGCGGTCGACAGATCGGCGGCCTTCCGGTAGGGGCGGTCCGTGGTCATGGCGTCCAGCGTGTCCGCCACCAGGATGATCCGCGCATGGAGCGGGATGGACTCGCCCTTGAGGCCGTCGGGATAGCCGCTGCCGTCCCATTTCTCATGGTGGGCGCGCATCACCTTCCGCACGGCCTTCATCTGCTCGATGTGCCCCATGATGTCATCGCCCACGAGCGGGTGTTCACGCATGTGGGCCATCTCGTCATCCGTGAGCCTCCCCTGTTTCAGGAGCACGCTGTCCTTGATGCCGATCTTGCCGATGTCGTGCAGGACCGCGGCAAGCCGGAGCTGGGCCATGTCGCTGACCGTCCGCGACATATGTTTGGCGATCGCCATGCTGTATTCCACCACCCGCATGATATGGCCGCCGGTGTAGGGGTCCTTTTTTTCCACCGCTGCGGCGAGGGCCTCCGCCGTGTTCAGAAAGGTATCCTGCAGTTCGGCGTAGAGGGTGGCGTTCTCGAGCGCGACCGCCACCTGGCTCGCCAGCGTCCAGACATCGTCCAGGTCCTGTTCGGTGAACAGGCCGTTGCCCTTCTTGTTGACGGCCTGCAGCACGCCGACGACCTTCCCGCGGGAGCGGACCGGCACGCAGACCATGTTCCGGGTCACGAACCCGGTGATGTGCTGCGCCTTTTTGTAATGGCGGGGATCGTTCGCAACGTCGTTCACGAGGGCGGCCTGGTCGTTAGCGGCAACCCAGCCGGCGATCCCCTCCCCCATGCGAAGCCGCACCTGCTTCAGGTGCTCGCCCTGGGCGCCGAGCGCGACCTCGAAGAACAGCTCGTTCGTCTTCTCCTCAACCAGCAGGAGCGAGCCGACCTCGGCGTCGAGGAGGCTCGTCGCGGCCTCCATGGCCCTTTTCCGGATCTCCCTCTGATCCAGCGTCGAATTCAGGACCATGGAGAACTGGGCCTGCATGGCCTTCCGCGCGGCCTCTTTGCGGCTGCTCCCCAGGAACTGTACATAGGCGACATCGAGGGCGAGCTGCCCCGACAGGACCTCGAGCATGTCCTTGTCGTCGTTGTCGAAAGGCATGCCATTGACCTTGTTGATCACCTCCACGACGCCGGTGACGCTGTCCGCGGTCTTCAGGGGTGCGGCAAGGATGTTCTTCGTGGCAAAACGAAGTTCAGCGCTGATCTTGCTGCTCCAGAGCGTGTCTTTTGCCACATCGGAGCTCAAGTAGGACTTCCCCGACCGCGCAACCCATCCGGCGATCCCTTCGTCGAGCGGTATGCGCCGCCCGAGAAGCGATGCGGCTTTGGGTCCCCTGCTGGCACGGAACACCAGGTGGTCGCCCTCGCGGAGCATGATGGACCCTGCCTGGGTACGAGTGAGCTTCAGGATCACTTTAAGGTAGTCACCGAGAAGCCTGTCAAGCTCTGCGGCGCCCGTCGCATTGTCGCGCAGGAACTCCTGCTTGATCTTTTCAAGCGAGACCAGTTCCTTCAGCGCCTGCGCCTGGACACGCAGGATATCAGCGGCCTGCTTCGATGCGGCCGGCCGCTTCGGTGCAGCTGCCTTTCTGGTCGTTGAAGGTTTTTTCGCTGCCGATTTCCTCAAGGGACAAGCACCTCTCTCCGCAGACCCTACCGCGCCGCGGTAAGGACGCCCTGCTTCAGGGCCTTCACGAACGCGGCCGCCTTTGCCACCAGGTCCGGCGAACCGCTGTTCTCCTCGATCACCTTCACCAGGGCGCTCCCCACGATCACGCCGTCAGCGCCCGACCCCGCCACCTGAGCCGCCTGGTCCGCCGTCGCGATGCCGAACCCCACGGAGATCGGCTTGTCCGTCTGCGCCTTGATGCGGCTGAGGGAATCCTTGATGGCCGCCTGCTGGAGGCCGAGGTGGGAACCGGTCACGCCGGTGAGCGATACATAGTAGATGAACCCCTGGGAGACCTTGCTGACCGCCTTGATCCGGTCGTCGGTGCTCGTTGGCGCCAGCAGGAAGATCGTGTCGAGCCCCGCCTTCTTCGCCAGGGCGATGAGCGCGCCCGCCTCTTCGGGAGGGAGGTCCGGCAGGATTATGCCGTCCAGGCCCGCGGCCGCCGCGTCGTTCACGAACCGATCTTCGCCGTAGTGAAAGATCAGGTTGTAATAGGTCATGATGATGAGCGGGATCTTGGACACTTTCCTGACCTCGGCGACCAGACCAAGCACATCCTTGATGCTGGTGTGGTGCTGCAATGAACGGAGTGCTGCCTTCTGGATCGTGGGACCATCGGCCAGCGGGTCCGAGAACGGCGCGCCCAGCTCGATGATATCGCAGCCTGCCTTCTCCATCGCGACGATGAACTGCTTCGTCGTGGCGATATCGGGATCCCCCGCCATGATGTAGGGGATGAGCGCCGTCTCATTCTTTTTCTTCAGCCTGTTGAACGTATTTTTTATCCGTGACATGGATCTTGTTGTCCTTTTCCTGCTAACGATGGATCTTATATCCCGCGCTTGCCTCTGCCCAGTCCGCGGGATCGAGCTGGTTCAACCTTCGAACCAGATCATTGATCATCCCCGTGGAGGCGGCGTCATAGGTCGTGAACATCCCTTCCTGGAACCCAAGGGGGATGAGGTCTTCCTTCTTCCTTGTTGCGATGAGCTTCACTTTCTCCTCGGCGACTGCGCCCTTGAATCCCGGCAGGAAGGCAGCGGAAAGCCTGATGGGGCTGCCGGCAGGCGGGAACTCGCATCCCTTTCCGCCAAGGGCCCGGTTGTCTTTATGCAGAGCGTTCGGGAACAGCAGGGTCACTGACCCGTCAGCTGCAACAGAGAACAGGTAAACATATCCATCAACACCCAGTTGATAGAGGACCTTTACATCCTCGCCCTCACGCAATTGATCCTTGGAAAGGGAGAGCTTGGCTGACATCCCTTCACCCTTTTCCGGGTAGACCAGTTCCACCATCGTCTTCAGCTTTACGCGGTAGGTCGAGCGGTCCTTGTCGTCCCAACCCTCGGAGATCACCTCGGTCTGACGGACCTTGCCACGGACCGATGCATAGACAAGATCATCGGCAACCTGGTTATTAGATACCAGCGTGTGCGACTTGATAAAGGTGCCGACGGAAAACCTGGGGACCTCTTGCCCTACCCATATATAACGTTGATGTTTACGGTGCTTTGCGCTTTCATGATAGGCTCCATCGCCTGCCTTCGTAATGCCGCATTTCCTATAGCTTCACGCCCTTGATCTTCGCCACCTGCATCACGTCCTTGTCGCCGCGGCCCGAGAGATCGAAACTGCTCGTAAACAATATTGCTGAATCGTTAGCTTTTTGTCAGCGTCCCTTCTCTCTCTGTCATCCAGGCCGGCAACGGCTCCCCCGTTACGGCATGGTAGAGCGTTTCCGGAGCGATATCCTGTCCGTCAGGCCAGCAGAGCACTCCCAACTCTTTATTAATATAGAACTGCTTAAAGTAGGATAGCTCAGCGAGGCGTGCGAAGACACCGCCTTTATTCATATAATCCGAAAAGTCAAGGCGCCCCTTCTTCCCATTCTCGAACTTCAGCTCTAACACATAGCCATCGATATATGTGGCATCGATCACATCGACCATGGTGCCCTCCTTACTGCAGCGGCTCAATTGGAGCAGGCTGTTTGTTCTCTTTGGCCAACTGCCAATCGGCCATCAACTCGCTTTTGTGAATCTCTGCCCATTCAATCACCAACCCCAACGCGCGGGGCGGCAAATACCCGTCAAGAACGGCAAAGTCATCGATCTTGATAGCGGCCTTATGTTCTCCATACCTCACGTGAAAATGCGGCGGATTGTGATCGTCATAGAACATAGCGATGATGATCCCGAAGAACCTGCTAATCTCAGGCATTGAATCGACCTTTCTTAAGAACCGCTAAATATCCCGCGCTCGTTTCCTTTAACAGTTCATCATCCAGCATTTCACAGAACGCTTTTCGAAAGAGGTTCCCGAGATATAGCAATTCGAGACGCTTTTCCATTGGTATTGCATGATATTTCTTTATCTGTTCCGCAGATATGCTGAAGCCGCTGTAATGTCTTATTGGATGCATCATTTCGTACTCCGCACTCGCCATTCCACAATCGCTACAACTCCACGCCCTTGATCTTCGCCACCTGCATCACGTCCTTGTCGCCGCGGCCCGAGAGGTTGCAGATGATGACCTTGTCCATGTCGAGCGTGGGCGCGAGCTTCAGGCAGTAGGCAACGGCGTGGGCGCTTTCGAGCGCCGGGATGATCCCTTCGAGGCGGGACAGGAGGTCGAAAGCCTCCATGGCTTCCTCGTCGATGGCGTAGGTGTATTCGATGCGGCCCGTGTCGTGGTACAGCGCGTGCTCGGGCCCGACCGCGGCATAGTCAAGGCCGGCAGAGACCGAGTGGGTCATCTCGATCTGGCCCTCATCGTCCTGGAGCACGAAGGTCTTGCAGCCCTGCAGTACGCCGAGCGACCCGCCGGCGAAACGCGCAGCGTGCTTGCCCCTTTCGATGCCGAGCCCGCCGGCCTCGATCCCGTACATCTTCACGGACGGGTCGTCAATGAACTCATGGAACAATCCCATGGCGTTCGAGCCGCCGCCGACGCAGGCAACGAGGCAGTCCGGCAGCCTGCCTTCCAGCTTCATGACCTGATTCTTTGCCTCACGGCCGATGACGGACTGAAAGTCCCGCACCATCATGGGAAAGGGATGGGGTCCGTAGACCGTGCCGAGCACATAATGGGTGTTCGCTACGTTCGTGATCCAGTCGCGCATGGCCTCGTTGATGGCGTCCTTGAGGGTTTTGCTGCCGCTGTCAACGGGCCGGACGATCGTCCCGAGGAGCTTCATGCGGAACACGTTCAGGGACTGGCGCGCCACGTCGTCGGTGCCCATGTAGACCTCGCAGTCCAGGCCGAACATCGCAGCGGCCGTGGCGGTCGCCACGCCGTGCTGGCCGGCGCCGGTCTCGGCGACCACGCGGGTCTTGCCCATGCGCTTCGCGAGCAGGACCTGGGCCAGGGAGTTGTTGATCTTGTGGGCGCCCGTGTGGCAAAGGTCCTCCCTTTTTAAATATATCTTCGCCCCGCCCAGGTGATCGGTCAGGCGCTTCGCGAAATAGAGCGGCGTGGGCCTGCCGATGAACTCCTTGAAGTAGTAATCCAGCTCGCCCTGGAACGCCTTGTCCTTCTTCGCCGCGAGGTAGGCTTTCTCCAGCTCCTCCAGGGCCGGCATGAGCGTTTCCGGTGCGAACTTGCCGCCGTAGATGCCGAAGTGACCCTTTTTATCGGGCATGGTCATGGTCTCGACGCCCCCCGGACCTCGGTAATGAACTTTTTCAGCTTGCCGTGGTCCTTGATCCCCTTTTCCCGCTCGACTCCCCCGGCGACATCCACGCCATAGGGCTGCACGAGCTTCACCGCCTCGGCCACGTTGTCCGGGTTCAGGCCGCCGGCGAGGATGATCCTGCCGAAGGTCTTCGCCACTACGGCAAGGTGCCAGTCGAAGGTCGTGCCCGTTCCTCCCCGCAGGCCGTCCCGGTAGCTGTCGAGCAGGTAGGCGCTGACGCGGTAGTGCGCCATGTGCTTGATGCTTTCCTTATCCTTTATCTGGAACGCCTTGATGACGTTATTGCCGAAGCGCTGGCAGAACTCCGGCGTCTCGTCGCCGTGGAACTGGACCCCGTGGATGCAGGCTGCCTGTAATATTTCCCGGATCCGCTCCTCGCGCTCGTTCACGAAGATGGCCACGGGCACGATGAACGGCGGCAGCTGGGCGATGATCTCCGCCGCCTTGTGGGGATCGACATACCGGGGGCTCTTTTTGAAGAAATTGAACCCCAGGGCGTCGGCGCCGTAGTCCACTGCCGCCATGGCGTCCTCGATGTTGGTGATGCCGCAGATCTTGATCTTTACCATTTTGTCATCCAATCACGGAAAAAGAATTTGTTCTCGCAGAGCCGCAGAGCTCGCGGAGAACAGATAAAACCTCATACGTCATGCAGGACTTTATTGCTCAGCCGTTCTCTGCGTCCTTTGCGTGCTCCGCGAGAGATGCCTTATGGTTTTGCCTCTTCCCGCCAGGCTGTTCCGAGCAGTTCCCTGACCTTCCTGCCGATGTCCTTCTCCCGCATCAGGCTCTCGCCCACCAGGATGGCGTCCACACCGGCCTTTTCCAGCTTCACGACGTCATCACGGGATTTGATCCCGCTCTCGCTCACCACAATGCGGTCATCGGGGATGTCCTTGAGCAGGTCAAAGGTCGTCTGCAGGTTCACGGTGAAGCTCGTCAGGTCGCGGTTGTTGATCCCGATGATCCTCGCGCCGGCGACAAGCGACCTGTCCAGTTCCTTCAGCGTATGGGATTCCACCAGGACATCGAGCCCGATCCTCTCCGCCGTTCCGAGAAAGTCCTCGATCTGGCGCTTGTCGAGACAGGCCGCGATCAGCAATATGGCATCGGCCCCCGCGGCCCGCGCCTCGAATATCTGGTATGCATCGATGATGAAGTCCTTCCGCAGGAGCGGAAGGCCGACGACCTTTTTGATGGCGGCCAGGTACCCGAGGTCGCCTTGAAAATAGTGCTTCTCCGTCAGGACAGAGAGGCAGGCCGCGCCGGACCCCTCGTAGGTACCGGCAATTTGGACCGGATCGAAATCCTCGCGGATCACGCCCTTTGACGGCGAGGCCTTTTTCACCTCGGCAATGAGCCTGATGCCCGTCCCCGCTGAAAGGGCTTTTCCGAATCCCCGCGTGGGCCCGGCATTCGCAGCCCGCTCTTTCTGGTCAGCGAACGGGAACGTGCGCTTGGTTTCCAGCAGTTCCTTCTTCTTGTATGCGACGATCTCGTCTAAGATCATTTACTCTTTCGCCATGGATGCTTTTGTAGGGGCGGTCCCGCGTGGCCGCCCTGTCTGTCAGGGCAACCACATAGGGTTGCCCCTACGACAATCCGCAATTCGAAATCCGCAATGCCTTTTACGGTCTATTCGTGAATTTTTTCAGCTCTTCCAGTTTCTTCAGCGCCGCGCCGGAATCAATGGAATCAACGGCGATGCCGATGCCGTCCCGAAGGTCCTTTGCCCTGCCCGCTGCCGTAAGGCCGGCGGCCGCGTTCAGCAGCACGATGTCGCGGCGCGGCCCCAGCTGTCCTTTCAGGACCTCCAGCGTGATGGCGGCGTTCACCTTCGCGTCGCCGCCCTTGAGGTCCCCGGCCTTTCCCGCGGGAAGGTCGTAGTCCGACGGGTGGATATAGTACTCGTTCACGGAACCGTCCTTGAGTTCCGACACCTTGGTCCTGTCGGTGATCGTGATCTCATCGAGGCCGTCCATGCCGTGTACGACAAGAGCGCGGGTCAGCCCCAGGTTGCCCAGGGTGCGGGCGAGGGTGGAGGTCAGGTCGGCAGCGTACACGCCCATGATCTGGGCCTTCACCCCGGCCGGGTTCGTAAGGGGCCCGAGCACGTTGAAGATCGTGCGGATGCCGATCTCGCGCCGCGGACCGATGGCGAACTTCATGGCCTGATGCATCATCGGGGCGAAGAGGAACGCAATGCCGACCTCGCTCAGGCACGCCTCCAGCCGGTGCGCGGGCATCTCGATGTTGATGCCCAGCGCCTGGAGCACGTCGGCGCTTCCGCTCTTGCTCGAAACCGACCGGTTCCCGTGCTTGGCCACGGCCACGCCCGCGGCGGCGACCACGAATGCGACGGTCGTCGAAATATTGAAGGTGTTCGACATGTCGCCGCCGGTGCCGCAGGTGTCCACCTGGTAAGGGGCGTCGAGCTTCACGTGGACGGCTTTCTCG
The DNA here is from genome assembly GCA_020052615.1 of Nitrospirota bacterium. Taxonomy (GTDB): domain Bacteria; phylum Nitrospirota; class UBA9217; order UBA9217; family UBA9217; genus JAAXXJ01. The sequence continues at coordinate 1,446 of JAGVOT010000070.1, read as the reverse complement.
CGCATGACCCGGGCCGAACCGGTGATCTCCTCGACGGTCTCGCCCTTCATGCGGAGCCCGGTGATATAGGCGGCGATCTGGGCGTCAGTCGCTTCGCCCTGCATGATCTCGCGCATCACCGTCTCTGCCTCGGCCTCGGAGAGGCTTGTTCCCGCAACTACTTTCGCAATGGCTTCTTTGATCATAGAGACCTCATATAGGGAACCACGGGAGCTCCGCTCACACGGGCGTTGCTTCACGGATAAGAAAAAGTTACAGGTTTTAATCTGTGCGTGCGTCAAGCCGCACCCGTGTTCATCCGTGGTTAGAGAATCAGAGCTTCAAGAAATTCTTGAGCAGGTCCTTCCCTGCGCCGGTCAAAATGGACTCGGGGTGGAACTGGACGCCTTCCACCTTGAACTGTTTGTGCCGTACGCCCATGATGATGCCGTCGTCGGTCCATGCCGATATTTCGAGAACGTCCGGCAGGGTCTCCCGCTTGATGATGAGCGAGTGGTACCGCGTTGCCTCGAAGGGGTTCGGCAGGCCCGCGAAGATCGTCCTGTTGTCGTGGTGGATCAGCGAGGTCTTGCCGTGCATCAGGTAGGGCGCGCGGATGACATCGCCGCCGAAGGCCTCGCCGATGGACTGGTGTCCCAGGCAGACGCCGAGGACCGGCACTTTCCCCGCGAAGTGTTTGATCACGTCGATGGAGATCCCCGCCTCGCTCGGCGTGCAGGGGCCCGGCGAGATGACGATCCGTTCCGGCTTCAGGGCCTCGATCTCGTTGATCGTGATCTTGTCGTTCCGGTACACCTTCAGGTCCTGACCCAGCTCGCCCAGGTACTGGACCAGGTTGTAAGTGAAGGAATCGTAGTTGTCGAGCATTAAAAGCATAGAAACCTCGATAACCCGGCAGGCGCTAGAGCGATAGGCGACAGGTAAAAATCCTTTCCCCTTTACGCCTGGCCCCTAACGCCCTTACGGGTGTAATTAATCCAAGCCTTCTTCCGCCATCTCTATGGCCCGCATCATGGCCTTGGCCTTGTTCACCGTCTCCAGGTACTCGAGCGCGGGCACGCTGTCGGCAACCACGCCGCCGCCCGCCTGGATGTAAGCGACCTTGTTCTTGATGACCAGGGTGCGGATGGTGATGCAGGTGTCCATGTTGCCCGAAAATCCGAAGTAGCCGACGGCGCCGGCATAGGGGCCCCGCCGCGTGGGCTCCAGTTCGTCGATGATCTCCATGGCCCGGATCTTGGGCGCGCCCGAGACCGTGCCGGCGGGAAAACAGGCCCGGACCACGTCGTAGGAGTCCCTTCCCGGCGAGAGCTTCCCGCGCACGTTCGAGACGATGTGCATGACATGGGAGTACCGTTCGATGACCATGAGCTCGGAGACCTGCACGCTGCCCGGCTCGCTCACCCGGCCCACGTCGTTCCTGCCGAGGTCGACGAGCATGATGTG
>JAGVOT010000058.1 GCA_020052615.1 Nitrospirota bacterium | reverse complement strand
GCAAGGAACGCCATGCCGCGTCGCTGAACGATGAAAGAGCTTTCCAGATGGCTTGTTCGCAGCGGGTTTCTGGTGAGGATGTCTTTTAGCATTGGCGGCCCCTAACGGTCGGAAATGCGCAGGTCCAAAACATTTAACGAATGAAGATTGAGATTGAGTCGGAGCTTTCGGGATGAAAAGAGCAATGGCAACACACCATCATCACTTCGCCTGTTTATGGCACACAACACACTGTTCCTTGGGCGGATGGGTATCCTTCAACGGCGCCTGCTTCCCCGGTGCGTGGCAGGACAAACAAGCCTCATTTGTTTTATGACCGGCATGAAGGCTGTCGCGCGGTATGGCGGGAGGCTTCTTCCCGGCAGTTGACGCGAAGAAGAGCACGATTAAGATTGCAGCACCGGCGACAATGAGCGGCCATGACTTTGTCATCTTATTGCTCCCTGATCTTGAATTTCTTCAGTTTATACCGCAGCACCCTCTCGCTGATCCCGAGTTTTTCCGCCGCCCGGGTCTGCACACCTCCGGCCGCCTTGAGCGCCTCCATGATGATGCCGCGCTCCAGGGTGTCGAGGGTGTCGGTCAGCGAACCGTCGCGCTTCGCAACGCAAATCTTTTCCTCGCTCTCCATCGTCTTGAGGTGAATGGGGATGTCCGCCGAGGTGATGATCTCGCTTTTTGTCAGGACGACGGCCCGTTCGACGATGTTTTCCAGTTCCCGCACGTTCCCCGGATAGGAGTACCGCATCAACAGGTCCCTCGTTTCCGCGGTCACACCCGTTATGTTCTTCTTATTCTCCCTGCCGTACTTCCTGAGAAAATGCTCCATGAGGGCCGGGATGTCCTCTTTTCGTTCCCGGAGCGGCGGGATGACCACGGTCACCACGTTCAATCGGTAGTACAGGTCCTCGCGGAACGATCCGTCCTTCATGGCCTTTTCCAGGTCCCGGTTAGTCGCCGCGACCAGCCGCACGTCCACCTTGATGCTCTCGTTCCCGCCGAGCCGCTCGAACTCCTTCTCCTGAAGCACCCGCAGGAGTTTCACCTGCACGCTGGGAGGGATATCGCCGATCTCGTCAAGGAACAAGGTCCCCCCGTCGGCTGCCTCGAACCTCCCGATTCGCCGGGACGCAGCTCCGGTAAAGGAACCCTTCTCATGCCCGAAGAGCTCGCTCTCCAGCAGCGTTTCCGGCAGCGCAGCGCAGTTCACCTTGACGAGCGGCCGGCCCGCGCGGGGGCTGTGGTAATGGATGGCCCGGGCGATGAGTTCCTTGCCGGTCCCGCTCTCTCCCCGCAGGAGCACCGTGGCGCTGCTCCCGGCAACGCGGCCAGTCAGGTTCAGCACCTCTTCCATGGCATGGCTGGTGCTCGCGATCTCATCGAACTTATAGCGATCTATCAGCTCTTCCCGAAGCCGGGCATTTTCCCTCAGCAGGCTTTGGCGCTCGGAGATGCGGCCGATAAGCACCACGAGCTGTTCCAGGTCGATGGGTTTGGGCAGATAGTCATAGGCGCCCGCCTTGATCGCCTTCACGGCGGTCTCGATGGTGCCGAAGGAGGTCATGATGATGACCGCCATGTCCGGATTGATCTTCCGCGCCTCGTCCGAGGTCCGGAGCGCGTCCACGCCGGGGATGTTGCAGTCCGTCAGGAACACATCGTATCGTTCCCGCTGCATGGCCTCGATCGCCGATGGCACATTTGCCAGAGCGGTGACCTCGTACCCCTTCTGCTTCAGGAACGACTCGATCCTGCTGCGTTCCTGGGCTTCGTCGTCCATTATCAAAATCCGCGCATCCTGCATCGTGCGGTCACCTCTGATGCTAATTATACAATGAAATGAATTCAGAAACGACTTTTGACGCTGATAAATGCGGATATAATACGGATAAAATCGGTTTACTTTGCAAAGAAAATCAAACCATTGAATCCAGGAGCGAGCGCATTCCCCGCAGCGGCTCGACTGAACTCGCCGAAGTCTTGCTGCGGGGTTAGCGAGCGATTAGAATTATTGTACAACCTTGAGGATCGAAGATTCCCTGTCCCGCCGGGGCGGGACTGCAGGGAGCTTCAATGAGGTTTTAAAAGAGAAAATTTTCGTTTTTATCCGCCTTTATCAAACGACGCTAATCCGCTTCTTCAGTGTCTAAATGCACTTTCTTTGATAATTTCAAATTTGTTATTTGTTATCTGAGCCGCGGTGCTTCTCGTACAGGTCGAGCACGATCCCTTCGCGCAGCCCCCAATCGCTTACAAGCATCTCAGAGGCGCCGAAGCGACCCATGATCTCCTGTGCCACGACCGCTCCGGCGAGGATGATGTCCTCGCGGCCCGATTCCAGTCCTGCGATCCTTCTTCTCGCCTCCAGAGAACTCACGGAAAGCATTTCCACCAGCCTGTCAAGAGCTGCGCGGGTCAGGATGTAGCCGTTGATCCGTGAAGGGTCGTATTCGGCAAGCGCCAGGTCCATGGCGGCCAGGGTCGTGATCGTTCCCGCCGTACCGGCAACAGTTGCCACTGAGGGACGACGGATCGCTTCCCGATCCCATGCGTTCAATTCATTGCACACGACCTTGCGAAGGGTGTCCATTTCTTCCCTGAGCGGCGGATCGTTCCTCAGAAAACGCTCGGTGAGATAGACCGCCCCCAGCGGGATGCTCGCCATGCTGTCGATCCTGCCTCCGGCGGTCGCGATAAGCTCCGTACTGCCGCCTCCGATATCGATCACCAGTGCCGAAGCAAGCGGATCATCCCCGCCCTGCTCACCCGGTGAGAGCGCCCTGCGCACGCCCAGCAGCGTAAGTTTCGCCTCGTCATCGCCCGTGATGATCGCGACTTCGATCCCTGTCCGGTCCCGTACAGCGGTTATGAATTCCCCGGCGTTGGACGCGTTCCTGAGGGCGCTGGTACCGACGGCAGCGATGTGGTCCGCGAAATGCCTGCCGATGACCTGGGAAAACGCCTCGATCGCCCTGAGAGAGCGTTCCTGTGCCTCGGGCGCAAGCATGCCTGTGCGGTCCAGCCCCTGTCCGAGACGGGTGATGGTCCTTCCTGAAAAGAGTGTGCGGTGGGTGGTTTCGCTGGTATCCGTCACCAGCAGTCGGATGGTGTTCGTGCCGATATCGATACCGGCAAGGATCATGAAAGCAGTATCTCGCGGAGTTTGGCGCTGTAGGCCTTGACGCGCATCGCCAGGAGCCTGGCAATGGCAAGGGTGATCTTTGCCGCGACCCGGGGATCAAGGTCGAGAAGCGCGAGAAAGTCCTTCCGCGTAAGCATGACGACCTCGACAGTGGTCTCGGCCCGCGCGGTCACCGCACGGCTCGACTCCTGGATCAGGGCGATCTCGCCGAAAAAATCCCCCGGCCCCAGTTCCAGGAGGCCGACCTCATCGCCCTCGCTTTCCATCACCGAGATCTTGATCTTGCCGCTCTTGACGATGTAGAGGGCCTCGGCAGGCATCTTCTCGGAGAAGAGGGTCGTGTTGGCCTTCACCTGACGCTCGCTGAAAAGGCCTGACAGAAGTTCGAAATCCTCGGCGGTGCAGCCTTTGAAGAGCAGGTTCTTTTTGAGAAGATCTATGATTTCCACGGGGGAGATCCTGTTCACGACGGAATTTATGAGCAATTATAGGCAGGCGGCCATACCTTGTCAAGAAACAATCTCAACTCGCATCCTTCTCCGGAGCGGCCATCATCGTTCTGCGCGACCCGAGGACGACCGATCCGGGCGCGGCCCCCCTGGGCTTGCTTACATATGCCGCGCGGGTAAACGCCACCGGGACCTTGGTGGAATTTCTCCCTTTGCTGTAGTACGCCGCCAGGGATGCGGCCTTTTTGAGGACGCCATCGGGGATGTCGCGCTTGCCGGGGTTCCTGACGACGACATGGGAACCGGCCATGCCTTCGGCGTGGAGCCAGAGGTCATCGGGCCGTGCAAGCTTCATGGTGACGTAGTCATTGCCGGCAGCGCTCTTTCCCACGAGGATCTCCCATCCTTGATGCACTATCGTCCGGTACGGCTGCGGCGCCACGGTGCGTGTTCCCGGGACCTTCCCCCCCGCCGCCTTGACGTAGCCTCGCCGCGACAGCCGGGACCTGATCGCCAGGAGCCCGTCCCGGTCTTCCGCGGCACTCAGCTCCTCCTGCACCGACGCCAGGAACGCCGTCTCGTCACGCGCCTCGGCGAGCCGCTCCCGCATGACCGCGAGCCCGGCCTTCGCTTTCCTGTATCTCTGAAAATATTTGCCGGCGTTCTCCGCCGGGGAGCGCGTCGGATCAAGGATGACCGATACGTTCGTACCGTCATACCCGGCAAGTTCGGCAGAGGTCTGTCCCTTCTTCAGCAGATGTTTATTCGCCAGCAGTAATTCGCCCATCAGGCGAAAGGTGTCACCCTGCTCAGCCCCCGCGACGTCCTTCGCTACGGCATCGCGCCTGCGCGCCGCCCTCTCGATGGCCTTCCTGATGACGGAAACAAGTTCCTGCCTGAGCGATGACGTCTCTCTCTCGGCAACTGTCCGTTCGTACCGCAGCTCCACGGCCCTGTTCACCGGAGCAGTTCCTGCATACTCCTCGGGCGGTGAAAGCGGGCCGATCGTGCGCTTGGCTGCGAACGTACCCGACCTTGGCTCCGGCGGGTCGTACTGCAAACCGGCAAGAAACGGCCTCCTGACCTTGTCCCCCGGCGGTACCGGGCGGAACACAGCCAGGATCGTATACTGTTGATCGGTCAGGATGATATTGGCAGACGATCCGATAAGCTCAAAGATGAGCAGGTACACGCCCCCCCGCGTTGTGAATTGAAGTTCTGCCACGCGGTCTTCATTCACCAGACGGATCCCATCGAGCCGTCCCCCGGTGAGATGTTTTTTCAGGGAAAGAAAGAAGCCTGTTGTGACGGCGGCAGCGGAAGGCTTTCGCGAAAGGAGATGGATGCGGGGAAATGCGCGTTCCGGCGACAGGAAAAGGAAATGGTCACTTCTTTGACGATGAAGCACGAGGATGAGGCCCTGATCGGCACTCCGAACCACCTTGTCCACCCTCGCTCCGGAAAGGAGGACAACAAGCTCATTGACGACTTTTTCGAGGACATCAAGATCCAATCAGCGTTCCTTCCGGAGTGAATAGAACTCACGTTTCAACTCATATCTCTTGCCGCCGAGAACTAACGAGAGCACCGGGAAGGCTGACAATAATCAGCGTTTATTCCCGGTGTTCTCAGCTACCCCGCTGAGAAGCGCCTGCTTTTGGCTGTGGCAAAATAATGCTTGGCAGATTTTCCTCAAGTCCGCATTCCGCGATCCGAAATCCGCAATGGAGTCACGGCAGTTGCAGCATCTTGTGCACCTGCGGGATCACGCGCACATCCTCGAGGATCTCAAGGGCGATGTCCTGGAACAGGATAAGCGATTCGGCTCGGGGCGACAAGGGACCGCTAGCCGGCTGGATAATGAACGGTACCTTGCGGTCCTGCTCTGCTACCAGGCGGGCGGCAAAGAGGATCTCCTCGGGCACCGTGCTTCCGCTGACAACAGTCTTAACGAACCGCTCGGTCCCTTCCGTTGCTGTCAGGAATTTCCGGTGTTCGTCCCAGTGCGCCCGCTGGCCCGTCGCTGACGGCAATTTGATGTCCATGCTCACTACATCGATCAGACCGGCAAGCGCCCCCATCTCCGCGGAATGAATGCCGCCGGTCTCGAGATAGATCCGATACATCTTCCGCTCCGACGGCAGCCATTCCTGAAGGAACGGCCGGTGCAGCAGCGGCTCACCGCCCGTGAGGCTTATGACCGGCCGCGACAATCCCGGTATGCGCAGGCGTGAGCAGAGGGCGGAGAGGCCTGTCGGGCTCAGAGGATTTGGCACTGATTCGCGCTCAAACGAACCCGACGATACCTGCGCCCGGCAGTTCCCGGCCCCGGCATCCGGGACGCTCTTGACCGCATCGGGCGTATCACAGTAGGCGCAACGGAGGTCACATCCCATAAAACGGACAAAGATGTGCCGCTGGCCGACCCACGGCCCCTCGCCCTGCACCGATGCGAACACCTCATCAACCATCGCGCTGATCATGGGCCAATAATACAGGACAACAGCGTCAAATACAAGGTCTGCTGCCCCCTGGCGCCGGCGAGAGGGAAATGCCCGGTCATCCCTATCCGGACGCGATGAGCTGTGGACCGGACATTTTATTACAAGGACTTACAGCGATTACAGAAAAACAATGATTTTACAATTTTTTGTGGTATAATTGCCTTGACTTTCGAGGTTCAATCAGGTATTAAGTAAAAGCAAGGAGTCCTCATGCGCCATAGATCTGCCGCAATAATCCTTCTGTTATGTACTGTTCTTATCCCCTTCTTTCTGCAGTCCCCGGTGCCGGCTGAAACAGCCGCCCAGGCAGCAGAACTCAACATTCCCCGCGAACTGAAGCCGCCCCAGCAGGACATCGCCCAGATCGAGGAGAACATCGAGGGATATTTCGAGGAAAAGCCCTATCAGATCCCGATGGTCCTGAACGACAGCGTCGAGAACCATCTTGAATACTTCAAGACCAGGGGACGTGACGTATTCCAGAAATGGCTTGACCGGTCGACTCGCTACATCCCCGTGATGCAGGACATTTTCCGCGAAAAGAACTTGCCCGAGGACCTGGTGTACGTGGCGATGATCGAGAGCGGATTCAATCCTTACGCCATATCCTGGGCCCGCGCGGTCGGTCCCTGGCAATTCATGCCCCACACCGGGAAACTCTATGGCCTCAAGATAGACTGGTGGGTCGACGAGCGCAAGGATCCCATCAAAGCGACCCATGCGGCTGCCGAGCATTTCAAGGACCTCCATAACCTCTTCGGTTCGTGGCCCCTCGCGCTGGCTTCGTACAATGCGGGCGCAGGCAAGGTCCAGAGGGCCGTTCTCCGGACCCGCTCCGAAGATTTCTGGGATTTGAAGGATTCCCGGTATATCCGCCGCGAAACAAAGAATTACATTCCGAAGTTCATGGCCGCGACCATCATCGCCAAGAATCCCGAGGCCTACGGCTTCACCGTGCAGCCCGCCGGACTGTATGTGTATGACGAGGTCGTCATCCCCGAGAGCACGGACCTGCGCTTGATCGCACGCTGTGCCGGAACCACATACGAGACCGTCAAGGAGCTAAATCCCGAGCTGAAACGCTGGGTCACGCCGCCCGATACAACGCATTACATTCTTCGCCTGCCCGTCGGAACGAAAACTGCCTTTACGGCGAATTACCAGAACCTTCCGGCGGACCAGAAGATCCGGTGGGAGCGTCACCTGGTCGGCAAAGGATCCACCCTTGAGGGCATCGCAAAACAGTATAACGCCAGTCCCGAAGCCATCAAAGACATCAACGGCCTGAAAAAGAACCGGGTAACGCCGGGCAAGCATCTGCTCATCCCGGTTGATGCCAACGACAAGCAGCAGGAACTGAGTTCCCTGTCTCCCGATCAGTTCGGCAAGAAACAGCAGATCCTGTACCGCGTCCGCCGTGGAGACAACCTTACGCGGATCGCGTCGAAACACGAGGTCACCGTTGCGGATATCCGGCAGTGGAACAACGGCATCCGCTCGGTGCGTGCCGGCCAGAAGATAAAACTGGTCGTCGATGTCGACCGCATCTGAGCGAGAACGCTTGAAGCGACAAAAGGGTTAGGAGAAAATCTCCTAACCCTTTTTATTTTGTGGCGGCACGGCACGGAGCAATTTCTACCGCTCCGTATTTAACATTGGCCTGATACATTGCCTGTACGTACCGCTAACCGTCATCCCCGAGCGCATTTATTGGGGACCCAGTGTGCTCAAACAACGTCAGGAATGGATTCCCGCTTTCGCGGGAATGACGCAAATGTTTAGCGAGTTTCCGTGTGCCATGACTATTTCGCTGCCGCACCCGGTTTTACAGCCTTGGGAGCCTGGCTCAGGTCCGGCGGCAGGACCTTCTGCCGCGCCTCTATGGCCCAGGCCGATGACGGCAGCTTTTCGCTGATATCCTTATATCTCTTCTGCGACTCCTGGATATTGCCTTCTCGTTCATAGAGCCGGGCTAGCTCCAGCGTTGCCGGTCCCGTCCCCGTGATGGATTCCGCCTGCCCGAAGGCCTTCACGGCCTGATCCTGTTTGCCCATAGCGAGGTGCACATACCCCATCCTCTGGTATACCAGGCCGAGCAGGAATTTCTCGCCTGAATATCTCTTTGTGAACGCCTCATACTCCTTGAGCGCCGCTTCCTGCTGCCCCATTTGCACATAGGTATTCGCAAGGTAGAATTGAGCTATCGCTCCGTTCACCGTCCCGCCATACTGTTTGACGATATCCTGGTACCGCTGAAGCGCCAGCGGATAGTCAGCCGGCGCGCCGCCTCCCGGGTTGGAGGCATCATAGGCCGCGCTCAGCATCTGGCCTGCCTCTTTCTCGTTCGATGACTGCACGATCGTGTAGATCAATAGGGCAGCGATCACGAGGACGATCACCGCGATCGCTGCCGTGAACTGCTTCTGGTAGGCATGATAGTAATCGGACACGTTATGGGCCATGCTCTTGATCTCATCTTCGGTCTGCATCAGGGATTTCGCTTTCTTTTTGATCTTCGGCATCGATGAACACTCCTCCTTGGCAAATTATTGATAATGGGTTATTTGAACTTTCTTGCGGCCCGGTCGGCAAGTTCCCGAGAGTTCTGCAGGATCTCATCGATGTGCCTGCGGCCGATGCCGGCGCCGAGCAGCACCGTCCTGGCAAACTCGTCCGTCACCAGGTCCCCGGGTTCGTGGGTGTCCGTGTCAATGACCAGTTTCGCGCCGGTCGCTCCGGCCATCTTCGCCACATGACCGTTCGACAGGCTGTGCCCTTTCCTCGTCGTGATCTCCAGGCAGACGCCGTTCTTTGCCGCCAGCTCCGCTTCTTCCCGCGTAATAAGGCCGGGATGGGCAAGAATGTCGACCTTTGCCTCGATAGCTGCCCGATTTGTTCCTGGATGCACCGGTTCCACCAGGGTCTCGCCGTGGGCAACAACGATCACCGCTCCCATCTTACGCGCCTTCTTTGTGAGCGAACCGAAGGTCTCCGGCGGGATGTGGGTGAGCTCGATACCGGGCAGCGCGGTGATGTTCCAGCGCTTGCCGAGCTCGCGACAGGCCGTCATCACCCGGGGGATGATGAAATCCAGGTTCGAAGCGTCGCCGTGATCCGTGATGGCGATGGCCTCATATCCTTTCATGACGGCGCGGCGAACGAGCTCCGACGGCACCAGAACGCCGTCGCTGAACAATGAATGTGTATGCAGATCGATCATGACTGCTCCTATTCTTTCACCGCTGCGTTCGCTGGGCACGCAGAGGTTATATTCCTGCAATAGATCCGTAACTGTTATTTCTCTTGCTCTGCGCTCTCCGCGTCCTGCGGCAAACCTACGTTTTGTGTCTTTTCCCCTGGTAACTTTCCGCGCTTTCCATGTACGAGTCCAGGTCGTTCAGGAACTCGCTCCGCGTTCTGTTCCAAATGGGCGCGACAAGGATATCATCGGGAGCCGCGGCGAACAATCGCTGCAGTACGACATCCGGAGACAGCCGCTCCAGGAAATCCGCGACCATTGCAAGATATTCCCCGTAGGTGAATGTCGGGAACGGCTTCGCCCCGTACATCTCCGCCAGAAGCGTATCCTTGATCACCTGCAGTTGGTGCAGTTTCAGGAATCCGACGGGAAGGCGGGAAAGCTTCTCCGCCATGTCAAGCATGTCGTTCCGGGTCTCAGTCGGAAATCCCAGAATAAGGTGCGCGCCGATCCTGATGCCCTTTCCCGCCGTCATCTCCAGGGCGCGTTTAAAACAATCATAGTCATGGCCCCGGTTGATGAACTCCAGGGTGCGGTCATGGATGGACTGCAGCCCATACTCCACAAGGATGAAATGGTCCTTCGCCAATCCCGCAAGAAGAGCGATCTTCCCTTCATCGACGCAATCCGGACGGGTGCCGATGGCAAGCCCGACCACCCCGGGATGGTCCAGGGCCTTGCGGTAAAGCCGTTCCAGCGTCTCTACCGGCGCGTAGGTGTTGGTGAATGGCTGGAAGTAGACAATGAACTTCTCGGCGCCGTATCGCCGTCTCAGGTAGGGGATTCCCTTTTCGATCTGTTCTGCCACCGACGCCGTGCTCGTGCAGGCGGCCGGGCGAAAGCTGTCGTTGTTGCAATAGATGCAGCCGCCCACGGACACCGTCCCGTCGCGGTTCGGGCAGGTGAATCCGGCGTCCACGTTCACCTTGTACACCGCCTGACCATAGAGGTACTTCATGTGCTGGCCAAAAGCGTTGTAGCGCCGCGTGGCCTGCTTTATGGGTAATGATGCGGTTTTCATAGGCTCGATCCTGTAATATACCAGAGAGGGAGGAAAAAATCCATGCAGGAATGGGGCTGCGGCTTATACCGTTGACTGGAACGCCGTTCAGCGTTTCCGGGACCCGAAATGGGCCTCAACGACGTCTATGAATCTTTCCGCGCGTGTAATGAGATTCATTACCTCAGCGGTGCTCACCGGGGTCTTTTCTCCGCTGCATTTCGGTTTTATGTCGAATATCCGGCGAACAGCGTCGCCGTATTCCTTTTCGAAGATGCCGGTCGTAAGGTATTGTTGCTCGAAGAGACCAAGGGTGACGCTCTGCATGGTGGTGGGGACCTGCCCTTCGTTCATCAGGGCCAGGATGGAATAGTAGTACGCGTAGTAGAGGTTCGTCAGAACGGACCCGGTGTCCATTTCTTCGGCCAGCAGCGCCTGCGCCTCTTCAAGCGACTCCCGCGCCTGCTTCAGCCGTTCGTTTTCCAGGTCCTTCAAGTCTTTATCCCCGTGTCCCACCGTCCCCGCGTCCCCGCGTCAGTTTTATCTCGTCCAGCTGGTAGTCCTGCCGATGAGCGAGATCCCTATATACCCCCGCAGGTTCAGCTGCGTTGGAGAAATGAGGGTGATCTTGCCTTTGTAGGTCTTTCCGTTCTTCGGGTCGTAAACACGCCCGTCTTTCCAGACATCATCTTCCGCAAAGGTAAAACCGTGCACGATCCGGAGACCGATGACCGGACTCTTTTTGAGCGCTACGTCGGGATTATTGTGGTCGAGCTTGGGAGTTCCCGGCGATCCGTCCTTCGATCCCTCCGGGTAATTCGGCTCCTTCAGCCAGACGATCTTCCCACAGTATTTATCCGCGCATCTGCTTATCTCTATTTTGGCGTCTTTTTCCCCGTTGAACCACTCACCCAGGATATCATCGGCACCTGCGAACGCGGCGGCCGGCATCGTCACTGCGAGTGATAAGGAAAGCAAAACTGAACGGATGATCATCATCTCTCCTCGCTCTTCACTTTCTCCCCCAGTTCGCTCTTCTTTGTCCCCTCCAGATGAATCACCATATCCTTTACCAGCACATGCGGCGGCATGAAATCAGGCTCGCTGATCTTCCAGCCCCGACCGGTCTTCAGCACTTTGAACTGTACAGACTCCGTCTTTTTCCCCGTTACGTAATCCCCGGAAACGGCTCCCAGTACCTGGTACTCGACAGTGACCGTTGATTCCTTGTCGCTCTTCTTCTGGACCTTCCCGATACTGAAGCCGGCTATCACGACAGCACGATCAAAACCCGCCTCCTCGGACCAGGAGATGTAAGGAAGCACCTTGGACCAGTTCGTGCTGGTGAGCCGCGCGCCATTCGCGTCCAGGTCGCAATAGGCCTTAACGGTCTCTTCGGGGGTTGCAAGCGTGTTCTGCGGCATACGGGAGTCCTTGGAGCACCCCGTCAGGAGCATGAAAGCGGCCATGACCAGCACCAGGCAATACAGTCTGTTGTACTTCATATGCACCTCGCTTGTTCTTTATGCAAGATCAGTCGCTGAAGATCCTGCCGCCTTTCACGAACCTCTTCACGTAATATTTCTCCTTCAGGGAGCTTTTGGTCACGCCCTTGCTGCTGCTGGCATGGGCGAAGGTGCCTCCCCCGAGGAACACGCCAACATGGGAAATGCTTCCATTGATGGATGTGTCGAAGAATATCAGGTCCCCGGTCCTGACCGAGGAATAGGCGACACCGGTGCTGACCCGCGCCTGTTCCCTGCTGTTCCGGGGGAGTTCGACGTTCTGGCTCCGGTAGACCTTCCGCGTAAAGGCCGAGCAGTCGATGCCCCTCTCCGAGTCCCCGCCGAACCGGTAGGGAGTGCCGATCAGCTTGTTCACCGCGCCATTCAGTTTGGCCGTGTTCAATCTTCCACTCTTGCCGGCCAGGCTCACCTGCCCGTGCTTTTTCGTCAGCGCCCGTTCCCGCTTCGTCCTGCGTTCCTTGTCCCTGGCCTCCTGCTGCTGGTCTACGAACTTTTTGGTCGCTTCAAGTTCCGCGATGATGTTCCCGCGCTGGTTCTGGTATTTTGTGATCTCGCTCTGGAGGTTCATGAGCAGCCGCCCCAGGTCGCGATTCAGCTTCTCCATGTCCACATCGGGACCTTTCCCCCCCGGATACTCACGGAGTTCCTTGAGCTCGGATTGGGCTTGGATAAAGGCCCGTTCTTTCTGGTCAATATTATTGTCAAGCTCGCGTTTTCTCTGCTCAAGGCTCCGCTGTTTGTCCGTCTTGAGCGCGAGGTCCTTTTCCACCTGACTCATGGGCTTCCAGTTCTTCGGCTCCTTCTCGCGCACGAGTTTGAGGGAATCCAGGACGATCTGCTCGGCTGGTTTTTCGGCGTATTCCGGGTTCTTGACATCGAGCATGATAATGAGAGCGACCTTGTCCGGCGGTAGCCCCCGGTCCACGCCGTAGATCAATCCCCGCGTGTACACCGGCACAACTGCCGGGTTCCACCCGTCCTCGATGGAATGGTACACGAACTCCTCGTAGATGTCCTGGGGCACATCGGAATCGTGAAACTCCTTCAGGGCATTTGCCGCTGCAGCGAGCTGGTCAATAGTGATGGTGTTGACATAGGCCACATCGAAGATCTCGTCGAGAAACTCCAGGGACGCGCCTTTTTTGAACGCCCCGTACACCAATCCTATGATCTCCGCGCTTTTCTCCTCGGCGATGCCGTCGAAGTCCGTCCGTTTGATCACCCCTTCCATGATCTTGAGCAACTCCGGCGAGGGCATTGCTTCCAATTCCGCGCTCAGCTGTGTCGTGATCAGCGCGTGCAATTTGTCCTTATTGAGGTTGATGCATTCCCTTTCCAGCAGATCGCGGATGCTTTGCTCCGCCGCCGGATCGATCGATGGACCGGACAACGCCCTGCCTGCGATCAGCAATATGCCGAAGATGCCCAGGGCCAGTATTGTGCGGATGACTGCGGGTACGTGTCGATGCATGGTCGTGCCTTTCTTGGAACGGTTCGACCGGCACAGATGTTCTGCCGGTGTGTACGTCATTATATCCGAAGGATGCTCAGGGAGTAAAGATTAACTTTTCGGAACGGATGCTGATGGAAGCGTCAAGGGCGGTTGGAACCTGCAGGTATGCGCTCCAGCGTCCGGAGGATCCCCTGAAGCAGGACTGTGGGAGTCGGGGGGCATCCGGGAATGACGGCATCCACGGGGATCACTTTGTCTATGCCGCCCAACGACGCATAGCTCTCTCCGAACACGCCTCCGTTGCGCCCGCAATCACCCACGGCCACCACGATCTTGGGAGACGGTGTAGCGACATAGGTCCGCTTGAGGGCGATCTCCATGTTATGAGTGACCGGACCGGTCACGAGAAGCATGTCCGCGAAGCGGGGCGAAGCGGTGAAATGCATGCCGAAACGTTCGCAATTGTAGAACACGTTGTTCAGAGCGTGGATCTCCAGCTCGCAGCCGTTGCACGAGCCGGCG
>JAGVOT010000086.1 GCA_020052615.1 Nitrospirota bacterium | reverse complement strand
CAGAACGACCCGCGTGCCCCTGTTCAGGTCCGTGGCGACCGCGGCAAAGGGGATCTTCAGGTCTTCGATGTTGACGATCGGGACCTTTGCCCGGACGAACTCCTCCAGTTTCTCGCCTTTTGCCGCGCCCATGCCGCTCAGGACGGTCCTCAGATCATAATCGAAGACATCGTCCCGCTGGAGGGTGAAGGCGCTCCACTCCAGTTCAAAGCTGTTGACGTCACAGGCATAAATGGCGCCGATCAGGCTCCCCACACTGGTCCCGACGATCATATCGATCGGCACCTGCTCACGCTCCAGCGCCCGGATCACACCCACGTGCGCGAAGCCCCGCGCCGCTCCGCCGCCGAGCACGAGAGCGATCTTCGGCATCGACAGCTGTTTGGAAAAAAGGGAGAATATGTTCCTGATGTTCATGGTTTTCGGACGTTCTTCTGGCTCCTGGCTCCTGACCCTGTCTCCTGACTACTTTTCCAGCATCCCCACCACGTCTTCATACAGTTTCTTCGTGATCTCTTCGTAGGTCATGTCCCCCGGAGAGAGGGGCTTGCCGAACGTGACGGTCACCTTCCCGGGCCGCGGGAAGAGCTGGCCCGGCCGCATCATCTCGAAGGTCCCGGTGATCGCGACCGGCACGAGCGGCACGTTCAGCTCCTTCGCGATGATGCCCACGCCCTTCTTGAAGTCCTTGATCCTGCCGTCGCGCGACCGGCTTCCCTCGGGGAACACGCACAAGATTTTGCCCTGCCGGAGCACGTAGGCCGACAGCTGCAGCGCGTTGAACAGCTTCGCCTCCATATCCACGGGGATCACCTGGGTCAATTTCGCCAGGCGCGACGAGACCGGACCGCCGAAGAACTTCGTATCGCCGAGACCGAAGAGCTGCCTGCCGACACTGAACGGCATTGCCGCGACCAGCGAGAATGCGTCGGCATTGCTCAGGTGGTTCGGCGTGATCAGGTAGGGGCCCTTCCGGGGCAGATTTTCGACGCCCCTGAAGGTCATTCTTCCATAGGTCTTGAAAAAAAGCTTCAGGGACAGCAGCAGCATGCCCCAGCCGAGCACGCAGAGCGGGTTCCGTTCGGTCCGCACCAGCGCCTTCGCCTCCTCCGACGGCTCCTGCCGCAGGATGTCCGACCAGGACATGCGCACATGCGCTCCGGCAGACGTCGCGGTGCCCGATGCCAGCAGTTCCTGCATCTTGACGACGACCTCCCTCACCGTGAACACCTCGGACCCGAAGGTATCGGGCAGACCGATGCCGAAGGTCTGCTCGAGGCTGACCACCAGTTCGACCCGGGAAAGGGAATCCAACCCCAGATCGATCTCCAGGCTGTCATCGGGAACGATATGCTTCTTGACCGAGAAGGGCGCAAGGCAGGCAAGCACCTTTTTCCCCGCGTCGCTGTTCAGCAGTTCCGCGTCCTCATCGCGCACCGTCTTCTCGGCGCGCTCTCCGCCGGCAACATAGAGTTCCTTGACCATGGCGCGTTTGAGCTTACCCAGCCGCGTGACCGGCAGAGAGTCCTTGAAGATCTTGAGGCCTGATATGCGCTTGTAGGGAGCGAGGTCCCGGGCGAGGTCCTCGATCTCGAAGGCGATGGTCTCCCGGGCGTTGGCGATGTTCATCTTCCGGAGATAGTCGAAGTCCGGCACCACCGCGGCCTCAAGCCCCCGGTCCGTCTGGACCATGCAGATCTCCTTGATCGAGGGCAGCTGCTTGTAGAATTTCTCGACCTCGTCGGGGAAGATCTTCTTGCCCGTGGACAGGACGATCATCTCCTTGGACCTGCCGGTGATAAAGAAATAGCCGTCCTTGTCCTTGTATCCCAGGTCGCCCGTGTAGAACCAGCCGCCCCGGATGACCTCCGCCGTCGCGCCGGGCTTTTTGTAGTAGCCGAGCATGACATTGGGCCCCTTGATGGCGATCTCGCCCATGCCCGCGGCGTCGGGGTCCGATATCCTGACCTCGACGTCCGGTATGGGAACGCCGATGGACCCCGCCTTCTGCCTGCCGACGGGATTGAACGTGGCGGCCGGTGAGGTCTCGGTGAGCCCGTATGCTTCGATCACCGTGAATCCCAGGTTCGTCATGTCCGTATAGACGTCCGGATCGAGGCGGGCGCCCCCGCTGGCAAAGAGCCGGAACCGCGGACCGAATTTCGCGTGGACCTTGCCGAAGAGCGGCTTGCCGATGTTGATCCCGAGGACCCTGCGAACGGTACTGCTCAGTCCGAGGAGCAGCTTTACGAGCAGCTTCATCGGCAGCGGGCTTTTGTCGATCTTCTCGAAAATGGCGCGCCGCAGGGCGTTCATGAGCTGCGGCACGGCCACCATGACGCTCACCCCGGACTCCTGCATGCAGGCGACGATCTCGGGGCCCTTGAGGCTGTTCAGGATCGTCATCGTGGCGCCGAGAGAGAAGGTCAGCAGCATGCAGGCCATGGCCGGGTAGGTATGGTGGAGCGGAAGCAGGCAGAGCAGGTTGTCCGTCTGATAGACAATGTCGAGCTTGATGGCGCTCGTGCAGTTCGCCACGAGGTTGCCGTGGGAAAGCATCACGCCCTTGGGGTCGCCGGTGGTCCCGGAAGTATAGAGGATCGCCGCAAGATCGCTGTCGGCCGGCGGAGGCGGCAGCGGCGCTCCCGGATGGGCCTTCATCATGTCATGGAACAGCACGCCGTCACCGGCATCGAAGGAGATGATCGTGATCGCCCTGCCCTGACGGACCTTTTGCCTCGTCGCGGCGGACAGGCACACGGCCTTTGCCTCGGAATCGGCAAGAAGAACGGCAACCTCCTTGTCCGTGAGCTGGGCGTCCATGGGCACCGCGACCGCCCCCAGCGAAGTGACGGCAAGGTACGCGAAGACCCATTCGGGACGGTTTTCCGAAAGGATCGCCACCCGGTCGCCCTTGGCGATCCCCTGCTGGGACAAGGCGCGGGCGACCGATGCGACGGTCTGGATGAGATCCCGGTAGGTGCATTTCCGGTACTGCTCCCCGTCCTTGAACTGAATGGCGACATGGTCGGGATAGCTCTTTGCCGATGCCTGGATCTTCGTCAGGATCATGGGTTTTCTCGCTTTATCGGAGGAAAGGGCTAGGGGCGTGGGAACAGGATACAATGGAGGGGAAGCCGTGTCAATTGCGGATTTCGGAATGCGGATTGAAAAGCAGGAATGCTAAAGGCCCTGTATCCACGTCGCCGGGGAAGGCCGGGGAAGACATGTTGTAAGAATAGATATCGCGAAGCGCGGCTGGATTTTAGGCAGTTATTCCGCAATCCGCAATCCACAATCAAAACCCCTCCACCGCCCCTGCCAATCCCTCCACGACCTTTGCCATGCTGATGTAATCGAGGGTATCGGGGAGGTCTGAAGGTGCATGATAGTTGGGATTCCGGTAAAAAGCCGTGTCGGTGACCATGAAGGCAGGGTACCCGAACTTCCCGAAGGACCAGTGGTCGGAAAAGTCGATGCCCACGACGATCGCCGGCGCGTTCAGGGTGACCAGCGGCAGGTCCGTGGCCTTCCGGAACCCTTCGGCCATCTCCCTGGTGAACTTCTTCGACTTCCTGTTGCCCACCAGGGCGATAAAGTTGCCGGTCTTCGGGAACCTGAGCTTCATGAACGGGATCGGGTAGTGCTGGGAGCCCGGACGGTCGCAAAAGAACCCGATCATCTCGAGGCAGATCATGCCTTCTATCTGTTCACGGTTCTTCTTCAGGCCCGCGGCGTAGTGATAGCTCCCCATGTGCTTCGTGCGGTACGCGGGCGGCTCCTCAAGAGCAAAGGCCGCAAAGCGAACGGTCTTGTCCAGCGGCCTTCCCGCGAGAAGCCTCGCCAGCCGCAGCAGGCCCGCAACGCCGCTTGCATTGTCATCGGCGCCCGGCGTGGTCCGCACCGTGTCATAGTGCGCGCCGACCACGAGCACCTTCTCCGGAGACGTACGGCCCTTCAGTTCGGCAATGACGTTCTGGTAGGTGTTCCCGCCGAACTTGAAGGACTGGTGGCTCACCTGATAGCCGAAGGCGGCGAACTCTCCGGTGATGTATTTTACGGTCTTTTCCAGCCGGTCATGGTCCTGGTAGGTCCTGACGCCGATCTCACGCGAGAGTTTTGTGACGGCAAGACGAAGGTACGATGGAGTATCCATGGTGGAGAGCGTAACACAAGGGCGGAGTCGATGTCAATTGCCGCAGCTGGAGAGCTCGCTTGACTCCCCCGGCCTGTTGGCATACACTGTCGCAAGAAAATCAAAAGGACCTGGTATTCACCAGGCACAGAGTTCACAGAGAGAAGCCCTCGTATAGTCGCTTTGAACGTCATTCCTGCGCAAGCAGAGGTCCAGCGGTTTTTCTGAAAACTCCCTGGATTCCGGATCAAGTCCGGAATGACTGCATAAATAAAGACCTTCGCTGCGTCTCTGTGCCTCTGTGGCAGAAGTGACCTTTTTCGACATCATCAATATGATCAAACATCTCGTTTTCATCGGGGACTCCCTGACGGAGTGGTACGACTGGCAGGACCGCTTCCCCGCGTACCGCGCGACGAATCTCGGCATCTCCGGCGAAACCGTCGAAGAACTGCTCGACCGGCGTGACTATATCCGGGAGCGCGTCCGGGATCCGAGCGTCATCTTTCTTATGACCGGCATCAACAACATCCTGTCGGAGCGCTATGACATCACGGTCCCCTACCGCGAGATCGCGCGAAATCTGACGACGTGGTACAAAGAAGCGAGGGTCGTGGTCCAGAGCCTCCTCCCGGTCGACATGCCGTGGATCAGCAATGACACCATCAGGACCATCAACCGCCATCTTGAAGACCTGGCCCGGGAGCAAGATGCGGAGTATCTCGATGTCTACAGCTATTTTGTCGACGAAAACGGGAAACCAAGATCAGGGCTTCTGTCCGATGACGGTGTGCACCTGTCGGCAAAGGGATATGAAGTGTGGGCAACGGTGGTGGAAAAGTATCTGAACACCCATTAAATACGATCATCCCCGCCGGCGGGGTCGAATACATGCAGTGCAAGCAACCAAAAGGATTACAATTCCGGATTTTAACTTGAGATGATATTTTCCGATATAGCTGCGGGAAAGATAGAAAACTACCCATTCTCTTGTCAACCGGACTTTGGGTTAGCCGTTTCTTTTTCGATACCAGTACGGCGAATGAGTGGCTGATACGCCAAACGGGCCAGTGAAGGTCCGGCTTGCCCCGCGGAACGACCTCGGCGTCCTTGACCACTATGTCACTGCTGCGCCGGGTGTTGAAGTGTATGCGCCCATGCGGTTCGTTTCTAACGGCAGCGGCAGCGAGCTGCGAACTGGCATTGACCCTCTTCCGACGGCCGGACATGACAGACCGGAAGTTTGAGGAAGACGCCGAGCGGGTTCTTCGAGTTCGACGGCCTGGTCTTCAAGCATGCTGTTGAACTGGAACGGGATGTTATCGAAGGGAAACTGCACACAGGCAGGGCGCGGTCGTTCAACTCGTCGCGATAAAACCAAAGCGGACGCGAGCACTACGTTCATGTGTTATCCCGCCATCTCCGGCGGCACCATCCACTCCACCGCCCAATGGCCGTCGTCGAACCGCTTGAGGCAGACGATTCCGGCATTTTTGAAATCCACGACGTTCTTTGAACCATCACCGCATAATAACAGGGAAGCCAGCTTCGCCAGATAGGGAAGATGGCTCACCAGCATGACATCCTCATGGATGTGCGATAAACGCTCCTCCCCTATCTGCGGGTCATCCATGGGCGCGAGCCATCCGACCTCGGACACGCCCTCTTTCGGATGGACCTGATCGGCAAGGACCTGCGCGCTCTGCTGCGCCCGTTTGATCCCGCTGTGATAGATACTGCTCACGGTCAATCCCTGGTCATGGGCGAACAAGGCGGTCAACGCGATGTCGCGGAAGCCCTTGTCCGTCAGGCCCCGTGTGGGGTCCTCAACTTCCCTCTTTGCTTCTGCGTGCTGGACCAAATAGAGAAGCACCGCATTCACCGCCTCTAACCGGTAGGGTACCCTGTATGGGTGCACTGATGCGAGCTGCCACGCAGGGCCGCTCCTACAATATCAATCTCCTGCCAGCCTCATAAACATCCTGCATCGCGGTAGGGTGTTTCAGGATGTCTCCCTTGGCGTCAACACCCAGAAAGCCCACGGTCGCATGCTCGGGCACGCTGATGGTCCGGAAGAATGCCTTTGCCGTGGTCTCGGAGCAGTGAATGCCGTCCTCCTTCTTCATGCCTCCCACAACGATCAACAGCCCTTTTCTGCCGTGGGGACCGGCGGGGACGGTCTTTTTCAGAAGATATTTTTCGCACCAGAACGCCTGGCACCGGTCGATCATCGCCTTCGACTGGGCGCTCACGCTGAAGAAGAAGATAGGCGAGGCGAGAATGATCCGGTCCGCTTCGCGGATCGCATGGTAGATATCCGTCATGGGATCGTCCATGACGCAGACACCGGTCATCATGCAGCCGCCGCAGTCCTGGCAAGGCCTGATGTTCATCAAGTTCAACTTGAAGGACACGATCTCGTGACCCGCTTCCGCGATGGGCTTGAGCGCCTCCTCGAGCAGGAGGTCGGTGTTTCCCTTGACGCGGGGGCTTCCGTAAAACGCCACGACTTTCATAGGACGCGTCCTCATTTTCTGATGAGATAAGAAATGCAATTCAACGCAGATTGTCGCTGCTATATTTATGATCTCATATGAGTCGATGCTTATAAAAAAACGGCCGGCACTGTCGTACCGGCCGTCCGATATTATACCA
This sequence comes from Nitrospirota bacterium, assembly GCA_020052615.1. Classification (GTDB taxonomy): domain Bacteria; phylum Nitrospirota; class UBA9217; order UBA9217; family UBA9217; genus JAAXXJ01. The sequence continues at coordinate 28,808 of JAGVOT010000086.1, read as the reverse complement.
CGGGTCAAGGCGATCCTATTCCACTTTCATGAAGGCCTGTTTTTTCGATTTACAGACCGGACATTCATCAGGGGCATGCCCTTCCGCGGTATAGCCGCAGACCGAGCACACATAATAATCAGCGGCCGCGTCCTTGCTCATGCTGTCCAGGGCCTTCTGGTAAAGGGCCGCGTGCACCTTCTCGACCTCGTTGGCGTAGTTGAAGCTCTTGAGCGCCCCGTCCTTGCCCTCCGCTTTCGCGTCGGCGATCATCTGCGGATACATCTTCTGGAACTCGTAGGACTCGCCCTTGATGGCGTCCATCAGGTTGTCCTTCGTCGACTTTACCACGCCCAGTTCCCGCAGATGGTTATGGGCGTGGATGGTCTCCGCAGCGGCGGCGGCGCGAAACAGCTTTGCCGCCTGCTTGTAGCCTTCCTGCTCGGCCTTCTTCGAGTAAGCGAGGTATTTCCTGTTCGCCTGTGACTCACCGGCGAATGCGTCCTTCAGATGCTGTTCCGTCATTAACATGATGCCTCCTTATGCATTTATATTTAAACTCTGTTGCTCGGCAGGATGTGCCGCGGGAAATGCCGCCCCCGCTTCAGTCTCCTGACCCTTCACACTTCTACTCGTGACGTTCGTACCCATTCGTATCATTCGTGATACGTTGTTGCCCATGATGCGATCTTTACTTTATGCTACCGCACCTTCTCGAACTCCGATTTCGGCGCGTTGCAGACCGGACAGGTCCAGTCGTCGGGCAGCTTCTCGAAAGGCGTCCCTTCCTTTGCCTCGTCATACTCGTAACCGCACACGGTACATCGCCACATGGCGTCTCCCTTTCCGATCGTGATCTCTAGTTGGTATTGTAGCAGAAATTATTGCAAGGGGGTTCTTAAGCCGCTTGTTCGAAGGATCCCTTGCCTGCCTTGCAGACAGGGCACTTCCAATCGTCAGGGAGGCTCTCGAAGGCCGCTCCCTGGTCCTTTTCCTTGTAGAGCCAGCGGCAGGCGGCGCAACGCCAGAGGCCGAAATCCTCGCGGTCGCCGTCCTTCTTCACCAGTTCCCAGCCCTTCGCCAGAAAATCCTCGAGCTTCGGCGGGTAGTAGCCGGAAAAGATGCTTTTGTCCCTGGCATCGTCGAAAAATACCTCGACCACGTATTGTCCCTTCTTCACGATATAGCCCCAGGTGAACGTGTCCTTTGATTCGGGCCCTGATGCCTTGGCAGCGAAGGAGATCTTCTCCCCGTTCCGCTTCACCTTGGACCAGCTGTAGCAGCACGGGAGCACCGCTGTGCAGCCGCACTTGCCGTTCTTGAGTTCAAGGCCGTCGACGCTCACGCCTCCGGGGATCTTCTCGATCGCGATATCCATTCTTCCTCCCGCCGCTCAGTGATTGACCCGCTGTTTAGTGAAGATCCTCTGGTCGCATGCGTAGCAGCGCGTCTCTTCCTCTCCGGTCCAAATGTCCACACCGGTCCCGCAGGACGGACAGGCAATGACCGTCATCAGGACCGGCACGGACACGAAACAGCCTTCCTGCCGCTTAGGCCGCGTTTTGTGCTTTTCTCCAGCCTTCATGCTTCAGTTTCTCCGTTCTGTCGACGGCCCAGGATTTGAGCCGCTTGAAATATTCCACGGGGTTAGTCTTTGCCAGTGCGATGATCTTCTCCCGTTCCCGCACGCTGTCGATGTTGTCGCCCGGATACACGCCGTTCCAGGAGCAGTACCCCTGCACGAGCAGCAGTTCCGGGGTGATCTCGCCCTTGATATGCTTTTCTCCCATGAACTTCGCCGCTTCCATGTCGTAGCGGATGATCCAGCCGTTGTCCGAGACCATGGTCGAGGGGTCCAGCGTTACCTCTTTGGAGCAGGCCGGGCAATGCAGCCCCTTGATGACCTGCTCGGGCATGATGTTGTCCTTGAAATGGAACGACACGGATCGGCTGCCGCAACTGCATTTCATTTCATGTGCCATACACATAGAGAACCTCCTTAATCTAACGAAAGTACCTAAACGAAAGGATATAGTCATCTTTAAACCAAGAAGCTATTTTCTCGCGGAGGCGCAGCGTCCGCAGAGAAAACTGATCATATTCTGGATCATTACAATGACTTAATAATTCTTTGTTTTTTAACTCTGCGACCTCGCTTAGAAGCGCCTACTTTTGACTGCGTGCTCTGCGAGAGAAGCCCTTTTTTTTGTTCCAATCAGGTATATTTCCGCTTCTTGCATGCAGGGCACGTTCCAAGAAACTCGATATGGTTGCCGGTGATATCGAATCCCGCCCGGTCGTGGTCGGCAACGGGCAGCCGGTACGTCACATGGACATCGACGATCTTCCTGCAATTCGTACAGATCAGATGGTGGTGCGGCCGGGGGTTTGGATCAAACCGCTTCTTTTCCGGATCGCCGGTGAGTTCGGCGACCATTCCGCAGCGCTTGAGCGTTTGCAGGGTATTGTAGACGGTCGCGAAAGACATGGTCGGGAACGTCTGCATCACCGCCCGGTACACATCTTCGGCCGACGGGTGGCTGCGGTTTCCCTCCAGGTAGTCGAGAATGGCGATCCGCTGCGGGGTGAGTTTGATCCCCAGGTCCCGATATTTGTCTCCGCGGTGGTCCATACAGTTCTACTGGGTGGAAATACTATCACTTTAGAATGATTATTGTCAAGTAAATTATCTTACTCACAGGGCCGCCCCGATGCCGCGCGATCACCTTGACTAATGCTATACTTTTTTCTACACTTACCGTATGCTAGGGATCAGATAGCGCACGTTCTTATCACAAGGAGGGATCCATGCCGAAATATCCCGAACAATACACCAGCATCATGAAGCGTTACAAAGGCGTCATGGCAGCGCTCGAAAAGCTCGGCAAGGCGACAAAGGCGGCGGGTCCCCTGAACAAAAAGACCTCGGAACTGGTCCAGATGGCCGCGGCTGCCGCCATTCGCGCCGAGGGCTCCGTCCATTCCCACGCGCGCAGGGCGCTTGAGGCGGGGGCGAAACCCGCCGAGCTCCAGCACACGATCATTCTGCTCACCAGCACTATCGGATTCCCCACGGTGTCCGCAGCGCTGTCCTGGGTCGATGATGTGCTGGCGAAGCGAAGACAGAAATAGCTCCCCTCGCCCCTTCAGGGTAGTATCAGGGTATTGCAATCTGCGAGCACTTCAGGTACTCTTCTTACCGCTCCCATGAAGATCGACTGTTGCCTGTCCGAGCACTGCGGCTCACACCAACAAGAGTAATTATCTAAACATGTCCGAGACCCCTCTTATCGTACGCTGCACGAATTGCCTGAGCTTGAATCGCGTTCCCCAGGAAAAGCTGGAAAGGGGGCCCCGCTGCGGAAGCTGCAAGAACGTCATCGAGGTCCCGCGGCAGCCTCTCCCGGCAACAGCCGCAAGCTTTAACCGCGAGGTCGAATACTGGCCGGAGACCCTTCTTGTCTTTTTCTGGTCCTCCTGGTGCCTCTACTGCAAGATCTACGAACCCCTGATCTCCGATCTTATCGCCCGAAAACCCGGCAGGCTCAAGGTCCTGAAGGTCGATATCGAAGCGGAATCCTATCTGGCCGAGCGGTTCACCGTCACGAAAACGCCGACCTTTCTCGTTTACAAGAACGGCGTGTTCGCTGTCCGTATGGACGGCGCACCAAAGGAAAAGAGCGAATTCCAGACCTGGATCGAGAATCTCCTCAACTATACGAGCTATTGATCCCGGTACGATGTTCTCATCGGCCGGGGAACCGGCATCCTCCTGATTATGGCGAACAACTCCGCATTGCTCCGCTGCAGATCCTGTAATGCCCTGAACCGGGTCCCGGCGAAGCGCCTCAGCCAGAACCCCCTATGCGGCAATTGCAAGGCCCTTCTCGATTTCCCCTTCCAGGCGATGAACGCTGCGGCCGCGTCCTTTGACCAGGAGCTTTCTTCATGGTTCGAGACGGTGCTCGTCGTGTTCTGGGACAAGCAGAGCATGTTGTACAAGTCCGTTGAACCTGTCGTGGCCGACATCGCCTTCTCGCGGGCAGGCAAACTAAAGGTGCTCAAAGTGGATGTCGACGCCGAGCCCGCTCTTGCCCAGCTCTTCTCATTCCAGGCCTCACCCACCTTCATCGCGTTCCGGAACTCCAAGCAGCTCGGCCGTATGGACGGCGCTCCCCGGGAATCGGCTGAACTCGTCCCGTGGGTGGAGAAATTCTTAACATAGTTGCGATCTATGGCCAAACCAAAGCGAAAGGCAAAAGACTCTCAATACTTGACAGGATTTACAGGATAGAGATCGAATTAGGACAAAAATCAATCCTGATTCATCCTGTACATCCTGTTATCCTGTCAAAAGGTCTGCTTCTCCCCTTTGAAAAGCTGCCCCCCGCATAACAGCACAAGCGTCGTTTCACAAAGTGAAATAAAAAGAGCGCCTTGTGATCAAAGCGCTCTTTCAGTGCAACGATATTTTTTTCCTGGTCGATTCTACGACCAGCGGGCTTTGCGAAATGCCTCGGTCTTTCGAGCATCCCCTGCCCATCCGCTCTTCTTCGCATCACGCTTCCCCGCAAAGGAGCTTTCGGAATAGGGTTTTCTGCCCGTTGAGGGCCTGGCGTCGCTTCGGTAGTCGGAATAGGGCTTCCTGTCGGTCGAAAGCCTGGCATCGCTCCGGGAATCTGAATAGGGTTTCCTGCCGGTCGAAGGCCTGGCGTCGCTCCGGTACGAGGGGGCCTTGCTGAAGGGGCGGCGTCCTGCCGATGCCGCTGTTCCCCTCCCGCCAGTCGATCTTCCGTTATACCCGGTCCTGCTGCCGCTCCCCTGCTGCATGGGGCGGGCGGGCTCCAGGCCCGCGATCACCAGCTGCGGCAGGGACTGGCCGATATACCGCTCGATCCTTCTGAGCTCGTCGAGTTCCCGGAAGGACACGAAAGAAATGGCGATGCCTGAAGCGCCGGCGCGGCCGGTGCGGCCGATGCGATGGACATAGTCCTCGGCGTTTTTCGGCAGGTCGTAGTTGATCACGTGAGTGATGCCTGTAACGTCCAGCCCCCTCGCCGCAACGTCCGTGGCCACGAGCAGGCGGATCTTGCCGCGCCGCATGTTCATGATGGTGCGGTTGCGCGCGCCCTGGGTCATATCGCCGTGCAGGGCCTCGGCCGAGTGGCCCCGGGAAGCGAGCTCGCGCGCCAGCTGATCGGCATTCCGCTTGGTGGACGAGAATATGATCGCCCGCGTCATGCCGCTGTCGGCGATGAGATGGTTCAGAAGACGGTTCTTGTGCTGCATGTCGTCGGCGGTGTGGAGGCGCTGCTCGATCAGTTCGAGCGTGGCCTTTTTCCCGGCGACGGCGATCCGCACCGCATCTTTCATAAGGCGCTTGGCCAGCTTTTCCATGGCCCCGTCCCAGGTTGCCGTGAACAGCAGCGTCTGGCGTCCTTCAGGCGTGGCCGCGGCGATGGTGCTGACTGCCTCGCTGAAACCCATGTCCAGCATGCGGTCCGCCTCATCAAGGACAAGCAGCTCCACACGGGCCATGCTGATGCGCCCCGACTCGAGGTGGTCGATAAGCCTGCCCGGCGTGGCGACAATGATGTCCACCGGCTGGGACAGGAGCCGCTGCTGCTCGAAATAGGGCATGCCTCCCAGGATGGCGCCTGTGCGCAGGCGCATGAACTTCCCGTAGGTGCGGACCGCTTCGGTGATCTGGTTGGCAAGCTCCCGTGTCGGCGTGAGCACGAGGATGCGGGGGCCCTTTCCCTTGGCGGTCGAGGGAACGGTGAGACGCTGGAGCGCCGGCAGCACGAAGGCCGCCGTCTTGCCCGTGCCCGTCTGTGCCGAAGCGATGAGGTCCTTCCCGGCTATTGCCTGGGGGATCGCCTGCTCCTGAATGGGCGTCGGCGACGTGTAGCCGCAGAGGTTCACAGCCTTGAGGATCGTTGGTGCGAGATTCATGGTGTCAAAAGACATACTGCTCCTTATAGGGTCTGTCCCCGGGACACAAGGGTCCGGTACAAGACCAGAAAGAGGTTTGTGTGCGCGCCGCAGGGACACACCGTGTCCCTGGATAGCGAGGACGGCGACAGCACCAATATGACCGGCATAACACATCGTTCGCCAACCATACGGACCGCCGCAATTTCAGTTTAAGAGAAACGGAAAGCAAGGGGGGTTAGTGATCGATGAAAGGGGACGCTGAGGAAGGGGGGAAGGTCGTAAGAGCTTCTTGTATTTCCTGTCCCGTTGTTGTTCAGTCGGATGCATTATACAGGTTCATTCATGAAAAGCAAGTATTTTTTCAAAATTCCCCCGTTTTTTCCGCATGATGCGCCGGAGCGGCCCCTTCTTGGCTGTAAGATACCGGAATATCAGGTGGTTCTTGCCGACCATGGATACAGGATGTGGTCCACGATAGCGCTACGAGGAGACCGTCTCGTATTGACTTTACTGAATACATTCGCTACATTCAACATATGCTCGCGCCGGAGGAGCTTCGACCTTGTCACTCCTTAAAAAGGCCGTCAATGCAAGAGATCGTCGTCCTCCTCACCCCCGGCAAGAGCTGCTGATTTCAAGCCCATCTCGCCAGATCATGATACTGAGCGCACCGCGGTTGACACAAAACGGCAAGGAGGAAGAACATGGCACAAAAACGATCGGGATCACCTGTTCGCACCGGCGTGATCGTCCTTATGGCGATGCTCAGCCTGACTCGGCTTTTGAGCGCATCCCCTGCCCAAACCGTCGTTGATGCATGGGACACGGTCAAGGCGCCGCCCGCTCCGGAGCTGAAGCCGGTCACGGCGGATCCGAAGACGACCGCCCTGTTGCTGCTCGACTTCAACAAGCAGACATGCAATGCCGAGCGCCGGCCGCGCTGCATCGCGACGATACCGATCATGAAAAAGCTCCTGACCGAAGCCCGCGCCAAGGGTGCCGCGGTGATCTACAGCCTTTCCGCCGGAGCCGCGATCACCGACGTCGCCCGGGAGCTTGCCGCCCTTCCGGGAGATCCGGTGGTGACCTCGGGCCCGGACAAGTTCCTCGGCACCGACCTTGAAAAGATCCTCAAGGACAGGCACATAGCGACCGTCATTGTCGCCGGGACCGCCGCCCACGGCGCCGTTCTCTATACGGCCAGCGGCGCTGCGCTACGGGGCATGCGCGTCATCGTGCCCGCCGACGGGATCTCCTCCGAAACCCTGTATCCTGAACAGTACGTGTTGTGGAACCTGGCGAACGCGCCACGGGTCTCGGTCCAGACGACCTTGAGCAGGACCGACCTCATCAGGCTCCAGGCATCGGAGCCGGGTCCGGGTCAGCCTGCCCGCTGACAGCGCGATGCGCAGAAGGCGGCCCACCTCCGCGTGATCTGCCCGTGAGCTGCGGCAAGAGCTGAGGCACCGCCATGATCAGCCGCCTTCGTGTCTTGACCTCGCTCCGGCGATAACCGCGTCATACCTCCCGCCTCACAGGACATGGCTTCTTCTATCTTCACTTTCTTCCCCGTTTGTACTATACTAAAAAATCAGGATGTCCTGCCGCTCTCTTCCTGCATCTCCCGGAACGATCGCGTCAGCGGACCGGATCCCCGCAGCACGGATAGGATCTCACGAGGTTACCCATGCGTCGCTCTTCACCTTTGATCTCAATGTTCATCGGCATCCTCACGCTCTTCCCCCCTTCCACGGCCGATGCCCTGACCCTTCAGGAGGGCCTCAAGATCGTCACCGAGAACGGGCGTGACGTGGCCATCGCGCACTCCGACGAGGAGGTTGCAAAGGAGGCGGTTTCCCTGGCACGGTCGCCCTGGCTGCCCCAGCTCGACCTGTACGGCCGCGAGACCTGGCTGAAATACACGCCCGAAGCAAAGGTCAACCTCGGCTCGTTTCCGACCTCCCAGGACCAATTCACGACCTACGGTTTCAAGGCGACCCAGCTCCTCTATGATTTCGGAAAGACATCGTCGTCCATCAGCGCCGCGCAATTCGGCCTGAAGGCGCGTGAGGCCGGGACCTTCCGCACCCGGAACCGGGCGGCAGTGGAGTTCATTATCGCCTACTTCGATCTCCTCGAGGCGGAAGAGCTTCTGAAGGTCGCCCGGGAGGAGGTCACGCGGTATGAGGCGCACCGCAAGGACGCTGCCGCCCGCCACAAGGCCGGCGTGGTGACCCGGAACGAGGTGCTCCAGGCCGATGTCCTGCTGGCGGACTCGAAGCAGCGGCTGCTCACTGCCGAGAACAACCTGTCCCTCCGTTCATCGAGGATCAACAGCCTCCTGATGAGGCCGTTGAACGATCCGGTCCATGCGTCGGAGATCGTCGGCACTCCCCCTTTTACCGTTACGCTGGAACAGGCCTGGGCTGAAGCCGAGCAGTCGAACCCGGACCTCAGGGACCTCGACGCACGGGTACGGGCAAAGGAAGAGAACGTCAGTTCGGTGCGGGCGGAATACCTCCCGTCGGTCTATGTTTCGGGGGGATATGAATACAGCGAGAACCGCTATCAGGTCCACCCGGACAACTGGGCCGTCATCGCCGGTGTGAACATCAACCTGTCCGCCGGCGGCGCAACGACCTCACGGGTCGGCATGGCAAAAGGCGAGCTGTCGTCGCTTCGGTTCAGCAGAGCGAAGCTCCTTGACGCGGTGCGGCTCGAGGTGCAAGCGGCGTGGCTGGATCACCGGAGCTCCACGGCAAAGGTCCAGGTCGCCATGAGCTCCGTTGATCAGGCCGCGGAGAACCTTCGGCTCCAGCGTCTTCGCTACCAGGAGGGCGTCGGCACCTCCACGGAGGTGCTGGACGCGGTAACGCTCATGACGACGGCGGAGACCAATGCCTGGAGAGCGAACTTCGGCGTCAGGCGGGCCGAGGCAGCGCTGCTGTACGCGATGGGCAGGGACCTGGCTGTCGCCTACAACAACCATCAATAACGCGACAAGGAGCTTCTGAATGGCGGAGCAGCAGGCGGCAACGAAGGTCGAAAATAAGAAAAAGGCTTTTATGATCGTCGGCGCTGTCGTGGCCGCCGGCCTGCTGATCGGATATGTCTACAATTCCTACCGGAAGACCCACATCACGACCGATGACGCCTTCATCGAGGGAAACATTCATACGGTCTCCGCTCGCGTCGGCGGCAGCGTCAAGACCGTTTTGGTCGCGGACAATCAGCAGGTGAAGCGCGGCGACCTCCTGGTCGAGCTCGATCCCGCCGATTACCGGTCGAAGGCCGAGGCGAGCAGGGCGAACCTGGAGCTCCAGCGCGCCACCCTGCGCTTCGCCGAAAGCGAGCGCAAGCGGGCAAAGGCGCTCTATGACGAGAATGTCAATTCGGCCGACCGGTTCGACAAGGCGGTCTCGGCCCACGAGATCGCCCTGGCCCAGGTGAAGCTCGCCGAGGAACAGCTCCGGCAGGCGGAGCTCAACCTGGGATATACCCGGATCACGGCGCCCGCAGGCGGGTACATCACGCGGAAGTCCGTCCAGACCGGCAACCAGATAAAGGACGGACAGCCCCTGATGGCGGTGGTCGACCTGGACAATCTCTACGTCATCGCCAACTACAAGGAAACCGAGATGGAGCGCATCCAGCCGGGCCAGCCGGTCAGGATCAGGGTGGATGCCTATCCCGGAAAGAGCTTCACCGGGAAAGTGGACAGCATCATGGCCGGGACCGGCGTCAGCTTCTCCCTCTTCCCCGCCGAGAACGCGACGGGCAACTACGTGAAGGTCGTACAGCGCATCCCGGTCAAGATCGTGCTGGATCCGGACGCGGACAAGGACCACCTTCTCCGCGTCGGGATGTCCGTCGTCCCGACGGTGCTCGCAAAATAATAGAGAAGACAACATTGAACCGCGAAGGCGCAAGGGACGCGAAGGAAAGCAGGTCAACGTCTTTCTTCCTAATGTTACTATCGGGTAACTTCCTTTGCCGTCTCGCGCTCTTCGCGCCCTCGCGGTTCAATAATTCTGTTGTACCTTATTCTCACTGTGAAAGAACTGCAATGAAACCAGGAACGAGCCGCGGCCTCATCGCCTTCACGGTGATGCTGCCGACACTGATCGAGATCATCGACACGTCCATCGTCAACGTGTCCCTCGACCATATCCGCGGGTCGCTCTCGGCCGGCTACGACGAATCGACCTGGACCATCACCGCCTACCTCGTCTCGAACGCCATCGTCATCCCCATGGCCGGTTGGCTCGCCAGGCTCATCGGCAGGAAGAATTACCAGATCGCCTCGATCGCCCTCTTCACCTTCAGTTCCTTCATGTGCGGCTCCGCCTGGAGCCTGAACAGCCTCGTGTTCTTCCGCGTCCTCCAGGGCATCGGCGGCGGAGGCCTCGTCCCGATCAGCCAGTCCATCCTGCTCGAAAGCTTCCCCCGGGAGAAGCACGGCCAGGCCATGGCCATCTTCGGATTCGGCGCCATGCTTGGCCCCATCGTCGGACCGCTGCTGGGGGGCTGGATCACCGATACCCTGTCGTGGCGCTGGATCTTCTACATCAACATCCCCATCGGCATCCTGTCGATCGTCATGAACGTCCTGGTGATCGAGGACCCGCCGTACATGCAGCGCCAGAAGATGAAGATCGACTACTGGGGACTCATCTTCCTGACCGTCGGCCTCGGGTCGCTCCAGTTCATCCTCGACAAGGGAGAGTCCGAAGACTGGTTCGACTCGCACCTGATCGCCGGCTTCGCGGTCGTCTCGGCGATCGCCCTCACCCTGCTGGTCATCAACGAGTACTACTCCGAGAACCCTATCGTGAACCTGAAACTCTTACGGGATAGGACCTTCACGAGCGGATCGGTGGTGATGTTCTTCGTCTTCCTGAACCTCTTCGGCAGCATCGTCCTGCTGCCGATCTTCCTCCAGATGATGATGGGCTACACCTCGTTCTACGCAGGGCTCGTGCTCGGCCCCGGCGGCATCGCTACCATGCTCGCCATGCCGCTCGTCGGCAAGTTCATGGGAAGGGTGGACCCCAAGCGGTTCCTCCTCCTGGGCATCTCGATCTGCTCCCTCAGCACCTACCTGATGTCTCGGTTCACGCTGACGACGGATTTCTGGACCTTCGTCTGGCCGCGCGTGGCCCTGGGCTTCGGCATGGGAATGACCTTCATCCCCCTCACGACGCTGACGCTCTCCCACATACAACGTGAACACATGACCGAGGCGACGTCGCTCTACAACCTGCTCAGGAACCTCGGCGGCAGCGTCGGCATCGCCTTCACGACAACGATACTGGCTCGGCGCTCCCAGCTCCACCAGACCCGTCTCGTGGAACAGTTGTCCCCCTTCGACCCGTCCTACCAGGTCGGCCGGGATCGTATCGGCGAGATGCTCACCCAGAAGGGGCTGCCTGCCGCCGGCGCGGACGGCGTCCTGTACCGCGAGCTCGTCCGGCAATCGACGACGCTCGCCTTCGCTGACGCATTCCTGATCATCTGCCTGCTCATCCTCTGCATGCTCCCGCTGGTGCTGCTGATGCAGCGTGCCCCGGCACAAACGGGACCGCCGCCGCCTGCACATTAACCGGTCGTTGAAAGAGACGTTTTGCCGTCTTTGCGAGCAAAGCGAAGCAATCTCGGTTTTAAGAGAACAATTGCGTCGGGATCGCCGCGTCGAAACAACCGCTCCCCGCCATTACAAGACGCGAGTATCTATATTGTAAGCCGATTTTCTGAAAGGAACTGCCATGGCATTCATCATTTCCAAGCTCCTTCTGTACCTTCTCCTGCCGCCGGCCAGCCTGCTCCTTCTTATGCTCACGGGCTTTATCCTCCTGCGACGGCACCGGAGCGCGGGAAGGGCCCTTATCGCCGCGGGGTTGCTCCTCCTCTCTGTCCTGAGCCTGGGTCCCGTGGCTGACCAGTTGATCAGGCCCCTGGAGGCTTCCTACCGGCCGCTTTCCGAAGGCCCGGTCAAGGCTGACGCAATAGTCGTTCTGGGCGGCGGATCACGAGACCTTTCCTGGGTGCCCAAAGAACCGGAACTTTCCCGAGGCTCCCTCGAAAGGCTGGTGGACGCGGTCCAGTTCGCCAGGAAACATCACCTGCCCCTCGTGATGAGCGGCGGCAGCGGCGACCCGAAGCCCGGCGCCGTCCTGGAGGCGGACGCCATGGCCAATGTGGCGATGAGGCTCGGAATTCCCGAAAAGGACATCGTCATAGAGAACCGCTCACGAAACACCTGGGAGAACGCCAAGGAAGTTCGGAAGCTCCTTCCGGGAAAGTCGATCGTCCTCGTCACGTCCGCTTTTCATATGCGGCGCTCCGTCGCCATGTTCAAAAAACAGGGCTTTTCCGTTCTGCCGGCGCCTGCAGGCTACCTGTCACAGACAAGGCATGCATCGTATACCGACTATGTCCCCTCGTCCGAGGCCCTTGCAATCTCCTCCACGGCGATTTCAGAATATATCAGCCTATTATGGTACGGGATGACGGGAAAGATATAGCACGCCTGATGCAATTAACATACTGATAATACACATATTAAGGCTGTCTTGACAGAACGTCATCAATCAGGTACTATTAATTTGATATTAAATCGTTTGATATAGGATTACTATGGGCTCGAAATACACAGGTACGAAAGAAGAGACGCGGGCATTGAATGCCTTCATCAAGCTGATACGCGCAGCGCAATCCGTCTCCGGTCGGGTTGAGGCGCATTTGAGCGAACTCGGCCTGACGGTAAGCCAGTTCGGTGTGCTCGAGGCACTTTTCCACCTCGGTCCGCTCAACCAGAAGAACCTGGCCGCAAAGATCCTGAAAAGCACTGGGAACATCACCATGGTCATTGATAATCTCGAAAAGCGCGGTCTGGTCAAACGAACACGCGACGAGAGTGACCGCCGCCACTATTCCGTCGGGATCACGCCCAAAGGCGCCGGCCTGATAGCGATGTTCTTCCCAAAGCACGTGGTACGGATCGTCGAGGAAATGAGCGTTCTGTCCGGAGACGAGCAGGAGGCATTGGGTACCCTGTGCAAGAAGCTAGGGCTGCAAGCGGCACGACCGGAGCAGCGGAACGGCAATTGAACGGTCTCATGACCGCTTTGCATATGCCATCAGCAGGATTACGAAAGAAGGTAGAGGAGGTCGTCATGTGGAAGAAACTGATCAATACGGACAATGATCTTGCCACCACGGTGATCAGGGTCATGCTGGGTGTTGTGTTCTTCCCTCACGGCATGCAAAAACTGCTCGGGTGGTACGGCGGCTATGGTTTTACGGGTTCCATGGAGTTCTTCACCGATACCCTTCATATCCCTGTGATCTTCGCCTTTCTGGCAATCATGGCTGAGGGGCTGGGTTCGCTGGGCCTCATCACCGGGCTCCTGACCCGGGTGGCGGCCTTCGGGATCGGCGTGAACATGGTGGTGGCCGTCTACATGCTTCACTGGCAGCACGGGTTCTTCATGAACTGGTTCGGTCAGCAGAAGGGAGAGGGCTTCGAGTTTCATCTCCTCGTGATCGCCATGGCGATCGCTCTGATCATCAAAGGCGGAGGCGCGTTGTCCGTGGACCGTGCGCTGTCGGACAGGAAGTAGTAGTGCAGCAGCAGTAACCAGGTGGGAATGCAGTACGGGGGGCCGCTGGGGAGCGGTCCCCCTTTTTCTCTCCAACCCGTACGACATGTTCAAGAAAAGACAAGATATGAACTGTTCATAAGGAGTAATGACATGAAGAAGACGCGAACGATCAAGAAGATCATCCATAGCAAACCGACGATCGAGGGTGCCGGTGTATACCTGAACCGGGTCTTCGGCTTTCACGAGACCCACCTATTCGATCCCTTTCTCCTGCTCGATGATTTCCGGTCCGACGACCCTGCCCGTTATCTCCCGGGATTCCCCTGGCATCCGCACCGGGGCATCGAGACGATCACCTACGTGATCGAAGGGAGCGTCGAACACGGCGACAGCATGGGCAACAAGGGGGTCATCTCGGCCGGAGACACGCAGTGGATGACCGCGGGCAGCGGCATCGTGCACCAGGAGATGCCGCAGGGAGACAAGGCCGGACGCATGGGCGGATTCCAGCTCTGGGCAAACCTTCCGCGGTCGCACAAGATGATGGACCCGCGCTACCGCGACATCAAGCGCGACCAGGTGCCCGAAGTGACGTTGGAGAACGGCGCGACGGTCAGGATCATCTGCGGAACCGTGGGGAAGCACAAGGGTCCGGTAAAGGACGTGGTAATCGATCCGGAGTATCTTGACGTGACCGTGCCCGCCGGCAAGCAGTTCACCCACGACACCAAACGCGTCCATACGGTCCTGGCGTATGTGATCGCGGGAACGGGATCTTTCGACAAGGAGAAGAGCGGCAAGATCAAGAACGGGAGCCTCTGTCTCTACGAGGACGGCGACCAGTGCGTGATCACGGCGGACAGGGAACCGGTGCGTTTTCTGCTCATCTCGGGGAAGCCCCTTAACGAACCGGTTGCCTGGTACGGACCGATCGTGATGAACACCGAAGAGGAACTGGAGACGGCCTTCGAGGAATACCGGAACGGGACGTTCATCAAACACAAAAAGCCGTTACGCGCGTAGTTTCTGTCCAGCAAGAACGGGCAAGACGCAATTGAGCCGTCGATTCTGTTGTACTTTAATGGCGCGGTTGCACAGGCCCTGCTCTTTTTACGTCACGACAAGGAGGACCATGTATGGACTACGATCCGGAATTTTCTAAAAAGTCTAACGCTGAATTGAATGCCTGTTTGTCCAAATACACGGAAGAGCACGAATTCTATACACGCGCATTGTCTGAGCTGTCCAAACGGGAAAAAACAGCAGAAGACAATATCTCGTCTCAATTTTCCAAGGCTGTTTTTTGGAGCAGACTTGCGGCAATTCTTGCGCTTCCCGGAGCGCTATTTGTGATCTGGCGGATAGTTCTTTCGATTTATCCCTGATAATGCAATAGCGGGTAAGACAACCCGGGTAAACAGGGGAAGACATGGGCAGTAAACAGCCATTATAGTCACTTTAGATCCAGCCACCTAACTGTGACGCATCTAAGGCCCGGTTCTTAATTTGAATGAGGTTATCATATGAGAATGCATTTCTCCCGGTGAAACCGTTCCTCAAGGCACTCCTGGACCGGTGCTTCGAGTCAGGGAATAATACATGGAGACCAAAATGAATGCGTGCGAGAAATGCGGCGGCAAGCTGGAACAACGGGATATTCAGCATTGCGGAAACGTTGAATTCTGTCCCCAATGCGAGACGACGAAGTACGTACGGTCAAAGATCTACCTGAACGGGAAAGAGGTAGAATATTGCGTCGAGGTGAACACAAAGACCGGAGAATCCCGGATCCTTTACAGCGATGAAGAGAAAGGGAACGAACGGAAAGCTCAAGATCTCCCCGATCCAAATGCAGAATAATGTACTGTTGCGGCAAGATGGCTGACCGGAACCTCCGGGCATCAGCCATGCTATAATAAAGATAACATCTATACTGTATGGGCGATCATATAGACGGAAAGGAGGTGAAAGAAGGATGAAGAAGACATTGTCGGCAAAAGATCTCTCGAAAGAGGCTGCTTTCTGGGATAATCTCAAACAGTCTGCAAAAGACCATCCTGGGAAAACATGCCGCAAGTGAAAGGGCTGAAAGAGCTAACGTTGCCGGTTCGGCAGCCAAAAAAGGCAGATATGCGTGATGCCTGCCGGTGATATCGGCACGATCAGCATATCTGCCTGTTCTTTCAATACTACTGCAGGGCCATACTGTCCGTTGTAAATCCTGAATTCAGATCATCAAGAAGCCAATGTCGATAAACACTCCCCTGGAATTTTTCATTCAGCTGCATCTTACGGAAAGATGCAACCTTAAATGTACGCACTGCTATCAATCCGGAAAGAGCTCGGATGAGATGTCCTTGGCAGAGGTCCAAAGCGTCATAGGTGAAGTTGCTGATATGCTCGGGGAATGGTCAGCGGCCTATGATGTTGCCTTTTCCTCCAGTTTCAATATCACCGGCGGAGAACCGTTCCTGAGACAGGATATTTTTTCCGTACTGGAAGAACTTGCCGATAAAAGGTTCGATGTCTATCTATTGTCGAACGGGACACTCATCACGAAGGATAAGGCTGACGTACTTTCCCAATTGGAAGTAAAAGGGGTCCAGGTAAGCATCGAGGGTCCGGAGAAGATCCATGACGCGATACGTGGCAAGGGAAGCCTGAAACGTTCCCTTTCCGGGATACAATGCCTCCTGGACGCGGGAATAGAAGTGACCATGAACACGACGCTTTCCGACATAAATGCGGCCTATTTTCTCGACGTGATAGCCCTCGCCTCTTCGATGGGCGTTCAGAAGCTGGGCTTTTCGAGGCTGGTACCGTCGGGAAGCGGCAGAAATTTTTTGAACAAGATGCTGACGAAGGAGGTCCTGGAAGATCTGTACGGCAGGATATTCTCACTGAATACCGGCAATCTGAAGATCGTCACCGGTGATCCCGTCGCGTCACAGTTCAGAAGTCCGGCGGGTAACAATGATGCCGGCTCCTTTCCATCCGGCGGATGCGCTGCAGGCGTCTCGGGGCTGACGATCCTGCCCGACGGGACAGTCACTCCCTGCAGAAGGCTTCCTGTTTCCCTTGGAAACGTCAGAACAGACTCCCTGCGGGAAATATGGTCAACATCAGAGGTCTTGACCTCGCTGAGGGACAGGTCCCTATATGAGGGTACATGCGGCAGCTGCAGCAAATGGTCGGCATGCAGGGGCTGCAGGGCGATAGCGTATGAATTTGCACACGCTCATGGCAGGACCACTTACCTGGCCGAGGATCCGCAGTGTTTTCTGCGTTAGCAAAACAATAAATAAGGATGTGAGAAATGACGAAATGGATCATAGATCCTGACCACTCAGGAGCGGCATTTTCAGTCCGTCACATGATGATCGCGAATGTTCGGGGCCAGTTCTGCAAAGTTGGAGGGACCGTTTATTTTGATCCTCTGAACATTACCAACTCTTCAATAGAACTGTCCATCGACGCCTCAAGCATATTTACGGGAATCCTGAAACGTGACGAGCACTTGAAAAGCGCGGATTTCTTTGATGTCGATAAATATCCCACCATCTCATTCATCTCTACGAGAGTACATTCAGTGAACGGCAACCAGGCTCAAGTGAGCGGCGACCTGACGATCCACGGCATAACGCGTCAGATAACCGTCTCGGTAGAGTTTTCAGGGCCGGTAAACGACCCCTTCGGCGACGGATCAAGCATGGGCTTTGCAGTATCAGCCATAATAAACCGTGAAGACTATAGGATCATGTGGAACCAGCCGATGGCGAATAACGGCATCATGGTGAGCAGGGAGGTCCAGCTTTTTATAGACCTGGAAGCTGATCTTGTCACGGGATAAAGGTTCATTGCCGCTGCGGTGAAGGGGTGAGATCATGAAGGCATATGATGTTATCGTCGTCGGCGCGGGTGACGTGGGCCTGGGAGTCGCCTTTAAAGCGCTTTCAGGAGGTCTGAACGTTGCCCTTGTCGATAAGGGACATCCGGGCGGAACGTGCGTTAACAGCGGTTGTGTACCTTCTAAAACGCTTATCTATACTGCGGACAGAATGATCGAAACACGGGAAAATACAAAATTCGGCATCCGTTCCGGAAGGATCGATGTCGACTTCAGCGCGGTCATGGAGCGGACGAGAAGGGTCGTCGCCAGGGGCAGAAATTCCATAAAAAAGGCGATCAAGGGGTCCGGGAATCTCGAGTTCATAAACAAAGAGGCCCGTTTCATCGATGAGCATACCCTCGAAGCTGGTGGTCATAAGATCAGAGGCAAGCAGATTTTTCTAGCCACCGGTGCGCGGCCATTGGCCCCCCCGATCAAGGGACTTGATAAGACCCCTTTCCTGACCAACGAGAGCGTCCTGGGACTCGCAAGCAGGCCTGACAACATCGTCTTAATCGGAGGCGGATTCATATCACTTGAATATGCGCATTTCTTCTCTGCTCTGGGTGTGAAGGTCAAGCTCATTGACAGGAACCCGGCGCTTTTGCCTTTTGGTGAGCCGGAGATATCGAGGCTATTGAAACAGGAATTGGAGAAACGCATCGAACTGCATATGGGTGTCGAGATAATGGAAATTCAACAAGGTGGCAATGGGTATACCGTGGTGGTAAAGGATGCCGGAACCGGAAGGAGTAAAAGGATCTCTGCATCGCACGTAATGGTCAATGCCGGCAGGAAATCCAACGCCGACCTGCTGAAAACGGAAAATGCCGGAATAGAGACGGACAAGGCCGGTTTCATAAAGGTTGACAAGTATCTCCGGACGAACAAAAAGCTCATCTGGGCGCTTGGCGATGCCATCGGTAGAAAAATGTTTACCCATGCCGGAGACAAGGAAGCTGAACTGGCATGGCACAACGCCAGGCACAAAGAACAGATCAGCATGGATTTTGACTCCGTCCCCTACGCGGTCTATACGCATCCGCAGATAGCATCCGTGGGCCTGACAGAGCGGCAGGCCCGGCACGATCACAAGATCCTCGTGGGCCGCGCCCTATATTCCGATACCGTGATGGGAGAGGCAATGATGGAGCGCACGGGTTTCGCAAAGGCAGTTGTCGAGAAGGGCACCAGGAGGATCCTGGGTTTTCACATCATCGGCCCGCATGCTGCAACGCTCATTCAGGAAGTCGCCAATGCCATCATACACAAGGCTGATGTTGAATCCGTCACCGGATGTATGCATATATTCCCCGCGCTTTCAAACATCATACCGGCAACGTTCGACAACCTTGGATAATTGAATCACGGCGTTGAACGCCGTGTCAACCGACCATTCCCAAAGTCCTCCAAACAGCTCAGGCCGCCTCGTTGGAGGCGGCCTGAGCTGTAAACATTCTATGACAGGTAATCTGTACTGCTCTCTGTTTTGTCTATTTCTCCGCGTCACCGCGTCCCACTGTCGCCGCGTCTGTCTTCTTCCTACTCCGCCCTCTCCCTGTTCTTCGGCCGCTTGCCCGCCTCAAGGACCTTCTTCCGGAGCCGGATGGACTGGGGCGTGATCTCCACCAGTTCGTCGTCCTTGATGAACTCAAGCGACTGTTCCAGCGACAGCTGGCGGTGAGGCACGAGCCGGAGCGCTTCATCGGCGCCGGACGCGCGCATGTTCGTCAATTTCTTTTCCTTGATCACGTTTACATCCATGTCGGTCTCGCGCGAATTCTCCCCCACGATCATGCCTTCGTAGACCGGCGTGGTTTCCCCGATGAAGAGCTCGCCGCGGGGCTGGATATGGTAGAGAGCGTAGGTCGTGGTCTTGCCCGCCCGGTCCGCCACGAGGGCGCCGGTGGACCGTTTCGCGATCGTACCCTGCCAGGGCTCGTATCCGTCGAAGAGGTGGTTCAGGAGGCCCGTGCCGCGCGTGTCCGTCAGGAACTCAGACCGGAAGCCGATGAGGCCGCGCGCGGGGATGCGGAACTCGAGCCGCACCCGGCCGTGGCCGTTGTTGGCCATCTTGGTCATGCGCCCCTTGCGGCTGCCGAGCTTCTGGGTCACCACGCCGATGAACTCATCGGGGCAGTCGATGACCAGGTTTTCCATGGGCTCGAAGGTCTTTCCATCGCGGACCTTGGTGACGGTCTCGGGCTGGGAGACGGACAGCTCGTAGCCTTCGCGCCGCATCATCTCGATCAGGATGGCGAGCTGCAGTTCGCCGCGGCCCAGGACCTTGAATGAGTCGGTGGCGTCGCCCGGTTCCACCTTGATCGCCACGTTGTACAACAGCTCCTTTTCGAGCCGCTCCTTCAAATGGCGGGAGGTGACGA
Organism: Nitrospirota bacterium; assembly: GCA_020052615.1. Classification (GTDB taxonomy): domain Bacteria; phylum Nitrospirota; class UBA9217; order UBA9217; family UBA9217; genus JAAXXJ01. The sequence continues at coordinate 9,015 of JAGVOT010000086.1, read as the reverse complement.
ACTTGCCTTCCTTGCCGGCAAAGGGCGAGTTGTTGATCGAGAAGATCATCGAGATCGTCGGCTCGTCCACGGCAATGCGCGGCAGGGGCTTCGGATTTTCCGGATCGGTGATGGTGTCGCCGATGTTCACGCCTTCGATCCCGGCCAGGGCCACGATGTCGCCGACGGTTGCGCTGGGCGTGTCCACCCGCTTCAGGCCTTCGAACGCGAAGAGCGACGTGATCTTGGTCTTTACCATGGCGCCGCTCTGGGTGATCACGCCGATGGGTTCGCCGACCCTGGCCGTCCCGGCGAAGATCTTGCCGATGGCGAGCCTGCCCACGTAATCGTTGTAAATGATGTTCATGACCAGGAGCTGGAGCGGCGCTGTCTCGTCCCCTTCCGCCGGCGGAACGGTGTTCACGACAAGGTCGAAGAGCGGCTTGAGGTTCACCGCCTCATCTTCCATCTTCAGCTTGGCGATGCCGTCCCGCGCGTTGGTATACACGATGGGGAAATCGAGCTGGGCGTCATTGGCGTCGAGGTCGATGAACAGGTCGTAGACCTCGTTCACCACCTCGCTGATGCGGGCGTCGGGCCGGTCGATCTTGTTGATCACCAGGATCGGCGGCAGCCCGAGCTCCAGCGCCTTCTTCAGCACGAACCGGGTCTGGGGCAGCGGTCCTTCCGAGGCGTCCACCAGGAGCAGCACGCCGTCCACCATCTTGAGGGTGCGCTCGACCTCGCCGCCGAAGTCAGCGTGGCCGGGCGTATCGACGATGTTGATCTTCACGCCGTTGTAGTGGAGCGACGTGTTCTTCGCCATGATCGTGATGCCGCGCTCGCGCTCCAGGTCGATGTTGTCCATGACCCGCTCCTGGATGCGTTCGTTGTCGCGGAAGGTGCCGCTCTGGCGGAGCAGCGTGTCTACCAGCGTGGTCTTGCCGTGGTCGACGTGGGCAATGATGGCGATGTTGCGGAGATCAGTTCGTTTCAGCATGGGTTGTCCCTTTTTTGCCGCGAAAAGCACGAATTACTCGAAGAGGTTTCCTGATGAAGGGAATGTTCGTGGATCGCTATGGAGTTGTTGCGAAGCTGGGTTTTATACCATGGCAGGCAGGCAAAAGTCAATGAAATTATGGAAAAAACAAGATTTCGGACAGCGACCAGGCGCTTCTCCGCGCGAAATCCCACCTGCCGGGACCGCTTCAGCCGCCTACCGGGAATGCCTTGCGATGCCGATATGGCTACCGGTCGTGGTGATGATGGTGCTCGCCGTCCACCGGTTCCAGCTTCCCGAAGGCCTTCAGCACCACTTCCGACAGCGCCGGATGGATGTGGATGCCCTTGGCGACGGTCCAGATGTTCCCGTCAGCGGCCATTGCATTCACGACCTCCTGGATGAGAATGGACGCCTGGGGCCCGATGATGTGGTAGCCCAGGACCTTCCCGGTCTTCCGGTGCACGATGGCTTTCGTGAATCCCTCGGTCTCCATCATCGCCTCTCCCCGCGCCACATCGGTATACATCGCCTTTCCCACCAGGACCTCCTGCTTGCCCATGAGCTTCACCGCCTCGGCCTCGGACAGCCCCACCGAGGCGATCTCGGGGTAGGAGAACACGGCATGGGGCACCGTGAGGTAGTTCATGCGGGACTTTTTCCCGTGGACCGCGTTGTGCCAGACCAGTTCGGCTTCGTGGTTCGCCGTGTGCCGGAACATCTTCCTGCCGATGATGTCCCCGAAGGCCCAGATCCCCTTCTTCGAGGTCTCATAGAACTCGTCCACGACAATGAAGCCCTTTTCGTTCGTTTTTACCCCCGTGTTCGAGACCATGAGATTATCGGTGTTCGGCCTTCTGCCCGCGGCGACGAGCAGATGGCTTGCAGTGAATTCCAGCTGTTTGCCGCTGTGGCGTTCTTTTGCCGTGACCGTGACGATCTTACCGGTCTGTTTGACCTCGGTCACCTCCGTATCCACATGGATCTGCATGCGCCGTGAAAGCGCGGTCCTGAGCAGCTCCGACACTTCGGGTTCCTCGTCCGGCACAAGCCGCTTGTTCCGCTGGATGATCGTCACGTTCGTGCCCATGGCCTCGAAGAAGTGGGCAAACTCCGCGGAGATATATCCCCCGCCGATGACGACCATGCTGCCGGGCAGTTCCGTAAGCCTGAGGGCGCTCTCGTTCGTCAGGTACTCGACGCTCTCGATCCCCCTGATGGCGGGCACCATCGGACGCACGCCGGCAACGATGAAAATGTCCCTGCCCTTGACGGTCTTCCCGTTCACCTCCAGGGTGTGGTCCCCGGTGAACCGCGCCTCCCCGCCGTAGAAATCGAAGTCCTCGGCCTTCTCCAGGGCATCTTTCATGCGGTCGTGGCTCCGGGCGACAATCTTCCGCATCCGCTCCATGATGGCCGGAAAGTCCACGGCAGTGATCTGCGCGGTAATGCCGAACCTCCCCGCTTCCCTGATCTCCATGAGCCTATCCGCCGGATAGACGAGCAGTTTCGTGGGGATTCAGCCGGTGTTCAGGCAGGTCCCGCCCACAGGCCCCTTGTCCACGAGCGCCACGGTCCTGTTTTGGGCCAGCGCGTCCCCGATCAGGTTCGCTCCCGCGCCGGAGCCGATGATGACGATGTCGTATTCTTTCATGTGTGCCTTTCATCCCGCTCCCTTGAGGGGAGAGGGAAGGTGAGGGTGAATTGATTTCATTGTAGCAGTTTTGCTCGGGGAGTCAATGAGCCGCGGACGACCTTGACATATTTTCTGAATACCGCTATAACCCAGAGAAGGCCATGCATGATCAGATAGAAAAATACACCCTAAAACTGCTGCGCGACCGGACCGCGGTCCCGGCGAGCATCCGGTTCTACCGCCTCGACGACATCGTATCGTCCAACAGACAGGACGAATGGCTGCCCCTGTTCAGTTCGGTCTTCGAGGGGCTGGATATCGCGGCCCTGCTCTTCGCCAGGCCCACCCTCCCTTTCGCGGACCTGCTCGTTGCGCGGGCGGACCCCGGAACGGACCGCCTCGTGCCCAAGGACAGCGAGACCAAGGGATTTCTCCATGACATCCCCTTCATCAGGAAGCAGGAGTGGGAAGGCGCGCCGACAAGCGACGTTACGACAATGATCGTCCGGCGCCTCAAAGAGCGCAAGGCAGTGATCATCGAGGGCCTCGGCGTCGTTTCGGCCGGCGGGGTCACCGTGGAGCAGGCCTACATCGGTTTCTCCACGATCTTCCACACCACCTTCGTCAAATACTGTCTCGATGTCCTGACCGACGGGTTCAAACTGCCGAACGAACATATTATCTTCGAAGGGTTCAAGCAGAAATGGAACAAGTCGCCCGACCTGAGCGGCCTGACCTTTGCGGAAGGTCCGCTGGAAGGGAGCGCCGGTCTCCGCCGTTCCCCGAACTCGCTCCCTCTCCCCCAGGGGGCGAGGGAGCGGATCTACGCGGAGATCTGCCGCACGGGCCGGTATACCGTCGAGAAGGGCTATGTGGACTCCTTCTTCGGGAACATCAGCTACTTTGACGGGAAGACGATCTATATCAGCCAGACAACGTCGTCCCTCGACGAGCTTGAGGGATTCATCGACCCCGTGCCGGTCGACGGCTCCTCCACCGCCGGGCTCTCGGCCTCGTCGGAGCTGCCTACACACCGCGCCATCTACCGGGACTCGGCCTGGCGAGCCGTACTGCACGGCCATCCCCGGTTCAGCATCGTGCTTTCCATGCTGTGTGATGAGAAGAACTGCACGATCCGGGACTGCAACCGCCTCTGTGACCGCGCCCGCTCGGTCTGCGGCGTGCCCATCGTGGCGGGAGAGACCGGCGCCGGCGGCATGGCAAGGTCCGTCCCGGAGGCAATGAAACAAAAAGGCGTCTGCATCGTCTATGGCCACGGCATATTCGCCGCAGGCGAAAAGGACTTCCGCGACGCTTTCATGAAGATGGCGGAGGCTGAGAACAGGTGCCGCGAGGAGTATTTCCGGATGGCGGAGAAAAAGCGCCGATAAGCATCACCGGTGCAACTTCATGAAGCCGCCGCAAACCTCCTTCGTTATGTAAAGCCATGAGCAAACGCCCCGGAAAGATACAGGCACTACCGGTCGAGTCATCCAGGCCGTTCCCGGACCGCGCCTGGATCGCGCTCGCTATCGTGCTTCTCTTCGTCGTTGCCGTACGCATACGCCTCCTCGACATTCCGCTGGAACGTGACGAAGGCGAGTATGCGTACATGGGCCAGCTCTTTCTGCAGGGGGTTCCCCCTTGCTCTTCACCCTTGCCGTGGCCCTAGGCCTGTATGCGGAAAAGGCATACTTCTTCAAAAGAGAGGACAGGACGGTTCTTTTCGCGAGGGCGGTGATCAGCGCAAGCGCGCCGCCGAGCGCCATGTAAAGCCATCGACCAGCCGGGAGACCCCGACGGTGAACCGGGAGAGGGCGACGGTCCAGGAGACCATGGTCCCGTATTCCCGCACGTAGGTGACGGTCCAGAACCAGAAGCGGTCGATCGATCCGGAAAGGGCGCTCCAGATGACGACGAGGCACAACGGTAGCAGCGCACCACCGGCGTAGAAGATGAGGTTGCGGACCTGCTGTCTGCCGGTAGCGGGCTGCTTACTCTGATAGCAGGCAAGATACAGCGCGCCGAAGAGGACGAAGAATAATCCCGGCTGCTTCACGGGACATATCTAGACATATCTATATGTACATGTACGGAATGATGGAGGACCAACCCTAGAGGCACGGCAATACAAACCCGAGACGCCACGGCAGGTCCTTGTGCTGGAACGAAAGTAAGTCACCAGGCGCGCGCTGTCAGGGATGCGAAGAGGAAAGAATAACCGGCCCGAACGGATGTCCGGCTGTCCTCATCAGACGAGCTTGAGACCATCCACTGTCTATGCCGCCTTCGCCTTGATATACTTCTCCCGGGCAATGCCCACATTCACAAAATGGAGAGCGATGTCTTCTTCGGCAAAGACCTTTTTCAGCCGTTCCATCAATGCGTCGTGTACGACTTCTTCAAAGAGCTGAACATCGTAATCTCTCGACCGTTCGTCGATCCCCTGAAGGTCGACCTCCATCATCAGGTCCATATCGGGTGTGATCTTGAGCCACATAGCTTTCACCTCCGCAACATGTCGGTAACCGCCCTTACTCCTATTATACCACCGCGGCAAAGGGGCCTCGCCGGCGCAGACAGGGCGGACGTTGCCGCGTTTCGTCGACAGGAAGACGGATCGGATCGGTTAAGCTCCCCGCAGCAAACTGCATGGAGCTTCGATCCTCAAGGTTGAACTAATTATTCACATCGCTCGATAAGCCGCAGCAAGCCGCGGGGAAGCGCTCGCTCCTGGCTCCAACGAGGATGGCAGGGCGAGAGCACAAAAAAAGGAGGCAACACTATGAATTTCATCAGAAAACTGCCATGGGGGCTGGTGATCGCCGGATGCCTGACCCTGGGACTTGCGCCCTTCGCACCTCCCCATATCTGGGAGAAGCTGGTAATGCTGAAGAACGGTGAACTATCCCGGCCCATCGACTGGTTCGACCTGTTCTATCACGGCGTCCCCTGGCTGCTGCTGATCATCAAGGCCGCTGTGGCTCTGAAAAAGAGAACATCCTGATCTCCGAATCGCAGACCGAAAGTTCCAACAGTCATCCTGCGCATTTTTCTCACCATCCTGCATGGAAACGCTCATCTGCGGTAAATTAATTTGATTTGTAAACGATCGCAGCACAGCTCTGCTATACTCGTAGAAAATCCTTGTCATTTTATACACTGTTGCGAGGTGCACAACAACAGTCTGTCACTTGGATGAGCCGATGATTTGATAACGAGAGACCGAGGAGGTACTATGAGACATATTTTCTTCATCCTGGAACTGCTCTTCCGGCGGCATGAACGCGTCCATGGCGAGACTGATTTTCTCGGATTTGAGGCTTTTACGCAGCAGACCGGGACGAACGACAGCTCAACCACCTCTTCTGGCGATAAAGCGACTCGAAAGGCAGTCTGATCGCCGGCGCCGCGCTGCTGACCAGGCGTTATGGACCACTGTTTCGATGATGTATGTGCTGATTGAACTTAGAGACTTGCAGGTTGAATTCGACAGGATTGTGTTGCCCGTAGCAATGCTCAATATAGATCGATAGTTTATCCAATCACAGCAGCCCTTCCAGGATCTCCGCTGAGTCCCTCACGAACTTCGGGCAGACACTCCTGAACAGGTCCTTCTCGCGAACCGCCCTCATTCCTTCCGGCGTGCTTACATCGACGCCCAGCAGTTCCCGGCAAAGAAGAGCCCCGTTGCGCTCCCGGAAGGCATCCATGAACTCCTGCGCCAGCGCGTAGGCCCGCTCGCGGCCGTCATCATCGTCCTTCCGCATCTTGGCATGATTCAGCCCGATGACCATGAGCGCGCCCGTCACGGCGCCGCAGGTTTCTCCGGTCCGTGCCATGCCCGCACCGAATGCGCCTGCGACCCGGAGTGCTGTTTCGCGGTCCAGACCGGACCGCCCGCCGTAGACCGACAGGATGGCCTGGGCTCAGGAAAAACCTTCAAGGAATGTCGACAAAGCTTGGTCGACGTTATTATCTGTATTCTGATTTTTCATGAGATGATCCTAAAACCGACGATCAAGATCGTCTCTCGCAGAGGCGCAGAGAACGCAGAGTAATCTTAAAATCATTTTCTCTCGCAAAGCCGCAAAGACTGCTTTACTGCATGTTCATAAAAAAACGCCTCTTTTTCAGGCTTTTCTTTGCATTGCGGCTCGCCTGGAGGCGCCTACTGTCGGCTGCGAGAGCACGCCTTTTCAGGTATAATGAACTGTCAGGAGGCCGCCATGCGTTTCATCGCCGAACAGCCCTGGGCTATGTACGTCTTTCTCTGTCTGACCCTGGGGCTCGCGCCCTACAATCCGCCCCATCTGTGGGAGAAGCTCGTGATGCTGAAGCATGGCACGCTCAAGCGGCCCGTCGACTGGTTCGACCTCTTCATGCACGCAACGCCGTGGTTCATGCTGTTCCTGAAATGGACAACAACGTGGACCGCCCGGTAGGTCCCTGACTTCTTACTTCTTACTTCTGATCCTGTAATACCGCTGCATCTCTTCAGTGAACCGCGCCCGGTCGAGGGCGGGGACATCGATACCCTCTCCTGAGCTTCCCCCGTCGGTGAAAAACCGTTCCGGCAGGAGATCGTCCTTCTCGCCGAAGCCGTTCCGTTCGTTGTATTCCCGTTCAAGGGCGATGATCTCCTCGCCCGTCTTCAAAAGCCCCTGGCCCGTGTAGGCTATGCCTGTTGCCCCGGCCAGCAGTTGGGCGTATTCCTCGATGGACGCGCCGAGGAAAGCGAACTTGCAGACCGAGAGCGAATCGACGACGGCATTCGTATCCTCGGAGATCTTGATGAGCCGCGCCTTGCCGTCGAAGCTGAAACGGTCCGTGGCAACAGGTTTGCGGAGGATCTCCTGGCTGATGGGATAGGCGCGGAGGTGGCAGGCGCCGCGGTTGGACGTGCCGTAGGCCAAGGCCATGCCGTAGGAGCCACGCGGATCGTAGGCCGGCATTTCAAGGCCCTTGACGGTCATGGAGAGACCGGGCCTGCCGATGGACTCGCAGTACCGCTTCGAGCCCTCGGCCAGCTTGTCACCGTCCCCTTCCCGGTAGGCGATCTTTCTGACCATGTCGAGGATGTCATCGGAGATCAGGAACGCCCCACGCGCCTCGCCGTAGGCCGCTATGGTCGCTGCCGTCGAGATCGTGTCGAGGCCCACGTTATTGCAAAGGATATTGGCCCGGATGATGGATTCCGCGTCGGGATTGGCGTTCAGCGCGCCGAAATGGGACAGGGTCTCGTACTCGGGGATCGGTCTGCCGCAGGTGGTGATCTTCTTGCACTGGATGGGGCAGACAGCGCACCCCTCCTTTTTGAAGCCGAATGCCTTCTTCAGGGCCGGTCCCGAATAGAGGTGGGCCTGGGGATACCACGTCTTCCGGAAGTTCTCCGTCGGCGCCATCCTGCGCTGGCCCACGATGTCCACGAGCGCTGACGTGCCGTACTCCGACAGGCCCAGCTCGCCCATCACGACGGGCGAGGCGCGCAGCAGCCGCATGACGTCTTCATAGGCCTTCTGGAAGAGCGCCTGGTCAGCAATGGTCGGCTTTTTCGAGCCGCCAGCCGCCACAATGGCCTTGAGATTTTTCGCGCCCATGAGACTGCCCATGCCGCCCCTGCCGACGGAATTCGCGCCACCGACCATGATGTTCGCCATCCTGACCAGCCGTTCTCCGGCGGGCCCGATGCTGGCCACCTCGCCGGAGCCCTCGAAGAGCTTGTTCACCTCGATGCACCCTTTTCCCCAGAGCCACGAGGCGTCCCTGATCACAGGCCGGGACTCGTTGATCTCGAGGTAGACCGGGTCCTGTGCCTTGCCGGTGATCATGACGGCATCGTAGCCTGCCTGTTTGAGCTTGAGAGGGAACGTTCCGCCCACCGAGGAGTCGAAGATCGTGCCGGTCAGCGGCGAGCGGGAGACGAGCGACATGCGGGACGAGGTGGGAGCTGCGGTCCCGCAGAGCGGGCCGACGGAGAATATGAGCGGCATCCGCTCATCGAAGGGATCGAGGGCGATGAAGTCCTTCATCAGATGGACGCCCAGCCCCCTGCCGCCGAGCCGGGCACTGAGCATTTCTTCGTCGAGCGGTTCACTGCGCGTTCTCCCGGCGGAAAGATCGACGACGAGCATATTCCCGTGCCATGCATGCATGCGGGGATAATAACCTGTTTGGGAAGTTCGGGTCAACCTGATTCGCTTCAACATCAGACAGGATCAACAGGACCTTTGACACAGATATTCACCGATAAAAAGCCTGATAACTGCGGATACTGCAATGCAGATTTTGTCTCAGCGTCTAACAGGCTGTTGAAAAAGGCCTCTTTAGCTGTCATTGCGAGGAGCGTGAGCGACGAAGCAATCCCGTAGTGCTTGAAAAGATTAACGACGAGATTGCT
>JAGVOT010000016.1 GCA_020052615.1 Nitrospirota bacterium | reverse complement strand
TTCACTGACCTGAATCTGGACCAGATTGTTGCGTCCATCACGGCCGGCCGCGAAGAATACAACCTGAAGCCCTTCTTCTACACCCCGTTGAGGCGTGTCGAGACGATCTATTATCGCCATGACATACTGCGGGACCTTGAGAATCAGGAGCTATTCGGGCACATCAAGTCGTTCGCCCAAAAGATGCGGGTGATGCGCGGCCATCTCGCTCAAGCAGACAAACTTCAGTACAAATACCAGAAGGAACGCTGGTTCCTGGAAGCCGCGGACATCTATTGCGACGCCGTCAGCGGTCTGACCCATGATCTGACGCTCGCAGATTTACGATCGCGCGGCTTCCTGGCCTTCCGCGAGTATCTGACGACCTACACCAAGTCCGGCGACTTTGCGTCGCTTCTCGCCGAAACGCAGAAGCTCAAGGCCGATCTGTCCGGCGTCAGATATTGCCTCCACATAAAGGGTAACCGCATTAAGGTCAGCCGATTCGGTTCGGAACCTGACTACAGCGCGGATGTGTTGCAGACATTCGAGAAGTTCAAGCAGGGATCGGTGAGAGAATACCGGTTCGACTTCTCCTCCGATCCGGACATGAACCATGTTGAAGCGGCCGTACTGGACCTGGTCGCACTGCGGTATCCCGATATCTTCTCGTCCCTGGACCAGTACTGCCATCGCCATCGCGACTACCTCGATGACACGATCGGCGACTATGACCGGGAAGTACAGTTCTACGTCGCGTGTCTCGAGCACATCGGGCGCTTCAAACCCGCCGGGCTGCTCTTCTGCTATCCCACCGTCACCGACCGATCCAAGGAAGTCTATGGCCATGAGGTATTTGACCTTGCCCTGGCGAATAATCTCATCCGCAAAAGCGCACCCGTGGTGACCAACGACTTCTACCTGAAGGACCCGGAACGCATATTTGTCGTGTCCGGAGCGAACCAGGGCGGGAAAACGACATTCGCCCGCACGATTGGACAGCTCCATTACCTGGCCAGTATCGGCTGTCCCGTGCCGGGCAGGGAAGCGAGGCTTTTTCTCTTCGACAGATTGTTTGCCCACTTTGAGAGGGAGGAAGACCTCCAGAACCTGAGCGGCAAGCTGGAGGATGATTTGCTCAGGATTCACGGGATCCTCGAGCGGGCGACGCCCAACAGCATCCTCATCATGAACGAAAGCTTCAGCTCCACGACACTGAGTGACGCGCTGTTTCTCGGCAAACAGGTCATGCAACGGATCATCCGGCGCGACATGCTCTGTGTGTCCGTGACGTTCCTTGATGAGTTGGCGTCGTTCAGTGAAACCACCGTAAGCATGGTCAGCACGGTGGATCGCGAGGATCCGGCACGGCGGACATTCAAGATCGTCAGAAGGCCTGCCGACGGGCTTGCCTACGCCATGGCGATCGCGGAGAAGTACCGCCTCACCTACGAGAGCGTAAAGGGGCGGATCGCACCGTGAAGGCTTTTCTGATGTACATAGATCGGGATTTTGACCTGGAAGGGGATATATCACCGAACGAAGCGGTGTTGACGCAAGACCTGGAGCTGGACACGCTGTTCGGCGCGATGGCCGTCGGGGACAAGTTCCTGCTCGAAGTAGCGAAGAAGGCCGTCTTGGCGAGCCTCGATGAACCGGAGGCGATCCTCTATCGCCAGCACATCCTTGCCGATTGCCTGGAGCGATCCGCCATCGTCAGGGAGATGTACGCCATTGCCGTGGAGGCAATCGAACGCGAGAAGAAGGTCTGGAGCTGGGGCCAGTACCCCGAAGGGATGCTGCATCGGTCCGTCGAGGTGATCAAGCAGTTCGTGGACCTGCTCAAGAGGCTCAGGCACATTGCGGATGCGCATGGCGCCAAATTTCGCTCCGAAGGTCTTACGACACTCTTCCGCATACTTGCCAAGGAGCTTGACGATGAATACCTGGGCAGCGTCGAGGACCATCTACGACGACTTGCATTTCGAGACGGCGTTCTGATGAGTGCCGGATTGGATAATGGGAATAAAGGTACTCACTACGTACTTCGCAAACCCTGGCATACGAAACAGAGCTGGATGGAGCGGCTTCAGGCCCGGATGGAGCAGCTTCTCCTCAGAGACCGCTCCGTTTACGAGTATCAAATCGCTGATCGCGATGAAAGCGGCTTCAGGGCGTTGTCGGAGCTGAGGGGCCGGGGAATCAGCCTTGTCGCCGGCGCGCTCGGTCAGTCGACCGATCATATTCTGAGCTTCTTTAGCATGTTGCGATCGGAGTTGGGCTTTTACGTCGGTTGCTTGAACCTGCGTGACCGGCTAGCCAAGAAGAGGGAGCCAATCTGCTTTCCCGAGCCCTTCGCCGCGGGCAAGGCCATCCTCTCCGTTCGGGGACTGTACGATCTCTGTCTGAGTTTGAGCGTGAAGGAGAGAGTCGTCGGCAACGACGTGAGCGCTGATGACAAGTTGCTCGTGATGATCACCGGCGCCAACCGAGGCGGCAAGTCGACGTTCCTGCGAGGAATCGGTCTTGCCCAGCTGATGATGCAGTGCGGCATGTTCGTACCGGCGGAGTCTTTCCGTGCCAATGTCTGCGATGGCATCTTTACGCACTACAAGCGGGAAGAAGACAGCAGCATGAGGAGCGGGAAGCTCGACGAAGAGCTAAGCAGAATGAGCTCAATCGTCGACGGCATGACCCCGAACAGCATCGTTCTGCTCAACGAGTCGTTCGCCTCGACAAACGAGAGAGAAGGTTCGGAGATCGCGAGGCAAATTGTCCGGGCTCTGTTGGAAACCGGCATCAAGGTGATCTACGTAACCCACCTGTTCGATCTGTCGCAACGGTTTTACCTCGCGAGGAAGGACGCCGACCTGTTCCTTCGTGCAGAAAGGCTGGCCGACGGGCGGCGAACGTTTCGACTCGTCGAAGGCGAACCGTTGCCAACGAGCTATGGCGAAGACTTGTATCGGCGGATCTTCGGCGCGGTGTGAATCGGCATCGATGAATGAATCTTGCGAAAACAAGTCGGAAGGATGCCCGTTCTGCGATTTCCCCAAAGATCGCACCATTGCGCAGAATGAGCTGGCCTTCGTCATCCGGGATAGATACCCGGTGACCCCTCTCCACACCCTGGTTATCCCTGAACGCCATGTTTCCGGGTGGTTCGACCTTGGGGCCTCGGAAATGAAAGCTTGCAACGATCTCCTCCTTTGGGCGAAGGATGCGATCAGGGAGGAAGATGCTTCCGTTGCCGGATTCAACGTTGGGGTTAATATCGGCGAGGCAGCAGGGCAAACGATATTTCACTGCCACATTCATCTTATCCCCCGGAGGCATGGAGACGTGGAAAACCCTCGTGGTGGGGTGAGGCACGTCATCCCCGGAAAAGGCAATTACTGACGACTCGTCGGTGGGATATAATGTAAGAAACAGCAAAGCAACAGGCGATGGAGTTCGCCGTGGACCGCCTCGAGGACCTCGAGGCCGATGACTCCTACCCGACACCCGTTGGGCAGGAGTTTTTTTATGCCGCGAACATGTTGTCCCGGGGGCCGATGTCCCGCTTTCCCGCGATGATGAACGAATTCCAGAAAAGAGGCGTTACCGCGGTCCTGCGCATTATCGAAGAACATATGCGCCGCATCGAGGGGATGTTGGACCAGAAAGATTACGCCGGAATTCTCTACGAGTGGAAGAACGATTTGCCGGACGACGCGAAGCACCTGTTGTTGGCGAGAATTCTAAACATCCGGGAGGCGATCGAACAGGCAGGCAGCCGGTTTTCCCTGGAAAAACAGGACCGCCGGGCCAGCGATGAAGCGTTCGGCAAGCTGCCGTACTGCTGGCAGATCCTCGAAGAGGCGAAAGCATCGCGGCTTGTGCGTTACGGGAACGTGGCGGAGGGTCTCGATAGGGAACTCGACCCCCTCATCGAGATGATCATCACCCTGGTCCTCGAGATGGAGAGCGTTCTCCAGCGGATCCGGGGCGGCTGAAATAACGGAGGTGTCCATAATGAAGAAAGCGGATTCGGCGCTCAAATTCGTCGTTCTCGTCGGGGTGGTGAGCCTCTTCGCGGACATGACGTACGAGGGGGC
>JAGVOT010000024.1 GCA_020052615.1 Nitrospirota bacterium | reverse complement strand
TGCTGGCCGGGACCGCGGGGGCCCGGCCGGCGGCCGATGCCCGGGCGCCGGAGTTCTCGCTTCAGGATCAGTACGAGAAGACGGTCAGCTTGCGGGAATACGAAGGACGAGTTGTGGTGCTGATCGCGAGCGACAAGGAAGGCAAGGCACAGAACCGCGGCTGGGAACAGGCCATCAGGGAGCGGTACGGAGAGCGCGTCGTTATCCTCGGCATTGCTGATGTGAGCAGCGTGCCGTTCTTCCTGAAGGGGAAGATCAGGAGCGACTTCAAAAAGGACGGGGACAGCATCCTCATGGACTGGAAGGGCGAGGTATTCAAGGCCTACGAGCTGACAAAAGGCGTATCGAATATCATCCTTATCGACAATGCCGGAACAGTCCGGCACCGGTCATCGGGAGAGGCGTCCCCCCGGGCCGTCCAGGAGCTGTTCAACAGGATAGACGCGGTACATTGATCGAGCGAGGTGGAACATGCTGAACAAGAGACGGGCAATCATACTGATTATTTTGGTGTTCCTGGGAGCAAGCGGGCAGAAGATTCTCGCCCAGGAACGGACCGTTAAGGACATTCTTGCCCACGCAGACCGGGCACGGGGGAACCTCGAGGGCATCGTCTGGGACATTTCGATCACGACGAACGAGGACGGTTCGCCGGAAACAAGGGGGTTGAACGTGAAGGTGAAAGGCGACAACACCCTTGCGCGCTACACAAGCCCGCCGGCGATCAATGACCGGACGGTGCTGATGGTGGAGCGGAACATGTGGTTCATCCGTTCGGGTCTCAAGAAACCCGTGTCCATCTCGCCCCGCCAGAAGCTCATGGGCGACGCGGCGAACGGCGACATCGCCTCGACGAACTATGCAGAGGATTACAGCGGCGTACTGTCCGGGGATGAGGCCATCAACGGGGAAGCTTGCTATGTCCTGGACCTGAAGGCGGCGGGAAAGAACGTGACCTACGACCGGATCCGGTACTGGGTCTCGAAGGAACGGCTGGTGGGCGTGAAGGCGGATTTTTATACGATCTCAGGCAAGCTCTTCAAGACCGCGGAGTTCAAGTACGACAACCGGGTCAGGACAACACCAGGCGAAGAGATTCCCTTCGTGTCCGAACTCACGATCCATGATGCGATCCGGCCGGACAAGGTGACCATGCTCAAGTACTCCAACGTCAGGGTGCAGGCGGTACCCGATTCGACGTTCAACCTGAACCTGCTGGTGAGATAACCAATTGCGGATTGCGGAATGAGATGCGGCCGCTCATTCTTTGCGCCGCAGAAGGACGACGAGGACACTAAGGATGGGGTTTCGATATGAACTGCGAGCGAAGAAAGAGATATCGCAACTACCTTCTCCTGTGCGCCGCGTTGCTGGCAATGCCGAACGCGGCGTTGGCGGAAGAACAGCTGAACCAGGAGGCGTACGATTGGTTCAGGTCGAACACACGCCTGCTGCTGTCCGGTGAATTGCAGGACCCTGCCCATTCATCTCAGAATCCGGACAATGCCTTCCTTCAACTCCCGGGATATTCGGCGACGATGGAGCTCCGTCCGGACCTCTTTGCGGACACCACCTACTTCAACTGGTCGTTCAAACCGCGCGTCACTGCAGCTGCAACCTGGTGGCGAGACGGCGCGCCCGCCGGCGGGCAGGATAGCGAGGCGCGGTTCTTCGTGAACGAGTGGATGACGCAGGTGAAGCCCTTGAATGAACTCTTCATCTCGTTCGGGAAGGAAAAGCTCCTGTGGGGCGCGTCCTTTCTGGTAAGCCCGTCGAATATCCTGTTCAAGGACACGGAAAAAGCGAACCCCAAGTCGGAGGTGGAGGGCAAGTACCTTTCCCGCATCGTCTACATGCCGAGCAATTCGATCACGATCATCGGCATCAGCGAAACCCGGCGTGAACAGGACGCGTCCGGCAGGAGCCTCTCCCCCATCCGCGCAGTGAAGGCGGACATCCTGGGCGGCAGCTCGCAGGTCAGCGTCATCGGCTACGCACAGCAGAATGAGCGGTTCCGCTTCGGAAGCTACGGTCAATGGACGGCAAGCGACGCCGTGGTGTTGTACTACGACGGCATCGTGTCGAAGGGGAATGACGCGTTCTATCCCGAACCTGATTCGGCGAACCCGCTTGGCGGCGGCTTCACCCGGCGTTACGAGGGCTCGAACCGGTATTTTGCCACCGTGACCGCGGGCGGGGCCTACACGTTCCTTTCCGGCGAGTCAGTGAGCCTGGAGCTACTCTACAACGCGGCAGGGTACGATGATGCAGATGCGGAGAGCTACTATGCGTTCAGAAGGAACGCTTCCGCGCAGTATTTTGATGACAGCGCGCTCGGGGGGTTGTCGCGTCTGACGCTCGCCGGGGCCATGAACACCGGGACGTCGTTCCTGCGGCGCTGGTATCTCATGGCCCAGGTGCAGAAACGGGAGATCAGGAACGTACTGGATGTGATGCTGCGCTATGTGCGAAGCCTGGAGGAGCGATCGGGCCAGGTCTCAGCCATTCTCGAATGGCAGGCGACGAAGCGCCTGCAGGTCTTCAGCATCAACACGATCGCTGTCGGCGCGCAGGATACCGAGTTCACCTCGGTCCTCGCGAAGAGCTTCATCGCCGGGATAGAACTGCATTTCTGACCCTGTGCCGGCGATTCCCCGGCAAGAAGCGACCGGGTTTGAAGGGGCGACCCCCGGCAGCGCATGCATTTGCAGACCGTATTCCTCAGCGCATGCCCTTTTAACATGGATCAACAGCGTTGACAACTCAAAGCATCAGGCATATATTCGCGAGAGTGGTTTGGCATGTCCATCGCTGAAATCGATGCTGCCGGGACGGCACTTCAACAACGGTTTTTCGGTATTGCCGAGGGGAGCGCTGATCCCCTTGTTGTTGCCAGTCAATAAACACGATTGAGGGTCAGTTCCTATGATGCATATCTCTTCTTTTCCTCAAACACTGCTCCTGTCCGTCTCATTGGTGCTCTTCGGCTGTGCATCCAAAGCATCGATTCCAACAGATGAGTTGCCGGACGCATCTAAAATTGTTTATCACTTTAAAGATCGCTCTGTGCCTCCTGAATACCACCGAAGTCATACCATTGAAGTTACCAAAGACTCATCGAGCTGCGTTGTTGACAGCTATGGGAATATTATTTCGAGTAACCATACCATTGAGCTGCCGGCATTTTTCAATAGTCTTACAGCCGCCCTGGCTGCAAATGAATTCGAGCGATGTGATAGATCTTCCTATGATGGCTGCACAGGCGGTACCGTCGAATCTTTATCCATCTTTAAAAATGATAAAATGATATTCAATGAACAGGTTTACCATTGCGGCGGCAGCAACTATGGGACATTATGCGGAAGCTTGCTCGACACCATAAACAAACTATTAGAGCATGTTAAATGCAAATAGCACTTCCGGTCAAGCCGTCCTGAATACCGCCTCGTACACCCCCGCACCCCGGACAGGATGGACGGTATCGCGAACCATTTTTGCGAAAGGTTCCTCTGCAGGACGACGATCATCAGGCCGGAGGGAATGCTACGCGAACAGCAAGGTCCCGGCCCCGAGCAGGATGAAGAGGCCGCCGGAAAGCGGTGAGATATACTTCACGGGGATGACTTTGTGGAGCCTGCCGGCAACAAGAACGCCGAGCAGGGTCGCGCAGGTGAGCGCGGCGAGACTTCCGAGGAACACGGCAATGAAGCTCTGATACTTGACCGACAGCAGGAGTGTCGCGATCTGGGTCTTGTCCCCCATCTCCGAGATGGCGATCATGCCGAACGCGGCGGCAAACCCGGCGCGGGCCGACGGCCGCGCCTCCTCGCCTTCTTCCTCCTTCTTTTTTATCAGCATATAGATACCAAAGGCGATGAACACCCAGGCCGAGATGCGGGTGATCAGGTCCTGGTCCAGGAGTTCACCAAGGCCTTTGCCCACGATCGCCGCACTGCCGGACAGGAGCGCGAAGGCCAGGAACGCGCCGGCCAGCACGGGCCTGCCGCCGTAGCGGAGCGCCAGGGTCAGGACCATGAGCTGCGTCTTATCGCCCAGCTCGGCGGTGAAGATGAGCCCGAAGGAAATGAGGAAAATGGTAATGAGGGACATGAGCGATCGTTACGTTCCTACTTCAGCATCTCCTTCTGCTTCCTGATCAGCGTCTTGATCCCTTTCTCCCCCAGGGCCAACAGTTTAGCCAGCTCGGCCTTGGAGAACGGCTCCCCCTCGGCAGTGCCCTGGATCTCGACGATCCCGCCCTTTCCGGTCATCACCAGGTTCATGTCCACTTCGGCGCTTGAATCCTCGGTATAGCAGAGGTCAAGCAGGGGCTTGCCGTCGACGATGCCGACGCTTACCGCGGCCAGATGGTCCATGACCGGAACAGCGGCGATCATTCCCTGTTTCTTCACATGCCTGAGGGCATCAACAAGGGCGATGTAGGCCCCGGTGATGGACGCCGTGCGCGTCCCGCCGTCTGCCTGGACGACGTCGCAGTCGATCAGCACCGACCGTTCTCCCAGGGCGTTCATGTCCACCACGGAGCGGAGCGCCCTGCCGATGAGACGCTGGATCTCATGGGTGCGTCCGCCGACCTTGGCCCTCTCCCGCTGGATCCGCTGGGCCGACGAGCGCGGCAGCATGGCGTATTCCGCCGTCACCCATCCCGTGCCCTTGCCCCGCAGGAACGGCGGGACTGAATTCTCCACCGTCGCCGTGCAGATGACCCAGGTATCGCCCATCTGGATCAGGACGGAACCTTCGGCGGACTTGATGTAGTTCCTGGTGACCTTCAGCTTGCGGAGCTCGTCCGCCTTCCTGCCGTCAATACGCATGAAACCTCCCTTGGGAACTACGGATGAACTGCCTCATTAACCACAGGTGAACACGGCAAACCAAAATCTATTGTCTCGCAGAGACGCAGAGAACGCAGAGGAGAGCACAGAAAAGCATGAAGGATTTGATTAAAACATACAACAAAACAGCTGTTTCTCGACACGGAAGTTGTGTTTTTACGGTTGTTTTCTCTGCGACCTCTGCGCCCTCGCCTAGAGGCGCCTACTTTTGGCTGCGAGAGATGAACCTAGAATTGAAAGTATTTGATTTTGCTCTTCCCCACCGGCCGTGCCCTTTTCAACATCTTTTCCACAAACAGTTTCGCCTTTTCCACAGCCTTTTCCACGGGCAATCCCTTCCCGATGAACACGGCAATGGCCGAGGAAAGCACGCACCCCGTGCCGTGGAACTCGCCTTTCGCTCTCGCCGTGGAAAAGCTCAGCACCGTCCTCCCGCCGTACAGCGTGTCCACCGCCTCATTTGAGTCGCGATGCCCGCCCTTGATGAGCACATACCGCGGCCCCATGTCCATCAGCATCCCTGCGGCGAGGTCCCTGTCCCCGTCCGTCTCCATCCGCATCCCCGTCAGGACCTCGGCCTCGGGGATGTTCGGCGTGATCACGAGCGCCAGGGGGAACAGTTCTTTCTTGATCGATGCGACCGCACTGGACGCGAGCAGCGTCTTTCCCGAACTGGAGCGAATGACCGGGTCGATGACAAGGTTCCCAATCCGGTATTTGCGCACGGCTCCAGCAACCACTTTCACCGTCTGCTGCGCAAGCAGCATCCCCGTCTTCAGGGCGTCGGGTTTAATGTCCGATAACAGGGCCTCTATCTGCCGGGACAGTTCCCGGGGAGGGACCGGATAGGCTGCAGTAACACCCCGGCTGTTCTGCGCCGTCAGCGCAGCGGGGATCGCCATGCCGTGGGCACCGAGGGCCTGGAAGGTCTTGAGATCGATCTGGATGCCCGCGCCCCCGGAGGGATCGGAGCCGGCGATGGAAAGGACTTTTACCACTCAACCACCATATCATTCAACGCAGAAGAGTCTATGAAAATATATGATTGACGCTGTAAAGACTTTACATGGATTTTCATCATATCCTCTCAGCGAAGATCAGCGTTGAATTCTTTTTGACTTGACTTCATTCAAGTCTCAATTTTATCAGCGCCAGCGGGTCCACCTTCGCCTCCTGCACGCGTACGCCCCAGTGCAGATGGGCGCCCGTGGACCTCCCGGTCGATCCTACGAAGGCGATCACGTCGCCCTTCCGGACTGCCTGGCCGTACTTCACATTTACCATCGAGAGATGAAAGAACATGGTGTATATGCCCTGGCCGTGGTCCAGGACGACGCTGTTCCCCGAATAGAACTGCTCTTCAACGAGAATGGCGACACCGTCGTTCGGCGCCTTCACCGGCTCCCCCTCTTCGGCGGTGATATCCACCCCCGTGTGCGGATTCTTCGGGATGTTGTTGATGATCCTGCGCACGCCGAAAGGCGTGCCCGGTGTTTTCCCCGGCAACGGGTCCATGAAACTGCCCTGCCAGATGCGGGGGGAATCGAGGGGCCAGATGGCCGCCATTTTCCTCTGTTCCCGGTCCGCCCGGGCCTCGTTCTCCGGGGAAAGGACCACCATGTCCTCAGGCAGCGTTAATTTCTGTACAGGATATTTTTTCCTGGCGATCACCACGTTGCGGGCGAGCGTCCTTCCGTCCATGGTCAGGTTGAGCGGATAGGTCCCCGGATCGGTCTTGAGGTCAATGCCGACGACCGCTTTATAGCCGTTCTTCGCGGGATTGAAATAGAGGTGTTTTCCGTTGAAGGAACCCTCGACAGGTCCGGAGGCGTTCTTCACGGTCACGGTCATGATGTCCCCGGGCCCGACCTTCTTCGGAGAGAGAACGATCGCCGGCTCAATAGCAAAAGAATGTTTCACCGAGACCAACCCGATGAGGATGATAAATATGATTTGGACTATTCTATTCCGCATTCCGCACCCCGCATTCCGCACTTGACGTTCTGCACTACGCAGTTGACCTTTCCCCGTGTCACCCTGTCGCTTAGAAGCGCCTACTTTTAGACGCTGAATACTGTGCAAGTTCTTTGACACTGAAGAGGCGGATTGGCAGGACGATAAAATCGGATACATCCTTGAAACCATGAGCATTGTTTTGTCCCGGCTTTATCCGCTGTTATCAGGCCTTTCATCCGTATTAATCTGTGTCAAAGGTTTCTGTTCCTTCCTCTTGTCACCGCGTCTGTTTCTTCTCGTCCTTCTTCAGGTACTTCGACACGCCCTTCATGGAGCAGAACTCGCCGCACATGCTGCAGACGTCCGATTCCTTCGGCAGGCTGGACTCGCGAAGTTTTCGCGCCCGTTCGGGATTGACGGACAGTTCGATCTGGCCCTTCCAGTCGAGGGCTTTCCTCCGCCGCGCCATCTCCCTGTCCCATTCCATGGCGCCCGGGACTCCCTTGGCGATGTCGGCCGCGTGCGCCGCGATGCGAGACGCGATGACGCCCTCGCGCACGTCCTCGAGATCAGGAAGACGCAGGTGCTCCGACGGCGTGACATAGCACAGGAAATCCGCGCCCGCGGCTCCGGCGACGGCCCCGCCGATCGCCGAAGTGATATGGTCATAGCCCGGCGCGACATCGGTCACCAGCGGCCCGAGCACGTAGAACGGGGCGCCCTTGCAGAGCTCTTTCTGGATCTTGATGTTCGTCTCCACCTGGTTGATCGGAACATGCCCCGGCCCCTCGATCATCACCTGCACGCCGGCATCATGGGCATAGTCGCGAAGTTCTCCCAGGGTGATGAGCTCCTGGATCTGCGCGCGGTCCGTGGCATCGGCGAGACATCCCGGACGCATGCCGTCGCCGAGCGACAGGGTCACGTCGTACTTCTTCGCTATCCCGATGAGGCGGTCATACCGGGCGTACAACGGGTTTTCGGCGTCGTTCACGATGATCCACTCCAGGTGAAAGGCCCCGCCGCGGCTCACCACGTCCATGATCCTGCCCTGGTTCCTGAGCCGCTCCACGCTCTCGCGCGTCACGCCGCAGTGGACCGTGATGAAATCCACGCCCTCCTCGGCCTGCTGCTCAATGACGCGAAACAGAAGGTCCGGGTCCATCTGGACGATGGACTTGCCCTGCTCCACGGTCTCGACCGCTGCCTGGTAGATGGGCACCGTGCCGATGGCGACGGTGGATTGCCGCAGGATCTCCTTCCGGATCCCGACGATCGGACCGCCCGTCGACAGGTCCATCACCGCGTCGGCGCCCGCCGCGACCGCAACCTTCAGCTTCTCGATCTCATCCTCGATGGACATGCGGTCCTTGGAGGTGCCGATGTTGGCGTTGATCTTGGTCCGGAGGCCCTTGCCGATGCCGAGGGGCGTGATGCTCCCATGCAGGTTGTTCCGGGTGATGACGATGGTACCCGCAGCGATGCCGTCGCGGACGTATTCAACGCTCACGCTTTCAGCCCGTGCCACCGCCTCCATCTCAGGGGTGATATTGCCTTTTCTCGCTTCCACTATCTGGTTCATGCCGTACCTCGCTTGTCGCCCCCCAGGGTGGTCCTACCGGGGCGCGCAATAGTCCGTACAAACGACCTTGCTGATCGCTGTCAACGCCGTGTCGTATGCAGCGGCTGTTTTTCGAATGTCCTCTGCTGTCATAATCGCCGATATTACTGCGATTCCATCTGCCCCGGCACTCATAACCTGAAGCATATTCCCACTGTTTACGCCTCCTATGGCATAAATAGGAATTCTAACTTCATTTTTTAAGTATCTTATTGCCTTAACTCCCACCGGAGCGCCATATTGCGCCTTCGATGGTGTTTCGAATATCGGCCCGAAGGTTATGAAATCCGCCCCGCCATCCTGCGCGGCCTTGGCTTCGTCCTCGTTATGGGTAGAGACGCCGATCTGCATGTCTTTACCGATTATTCTCCGGACCGCATAAGCCGGCATGCTCCGGGTCCCGAGATGCACCCCATCAGCACCCGCAGCCACCGCTACATCCACCCGGTCGTTGATAAAGAGCCTTGCCCCGAACTCGCGGGTAATGGATCGGAGCTCCTGGGCAAGAGAGAGCAGCTGCCGGATAGGCAGGTCCTTCTCCCTGAGCTGGATCGCCCGGACCCCGCCCTCGAGTGCCAGGCGGACCGCCTGAGGCAGCGGCTTCGTCGCGACCTTGCGGTCGGTGATGAGGTATAAACGAAAATCAACGGCCACTACAAACTCCTTTTTCACCGCAGCCAACAGTAGGGCCTCTAGGCGGGGACGCCGGAGGGCAGCAAAAGCAACAACACCTCATTTGTCTCTCTAAAACCAGAACCAGGAAGCTGACTTCCCCGCCTGCCGTTCCTCTGCGTCCCCTGCGGTAAAAACGGCTAACTGCTTATCATTCCTTCCATCGGGCTGCTGGCCGTCGCGTAGAGCTTCTTCGGCATCCTTCCTGCCTGGTAGGCGAGCCTCCCGGCAATAACGCCGTATTTCATCGCCTCGGCCATCCTTATGGGGTCCTTGGCAGCCGAGATCGCCGTGTTCAGCAGCACGGCGTCGCAGCCCAGTTCCATGGCGATGGCAACGTCCGAGGCCGTGCCCACGCCGGCATCAACGATGACCGGCACTTTCACGGTCTCCATGATGATCCTGATGTTGTAGGGATTCCTGATGCCGAGCCCCGAGCCGATGGGCGCTGCCAGGGGCATCACCGCGGGGCAGCCGATGTCCACAAGCTTCTTCGCCATGATGGGGTCGTCGCTCATGTAGGGCAGCACGATCAGCCCTTCTTTCAGCAGCACCTTCGCGGCCTCAAGGGTCGCCTCGTTGTCGGGGAAAAGCGTCCTCTCGTCGCCGATCACCTCGAGCTTGACCAGTTTCGTGATGCCCGCCTCGGCCGCCAGCATGGCCGTCCGGATGGCGTCCTTGGCGGTGTAGCACCCCGCGGTGTTCGGAAGGATCTTGTATTTTTTCGGGTCGATGAAGTCGAGAAGGTTCTCCCTGGACCTGTCGATGATGTTCACGCGACGCACCGAGACCGTCACCACGTCCGTGCCCGACGCCTCGATGGCCCGCCGCGTCTCGTCGAAGTCCTTGTACTTTCCCGTGCCCACCCAGAGCCGGGATTTGAACTCGATGCCTGCTATGACAAGTTTGTCGTTGGACATTGCTTCTACTCCTTTTACATCAAGTCAAGATCGTTAACACGAATGTCACGAATGGGACGAATTACACGAATAAAACCAAAGCCTGCTTTTTTATCGTTAAAATCGATGATTCTAACACAATCCAGTAGTATTCACGCCGTCCAGTCGTGCCATTCGTGGTATTTCATTCGTGACATTCGTTTCAAATCCGTTGTTTTTTTCTCCCCATCCCTGCATCACCGTGTCGGCTTCTTCTTCGCCTTCTTCTTCGCCGGCATACCCCCCCGCGCATGGACCTGGACGTAGCAGTTATAGGAAGTAAGGGTCTTTCCGCTCTCGCGGTCCGTGCTCTTCTTGTAGACCACCTGGAGCCGCGTCTCTTCGCCTTCGAACTTCAGCAGGTCCTTGAGCCGGGAAAGCACGCTGTCCACGAAGGCCTTGCTGCCGGTGATCCTCACGCCGTCCTCGGCGTAGGTGCTGCCCTCGTGGGTATACCGCACCGGTTTGGGGTCCAGTTTCTGGTTCGCGCGCAGCTTGGACCAGTGTTTCAGAAAAGGTTTCTTCTCCATGGTCACCTCGATAAGATCGGGTCATGGTTCACGGGGGGGTGTTATTCTCGCCTCTTCCCCGTGTCTCCGCGTCCCCGTGTCACCGTGTCGATTTTTTACCCGCCTCCCATGAAACTCACCACTTCCAGCGCATCGCCCTCCTTGAGGACGGTTTCCCCGTAAGCTGTTTTCTTGACGATCTCCTCGTTCCGCTCCACCGCCACCCGCTGGTGCTGGATGTTCAGGTGTTCGAGCAGGCCGGAGACAGTGATGCCGTCGGAGACGTCCTTTTTTTCACCGTTTACTGTTATAAGCATCAAAATACCTTTTTACCACGAATGACACGAATGAGTTCGAAGCAGCACACATAACGGCAAAAGGCATTGCTTTGTTCTCAAAAACGACAACGGCCCTGTTTCATTCGTGCCATTCGGCATTTCATTCGTGCAATTCGTGATAAAAGTTCTTCTTTAGTGCTCTGGCGTCTTCGTGGCAAACAAAAAAGCCGCATCCCGGGATAGGATACGGCTTGAGAGGGTGGATATACATGTTCGTCTCGCCTTCCCTACGCCGGCACTACCCGGATCAGGTTCCAAGGGTCGTCCTCAAAAGGACTCTCAGCCATTCGGCTCCCCCAGCATGGTGATGGATCAAGATACAGCACAGAGAGGACAAATGTCAACGATATAGTAGCACTCTATCCATTCACCAGTTTCACCACCGCCATGCCGTCGTCGAAATGGTCGATGATGTTCAGCGCCCCGAAGGACTGATCGATGCGAAAGAGGTTTATCGGTGCAAGTCCCAGGGCGTCGGCAAGGATGACGCGATTCACGCCCCCGTGCAGCAGCAGGGCGATCTCCTGGTCCCGATGGGACGAGACGATCTTCCGGTACTCCGGCAATATGCGGTTCTGTACATCGATCAGGCATTCGCCGTCGGGAGGACGGTAGTTCAACAGGTCCGCGCGCCAGGCTTTATACTCTTCGGGATAGCGCTTCTGTATCTCCCC
The DNA here is from genome assembly GCA_020052615.1 of Nitrospirota bacterium. Lineage (GTDB taxonomy): Bacteria > Nitrospirota > UBA9217 > UBA9217 > UBA9217 > JAAXXJ01. The sequence goes on along the minus strand of JAGVOT010000024.1, from coordinate 9,455 downwards.
AGCCGTAAGCCCTTCCCATTTTCCCACGCTCCGCTCCCGCAGCTCGCGGAGCGGTGTTGAGGTCAGACCCAGGCGTTCCGAGACGATCTTCGCGCCCTTGACCGACCGGATAAGGTCGCTGGAATAGACCGCTTTTACCGGTTTTCCCTCCAGGAGGCCGGCAAGCCGGTGCATCTGCTCGACGCCCCGTTCGGTGATATCCACGTCGATGTGGCCGTTGTAGCGCCTCTCGCCGCCGTTCGCCACCTCTCCGTGGCGCATGAGATAGACACGAGTGATCTGCAATACGCACCCCTGAAAAATTTATAGAACGAACCGCTTTACCACGAATTACACGAATGGGACGAATAGCACGAATGAACTGCAGAGCTTTTTCATTACGGCGACAGCGATGTTTTTCCGGCTACCTCATGACTACAACCAAGACCGCGTCTTTATGATTAAACTGCTTTACTACGGATGATACGAATGTCACACATGGTTATGATATCAGCAAACAGTGATGCATTATCGTGCGTCGCTTTTATTCGTGGCATTCGTCCATTCGTGACATTCGTGTTCTGTCGCAGCAGTTCTATCGCTCGCTCAACAAGAACACAAAAAGGAGGAACGTCAGCGCCTCGTTCATTTCGCTGATCGCTCCGACAGTGTCGCCGGTGACGCCGCCTACCTTGCGGACGACGAACAGCCGCCAGAAAAATGTCACCAGCCCGACCGCGAGGGGAAGGCCGACCGCAAGAAATGCGGTCCTGGCGTCATACTGGTAGATCACAAATCCGGAGATCCCGACGGTGATCACCGACGCGGCGATGAGCCCCCCCAGCCGGACATGGCCCACAAAGGCCTTGCCCATGCCGTCCTCCCTGCCATAGCCGGCCTGGAACATCATGAGCATCTGGGACCACCGGCTGAATGCCGGAGCCGTCAACAATGCTGCCGTCTTGTAGTCATAGAAGAGGGTGTTCAGGCAGGCATACTTGATCATGAGGATAAAAACGATGCTCAGGACGCCGGCAGTCCCGATCCTGCTGTCCCGCATGATGTCGAGCCGGGACTCCTGGTCCCTGCCGCCCATGATCCCGTCGATGCTGTCGGCCAGGCCGTCGATATGCAGGGCGCGGGTAATGACCACGGACAGCAAGAGGAGGAACACGTTGGAGACCGTGTCCGGGAATATCCAGAGCAGGGCCTTGTCGGCATACACCAGAACGAGCCCGATCACAAAGCCCACGAAAGGGAAATAGACCATGGACCGTGCCAGGTCGTTCTCGTCCACCTCGTGGTCTTTCCTGACCGTGAAGACCGTCAGGAACTGGAGTGCCGTGATGAAACCGTGCATCATCGTTCCGCCCCCTGTTTTACCTTGAACCTCTGGCCTGTCCTTGCGGTGATGAGGCAGTACCGCTTGGCAAGCTCTTCCAGGCAGCCCAGGCTTCCCAGTGGTTTGGTGAGATTGTCCAGCCGCGCCTGAATGGCCGGGCCGTGTGATTCGTCGACCGGTTTGATGCCCGCGAGTACTTCGTTCAGTTTCCTGTTCATGAGTGCCCGTCGAAGTTGAGATGTTTATCCATACATCTCGTTCTTCGGGAAGGCTGTCGATATTTTGTATATTTCCAGGATCAGTTCATAAGCCTTTTGCCAGACATTGAGCTGTTTGAAACCTTCCGTATCTTTCTCCATGCCACCCATGGACCCCTGCCCCATGACCCATTATTTTATTTTCATCGGTATCCCTGCAGCGAGAAAATATGCGTTGTCGGCACTCCGGGCGATCTTCTGGTTCAGGATGCCTGCCAGATCGCGGAACCGGCGGGCCAGCGCGTTGTCGGGGACGATGCCCAACCCCACCTCGTTCGACACGACAATGCACGTTCCGCCGAAGGCCTTGAGCGCGGTTATCAGATCGTCGACCCGGGACAGGATGCCGTCGTCCTTTTCGGAACGGGCCATGATATTGCTGAGCCACAAGGTCACGCAGTCAAGAAGGACCACCTGGTACCTGCCCGCAAGTTTCCGGAACAGCTCGGCGACGGCAAGCGGCTCCTCATAGGTGTCCCAGGCGCTCCCGCGCCGTTTCCGGTGGTGTTCGATCCGTGCGACCATCTCGGCGTCAAGGGCCTGCGCGGTGGCAAGGTACGCCCTTTTACCTGCTATGTCGGTCGCCAGTTGTTCCGCGAAAGCGGATTTTCCGGACCGTGCGCCGCCCGTGATGAAGTATATTTTATTAGCCATGATCCTGCTCTTTATTGCGATTCCCTATGTGATGCTGAATTACCGTCTCCTGACCCCTGACTACTGCTTTTTGAATGCCACGTCGGCGAACCAGCTCTCCGCCGAGGTCCCGGTATGCTGGGAATTGATCTGCAGCCGCAAACCGCTTACCACGGGCGGTTCATTGCCATAGAGCTTTTTGTAGTCTTCATAGACGTTGCGGGTCTCGGTGATCCATTTCCCGAGCTCCGCCGGGCCGGATCGGACGACCACGACCTTGACGGTCATAAAAGGCACCGGCGAGGTGGACTCCATCAGCCCCTGGGGCGCCGTCGAGTCCCAGATGTATACGATGGCCTTCGTCTTGGTGAAGGCGACGAAAAGCTGGGCTGCCTGGTCGTCGGTCTTCGACTTCCGGAAATCGCCGCCCTGCGGCAGCTGCGTAGCCTTCCATTTCCAGGAAAGGACCGGGTACTGCTTCACGTCCACCTTCACCTCGCCCTGCAGCGAGTAGGAGCTGTTCGCGCTCTTCAGGTGGAGCGCCGGGATGCCGCCGTCCCGCTTGACCTCGAACTCGGCCTTGCCGGACTTGACCTTCAGCTCCCAGCCGGGCGGTATCCCCTTTGCCATCCACGCGGAAAAATCGGCGATCACGAGGCTGTCTTCCGCAGCGGGTACGGCTGCCGCGGCGCAGAGAAGCGGAAGAATGAACGTAAGGACCCTGCTGATACGCATACTGTGTTCCTCAGACAAAAAACCCCCACCTGGTTCGTCAGGCAGGGGCATTTGATGTAAATGGAGCGGGCGACGGGTTTCGAACCCGCGACCCCAAGCTTGGGAAGCTTGTACTCTACCAGCTGAGCTACGCCCGCTTAATGTGAGGTATTATAATTACGACCGCAGGCGTTGTCAATCGAAAATCCGGCGCGGCAAGGTCGATCCTGGCGGCTACAGGAGCTCCTTGATCGCTTGTTCGACTGTCTCGTTGCTCCCGCCCCCCATGTGCTGTTTCTTGATGTTCCCCTCTTTATCGATCAGGAACGTCGCGGGGATCAGGCGTATCTTATAGTCCGCAGACACATCCTCGGTACCCTTAAGCACCGTATAACTGATCTTGCTCTCAGCAACAAAAGCTTTCACCTCATCCCAACCGCCCTCATCCATGGCGATGGCCAGGACCGTGAGGCCTTTGCTGCCGTATTCCCTGTGCAAGCGCTCGATGGCCGGGATCTCGGCGCGGCATGGCGGGCACCAGGTCGCCCAGAATTCGAGCATGACCACTCGGCCCTTGAGGTCGGCCAGGCGCACCTTCTTCCCGGAAAGATCCTGCAGCGTGAAATCGGGGGCTGCCGCCGATGCGCCTTCCTTCTCCTTGCTCGGACACCCGGCAAACAGGGCAAGGGCAGTGATACAGATCAAGATCACGACTATCGCTTTTCTGGACATCGGACGGCTCCTTTGTGAACGTGAGACAAACAATGGACCGGCGGCCGCTCATGAACGGCCGCCGGAATGGTGGACAGATCGGGGGGAACACCTGCGGGCGGTTTATTTCTGAAGAAGCGCGTCGATCTTGCTCTTGAGCTGCGCCTTGGGGACCGCGCCGACCACCTGGTCGACGGTCTGGCCGCCCTTGAAGAACATCAGGGTCGGGATGCCCATGATGCGGTACTTGCCGGCGATATCGGGGTTTTCATCGGTGTTCAGCTTCAGGACCTTCAGCTTGCCCGTGTACTCCTTCGACAACTCATCGACGATCGGGGCTACCATCCTGCATGGCCCGCACCAGACCGCCCAGAAATCCACGAGGACGAGGTCCGCTGCCTTCAGTACTTCCTGATCCCATGTTGCGCTCGTAACCGCTTCAGCCATGCCAGCCTCCTAAAGAATTATTGTGCGCCCGGCGCTGCGAGGACCACATCCTGTTTCTTGATGGCCCCCTCGGGACAGACCCGCGGACATGCCCCGCAGTCCATGCATTCCCAAGTAATGACGGCCTTGCCTGACTCGATCTGTATCGCTTCGGTGGGGCACACGTCGGTGCAGGTCCCGCAACCGGTGCATTTTTCCTGGTTCACGACGTACATAGAGCAACTGATCGAATTATAGACTTCACCTTCCCATGTTGTCAATATTTTTTACTTGTGGCATAATCATTTCTCGATGCAAACACGCGTGACGCCATACGGAGCAGCGGGCTGGAGCGAGAAGGTCCGGATCATCGAGGAACTGTTCTCGAAAAAGGCCGGCCCGCCGTTCCTGTATAACGATGTTTTGCTCATCGTCCCCTCCTCCCGCCTCCGCAGGACCTATGGCAGGCTTTTCCTGGACATCATGGATCGGACCCAACGTAGCCATGCCCTGGTGCAGCCCGAGGTCCAGACCCTCCACCTCTTCCTGCAGCGGCTCTCGGCCAAGGCCGGAGGCCCCGCGCTCATCGACGAGAACGGACGGCTCATCCTGCTCGAAGGCATCGTGAAGTCGCGCATCACCGGGAAGCGGGCGTTCGGGAGCGCGCCGGACATCCTGGCGCCGTCGCTTTCCGCCGCGGTGGCCGACATGATCGAAGAACTGTCCGCGGCGGGGGTCTCGCCGCAGCACCTGGCGGGAGCCGCAGCGGCGTCCGACGTATCCGACAAGCCGCAGGTACAGCTGCTCATCGAGGCCTACGAGTCCTATGGGCGGATCCTGTCCGCCAGAGGGCTTGCCGATCCCGCGGGCATGCTCTCCCATCTCGCCGAGCGGTTCGATCCCACCTGGCTGTCGTCGTACTCGACCATCATCATCGACGGTCTGCACGATGCGTCGGAGCTCCAGATCCGGGTCCTGCGGAAGATCGCAGGCCACCATGACTGCACGCTCCTCGTGGACGCCCCCTCGCCCGACAGCATCCGGAACGCCGGCGACTACCACCCGCTCAGGCTCCTGAAGGAGTTCATGGCGCGCGTCGGCCTCATGGCAGGGACATCAGCGGCGCCGCTCGCAGACGACGACGGCTATCTCGCCGACGCACTGTTCTCGGCAAGGTCCTTTGACGAAGCCGGCCGGAAGGCGCCGTCCCCGTTCCGGAAGGACCTCCGCCTGCTCTCGGCGATCAGCATGCGTGAAGAGGTGTCGTACATCGCGGGCGAAGTAAAGCGGTCGCTCCAGGCCGGCATGCCCCCCGACTCCATCCTCGTGGCATTTCCGTCGCTCGACGAATACGGCCCGCTTGCCGAGGAACTGTTCACCGACTTCGGCATACCCTACAACCGCGCCCTCGGCCGTCAGCTCAGCACCTCGCCGGTGACCACGGCCGTTATATCGCTCCTGTCCTCGTGCCGAGAGGATTTTTCCGGGCCCTCGCTGCTCCGCGTCTTCAGTTCGCCCTTCCTGAAGTTCGGCGAGGACCCTTCTCTCGCTCCGGCCCTTGCCCGCCTGATGACGGACCGCCGCATCACCGGCGGCAGGAACAAACTGCTGTCCGCGCTCAAGCGCTCCTCGCCGGAAGCCGCGGGCCCCGACCTTGTATCGGGACCGCTCAGGGACCTGTTCGCGGCCCTGGAGCCTTTTTCCTCAAAGGAGCAGGCACCGCTCTCCGCATGGATGGACCGCCTGTCCTCCCTCCTGTCCTGGTCAGGCCTCGGCGGCCGGGTCACGCTCATCAAGGGCCCCCTCAACAGGAACCTCCAGGCTTACAAGAAAATGATCGAGACGCTTGCGTCCCTCCGCCAGGCGGCGGGCCTTTTTCCCGAATACACCTACACGTTCAGCGAATGGCTGTTCCTGCTCAAGAAGACCTTCATGCACGCCCGCTATCAGGTCCCGCCCGACGACGAGGGCGGCGTCCAGATCCTGGGCATGGAGGAGAGCATCGGCCACGCCTGGAAAGAGATCTATCTCGGCGGGCTCATGGACGGCGCATTCCCCCGCCGCCTGCCCCAGAACATCTTTCTGCCCGAGGCCACCCTCGAGGCGCTGGGCGTGCGCACGCTGGAGAACTCCCGTCTGAACGCCGCAAGTCATTTCTACCGCCTCCTGCTCTCGGCGCCCCGCGTCACGCTCACCTGGCCGGAGAACGTGGGAGACAAGCCGATCGTGCCGTCAACCTTCCTCGCGGAGCTCACGCCGCTCCTCAGGGCGGGCGTGATGAAAAGCACGGAGAACGTTCAGTTCAGCCTCAAGGTCGGGGAATGCCGGAGCATTCCCGAACTGGCGAAGGCATTGTCCATCGCCGGAGACGCTGCCGGCCTGGAAAAGGTGCTGGACAGCGGCACAGAAGGCATGGCGGGTATATCGGCCGGCCTCGACATACAACCGGCAGGAACGCCGGGGGCCCTGGGAACCCAGGATAAAATGGAATTCTCCGTCACCGAACTGGACGACTACCTCAAATGCCCCTACACGTACTATGTAAAGCACCTGCTCAGGATATCGCCGCTCGAGGAAGTGTCCGAGGACATCTCCGCCCTCGACCGGGGAAGCATGGTCCATGCGGTCCTCCGGCGGTTCTACGAAGAGTGGAAGGGGCCGGTGACCGCGGTGAACCGGGCAAAGGCCAAAGAGCTCCTCGCCGCGCTTGCAGACAGAGAGTTCGACGATGAGGCCGATACCTTCCGCAACCGCCGCGAAAAGGACCTGTTCATCACGGTCATGGCGGAGCGGTTCCTCGACGCCGAGGAGGAGTTCTGGAAACAGGGATTCCGGCCGGCTTACCTGGAGCAGAAGATCGAGTCCTTCACCCTGACGCTGACCGACGGCACCGGGGTCGAACTTCACGGAAAGATCGACCGCATCGACGTGGACGAGCACGGCAATTTCATCGTCGTCGATTATAAGTCCGGCGCCTATCCCCTTCCCGTGATGACGATCGAACAGGATATCTTCCAGCTGCCGGTGTACGCGGTCATGGCCCGGCGAGCCCTGGCGGACAAGGGTCCCGGCCTCAAGAGGGCCGTCGGTCTTGCCTACTACGACCTGTCCGGGAAATACAAGGGGCCCACACGGGACCTTGTCCTCTATGATAAGGAAGCCCTTGGCGACCAGCCTTCGACAAAGCCAAAGGCCAGCCCGAAGAGCGCCCAGGAATTCGAGGCGATCCTGACCGTGAGCATCGACAGGGCGAAGAAGGCCATAGAAGGGATCCGCAGCGGCAATTTCCCATCGACGCCACAGGATGATGACAAGTGCCGGGGTTGTCCGAACGGGATGATGTGCGAAAAAGAGGATTCGTAGGGGCGGCCCTATGTGGCCGCCCTGGACACGGAAAAATTCATTTCAATGGCATTCGACCCCGACATACATCACCGCCGGTCCATCCGGTTGAAGAACTACGATTATTCCCGGCCGGGAGCGTATTTCGTGACAGTGTGCACGCACAACAGGGAATCCCTGTTCGGGCATATCCACGATAACGCCATGATCCTGAATGAGGCAGGCAGCATGATAGACAGATGGTGGCGGGAATTGCCGAACAAATATCCGATGATCGACACGGATGTCTATACGGTCATGCCAAACCATTTTCATGGCATTGTTGCCATCGTAGGGGCGGCCCTATGTGGCCGACCGGGAGGGCAACCACACGGGGTTGCCCCTACGTTAGGCGACATGATCGATTGGTTCAAGACCATGACGACGAATGATTACATCCGGGGTGTCAAACAATGTCAATGGCGTCCCTTTCCCGGGAAATTGTGGCAACGGAACTACTATGAACACATCATCCGAGACGAAGGCGATCTGAACGCCATTCGTGAATATATCGTCAACAATCCTGCGGGATGGGACAATGACAAGGAGAATCCCACTGTTGCATGGGCGGAGCCACGACACTCATCATCTTAATGCATTTCATCAGCAACAGGTGCCTGATAGACAGCCAAAAGGGAAGAGAATGGACGTCCGGGAAAAGACCATGCAAGCCATGCGAGAAATAAGTGCGGATAGGAACACGTCGGGCCATTACATCGTAACGACCCTATCGGGTCTTGTTTTGCTCTTTCATTTCACGGGTCTGATACTCATGCTTTCCAACCACTTCAAGGTCTCAGCTCCTCCAGCCATAGACGTGCTGCGCAGTATGATCATAATGATACAAGTGCCTTGCCTCCCGTTTATAGCCGCTGCTTCCCTGTATCCTTTGGGCATGCTCGTGTTAAAGCTTCGTCTAATGACACATCGCGAACTCACGACTGGTGAGCGTATGCTTATGCGAATACATACTGTTTACGCAGTATTTATCCTCATCCTTGCAGCCTTGTGGTCTGTCATTATCACCCTGACGCCGATGCCGTACAAGTGATCATATGACCATAGAACGCCGAAAAGATATGTCGTCATCCGCTCCCGACACCTCCCGTTCCATCCACCTCTCGGCATCGGCCGGCTCGGGCAAGACCCGCGCGCTCAAGGACCGCTATCTCGCGCTCCTGGACCTGCTTGACCGGAGCGCCCTCAACATCGACCAGGCCGTTGCCATCACCTTCACCGACAAGGCGGCGGCGGAGATCAAGCAGCGGGTCATGGACGGCCTGCCCGAGCCCATGCTCAAAAAGATCATCCGGGGCCGGCAGGACCTCCGCATCTCGACCATCCACTCCTTCTGCATGAACCTCCTGAAGCGCTACCCCCTCGAAGCCGGGCTGCCGCCGGACTTCGGGATCCTTGACGAGCGGGACCAGGCATACAAGACGCAGCAGGCGATCGAAGAAACCCTCGAGGAGCTGGACCGCGACGCCGGCATCATGGCCCCGCTGGCCGGCTACTCCGCAGATGAGCTCATGAGGACCCTCGGGTTCCTGCTCAAGATCAGGAGCAGGCTCGAACGCAGGGAGATCGATGCCGGCGGACCGGACAAACTGCTTCGTGCGGTCAGTTCCGGCATGGGGACCGGGCAGGCCGAGAACGATCTGAACAGCCTCATCTCGAGCGCCCGGTGGCGCGCCGTTCACCGGGCGATGGCGGACATCCTGAGAACGCAGGGAGATCACTACGAAGCGTGCCGGGGCGGGGCGCACCTTTCCCTGGCCGATGCGCAGACAACAGATGCCGCGTCTGAGATCATGGGGGCCCTTGCCCCGGTCTATTTCAAGAAGGACGGCGGCCCCAGGAAGAGCGCCTATATCGCCAAGAAATATTTCAGCGGAAAGGAACGGAAGCTGTATGAAGAAACGTTCTTCGCGGTCCAGGACCTGTTCATCCGGTTCCGCGACCTTCGCGCCCGCGTCCAGGCCGGCCGGGAAGCGCAGAGCCTGCTCCGGCTG
>JAGVOT010000029.1 GCA_020052615.1 Nitrospirota bacterium | reverse complement strand
TGAGCGACGAAGCAATCCCGTAGTGCTTGAAAAGATTAACGACGAGATTGCTTCGCTTCGCTCGCAAAGACCCCGAAATCGTTTTTCAACAGCCTGTTAGGGGATGAGATGGAGTGGACGCGGGGAATTTGTCAGACAGGGGGGGGCGCGGAGACGCGGTGACAATGAATAGATCGATGAACAAAATGGAGATGTACGCTTCTTACTTCCTACCTTCCTGCCTTCTTACCCTCCTGCTTGCCGGGTTTTCCTCTGTGTCCTCTGTCGCTTGGAAGCGCCTGCTTTTGGCTGCGGCGAAAGATCCTACGGTTTGCTCTTCCGGAGCAGGAAGTACAGTTTCCCTTCCTGCTGCATATAGCCGGCAGTCAGCTCCGCGTCTGCTCCCTGCCCCCAGAACAGGTCCACCCTGCCCGGCCCCCGAATGGCGCCGCCCGTGTCCTGGTTCACCACGAACCGGGTGAAGGGCGTCCATTCCTTGATGGTCCCGCTTTCGATCACCGGTTTCTGCGTCTCGATGAAGGCCAGCGCTCCCTTCGGCAGGAGTTTGCTGTCCGTGGCGATCGACCGGCCCGGCGTGAGCGGCACGTTGATATTGCCGCGCGACGGCCCCATGTCCATACGGAAGAAGACATAGCTCGGATTCTGGTTCAGGAGCGCAACGACCTCGTCGGGATGGGTCCGGAGGTACTCGCGGATCGCGGGCATGGACATGTTCTCTTTGGCAATAGCGCCACTGTCGATGAGGGACTTGCCGAGGCTCTTGTACTGCCTTCCGTTCTGCCCGTCATAGAGGATGCTCACGACGTTCCCGTCGCCCAGGTCAGCCTTGCCCGAGCCCTGGATCTGGAGAAAGTAGATGTCCACAAGGTCCCGGCACCAGAGCATCTCGAGGTTCCTGTCGTTAAGCGCCTTCTTCTGATCGATCTCCTCGCGGGAATAATAGGGCAGGACCTTCCGGCCCTCGATGCGGGCGGCCAGTTTGTTCCTCGGGAAGTCGTTGCCGAAGAGCGTCAGGTCGATCTCGATGATGTCGTCGGGCTTCTTATAGAGCGGATACTTGTATACATCGTCGCTGTTGACGCGGCAGGACAGCACCGGCTCGTAGTATCCCGTGAACAGCACCTTGCCCCAGCCGTTGGACCCGACCGACTGATAGAAATCGAACTCTTTCTTGATCTGTCCGACCTTTTGTTCATCGGTGAGCGAGGTGTTCTCGACGATCAGCAGGAAGTTCTGGAGCGTCACGGTCATGTCGAGAGCCGCAACCTTCATCGGCCCGATTGAGAATGCGGTCTCGGGTGCGATCTTCTTGTAGTACTCCAGGCTCTGACGGGCAGCGACGGCGATATCCTGGAACGCCAGATCATCCTGCGCTGATACCGACCGCCACCACGACAGAGGCTCCAGGGCCATGTCCGGCCTCGTCACCGGCGGCTTTGCGCAGGCGAAGAGAGAGAGGGTCGCCAATGTCAGTAAGAACAATTTTTTCATCGTAAAATCTAGTTGTTGCTTAGTTGCCGCGGAAATCCTCCGAGCACCCACGATTTCCGAAAGTCCGGCAAAACCAAATCCTTCCCCGCTCCCGCTGTAGCAGCCCTTCTTTTTAGGACGATCGCCTTGCCGCTTCCCCGGTTCCCATGGGGCGCTTCCAGGAGCTTCGCAAGCTCGGGATGAACGCCGATCTCGGCGAGCATGGAGGTCGCCCGCCAGAGATTGTTGCGGGACCGGGCGCCGAGGACGGCAGTAATGATCATTCCATTGCCTGTGTCCATGGCACCAACGAAACAGTGACGAGCATTCCCCGTATATCCGGTTTTGCCGATGATGACCGCCTGTTCCTCCCAGAGGAGGTGGTTCGAGTTCTCCAGGAAGATCTCACGTCCCGAGGCAGTGCGGACCATGCACGCCTTCGTGGCAAGGATCTCCCGTATGAGCGGATAGGAAAGAGCGGCTTTCATGATGAGGGCGAGATCGTTTGCGGTAGAGTACTGTTTTCCCTTCGGCAGACCCGATGCGTTCGCGAAAAGCGTATCGGCTGCCCCGATCTCCCGCGCCTTCTGGTTCATCAGGACGACGAAGGCCTCTTCCGATCCGGCCGCCGCCTCGGCGAGGGCAACAGCCGCCTGATTGACGGATTTCATAAGCGCGATGTTGAGGAGATCGATGACCGCGAACTCGTCATCAGGCTGCAGTTTCGGGGGGATGGTCCGGACCCGGGCAGCCTTCTCACTTATCCGGACGATGTCGCCTGCCTTGAGAAGATCGATGACCACCATGGCGGTCACGAGCTTGACCGTGCTTGCGGGGGCAAGCCGTGCCTTCGGATACTTCGCGTAGAGCACCGTGCCGAAGGAGTCCATGACGACTGCCGCCTTTGCCGGCACCGTCTTCCCGGGCACTGCGGTGGCGCAGGTCGCGGCGAATAGCAGCGAGGTGCAAACAAAAAGAACAGCGCTGAATCGTCTCAAGTGCACCTCTTTCACGAATAGGGGATTGACCGTTCCTGCAACGATCAGCGGTGGCAGCGAACGCAGTTCTTCTCGTCCTTCGCGTCGAACGCTTTTTGGCCGTTGTGGCACTTTCCGCAGAAATCACCCTTCGTGATCCTGGACATGTCGATCTTGTTCGAACCCTGTGTCATCTGGAATATCTGGTAATGGCAGCCCGAACACTTCAGCCCTTTGTCACTCACATGCTTTTCATGGCTGAAGATCACCGGCGAGGCATTCTTGGGCGAGAAGGTCAGATCACCCCCGCCGACCCGCTGCGCGAAGGCACTGAATGGAACCGCTAACGACAGGACGACCACAACAGCTACCGTCAGACGTTTCATGGCGTTGCCCCTCCCCAAGGACGATTTGCTCTGCACTCCCTTTCAGTGTTTCCCTTCAAACGTCGGCGGCAAAATGCATGGATTCGACGAGTTCTTTCCCGCTGTTATTTTTCTTGATCTCACCGCTCTCTCCTCTTGGTTGAATACATAAATTCCACATATCCCGCTATCTGCACCCGTGCCTCATCGTTCACCTGGCGGTATTTTCTCAGCAGCATGATCTCATCAACGCTCAGGATCTTTTCAAGATATGCTGTCTGCTCTTCTGAGAGCGGGAATCTGCGCTTGCTCCGGGCGGTCTTGGCCTGAGACGGCAAAAGAAAAAAACCTTTGACCTCGTCAGGCACCTTTTCCTGATGGGCCGAAAGGACCAGAAGGGACTTGTCGATGTTCAGTTTGTTCGCGATCATCGTGAGCGTCCGGTCCTTCGGGATATGCCCCTTGTTCAGGGTTACCCTCAGAAGCTCCGGACTGATCCCGAGCGCCTTCGAGGCGTCCTTGAGATTCTTATACCCTTTCTTGTCGAGCGCCTTCTTGATCACATCAGCTATTTTCATATCCAACCTCCGCGATACATCGTTGTCTCTGGCATATTTAGTTGCCGCCCATTGCAGCAGGTGTTCTTGATCGGTTCCCGGATCGTGACTACCGCAGAAAGGGAGTCATTGTTCCTATTATGGTATAAAGTGGGGCACTTTTCAATGAGAATATGCATGTACCCTTTTCAGGGCGAGAAGACCCTTTGATAATCCGTGCGAACCTAGGATAAAAAAAGCCCGTCATCGTTAAATGACGGGCTTACAAATATATTCCGGCGGCGTTCTTCTCCGTGTTCTCAATTCCCCAGGCACAGTCGATGATTCACTTTTACTGCAACAAACCGATCTTCGGCGATGCCTTACATCCAATGGGAAAACAAGTGCGCAAACCACTCCCTGATCCTTGTGAACAAGGATCTTTTTTCCCACTTTTCCCGCTGAATCTCGCTGGACTCCGCAAGATCCCGGACGAACATCTTTTCCATTTCGATGGCAAACTCGCGACTCAGGACAACCGCATTCACCTCGTCATCGCTTAACAAGCTCCAGTAGTCCATGTTGGTAGAGCCGACTGTCGACCAGACGCCGTCGATCACCGCAGTTTTCGCATGCAACAGTGCGTTGCGGTGTTCGAACAGCTTCACCCCCGATTTCAAAAGCCCGGAATAATTATACCGCGCCGCATATAAGGCCATCGAAGAATCGCTGGTTGAGGGAAGAATGATCTTTACGTCAACACCGCGCCTGGCGGCTTCAGCGAAGGCATCGAGTATCTGGTCGTCGGGGATAAAATAGGCATTCGTCAGATGAATCGAATGCTCTGCAAACGTGATGGCGGACACATAGACGATAAACGTGATCCTGTTGCTCTGTCCCGGCGTGCTGCCGACCACCCGCACCAGGGCATTCCCCTGTTCTTTCAGATCGGGGAAATAGTTGCCCCCCGGGAGTTCCGGTCCCTTCTGCTTCTGCCAGGTGTCAAGAAAGAGCTTTTGAAATTCGGCCGCCGCAGGGCCTTCGATCTGAACGTCGGTATCGCGCCAGGGCAGCGGCGCTCCTTCTGCTTTTTTTCTCCCGGAAAGCCTGGTTGAATAAACCGTACTGATATTGATACCCCCTGCAATGGCGATCTTGCCGTCGATGATCAAGATCTTGCGGTGGTCCGGATTCGTCAGGAGCCAGTGTCCGTGGGCCTTGAACGGATTTACCGGATTGAATTCGACCACCTGAATTCCCCTGTTCCGCAGCCGCTGAAAAAAGGCCGCAGGGGTACCGTAACTGCCCACGCTGTCATAGATGAGGTTTACCTGGACGCCTTCCGCCTGTTTTTGCAGCAACAGATCGACAAATTTGCGGCCCACGTCATCATCTTCAATGATAAAGGTCTCAAGGTTGATATGGTCTCTGGCCTCCTGTATAGCCTTGAACATTGCAGCATAGGTGGCCGGGCCATCAACGAGGAGCGTGACTTTGTTTCCCTTCGTGAGCGGGCTTTCGGTGACCGATTCCACCACGGCGGTGTGGCGTTCCAGAATGTCCGTCGGGTCGACCGATCGCTTCAGCCGTTCCATGATAGCCTTGCTTTTTTCGGGCGATAACAGCCCTTTGGACGAAACGATCTGGCGGGGCTCCTGTGCAGTCGGCGTCTCATCGATCATTTCAGAGACGTTCGGCAGGGTCGCACATCCATTGCTGAGGATCAAGATAGATACGAACAGAAAGAGCATGAAGAAAGGTTGACGATTGTCCTTTATTATTATATCAATATTGTCCTTCGCCATGACTATCCGCCTCTCCGTCGCAGAGGCTCGTCGTCTTCTTCATATTTCAAAACCTGATGGTTGTTCCCCGGTCAATTCGCCGGTCTTGCGCTCAAGTTCTGCAATGATCTGAAACGCAACAAAAGGGCCCATGCTATGACTTCTCCACTGAGAAGGGCTGCCGCCATTGTGGCGAGGGAAGCGTGAATTGAAGCTCCCTGCAGCAAGCTACGGGGAATACGCTCGTTCCTCGATTCAACTTACCAAAGATGCGATAAAGTTATTTTTCTTCGAACTGACCGTAATCGATACCGGGATACAATTTGGTCGCGCATTCCGGGCAGAGTCCGTGGGTGAATTCCGTCTGGGAATGCTCGCTGATATACGCTTCGATCTGCTGCCAATACCCTTCGTCATTGCGTATCTTCTTGCACGAAGCGCAGATCGGCAGCATTCCGGCCAGTTTCTTGACCTTGGAAAGCGCTTCCCTATGATCAAGATCGATCTTATCCCGCTCCTCTTCCGCGATCCGGCGTGCGGTAATGTCCTCGACGGCAAGAAGGATCAACTGCTCTTCCCGGGCGACCCTTCGCGCATTCAAGAGCATGAACCTGCGGCCGGCGCCGGGCGCCTCGTAATTGACCTCAAAATCGCGAAACTCGTTGTTCTCCCGGAGGATCTCCTCAAGCAGCTGACGGAGCTTCGGCATATTCCAAAGACCGTCCTGGATATCGTAGATATATTTGTCCTTGATCACTTCCGGCATCACTGCGAAGTCCTTATAGTACGCCTGGTTCGCGGTGACCACGCGCAGGTCCTTGTTCAGCACGATCAGGTGTTCCCGTACGGTCTCGACGATCGCTTCGGCATATTCGCGGGCTTCCTGGATGCGCAGCATGCCGAGCTTCAGGTCGTTGATGTCTTCAAGGGTCACGATCGCGCCGTCGATCCTGTTGTCAACGGTCTTGTAGGGCCGTATCGTCATGGAGTACCAGCGGCCCTTGGTGTCCTGGATCTCCTGTTCCTTGATCATCAGGGATTCGATCACCGCAAGGATCATCTTATCAAGGTCCGGGACGTTGATATTGGTTCGTATGTCCGAGATCGGCCGCCCGATATCGGTCGCAATGAGGTTCAGCGCCTTTCCCGCCGATGCATTGAACCGTCTGATCTGCAGTTTATTCCCGATCAGCAGGATCGGGATATCGACGCCGCTCAGGACATTTACGAGGTCGTTGTTGCTCTGCGTTATTTCCTCGTTGCGGTTCAGGAGTTCGTCGTTCACCGTGCTCAGCTCTTCATTGGTCGATTGGAGCTCTTCCTTGGACGTTTCGAGCTCCTCGTTGATGCTCTGCAGCTCTTCGTTGCTGGACTGCACTTCTTCATTCAGCGCCTTGAGCTCCTCGGTGGATGCCTCATGCTCCCCAACGATCGACTTCAGGTGCTGCTGTGTGGCGGCAAGCTCGCGCGCAAGCTGGGCAACCTGGTCGTCCTGAGGCCGGCCTTTTGCTTTTGCCGGTGCTTTACCGGGCTTTTTCTGATCCCGCACCGTCGGTGCGGCAGCATCCTCAAAAACGACCAGGAAAAGGCGCTCTTTTGAATCACGGGACTTGAATGCGACCGCTTCGATGTTTATCGTGCTGACGACGCCGTCCTGTCTGACCTTGATCCCTTCTTTTCTGACGGCAGCGTCTTTTCCGTGTGACTGGCGGATGAGGATCCGCAGCTCCATGGCGAGGCTTTCCCCCGCCATCTTCATGAGATTGAGGCTCGCTTTGCCGGGCTGGGGTTTCAGATAGGGGCTGATGTTCCCGCGGAACTGGAGGATCTCCATGTCCTCGTTGATGACCAGTCCCGCGGGACTGTATCTGCTCAGGATGATGCTGTCCGCTTCCTTCTGGATGCCGGCCCCCCCCACGGCACGGTCTTCCTCCTTTTTCTTCACGTCGGCCTTTTCCCGGGCCGGACCCCGCTCACTGTCGAAGTGCAGCATGGTCGATGATGTCTTTTTGGAATAGATCCTGCTGTTCTTATCGACCAATGTATAGAGGTTCGCAAACTCGCCGATGGACTCCGACTTCCCGAGCATGAGATAACCGGTCGGATTGAGGGCATAGTGCAGGATCGGGAGCACCTTTTTCTGCAGCACCGGGCCGAAATAGATCATCAGGTTCCTGCAGCTGATGAGGTCCATCTTTGAGAACGGCGGGTCCTTGATAAGGTTCTGCCTGGCGAATACGCACAGCTCCCTGATCGGCTTGCTGATCTGGTATCCCTGTTCCGTCTTCATAAAAAAACGCCGGATCCGTTCCGGAGAGACATCCTGCACGATGTTGTCCGGGTAAAGGCCCTGGCGGGCCTTTTCGATCGCCGCTTCGTCGATGTCCGATGCGAAGAACTGGATGGGAAGGGAAACGCCCCGCTCGTCGCTGAATTCGGAGAAGCACATTGCGAGAGAGTACGCCTCCTCTCCGGTCGAGCATCCCGGGACCCATACCCGCAGGGGCGTATCGGATGATCGCTTCTCGAGAAAACGCGGGAACACGACGTTCTTCAGGGCGGTGAACGTCTCGGGATCCCGGAAAAAGGAGGTCACATTGATGAGGATGTCCTGGTACAGGACCCCGACCTCCGCCGGGTTCTCCTGCAGATACCGGACGTAGTGCTCCAGCGCGTCGATCTTGTGCAGGAGCATGCGCCGGTGGATCCTGCGCAGTACCGTTGCCTGCTTGTAATAGGTGAAATCTACGCCCGTTGCCGTCCTGATCCGCATGAATATCCTGTTCAGGTGGTCCTCTCCCGCCTGAAGCAGGGGGCCGGCCTTCACGGCGGGGTGAAGGGTCATGAAGGGATGGCGGCTGATCCTCTTCAGCTCGGCGGCCATCTTTTCCGGGGACAGGACGTAATCGACCGCGCCGGTCGCAACGGCGCTCCGGGGCATGCCGTCGTATTTTGCCGATCCGTTCTGGGCCAGGACGATGCCGCCCTCGGCCTTTATTGCCTGGATGCCCAGGGAACCGTCGGTGCCGGTGCCGGACAGGATGATGCCGACGGCATTCTGTCCCTGGTCCTCGGCAAGGGAGCGGAAAAAAGAATCGACGGGCATATGCTGGGTATGGGCTTCGGCGCGCGGCAGCAGCCGGAGCACGCCGTGGAAAACGGCCAGCGCAGCATTGGGCGGAATGACGTATACATGGTCGGGTTCCACAGCCATGCCGTCCTGCACCTCGCGCACCGGCATGGAAGTCGCTTTTGCGAGGAGTTCGGCCAGAATGCTGTCCTTGGTCGGGGCAAGGTGCTGAACGAGCACGAATGCCATGCCCGTATGAGGCGGGACGTTCTCCAGCAGCTTCGTGCATGCTTCCAGACCTCCCGCGGAGGCGCCGATCCCGACAATAAGGAACGTTTTCTCCTTCGATCGGTCATCTTCAGCAGGCCGGCGCTCCATGACGCGGCTGGTCAAGAGTTTGGAAGACGCTTTTACCGGCCCGGCGCCTTTGCCGGCAATCGTGCTCTCTTTAAGAGGTCCCCTCTTTTTGACGTTCCTTGAGGGACGTTTATCCGGTGATTGTCTTTTGGCCATGCCTTCTCCCGCTATCGCGCATCATTCGCAAAAAATGTCGGATATGCATTATATTAACACATTGAGCGCTCTCTCTATAAAAAAAGGGGCATCATTCTCACCGAAGGGAACAGCTGCGGGATGGACCATGATTATCCCTCGGGCTGCGCCACCGAACCTGAGTAAAATTCCTTGCACGCTCCCCCAACGAATTTCCATGCATCTTTCAGCGCGTTCGACACGGACCCCGATATTGACTGTAAGATGCTTACCTTCTCGATCTTCGGCTTACGGAACGGCCCGTGCACCTTCTGGCTGTACACAGCGCACCCCCGTTTATCGAGGACCGCTACGGTTACGTCTTCAAACCGGTCGTTGTTGAAATTCAATCCACCCTTCATGGCGATCCGGTATTTTTTTGTTGCAAGGGCCACGTCGGTCGCGTCGGCAACGCCTCTTTTTACCTTCCAGATCGAGACGAACGTTCTGATGCTCCCTTTTCCGCCCTGCAGCTCCTCGTACAGGCTTCCAAAATTATAGCTCTTGGTAAGCACCGGTCCGAAGGGGCCCGCGAGGAAGAACGCCCCAACATCCACGAGGTTGAAGTTCTGGCTTCGTTCGTACTTCGGGATAAGGGCATCGATATCCATGTTGTAGAGCATCAGGTTTTCGCCTTTCAGGGAAGCGTCGCCGGTGAGCGATCGTTTCGCCTCATCCACGCTCGTACCCGTTGCCGTCAGGTCCGCGGAAAAGTTGACCAGCCCTTCTATGCTTTTCCGGGGCATTTTCCCGGGCGATAATGCCTGAATAAGTTCGTCAACCCTGCATTGGCTGAGAGTACAGATCACCCGGTAATGAGGCGACGCCCCCGTCGCGTCCACATGAATGCTACCGCTCCCGGTCCCGCCGAAGATGTCCATCCTGACCGGACCTATATCGAGCGCTCCGTTCACCCCTGCTGTTCGCATCGCGAGGTTTGTCACGGTGGATTTGTCGATCGTCAGTGTCTTGCATCTGATATCCCCGTCGAAGGAGACGTTCCTGAAGGGTTCCGCGCCATCCGTCCCGCCGTACGAAAGGTTTCGCATCGTTGCCGTGAAGTCGTCCCCTTTGATCCTTCCGCCGGATAGTTCATCAGTATAAACGACCTTCCCTTGAGAGATGGATATCGCATCCAGGGCAAAAGGACTTCCCGGCGGCGCAGGCCCCGGTCTTTCATAGTTGAACATCCCGTTCTTATACCGGACCAGGGAGAAGACCGGCTTGATAAGCGCGATCCGGGTTATCCGGATTTCGCGCCTCGTTAGCGCAGTGAATTCCAGACCGATCTTCATCGTCTCAACGGTAACCACCTCCGCTTCCCCGTTCCGCACGCTGACGCCCTTCAGCGATATGCCGATGCCCGGAACAAGCGCGATGCCCAGCCTGCCCTTGATCCGGACCTCCATTCCCAGGGCCTTCGACGCGGCTGCCTCGATCTGCGGCTTAAAAGCCTGTATGTTGAGCAGGAGAACGAGGAGGATCGCAAAGACGACAAGGATGATGACGCCCGCAGTTATGATCAAGCCTTTTTTTCTCTTGAGAGTCATGCTTGCCCTCCTCGTTGGAGAAAACGATGCCTTTTACCTGGCGACCTTACGAGCTTCTTCGCTCAAGTTCCGCAATGACCTGGGCCCCAGCAGTATGATGACCGCTATCGCCAAGAAACACCCTTACCTGCTCGGTCAATACCGCTGCATAGCCCGGTATCATCATTTCCATAGGTCGACACGGTGTGCAATAACAGGCCCTTCTCGATGTAATGTGACAGAACAACGAGGGCGACGATCGACAGGGGCACAATTGACAGCAGGGTGTATTACGCGATTGCGCCGGCCAGCAAGAGACCCAGATTGCGCCGAAAATCACGCATGACGCTGACCAGGAAGTCGAAGGACCGGTTGAGGAACACAGAGATGTTCTGCCGCTTCTTCATAGCACAGCGCACCTGTTATTCTTCCCTCGCGGGCGTCCGCTCGTTCCTTGCCCGGCGCTCGTTCCCGGATTCAGCGTTGTATTTATAAAGATCGCGGCACGTTCCCAGCAAAGGTCATCGCCTTACAATGAGCATCGGGATCTTCGTATCCTTGTGCATGACGCCGTACGATGACGACCCGCCCGGTGGCAGGCCGTCACTGCCAAGTCCCTTGGATTTCGCGACAACCTTCTCGGCAGCTCTGAAGCTATGACCACACTGGTAATTTACATCCATGAGGTCTTCTTCGCTGATAGGAAATTGCATGCACACTTTGGAACGGTGGTTATATATCCTGCATCTCGAGTGAGGGGTTTCCCCGACAAGCATCGGGCACCTGAATGCGAGTTTACAGCATCTTCCACACTGCAGACAGCTACCTTCCCGCAGTTCGAGTTGTTTTTGCACTCGTCCGCTAAACAGGTATATGTAAATATGCCTTTTCATTTTTCGTTTTGCAATTCTCATTACCGATAGTATATTCATGGATCATCCGCAATTTATTTATCGTTCCACTTCCCGTTGGGATTTTCTCTTTTTCAGTCAGTCGTCCCCGCGTGTAAAAACGTACGGGCAGGCTTATCAACCCTCGGGAATGACCTGTTTATGGAACAAAGGGGATCTTTTTTTATTCTAGCACAACCGAGCTGCAGGCTCCTGAAAAACACTATGTTTGCGCAGTCCGGTCAACCTATGGATTTCGTACGCTCCGGTGCCGGAGGTTTTCTGGTCAGGAATCCTGACAGCAATAACGCCAGCAGAGTGTATGTCAGGAACAGGTAATACCCCGGTTTAAGGGAAGTGCCATTCGTGGTCAGGATCACCAGTTCCTGGCTTGCTTTGCTTAATTGGCCGAACTGGCTGGTAATGATCCCGTTAAATCCGATATAGGCCATGAACATGGCAACCACCATGACATCGGCCATGGACCATTTCCCGGATTGCAGGACAAAAAACCTGATCACCGGGTTCTCCCGTGCACGGTGGAAATTGTAATAATACCCCAGCGTCGACAGTATTTTGAACAGGGGGAATACGATACTGAAGGTGATCAGCAGGACCCCGACGAATTTCATCGGAATGTCCTTGTGGGTGATCATGATCCAGAATACATCCAGGATGCTTTTGCTCTGGAAATACAATACCTGGTTCTCAAAAAGGATGGGGTGCCCCATCAATACAAAACTCATCTGCGAGATCTTTGCTTCCATATCGATCATGGGAGTGGTTACGCCGGCTGTCAACAGGATGACAAGAGACAGAACGAGGAGGATATACCGGAAGGGGGCCAACGGCTGCTTGCTGAAGCCGGCCACGGCAAAAAGGATGACCGACAGAATGATCAACAGGACGGCCTCCCTGACGATCAGGCCATGCTTGAGCGAAATCGCCTTATCGAGGCTGATCTTCGCGTGTTCGATGTCCCGGGAACCGGTCCGGAGAAGGATGCGGTTCAGTTGAGCCGTATCCTGCGCATCAAAGGTCCGGCTGAAATATTGTTCGAGCTGTTTGCTCAGAATGGTCTTTATCTGCCCTCTTGTTTTCACCTTCGTTATCTCATGAATGATGGCATCCGTGTATTCAGGAATGCCTTTTTTAATGTCTTCCAGACTGACAAACAGGTCCATAAAGACCTGCTTGACCCAGCCCTCCACGGAACCTTTGTTCCCTTCCCTGATCTGCTTCTCGACTTTATCAATCAGGGTGTTCAGGAGAACTTCGATGTGTTTCCGGAGGTCCCGTTCATTCGTCCTTGACAAATTCAAGGTCTTGATCTCCTCGGCAAGAATTGCGGTAATTTGCCGTTTCCATGCTTCAACGCTGAAGAGACCGTATTTGACGTGGTTGAGCTCGGCATAATCGTTGTTGTTCTCCTGATTTGCCATTGAATTTGCAATGATCCGGTAGCATAACACGACCGATGCGATGATCACCATGAATGACAAGAGCACTTTGAGCGTTTTCATAGCAGCGACCTTCTTCGTAGTGTCCCGGGCGGCGGTTTCGAGCTTGCGTCTTTACCCCGTTGCTGCAGAAACCCATTTAAGCACACCCGGTTCAGCCGCGTGGATACGGCACCAAGCGGACTTTCCGTCGAACATTCCGGAGTTCAGCACCATCATTGTATGTCCTCGCCCGGTTCCATCTTCGTCAGGGTGGAAACGATGGACCCGATGGAGATCGTGCTCTGCATGAGAACCGGGACTCTCCGGCTGTCGTCCGTGAACCAGACGAAGATCTCCCCCTTGTTCATGAAGACCCCCTCGTACTGGGGAAAGGTCCTGACCTTGATCGTGGAGAACTTCCCGGCCGGCGTCGTCACGTGCTCTCTGCCCAGGGTCTGGACCTCAACAGACCAGTTCTTGCCGCTGTCGTGGACTGGTATGAAAATCGCCTTGCCGACGACGAGGTCATCCCGTGACCGGAGGTAGTAGAGCGACGATAAGGCGTCCTGCGTCCGGTCCAGGATCGTGAGCGTCTCCGGCGGGTCGTCGTTCAGCGTACTGATGACCGTTTTCTGTCGCGGGTCGAAGACCAGTTCGCGGCGTCTCTTTTTCTTTCCGTGGCTTGCGTTGAGGCTGAACTTGAGGCTTTGCATGGTCTGCGGGTCATAGATGCTCTCAAGCCTGTCGTTCACCCGGTAGAACTTGTCCACCAGGCCCGTGGAGCGTGTCGTCGCGATGAACCTGAGAACCTGTTCCCCATCCGGCAGCGTCCCCTCTTTGATCTCCATGGTCGCGATCCCCGCCGTTACGATATTGGACCAGCTGACATCGTAGGTCAGTATCTCTCCCGGTCTCAGGGCCTCGATCCGCGTCTGGCTAGGGGCGCCTGTCAGGTCTTCCGCTCTGAACGCACCGGGAAGGAGCAGCAGTCCGAGGGCGAGTGCGCACAAGGCTGCCGGACGCACCATCCATCCTGAACCACGGAATGCATTTGTCGCGTTCATCATGTTCCCACCGCCTTTGAGCACGAGAAGCCGTTCCTGTCCGATCCTAACAAAGCATTTATCCGAAAATCTAGGAATTAACGTTCCGCGTGCGGATGAACGTCGACGGGGAGGCCCGCACCGCTGCGCAAAGGACCATCGGTATTTCTTCTCCTCTAATAAGAAAAAGCGAGCCCGACAAATCCTCTGCGTCCGAACTGATCGAATCGCAGCAGGGTCTCTCCGTAGCCGTACCAGTACTGCAGGTACAGTGCGAAATTCATATTCGGAATCTGCTGCCGGAGCTCCAATTTGTAAGAATGTTTGTGTGCATCGCGGAATACCGGCGTTCTTATGTCCAGTTGATGGTCCCGTAAGCTTCCTCTCCAGAGAAAGTTCCTGACGCTTACCCCGATCGCCCCCCGCCCCATGTAGTCGAGGAACGCATCGCTGCTGCCGATGGATTGCAGATAGGCATCCTGGCCGGAATAACCCGAGGCATGCCAGAGCTTGACATACAATAGCGCCTTGTCCGACAGGAAGGAATTCGTTACCGCCAGTTTTTCCTTCGACTCGAGGCCGAACCTGACCAGAACATATTGCCTGTTCCAGCTTCGCGACTGGACGCCGTCGAAGCCGTTGGATTCGTGCTCGAGGGGACCAATGACTATGTTGCGCAGCTTGAACCGTCCGACGATCACGGCGTTGACCGGATAATCTAAAAAGAACTCCGGGTTGTAATTGCTTTCCTCAACAGGCCCTGACTGCTGACTGATGTTCCAGAGCGACATCTGCGTATAGGCAAAATAGGCCGGAAAAATATTATACTTGAGGACATATAAGTTCGGCTCCAGCAACCGGAACTTCATGCTTATCTGGTACTTGAGCTGTGCGTTGTCGTTCCCGGGCCAACGATGTAGCGCAAAATAGTTCACTTTATGGGCGGAAACAGGCCTGTCCGATTTTTTCCCGAAGTACTCGCTTTGCGGCGATCTCTGCTGCTCCCCGGCGGGAAGCGTGACTTCAGGATTATTCACATCGTCCGGCTGATTCTCCGCATCGGTTTGCCGGTCCGCTTTAGCAGGGACATCCGGTACGGGAAGCTCGGCTGCGGCGCCATTGACGGTAAAATACAGCGCGGTGATAAAAGCGATCAGCAAAGTTCTCACAATGCCTCCGAGGCGTTCCCGTGGCGCTGTCCATATCTTTCACCGCGTACAAGGAAAGAGCCCTTCCCGCCGATCATGACCCGGGCAAGGAAGGGTCGGCCCCTGATCGTGCAAGTGCAGCCCCCACGATCCTGACCAGTTCTTCCGTCTCAAAAGGCTTCTGGAGATACGCGAACACCTCATTGCTGAGGGTCGTTATATACGCCTCCACGCCGGTATGCGCGGTAAGCATGATGATCGGTATGTTCCTGCACTTTTTGTTATCCTTGATCTTCCTGGACACCTGCAGCCCGTCCATCCCCGGCAACATAAGGTCCAGCAGGAGGAGGTCTATCGTCCGTGTCTTGATCTTCTGCAGGGCGTCTTCCCCGTTCGCGGCGCTTACCACCTCGCAGCCTCTCGGCACGAGTATGTTTTCGAGCAGTTTGAGGTTCGCTGGTTCATCGTCGGCACACAGGATGACCGATCTCCATCTTGCCTGCTTCCACTTTGGAGAGGTCGAGGATATCGTTGATAAGGCTGAGCAGGTGCCTTCCCGCTTTGAGGATGTACATCACGTTTTCGCGCTGCGAGTCATTCAGCGAGCCGAGCAGCTGGTCCTGGCATCTCCGGTCGGTAACTACGCTGGCCTGTCTCGCGCAAGGCGCGTAAAGAACATCATGAGCCCTGATATGATCCGGGACACGAGGTCCCCTCGACGTCTCTTTTTGGGACGCGATGCTTTTCGGCTGACCGCTCCGCCTCGAGGGCGTTCACCGTATCACCGGCGGTCCGGTATGCTTCCGCCAGATGGCGGTACGCCTCGGCCAGAAGGCCGGCCTGGTCCTTGGGCAGCAGTTCGACCGCCTCGTTGAGTGCGGTAATCGACTCCCCGGTCCTGCCCAACCGCAGGAGGACCACTCCCAGCGTATCAAGATAGCAGGCGCGGTGTTCCGGGGTCGTAATAAGGGCTTTCCTGACAAGCTCTTCGGTCATTTCACTTCCGGCATGCTGATCCAGATAGACCCAGCACAGGTTGTTATAGAGATCCCCGTTCCCCGGCTCAAGTTTGATGGCCTTTTTATATGCGGACTCGGCCTCTGAATAATTCTCGGTTTTATAGGACAGGTCGGCCAGGAGATGCAGCGCGGGTGCGGATTTTTTATCTTTCCTGACAGCTTCCCGATACTGCTGCACGGCAAGATCGTATTTCTCCTGAGACTCATAGATCCTGCCGAGGTTGGCATGCTCCTCAGCTGAGAGCGGGTCGTTCAGGATAGCGATCCGAGGAAGTGAGCACCCGGAAAGGAAGATCATCGCCACGACAAAGCAGCCGGCTGCATATGCGCGACGTCGGGATACGTTGTTATTGTTCATTTACGCCCCTCTTCCGGATTCGGTTCGATCACGAGCATCCAGTAGCCCGCCCGGACCCATTTCTTATTGAATTTTTCATAGCCGATCAGACTGTTCGGAGCAGAGCCATCATGCACGATGAATACTTCATTTCCATCGTCAAAGCCGATCACACTGACATAGTGCGGCAGACGATACAAACTGAACCCGAGGTCGAGCAGGCAGATGACCGGTATCCCCTTCCGGATATGCGCCTTCAGTTCCCCGAGAGAACCGTGTAAAGATACGGTTTTAAATCCGGCTTCCCGCGCGTACTTTTCCATGTCAATCGGCAGCGTCCCTCGGAGCTCCGGAAGGTATATTTTCCCGGTGATACGCTCCAGGCTTTCCTGACGTCCGCGGAAATCGAGAATGCTCGCAAGCGCGGCAGGTCCACAGGTGGATTCGCTCTGCTGATAAAAGGGCACGCCTTCTATATATGAGCCCCGCGTTTCCAGGCCCGGCCTCAGCTCGGCAAATTTCCTGCTCATGCAGCCCGCGGCAAGACCGGTCAGCAGCAATACAAACCCGAGATACATCAGGGCCCGTCTGAGCGGTTTCTCATGACCATGGCCCCTTCCAGCAGGGTGCACCATTTACGTCACCTCAATGCACCTCAATGCGGCCCTCCAGCAGGTAGACAAGGATCACGACGAGAATAGCTACGACCAAAAGTCCGACGATAAGGCTGCCCCCGTCTCCTCCCGCCTGCAGCGAGTCCGTGTGCGTCGCGAGCTGGTTGATCTGCTCGTCGGAAAGCGTGTTCATCCGCGCCATGGTCTCCTCGGGGGAAAGCCCGTAGTCCATAAGCTTCTGCTGGACGATCTTCGATTCGAGTGCTGTCTGGATCCTGGCAAGATCGGCCGCCCGGTCAACAGATGTGGCCGCAGGAGCGGTTGAGCTCTGATGAGGCGAGGATGTCACGAACATGGCCTCGGCCGGCCCGGCGAAGGTCGTGATCGCAAGAAGCGCCGCGGCCAGATAGGCTGCGAGCGGTTTTGCATAGAACGTCTTGAGCATGGTATTCATGTGGTGTTACCTCCGTGCCGCTGAATGCATCGTTATGCGCTCGCCATGTCTGCGCTCCCCGGGGCCTGCACAATGATGATAATGAGGATCACGAGCAGGAGGATCACTACCAGGCTGCCCCCCCCGTCTCCTCCCGCCTGGAGTGCGCCGGTGTGCGTCGCGAATTGATTGATCTGCTCATCGGACAGTTTGTTCACCCGCGCCATGGTCTCCTCGGGGGAAAGCCCGTAGTCCATAAGCTTCTGCTGGACGATCTTCGATTCGAGTGCTGTCTGGATCCTGACCAGATCGGCCGCCCGGTCTCCCGTTACTGCCGCGGAGGCGGCTGCATCCTGGTTGGGAGCGGACGTCACGAACATGGCCTCGGCCGGCCCGGCGAAAGTCGTGATCGCGAGAAGCGCCACGGCCAGATAGGCTGCGAGCGGCTTTGCATAGAACGTCTTCAGTAGTGTCTTCATGGTGGTTACCTCCTGTGTTTATTGAGAACGTCTTTGCTACTTGAATATGACATGGTGCCCGGTTGCCTCGAGAACAACGACCACGATGATCGCCACCACGAGGAGAAATACCAGGGCGCCGACGCCGTCCGCGCCCGCCTGAAGCGAGTCCAGGTTCGCGGCAAGCGTATGGGTCTGCTCGTCAGAGAGGCTGTTGATGCGCGTTAAAGCCTCTTCCGGGGACAGTCCAACGTCCATCAGCCGCTGCTTGACCACGGTCGACTCCAGTGTCTTCTGAATGGAGCTCAGATCGGCCTGCCGGTCGGGCGCTGTCTGCCCGGAGGGGAGGAACATGGCCCAACCCTGCGCGGGGAGGGTGAGGAGACAGATCGCAAGCACCAGATAGAGAGACAGTATTTTAAAGAACGGTTCTTTCTGCATGAGGTTCACCTCCTTTCATGACGTAAGTATTGATGCAACGGATCGCGATCAGCGGTTGCAGCGTGAAACCTCATGGGCTCAGATCTTCCTCTCTGCCTGCGCCCCCGGGCGGACGTCGGCATCACCACTAATTAAAGTATATCACCGTGAACAGACGCTCATCATAATTTCGGGTCAAGGAGGGGGGCCACCTATCAAGCTTTTCCTGTTCGCCCTGGGTGAAGCACCTTGCCTCATGCCGATCGCTGCTCATTTTTTCGTTCCGCGGCCTGTCGCTGAGCCGCGCTTCCCTGTCATTGAAGCTCCCTTCAGCAAGCTGTAGGGAATCTTCGAACGTCAAGGTAATACTATGTATTCCAATCGCTCGCCGCCCCCGCAGCAAGCTGCGGGGAATGCGCTCGCTCTTCGATTCAACCGTCCAATACCTCCCTGACCTTTCTCACAAAATCATGCGGGTTGAATGGCTTGGAAAGGTAATTGACCGCCTCTTTGAAGACGCCTATCTTCTGCATGAGTTCGTTGCTGTATCCGCTCATAAAAAGACATTTTATGTCCGGTCGAAGCATCCTTGCTTTTTCGTACAGGATATTGCCGATCATCTTCGGCATGATCATATCAGTAACAATAAGTTTTATTCCGGCGCTGTTCTTTGAGAATACGTCGAGCGCGTCTTCGCCATTGACCGCTTCCAGCACAGTGTAACCATAATTCTGAAGGAATATTTTTGCGACCGTCCTCAGCGCTTGATCGTCTTCCGCCAGGAGAATTGTCTCATTCCCGGAGGGGACAGGGATCATGTCTGCTTTTTCGGAGTTCTCCGCGTTCGCCAGGATAATCGGCAAATAGAGCTTGAAGGTCGCGCCCTCACCGGGCGTGCTGCACACATGGATGAACCCGTGGTGCTGTTTGATGATGCCGTATGTCATCGCAAGGCCGAGCCCCGTCCCTCTCCCGATCTCTTTTGTGGTAAAGAACGGCTCGAATATATGTTCTCGCGTCTTTTCATCCATGCCGACCCCGTTATCGGCAACGGAAAGAACGGCAAAATCGCCGACGGTCCCGTAAGCATGGGCCTGAATAAAGCCGCTGTCTATCTTTTCGCGCTCCGTGCTGATGGTCAACACCCCTCCTTGAGGCATTGCATCCCGGGCGTTCGTCGCAAGATTCAGCAACACCTGCTCGATCTGGCCTTTGTCAACGTTCGCGATCACTTCCTCCGCGGCCTGGCGCACCTTGCATTCGACATCCTCCCCGATGAGCCTGACCAATATCTTCTGTATGCCGAATACGATCTTGTTGATATCGGTCGGCTTCAACTCCATCACCTGCTTCCTGCTGTAGGCAAGCAGGCTGCGGGTCAGTGAGACGGCTTTATCCGATGAGGCGAGTATCTGCTCGACATATCCATGCAGGGGGTCATTCGCTCCGATCCTGCTGTGCAGAAGGCTGCCATAGCCTATTATTGCCGTCAGAATATTGTTAAAATCATGCGCGATCCCTCCGACCAGATGGCCTATGGCCTCCATCTTTTGGGATTGGAGCAGCTGCGCCGATAGTTTTTTCCGTTCCGAGATGTTCCGCACGTTGCATTGAATGAATTTCGCCCGGTCAACCAGATAGATATCAACATCGACAAGATGACCCTGTTTGGTTTCTGCAAGCACATCCTCGAAATTAAGGAATCCGGCCTGGATCAATTCCCGAATGGTCTCTTTGAAATCTTCAATATTCTTCAGCAAACCGATGTCCTTCAGTTCTTTCCCGCTGCATTCCTCGCTCGAATAACCCAGCATCTCCACGATCGCCGGATTAACGTTAACGATGATCGCGCTCTGTTTGTCGATCAGCAGCAGGCCGTCTTTCGCGGTTTCGAACAAACGTCTGAAGCGCTCCTCATAATCAGTCAGGTCCTGCTCCATTTGCCTGCGTTCCGTAATGTCTTCGATCGCAAGAAGTATCATCGGGGACTTGTTTTCCTTACGCACGATACGGCGGGCGTTGAGAAGCATGATCTTGTGCCCGACGCCTGAAAATATATGTTCAACTTCATAATCGTCGAACTTGTTGTTTTCGGGAAGGATCTCTTCAAGCAGCGTCCGAAGCACCGGAATATCCCATTGCCGGTTCCCGAGGTCATAGACAAGGTTCCCGATGGTCTCCACGGGTGTTACCTTGAACGAGGAATAGAAGCTGCGGTTGGCCGAGAGGACCCGCAGGTCTGAATCCAGCACAAGAAGAGGTTCACGTACTGTCGCTACAATATCTTCATACATCTGAGGATGTCCTCTCTGTCGCTCCGAAAGAGCATCCGGAGTCCCGGCAGGAACCTCCGAGCCCGGCATCAGAATATTACTGTTGCTCAATGGCGCCTCACTGCGACACCGGCTTCGTGCTTTCAGCGGGCGCCTCAGGTCCGAGCAATACCGCGATCCATTGGGTGCCTTTGTTGTTCTCACAGGCGAACTTGAGGGTCATGGTAAGCGGGATGCACAGAACCATGCCGACCGGACCGAGCAGGCTTCCCCAGAAGATCAGCGAGAGAAAGACAATCAGCGTGGACAGCCCGAGCCTCCGCCCCATGAGCTTCGTTTCGATCACATTATCCAGCACGAAGTTGACGGCCATGAAACCTGCTGCCGCCATCGCGGCGCGGCCGATCCCC
>JAGVOT010000095.1 GCA_020052615.1 Nitrospirota bacterium | reverse complement strand
GCTGCGTGGGCCGCTCGCACCTCGGCGATCCTGCGGCCTGCCTCGGCCCGAACGCGCTCAGCCTCCTGTTCCGCTTCAACGCGCATGGCCTTGACCCGCTCGTCACCCGCGGCCCGGAGCGACTCGATAAGCTCTTTGCAGCCCATCCTATTTCACCGTAAAGAGGATCATCGTCGAGACGACGAAGCCGAGGATCACCATGGTCTCCGGGATCGCCACCAGGATGATGATGGTCCCGGTCAGCTCCGGCTTTTCCGCGAGGGTGCCCGCTCCGGCGGCCCCGATCTTGGACTGCGCCCACGCCGTGGCGATGGCGGGAATGCCGATGGCCAGGGCGGCACAAAATGCGATCAATACCTTTTCGAGATTCATAGAGACCTCCTTTTGTATCATCCGTCAATAGTTATTAAGTCATTAGTCATTGAATTCTGTATAACCCGTTAATTGTTACTAAGTAATCAGTCATTGAATTCGAAGATTGAACTTACTCACTGAATTACTATTTTCTCAATCACTATTTCTGCAGCGGTTCGAACTTCCTTCCCCCATGTTCGATGAACTTGCTGAAGAACTCCACATAGTGGAGCCGGAGCGCGTGGATCGTGGGAGAGAATACGCCCAGGATAAGGTTCAGGACATGGATCAGGCCGGCAATGATCACGCCGGTCACGACGTCGCCGGTCAGTCCACCGAGCTCGTTCGCCGTATAGGCAAGCAGCACCGAGGTGAGGCCGATGGCCATGATGCGGACATAGGAGATGATGTTCCCGACGC
Source organism: Nitrospirota bacterium (assembly GCA_020052615.1). Classification (GTDB taxonomy): domain Bacteria; phylum Nitrospirota; class UBA9217; order UBA9217; family UBA9217; genus JAAXXJ01. Next base: position 21,811 of record JAGVOT010000095.1, on the reverse strand, counting down.
TCTTCAGGAACTCCAGGGGGGCCAGGACCCCGCCGGCAAAGAACAGGAGCGGCGTCAGGAACAGGATGATCAGGACGACAGGCCGCGTGAACACGAGGGGGATAGTGCCGGAGAGCGACGCAAGGATGGTTATGATGCAGCAGATGATGACTATGCTCAGGACCTTGAACATCCCCTCCCGCTTCACGTTCCGCTGAAACGCATTGACGGCCCCCAGGATCAATCCGAACACGATGTGCGCCACGCCGATCGCCAGGGAAAAAAGCAGCATGGGCACGATCGCCGTACGTCGTTCCATGAGGATCGGCTGGAGATGGAAATACCGCTCGGGGATATCGCCGAAGAACTCGCCGAACAGCGCACCGAAGAAGATTGCATAGAGTGAAGCGATGAACAGGATCGTTGCCCCGTCATGGACCGCCTTGTTCTTCCGGAACCGCTTCCGAAGATACAGGGTGAGGAGGACCAGCACGAGGCCGTAGCCGGCGTCACCCAGGATGATGCCGAAGAAGATGGGGAAAAAGATGCCGATGAACGGCGTGGGGTCGTAGGACGTGTACGCCGGGAGCGGCAGGAGGCTCGTCATGAGCTCGAAGGGCCGGAAATAGGCCGGATTCTTCAGGACAATGGGCACCCGTTCCAGGTCTTCCTCGCGCATTTCCTTTTCCGCCACAACGACCCTGGTCTTGAAGGCCTCCTCCATGATATTCCGGAGCCGTACCATGTCCCGCGACGGCATCCAGCCGTGGATGAAGAAGCACATCCGCGTTTCGTAGGCCGAGGCGGCGGTTTTGAGAAGCGCCAGCCGGTCGTCGATCCAATCGCGAACGCTCTTGTACAGCGGCGTCCATCGCCTCGCGAACCGCAGAAGGTCCTCCCGGATCCGGTCGGCCTCGGCCGATACCCGCGCGGTCCGCTCCTTTACATAGGAGATCTTCTGGGGGAACGAGAGCGTGCCGAAGGAAGCCGGGAACGTAAGCTCGGGCACATGCTCATCGGACAGGGTCTTCTTCACCCGGTCGGCGATCGTCCGTTCGACCGTGATGAGCCCCACCAGCGTTCCGTCCTCGGCCGGCTCGGTCTGGAACTCGAACTTCCAGTCCGTGATGCGCGAGAGGACCTCGCGGAGCCGCGGGACCATCTCCGGCTCCTTGATGGTAAGGCCGATGAAGTCCAGGTCGGGCGCCTCCTTGGTGCTGTCCATCAGTATCGACAGCCCCCCAAGGAAGATGGAATACCGCTCAAGCTCGGACCGCTCCTTCTGCAACTCGTCCCGCTTTTCCGACAGTTCCCGTGTCTGGCCGGTATGGCGCTCCACGGTCCCCGCGATGGTATGGGCGATGCTGGCCGGATCTATGTAGCTTTCGCGCACCGGTACGGCGGGCAAAAAGGAAAAGAGCTCCTCGATCTTGAGCCGCAGGTCCTCGAGATACAGGCGTTCCACGGCGGTCTTTTCGTCGAGAGAGAATGACCGGATATGCTCCTGGTCCTCCTTCTCGATGAATCCCACGGCCGCCGGCTCGATCTGAAATATCCCCGAATTCCGCAGGAGCACGATGGACTCCTGGAGGAGGTCCTTCGGCCCGACGATCTCTACCTTTGACATTCTGACGATCATGGTCTCATTCCATAAGGATCCGGGGCATCCGCTTGAGAATGATCTCCGTCAAGGTCCCGTCATCGAGCTGTTCGATCCGCGCGGAACGCGCCGCGGCATCATCGACCACCTGTTTTGCCATTGCCTCGGCGCGACCTTTCGCATCGTCCAGGGCCTGCGTCAGAAGTTCGCGGTCGTTATTCTCCTCGCACGCGACGGCCTCGGACGCTTCCCGCTTCACCTGATCGAGCCAGGTCCGCAGTTTGGCCTGTTCGCTCTCAATGCAATGCTGGATCTCCTTTTCAGCCTCGATCACCTCGTTCAGAATGTCATTGTCCATGGCTCTATTCTATCAAAAAAGAAAATTGGACACGGATTAATCTGCAATTAAGTGTTCATTCCCTTGGAAAAATCATCCCAAGAGAGTAGAATTAGGCATTCTTTGCTGCGCGGTGCTGGAGAGAAGGACCGCAATCGTCCGAATTTCGGGAATTCGCACGTACGCAACACTTACCAACGGAAAGCAGGGAGCGGGCCATGATCACTTACAGCGGTGTGAACCACCTAGCCCTGGCAACAGGGTCGATGGACGAGACCATCCGGTTCTGGAGGGATCTCCTGGGAATGCGGCTTGTTGCGGGCCTGGGCAAGGCCGGATACCGCCAGTACTTCCTCCAGATCTCCGAAAGGGACCTGGTCGCCTTTTTCGAATGGCCGGGCGTCAAGCCGGTCGAGGAAAAGGAGCACGGACGTCCGGTGACAGGGCCGTTCGCCTTCGATCACGTCGCCTTCGGCGTGGAAACGGAGGACAGCCTCTGGGAGCTCAAGGACCGCATCGCGGCCGCCGGCAACTGGGTCTCCGAAGTGATCGACCACGGCTTCATCCACTCCATCTATACCTATGATCCCAACGGCATTCCCATCGAGTTCAGCCTCGTCGTACCCGACTGCGATGTCCGGAAAACGCCGGTGATGGCGGACCGGGAACCGACGCTGACCGCCCGGGAGGGTCCCGAGCCGCGGCCCGATCGGTGGCCGCCCCTGACCGCGCCCACGCCGAAGGAGGAACGGAAGGTCTATCCGGGCGCCGGAAGCGAGCTGTTCCACGGGAAGAAAAATGCGACACGGTGACGCGGAGACAGGGAGACACGGGGAAACGTCAGCACCAGACAACGATAAGCAAAGCCACAGGATATGGTAATGTCGAAATGACATATGTTCCTTTTCGTCAGTGGAGCCCCCGCCGGCAGGAGCCGGCGGCTCCCTTTAAGAACGCGACCTCCCGCGAATTCCGCATTCCTCCCCCGGAGGGAGCCGGGGGATCCCGATTCGCAGGGATTGAAGCTTGGTGCGTATTTGAAATTTGGTTCCTGTCGCTCGAGATTTGAATCATCCCATGGATTACGACGTCATCATAGCCGGTGCGGGTCCGGCTGGCTCCACCTGCGCCCGCATCTGCGCGAAGGCCGGCCTCCGGACCCTGCTGCTCGAACGGGAGACCTTCCCGAGGCCCAAACCCTGCGGCGGCGCCTTGTCCGGGCGCGCGCTCGCCCACCTCGGTCTCTCCCTGCCTTCCGACCTCATCGAACGCGAATGCTTTGGCGTCCGCGTCCATTACGGGAAGCATGTGGTCGAGGCCAGAAGGGACCTGCCGGTCGCGTTCATGGTGAGCCGGGAGAAGTTCGACCACTATCTCGCCCGGCAGGCCGTTGAAGCGGGGGCAGGACTTCATGAAGGAGAAGCGGTCCGCGAATTTTCCGTACAGGGGGACCGCGTCACGGTGGGAACGGAGCAGGGACGCTATGAGGCGCGCTGCCTGGTCGGCGCCGACGGCGCGAACAGCATTGTGGGCAGAACGGTCCGGCCGATGTTCCCGCGCGATGAGATCGCCGCGGCCATCGTCGGATCGTTCCGCATGAACGATCGGGAGATCGATGAGCGCCTCGACGGCCTGCTTGACCTGTATTTCGGCGTGGCGCCCCTGGGGTATGGATGGATCTTTCCGCACAAGGGTTATTGCACCGTGGGCGTGCTGGGTCAGGCGTCGGAATTCGATTCGCCCCCGAAGGTCTTCAACGAGTTCACCGCGTCCCAGGGAATGGCCGTTGACCGTCCCCAAGGCCACACGATCCCCTGGGGAGGGATCCCAAGGAGAGTCGCCGGCAAAAGGGTCCTGCTGGCAGGTGACGCGGCAGGCTTCGCCGACCCCTTCCATGGTGAAGGGATGGCCGGCGCCGTCCTGTCGGGGAAGCTGGCAGGCCAGGCGGTCGTGGACGGCATCAGGGGGAAAAAGGACCCGCTGTCATGGTATGCGGCGGAATGCGACCGGGTGATCGTGGGGGAGATGGGGATCGCGCTCCAGATGGCGGAGATGCTGGGAAAATACCCGAAGCTCTTTCTGGCAATATTCTTTTCCGACCGGCTGGCGCTGGACAAGTACCTGGATATCGCGGCGGGAAGATCCGATTACCGGCATTTCCGCAAGTGGCTCCTGCCCAGACTACCCGGATATATCGTCAAGATGCTCGTTGGCAAAGCGCCCGCAGGTACGTAACACCTGCCCTTAAAGGCCTGCAAGGGAGAACATCGGCGCGTGAATGGACTCGCTTTTGCACACCGGACAGCGGCTGGGCCGGGTGAGGCGTTCGCGTTTGTCGAACACGAACCCGCACCTGGCGCACTCAGCGGGTTGGACGGTGAGGCGCCTGCCGGTCCGGTGCAGGGACTGCCGGATATGCTCCAGGTGGCCGGCAACCTCCTTCTCGGAAATGCCGACCAGCCCGGAGATATCCCGGGCCGAGAGCGGCCCCTGCTCCAGCTCCGACATGATCAAGTGACGGACCGTGTCATGCGCCTCGGCGGGAGGACGGGGTTCCGCGCTCTGTTCATCGCGTTTCCTGGCCATGAGGCAAGTATACCCCCAATCCCTCCATGCTGCAGCACGCGTCCCGGAACGAAAGGCGAGCGAATTTTTTCCCAGGCCGCCTTGACAAGCACCGGCGCTCTGCTACAATTTGCGTTAGAATGATACCAACCAGCGCATTGCCCTGCAGAACCGTTCATCATACCCCTCGCACGAGAGGATCCGGAAACAGCATGTCGACCGAGACCCGGGACAAGTTCATCAAACACATCTTCACCACTGTCGCTCCTTACGTTGATGCCTTGAGCCACGGGTTCAGCCTGGGACTGGACCGCTCGTGGCGGAGGAAGACGGTGGCCCTGTCAGGCATCAAGCCCGGCGACCGCGTGCTGGACATCTGCGCCGGCACGGGCGAACTGGCCTTCGCCCTCCTGCCCGCTGTCGGGCCGACGGGGAGCATCACCGCCACGGATTTCTGCGAGAACATGCTCGAGATAGCGAAGCGGAAAAAGGGCGGGAACCATGGGAACTTGACCTTCCAGGTGGCCGACGCCAAGGCCCTTCCCTTCCCGGAAAAGTCCTTCGATGCCGTGACCGTGGGATTCGGCATGCGGAACATACCGGACACCATCCTCGCGCTCAAGGAGATCCGGCGCGTCCTGAAGCCGGGAGGAAAGTTCGTCTGCCTGGAGCTCACCCAGCCGCAGGCCCCGGTCCTGCACCGGCTGTACAGCTGGTACCTCTCACGGTTCATGCCCTTCGTGAGCAGCGTGGTGATGAAATCCTCGGCGCCCTATCTCTACCTGCCCCGGTCCATAGAGGCCTTTTACCAGCCGCCGGAGTTCCGGGAGATCATCGCCCGGAGCGGGTTCAATAACGTGGCCGTGGACTCCCTCTCGCTGGGTATCGCCACGGTCTACCGGGCCAGCAAACGGGAGTAGCCCGGACCGCTGCCGGAAGCAAGCAAGGCCGCGAAGGATCTCTTCGCGGCCTTTTCTTTTCACCATCATGATCAAACCCTGCCTCGCCGGCCTATATCTCCGCCATCAGCTCCGGGAACCGCTCATGCATGAACGACAGGGCCGCCTGCCGCGCGAGAACTGCCGTGGGCTGGCGCATGACCAGATCGGCAAGTTCGACGGCGTCCTGCATCCGAACAGACCGGACGACCTTCTTGACCCAGGGGATGGCGGCCACGTTCATGCTGAGATACTCGAAGCCCAGTCCCATGAGGATGGCCGCGTAGAGCGGGTCGCCCGCCATTTCGCCGCACATGGCCAGGCCGATCTTTCCCTCGTGCGCCGCGTGGGACACCCGCTGCAGCAGGCGCAGCACCGCCGGCTCGAGCGGTTCGTACATGAAGGCCACGTGCTCATTGGTGCGGTCGATGGCCAGGGTGTACTGGATCAGGTCGTTGGTGCCGACGCTGAAGAAATCGACTTCGGGCGCAAGGAGGTCCGCCGTCAGCGCCGCCGACGGGATCTCGATCATGACGCCGATCTCGAGCCGTTCGTCGAAGGGAACGCCCTCGGCCCGCAGCTCCGACCGCACCTCGTCCATCAGCCGTTTGATCTCCCGCAGTTCCGGCAGGGCGGATATCATGGGATAGAGGATCTTGATCCTGCCGTGGGCGGACGCCCGGAAGATGCCGCGCAACTGGGCGCGAAAGATCTCGCGATTCTGCAGACAGAAGCGGATGGCGCGGAGCCCCAAGGCAGGGTTCGGCTCCTCGTCATATTGGTCGGGCAGAGCGAGCTTGTCGCCGCCGACGTCGAGCGTCCTGATCACCACCTCGTCCGGCGCAGCCCGTTCGGCAACATCGCGGTAGGCCGCGTAGTGCTGTTCCTCCGTCGGCAGGTGCTGCCGGTTCAGGAAAAGGAACTCGGTCCGGTAGAGACCGATCCCCGCGCCGCCGTGCCTGGCGACGGTGGCAACCTCCTCGGGCAGCTCGATGTTCCCCTGCAGGTGGATCCGCTTGCCGTCAAGCGTTTCGGCGGGAAGGTCCCGGAGTTTGTCCAGTTCCTGCTCAAAATACTTGTACCGCTGTTGTCTCCTGAGGTAGTCGAGGAACGTCTGCTCATCGGGATCAACGATAACGGTGCCGTGGTTCCCGTCAAGGATGACGACGTCGCCGGTCCGTACGGAGGCCGTGATCTTCTCCAGGCCGGCGGCGGCAGGTATTCCCAGCGAGCGGGCGACAATGGCCGTGTGGGACGTGCGGCTTCCCATCTCGGTGGCGAAACCCAGGACCTTGTCCTTGCGCATCATCAGCGTGTCGGACGGAGCAAGGTCATGGGCGATCACGATGACCTCCTCGCTGATCTCCGCGAGGCTTTCCTGCTTCCTTCCCGTAAGGTTCCGGAGCACCCGCTCCGCGACCTGCTCGACGTCATGCTTCCTCTCCCGCAGGTACTCGTCCTCGATGGCGTCGAATTTCTTCGCGATGCCGTCAATGGTCTCCCGGAGGGCGCCTTCGGAGTTGATCCGGGCGTCCCTGATCCTCTTGACGGCCCCCTCCACCAGCATCTTATCCTCGAGCAGCATGATGTGCGTGTCCAGGATATACCGGTGGGATTTGCCGAGGTCCCGGGTATAGCGCTTCCGGATATCCTCCAGCTGTCCCTTGGAGACCTCCACGGCTTTTTTGAACCGTGCGACCTCGTTCTTGACGTCGACATCCTCGATCCGCTGTCCCGCCACCACGACCTTGCGGCGGTCCAACAGGTAGACCCTGCCGATCACGATGCCCGGCGACGCCCCGATCCCGTTGAATATCTTTTCGCTCATGACTTTTTCGGCCTGCCCCTTGCGTCTTACGCCTGACGCCTAACGGCTTTTATTCTTTCTCTCCGAACTTTTCCTTGAACAGCCTTTCCATGCCATCGAGCGCACGGTCCTCATCGCCCCCATCTGCCTGGACCAGGATCGTGGCGCCCTTGGCCGCCGCCATCATCATGATGCCCATGATGCTCTTGCCGTCCACTTCGACTCCGTCCTTGCACAGAAGGATCCGGGAGCTATAGCCGCTTGCCGTCTTTACGATCTGGGCGGCCGCACGCGCGTGCAGCCCCAGTTTGTTATCGATCACCAGTTCCCTTTTCTTCATGGTCAGGCAAATCCTCCCCAAGCAAGTATCAGACATGCCGCAGCCAGGCCGATCATGAGCTTCACCGGCGACGCACCGGCGCGCAGCAACGTGATCAAGATCAGCGTGAGTGCAAGCCCCGCGGCCGCCAAAAGCGGCGCGGAAACGGACAGATCGGTCCTGAACTCCGGACCCCAGGCGGTCACGGTCCCGACAATGCAGCCGATGATGGCAAGGGACAGGACCTTGTAGCGTCTCGCCAGCTTCGTAAAACGATATCGTGACATCAGGGCGACCACGTCGCCTGCCGTCGCATAACCGACGAACACCAGGCTGAGCCTCAGCCCCACGTGCACGATGTTGTACAGGACAAGGAACAGGAGCGGGGCCCACCATGCCCCCGTGAGCAGAACAGCGACTGCCGCCGATGCCGCGAAGGGCTTCAGCGATCCCCAGAAAAAGCTGTCTCCCAGCGCGCCCAGAGGCGCCATAAGGGTCTTCTTCAACTCCACGACGTCGGTGGCGGCGTTCCTGCCAGATGCACGATCTTCCTCGGCCTTCACCGCTGCGCCGAGGACGAACGACGCGATGTATGGCTGTGTGTTGAAATACTCCATGTGCACCGCCAGGCGCTCCGTGAACAGCTCCCGGTCAGGATAGAGGCGCCTGAGAACGGGGATGAGCGCGAAGGCGAATCCCAGGGACTGCATACGATCATAGCTCCACGACGCCTGGATGAAAAAAGACCTCCAGAACACGCCCAGCAGGTCCATGGTCCGTATGACAGCGGCATTATGCGCCATGGAAACGCATCCCCATCCATCCTCCCCCTGCCGCGAGCATGATGGCGACCAGTTCAGGCGCCTGGAACAGCTGCACGCTCACCGCGCCTATCACGAACCCGACCAGCAGGGTCCGGTCCAGCGTTTTCATCGACAGTTTCCGCGCCACCGATGCAGCCCCCAGGAGGGGAAGGAGCGCGACAAACAGCGACATGGCGCGGTGAACAGCATCGGGAAGCGCCAGAAAACCGGAAACAAGGGCAAGCCCCGCGGGGACCAGCACCAGGCAGAGCAGGAACGCCTTCAGGAAGAACACGACCATCCCCCCGAGATGCCAGAACGTGACGCTCGCCTCTGTCGGCTGACCCGAGGAGGTCATGGCCAGTTCCGGGATCCGCGCATTCCGTTGACGCATCAGGTGGTCGGCGAACATCGTCACCGGGACCATCGCCACGGTCAGGAGCAGACAGAAACCGATCACCGGAAGCTGTCCGGGGGTCGTGCTGCCCAGGGAGGCGATCGCCGTGGCGGCCACGGCGGTCACGGTGGAGTCCGCCGGGACGAAAGTGCCGATGGGCATATCGAGCACCCAGATCAGTTCCAGCGTCCCGCCGATGACAAGCCCTGCCGTCACGTCGCCCAGGAGCCAGCCGGTCAGCGGACCGGCAACCACCGGCTGGGAGATCATGAACTGTCCCAGCGCTGTCCGGTCAAGCCCGATGATGCCTCCGATGAGAGCGGCCACAAAGACCTGCGTGATCGTATGAGTATCGAAGGGTGTCATCGTAGCTTCAGCACGCTGAGAAATCCAGAAGCGCAAACAGCAAATCACAAGTGATATTCAATGAGCAAAATCCTGCGTTTCAAACTTGTTTGAATTTTACTACAGGAGATCCTGTTATTTCCTTGGTGCCTGATGTTCGTTATCTGGTGCTTTCATTTTTCATTGCCAAAGCATGCTTTGAACACCTTTTCCAGCGGCTGGGGCTTTTCCGTCGGGATGGTCTGAACGTCGACCTTGACCCCCCGCCGCAGGATCGCCTTCAGCGCCTCAAGATCGGCGTCATTGACCGCGCAGACATCCATGAGCTTCATCTTGCCCGGCACGAAGTGAAGGCCTCCCAGGTTCACGGAGCTGAACGACAGGCCCGCCTGCAGGGACCGGAGCACGTCCGCCGGATTGGAGAACAGCAAGATGGCCCGTTCACCGTCCAGGGATGAGGAGAGGAGCTTCCCGCAGATATCCTCGACCTTCCCGATGACCACCTTCAACCCCTCGGGCACGGAGATCTCCATGATCGCGCGCTGGAGCGGGTTCGCCGCCACCGTGTCGTCCGCCACGAGGATGCACGTGGCCTTCAGGAAGTTCACCCAACCTTCGACCACCTGTCCGTGGATCAGCCGGTCGTCTATCCTCGCGAGGCTCACCATGAAGCTATTTTTTCCCCTTGAGCATCTGGCTGGCAATGACGATGCTCTTCTGGGCCGCCTCCTGTACGAGCTTGGCGAGCTCAGGGAGGGGCTTCTCGTCACGATGGTTCGCGAACTTGATTACCATCGACAGGTTCACCCCGCTGACGACCTCGACAGAATCTCCCAGGAACGCCAGGGCAATGTTGGAGGGCGTGCCTCCGAACATGTCGGTAAAGAGCATGACGCCCTTCTTCCGGTCCACTTTCTTGATGGCGCTCTGGATGCGGTCCCGGAGGGTCTCCGGCGCACTGTCCTGCTTGACGCTCACCGTCTCGATCGCCTCGATCTTGCCGACGATCATCTCCGCGGCCCTGACCAGTTCAGAACCCATGTCCTCGTGACAAATGATCACCAGACCAACCATGCTCTGTTCTCCTTTACAGCATCAAAATGTTTTTTCACCGCAGTGGACGCAGAGGACGGCACCGTCAAAATCTTTTGACTTCCTCGCCCTGCTCTTCCTCCGCGTCCCCACCTAGAGGTGCCTACTTTCGGCTGCGGTGAGTTTTTGCAGTGTGTTTTTTCGTGACCTGGCTGTCATGTCCTCAGAATGTCCCGGTGCTTGACGATCACCTCGTACCCGAGCTCACGCAGACGTCCGGCGACGACAAGCCCCACGGACACCGACCGGTGTCTGCCTCCGGTGCAGCCGAACCCGAGGGTAAGATAGCTTTTCCCCTCGCTTCGGTACCGCGGAAGCAGGTACGCAAGAAAGTCCAAAAAACGCTTCAGAAAATCCTGCGAGGCCGGCCCGGCTACAATGTAGTCCCGGATGCGCTCATCCTCCCCCGTCAGGGGCTTGAGCTCTGGGACAAAATGCGGGTTCGGAAGGAACCGCAGATCGAACAGCAGGTCCAGGTCATAGGGCGTCCCGAACTTGTACCCGAAGGTCACGACCGTGATCTGCATGGGCCTTCCGCCGTCACCGCCGGCATAGTGCCGCTCGATCGCCTGCCGGAGATCGTGCACGGTATAGTCCGTGGTCTCCAGGATCCTGTCGGCCTGTTTCCGGACCTCGGCGAGCGCCTTCCGTTCCTGGCCGATGGCGTCCAGGAGCGGGGTGTCGCCCCTGGCGAGGGTATGGGGCCGCCGCGTCTCGCTGTACCGCCGGATCAACACCTGGTCCGACGCCTCCAGGAAGAGCATCTCGATATCGTGGCCTGCCGCCTTGAGCCCGCCGTAGCGGGCGGGAAACTCGTCGGCAAATCCCTTCTCCCGGATATCGATGCCGATGGCGGACCAGACAGCTTCTTCGGAGCGCTGGGCAAAATCGATGAAGGCGGGCAGCAGCGGCAGCGGCAGGTTGTCGACGCAATAGAACCCGATGTCCTCGAAGGCCTTGAGAGCGGCGCTCCTTCCCGACCCCGACATCCCGGTGACGACGACCATCCGTCTGCGTTTCATCGCGCGAGCCTCTTGTTCAATTTCCGGCTGAGCTCCCGGGCGGTATAGATGCCCTGCTCCTTGAGCAGCTGGTTCCGGACGGCGACCTCAATGAGGGTGGCCATGTTCCGCCCCGGCTTTACCGGCAGTTTGAGGTACGGCAGGTTGACGCCGAGAAGCTTGTACCGGCGTTCCCGCAGTCCCAGGAGACTGTAGTAAACACCCTTCTTCCATTCCTCCAGTTCGACGACGAGGCCCACCTCGCAGCAGTCGATCGTAGCCGATTCTCCATAGAGCGTCTTGACGTCGATCACGCCCAGGCCGCGGATCTCCAGCAGGCCGGCGCCGATGTCCGTTGGTCCGCCGGTGATGCCCCCTTCGCTCCGCTCCAGCATCACTACATCGTCCGCGGCGAGCTTATGTCCGCGCAGGACCAGGTCCAGGGCCGCCTCGCTCTTGCCGATGGCGCTCTCGCCGGTGATCAGCGTGCCGATGCCGAAGATCTGCACCAGAACGCCGTGAAGGCCGACCCGCGGGACCAGGCGCTCCGCAAGGAGGCGTTCCATGCGAGGAATGTTCCCGCTCTTGAGGACCGGGATGGCGGCTTTCTCGGCTGCGTCGAGGAACTCGCGGCATATGGCCCCGCCGCTCAAGACGATGCCGGCGGGCTTCTTTTTCATGATCTCCCGGGCCAGGCGCATCCGCTCCTTCCCGGGCAGGGTGCAGAGATGGGCCGCCTGGGCCGGCGTGAGGTGGAGCATGCTCCCCCCCATGTCCCGGTAGGTGGACCACTGGGCAAGGTCCGGCCTGCTGATCTGGGGAGACGTTACCTCCCGTTTGATCCCGGAGGTGCCGGCAAGGACCCCGGCCCGTCCGATCAGGTCTTTTACGGTGATCGTCATCTGGTATCGGCGTACCTGCCGTCCTCGTCGAGGATAAGCTTCTGCATCTCCTGCCGGTCGACGGCATGCATGAGCCGATCGCGCAGGACGGCGCTCCGGGTCACCCGGGCCAGACGACGCAAGGTCGCCAGATGAACGTCCGGCCTGTTGTCCGGGGTCACGAACAGGAAGAAGAGATGGACCGGCTTATTGTCCATGGCCTGAAAATCAACACCCTTGCGGGAACGTCCAAAGGCAATGATAACCCCGGGGAGATCCTTCAATCTGCCGTGAGGAATGGCGATGCCGTCGCCGATCCCCGTCGTCGTGGATTCCCGCTGAAGGATGACGCTGACAAGATGCTCCTCGTCCGGGATCCTGCCCGTCCTGCCCAGCAGGGCCGCAAACTCCCGGATCACTCCGGTCTTGTCCGTCGCCTGTAGTTCCTCGATGATCAGATCCCCATCGAGGAGGTCCTGGATCCCCGGCATTGCTGCGGTCTCCTCACAGGTTGGGTTCGATAAGTCCCACGTTGCCGTCATTGCGGCGGTAAATGACGTTGATCTGCCCGCTCGTGGCATTGGAGAAAAAGAAGAACTGCTTGTCCAGGAGCTCCATCTGCATGACCGCCTCATCGGGGTGCATGGGCTTCAGGTCGAATCGCTTGGTCTTGATGATCTGCGGAATGCGGTCCTCGGGACTGACAGCGGCCGGGGACGTTTCGCTCATCGCGGCGATGCCGGTCTGGTGCTTGTGGTCCGTCAGCCGTTCCTTGTATTTCCTGACCCGTCGTTCGATCTTCTCATAGAGCAGATCGATGGAAGAATACATCTCCTCGGTCTCCTCCGACGCCTGGATCAGCATGCCGTTCGCCTTAATCATGGCCTCGGCGATATGGTGCAGTTTCTTGACCACCGACAGGGTAATGGTGGCCTGGCTGTTCTTGGGCAGATACTTCTCGAACCGCTGGAACCGCTCCGTCGCGTACTGCTTGAGTGCCTCTGTTGCCTCGATATGTCTGCCGATCACTGTCACCTGCATAAGAACCTCCTTCGTTATGGCAAATTCCAAATCACAAATTCCGGATACATTCCAATGACCAGATCCGGCGGACGTGATCATTGGATATTGTTTGTCCTGTGGACCTTGCTGTTTGGCGCTTGCTGTATTATCCCATTCTCTTCCGTACGCTCGTCGGCGGGATCCGGAGCTCTTCCCGGTATTTTGCCACGGTCCTGCGGGCAATGTCGAGGCCGACAGCCTTGAGGGCGTCCACGATCTGCTGGTCCTTGAGCGGAGCTGATGATTCTTCCTCCCGGATCATCTTCTGGATCGCATCCTTTACCGTCAGAGACGACACTTCCGTGCCGGTACCTGCCGTGGTGAATCCCGTGGTGAAGAAGAACTTCAGCGGGAAGATCCCCTGGGGGGTGTGGATGTGCTTGTTGGTCGTGACGCGACTGACCGTCGACTCGTGCATGGAAATGTCCTCGGCAACGTCCTTGAGGACCATGGGCTTCAGGCGGGTGATCCCCTGTTCGAGGAATTCCGTCTGGAACTTGACGATGCTCTCGGCAACCTTGTAGATGGTCTTGTTCCGCTGGTCCATGCCCTTGATCAGCCATTGGGCGGAACGGAGGCGCTCCTCGATGTACTCCCGCGTTGTTTTGTCGAGGCTCTCCTTCTGGCTCAGGATCTTCCGGTAATAGGGATTGATGCGCACCCGGGGGAATCCCTCTTCGTTCAATTGGATCACATAGCGGTCCTCCACCTTGACGACATAGACGTCGGGGACCACATAGTGCGTATCGGACGAATTAAAGGGCCTGCCGGGTTTTGGCTCCAGTTCGTGGATGATGAACGTGGAGGCCTCCATCACATCCTGCTGAGTGACGTTCAGGACCTTGGCGATGTTCTGGTATTTCCGCTTTTCCAGGTCCGGCAGGTGGTTCTGAACGATCTTTTCGACGAGCGATCCCTCCAGGTCGAGGTACCGGATCTGGATCAGCAGGCACTCCTTCAGGTCGCGTGCTCCGACGCCGATGGGATCGAAGTTCTGGATAAGCGTCAGGGCGTACTGCATGTCCTTGAACGATCCCCCGGCAACCCGGGCCATTTCTTCGATGTCGGAACGGAGATAGCCGTCATCATCGATATTCCCGATGATGACCTCGCCGGCGGCAAGGACCGCGTCATCGGACGTGGAGAGGCGAAGCTGCCACATCAGGTGGTCGCCCAACGTGGGCTGGCGGGTAAGGGTCTGGTCATAGGATGGCCGGTCGTCCTCGCTCGGTTCGAGGGTCCCGTAATCCCGGCCGTCGTTCATCTCATCGATATACTCGTCCCATCGCGTGCCGATCTGGTCGAACTCGGTCTTGAGCTCCCGCTCGCCGTCGGCCTCGGCAGGAAGTTCGACGGTCGTCTCCGCGGCAGGACCGTTCTCGGCCATCGATCCGGTCTCTGACTCTTCCTCGGAAGAGCCCTCTGCCGTGTCCGGCGTGACCTCTTCCAGGACCGGGTTCTCCACCAGTTCCTGGGCGAGGGTCTGGCTGAGCTCGAGGCGCGAGAGCTGCAGCAGCTTGATCGCCTGCTGGAGCTGCGGCGTCATGATGAGCTTTTGTGAGAGTTTTAGTTCGAGTCTGGCTTCCATAGTCGCTCTGGCGAACGGAACCGGGATCAGGGGCGGCAGTTCACGCTCCGGGCCTCCGGTTTCGGCGGTCTACAATCTAAATCCTTCTCCCAGGTAGAACTCACGAACGCGGGGGCTGGCTGTGATCTCCTCGGCCGTCCCCGCCTCGATGATCTTTCCGTCGTTGATGATATACGCCCGGTCGGTTATGGCCAGCGTCTCCCGGACATTATGGTCCGTGATGAGGATGCCGATCCCCTTTGTCTTGAGCAGGGAGATGATGCCCTGGATGTCCTGCACCGCCAGGGGGTCGATCCCGGCGAAGGGCTCGTCAAGCAGGATGAACTTGGGAGACATGGTCAGGGCCCGGGCGATCTCCACGCGCCTGCGTTCTCCGCCCGAGAGGGTATAGGCCAGACTGTCGGCAAGATGGGCGATCCCCAGTTCTGCAAGCAGGCTGTCGCGCCGGTCGCGCCTCTCAAGATCGGATATTCCGAGCGTTTCCAGAATGGCGACCAGGTTCTCCGCCACCGTCAGTTTCCGGAAGACCGAGGGCTCCTGGGCAAGGTACCCGATGCCGTTCCGCGCCCGCTGATACATGGGCATCCTGGTGATATCCACGCCGTCAAGGACGACCCTGCCGTGGTCGGGCTTCACCAGGCCGACCACCATGTAGAACGACGTGGTCTTGCCCGCGCCATTGGGACCGAGGAGCCCCACCACTTCCCCGTGTTTGACCTGAAAACTTACCCCTTTGACGACCTTTCTGCCTCGGTAGGTCTTTTCCAGTTTTTTCGCTTCGAGGGCATCCATGTGCGGCTACGCCATCCTCGCTATGCCGGGGACGATCAGAAGTGCCTGCATCGGTCCCGCCACGACTATTTTATTTTCCGCGCTGCCGGCTTCTGCCTGTTTTCCTGCTTGTCCTGATAGAACAACACCTTCCCGCTTTCGACAATGCTCCGGTCATCCCGCATGAACAGGGTTATCCGCTCGCCCCTCAGCTGGTTCTCGTTCTCGATGATGCGCGCCTCGCCGGTAAGGACGATCTTTTCGTCCTTGCTGTAATACACGGCCTTGTCCGCCAGGGCGACCCTGCCATCCTTCCGGACCACCACGCTGCCGAGCGCCTCGATCTCCCGAACGCCCTTTGAGGCAGGGTCATAGAACACGATCAGATTATCGGACGTCAGCGTCATGGTCTCTTTTTTGAGGGTCACATCGCCGACGAAGGTCACCGTATTGCCCAGTTCATCGGCCTCCATGCGGGCGGATGTCACCACCATGGGCTCCCGGTCCCCTTTTTCAAGGGCATCAGATGCCGCCGGCGGCGCCAGCAGGCATACAGCGGCGATCATGACACAGGAACTATTCCTGAAGAACCGCCTTGACATTGCTGTCCACCAACATCTTCCGCATATCCACATCGGCGGAAAAGCCTTTGCCCTCAAGATAGATCTCTCTGCCCAGGACCTTGAACGGTTCTTCCGTCCTGATGACGCGCTCCTTCGCCTTCCAGAAAAGAGAATTGGTCGTCATCAGGTATCCATCGCTCGTAATGATCCGCACTTCCCGCGCGCCCCGGCGGATCGTCCCGTTTCCGCTTGCCATGTCCATAACCCCGGTCTCTCCGATCAGTGCCGCTGTCCTGCTGTCGGGGCTGGTAAAGACGACCTCGATCTCCTTTAAGCTGGCCTCTTTGTTCTCGAACAGTTCGGCGGCGCTCGCGCTCATCCGCAGCGAGACCTTTCCCTTTTCCGATTGGGTCAGGCGAAAACCCTCCATGCTGATGAACAGCCGTTTGCCGGGAGCAGGGGCGAACAGTGAAGGCATCTTGATCTCTGCATCGCGCAGGAACAGGTAACTGCTGTAGAGAAATGCCGCAAGGACGATAAAAAGGGCAAGGAAAGCGATAAATCTGATGCGTGATAGTATCCGTGATAATAGCATAGCTTAAAAGTTAGTATGGCGACCTGTATTTCTGGCCGCCATATGCATAATTTATACCATAACCCGGGGAGCGATGTAAAGGTTAAAATGGAAAACCTGCCATGGCGCGGGTATGCGCCGCGCCAAATCCTGCCCCGCCGTCTTCATCGGCCGGTTTTTCAGTTTACTTTTAACGGGCATTCAGGAATAATGCATCAGGAGCCATGTTGGAAACCCTGCTGAAGGAAATAAAGTTCAACTGCGACATGTCTGATGCCCGGTTTTGGGGGTATTTCTCCATCTGCGGCCTGCTGATGCGCTATCGGGACCTGTACCGGTCGGAACAGGGTCTCGAACCGTGGTCCCCCATCGGACGCGAGGAGATCTCCGCCTGGATCGAGAAGAAAGAGGCCGGTTGGACGGGCCTTGAAGGGCGGGATTTTCAGGCCCTTTCGATCGGAAAGGAACGCTGCGATGCATTCGATGTCGACAGGATCAATCATGCCCTCGAAGGCGAAGGATATGCATATGGCGCCGGCTACGGGGTCTATCTGAAGCCCACCTTCTTCCTCGCCCGGGCAAAGAACGTGTCCGAAGTTGCCGGCCATAAGGTCTACACCACGGAACAGGAGATCGTGCGGGACCTGTTCACCGCCCCTGCCATGCTTCAGGGCCGATCCATCTTCCTGCGCCTCGATCCCTTGAAGGCCATTCTCTGGGACAAGTTCGCGGAGTACAAGCCCGGCCGACCGACCGTCACGAGCCATGCCTTCGAGGCATACGGCCTGAGATCCTGCCGGGCCGTCGATGACGCCTGCAAAGATGCGCTTGGCCGGATGGTCGTCGATTATGCAGGCGTCCTCCTGCATCATGAGCTGGCCGAATCACGGGAGGCCGTCCCCCAGTGGAAAGACATCCTGACCCGGGCCGGCGACAGGAAAGCCGAGCATTACCTCCGCGCCGTGCAGGACCTTGTGGCCGACACATCGGACTCAGGCCCTTTGAAGTTCATCGTGGACGGAAAGGACGGAGGCGCCCTGAGTCTCGCGATCGGACTCATGGAAGGATATCGGAGGCTCTTGTTCCCGGAGATCCGTGAGACCTACCAGAAGCGCCCGGGGAATGTGAACTGGAGGGAAGTCGATGAAGTGCGCAAAAAAGGTTTCAACCGGTTTCAGGGGATCCGCCGGACGGTCCTTGCGCTCTTCAACAGCGGAGGTCCGGAAACCTTCAGCCGGGGCCTCCGGGAGATGATGCAGAAGGTCGCGTGAGCGGATTGCCCGGCGCAGTGACACGGATCGATAGTCCCTCCGGAGGCACGGAGGCGATCAAAGCCTTTTCACCGCGATGGACGCAGAGGACGGCAACGGCAACTCCTGTTCCTTGGATTACGTACGGTCCCGGGAGAAACCCGCCCTCGGCAGGCACTAACGAAAGACCCGACCTATGACCCTCACAACGTGGCCAAAACCCTTTCAGTATTTCAAGGACGTCAGGATATTCCTGATCACCGTCAGCGTGATAATTTCGCTGTTCATGGCCGCGATCTACGTGCTCCGCTATGTTACGGTGAACGAGCTCCTGATCCAGACCGTGCGGCATGAGGCAACGTCCTACGCCCAGCTCATCGTGCTCACCCGGCACTGGAATGCCCGGTACGGCGGGGTCTATGTAGAGAAAAGACCCGGCGTCGAGTCGAACCCCTATCTCAAGGAGCTGGGCGTGGACCCCGATGTGAGGACCGCCGACGGCAGGGTCCTGACCCTTCGCAATCCCGCCATCATGACCCGGGAAATATCGGAACTGGCCCGCAAGGAAAATTCCGTAGGATTCCACATGATCAGCCTCAAAAACCTGAACCCCGAGAACCGGCCCGATGATTTCGAGCGCAGAGCGCTGGAACGGTTCGCACAGGGAGAACGGGAGCATTGGCAGCTCGACAGGAGCGGCGGCAAACCCGTCTTCCGGTATATCCTTCCGCTCGTTGTCGAAGAACCCTGCCTCTCGTGCCACGGCCGGCAGGGCTACAAAAAGGGAGACATCCGCGGCGGCGTCAGCGTCATGATACCTGCCGAGGGTCTGGTGGCCCAGATGAGGACCAATCGAAACCAGATCGTCATCGATGGCATGGTTACGATCGGCATCCTGCTGGCTTTGCTCTATTTCCTGACATGGAAGCTCGTGGGACGGCTGGACGAGACGCAAAAACGGCTGAAACACATCGCCGTGACCGATGAGCTTACGGGGCTCAAGAACCGGCGGCAGATCCTAGAGCAGATGAACAAGGAGTACCAGCGCGCCGTGCGCACCGGAGGAACGCTTTCGCTCATTCTCCTCGACATTGACCACTTCAAACGGGTGAACGACAGCTATGGACATGCCGTCGGTGACAGGGTCCTCCGGGCAGTTGCCCGGGAGATGCAGGACGGCCTCCGGACCTATGATCTTCTGGGGAGGATCGGGGGAGAGGAGTTCCTCATCGCCTCGCCCGGCTCGGCGCTGGACGAGGCGGCAGGGCTTGCGGAACGGATCCGGCAGAAGATCAAAGGCAGGACGATCTCGGACAGGACCGGGGAGATCACCGTAACGGTGAGCGCCGGCGTCACCTCGTTGAGCGAGCAGGACGCCTCGGCCGACGCCATCCTGCAGCGCGCCGATGAAGCCCTCTATCTTGCCAAGCAGCAGGGCCGCGACCGGGTGGTGTCGGCGTAACGGCCGGACCCGGCCAGCGTCAGAAGATATTCCGGATGTCGCCGAATACCATTTCGATCCTGAACAGGATCCCCGGCGTAAACTCAAAGCCCCGGTCCCGCGGAAAACGGGCCTGCGGCGCGACCTCGAGGAACAGCCAGTGCCGCCAGAACCGCTGGCGGTAGCGGAATACAAGCAGCTCCTCGGTCAGGAGATCGGTCGGCCGGGTCTGAAAACTGTTGATCCATTCATACTGCAGCGCCCGATCGCCGTCCAGCGGGTGCCGCAGCAGAAAGCTCAGGGCGTAGGGATAGCCGTGCACATTCTCGGTCCAGATCCCTTCCAGGCTCGTCCGGAAGAACAGGTCGTTGGGAAGGGGCCGCTCTACGTCGAACCGGCTCCTCACCTGCCATCCTACGTCCGTTGTCCACAGTTCTTCCTGCGTATACCGAGCGTCCCATTTTTCATAATGCACGAGATACCGGTACCGGGGGCCCAGCAGAAGTTCGAAGTTCCCGCTGTGGAACTTGACGCCGGCCCGGACGCTGAAATTGCTGCGCTTCGTATCCACAGGAACGAACTGGAGCGCCGAGGTAACGCTCCTCTCCAGCCCCTTGGCAAGCTGGGTGGCGGCGGTCCCCGGCTGGGCCGTCGAGGACTCGACATCTTCGTTCGGATCGCCTGAAATGACCAGACGGGTCTTGTGCCTGAGCTGGGGCAGCACCAGCCTGAGATCGAAGTTCGGCCGCCGGTAATCCATGCCGGCGCGGCCTTCACGGAACACGTCGAAGCGCACCTTCAGTTGAGACCGGTTGATCTCCGCCTCATAGCGTTCATCGCCGAAGAAGGAGTCCAGCCACGTTGCCGACGTCAGGAAACCCCGGGTAATGCCGCCGTGCAGCGTATCAGCAAACTCCCCCGCCGCGCCCTCCGATGCCGGCGGGGCGGCAGGAGCCGAAGGAACTGTTGCGGTCGGCCCGGTCAGCGGCTGACCTGTTGTTGACGGCGTTGTTCGTTCTTCCTGCGACGGGGAAACGGACGATGCCGGTTGTCCTTCCGTTGCGCCCGCGGGAGGGCCTGCCGGAACAGGCCCTTCAGGACCGGCCCAGGCATTGAACGTCGTCCCGGGCAACAGGACCGTAATCACGGTGAGGAGGCCCCAGACGACGATCAGCATCCTTGTCCGGAGACGGGACAGGATGCCTGCTTCCGGACCTGACAGCATCGACCTGCCGGAGACGCAGATCATGACCGGCCTTCTCTTGTTGTTATCATCCGACGGGGCAGCGCGCATTTCCCTGAGGATAGGCAAAGAGGTCCCTGTTGTCAAGAGTGTTATGGAAAGACCGGTCTGATGACCGGCCCGAAGCGTGCCGATACCCGATCGACCGCATCGCCCGTCACCGTACAGGGCCCGTGCAGTAAAACCACTTGCAATCAAAAAACCATTATGGAATAATCCTGACGCTTCACCCATCAGACCGGGACAGCAGCCAGTCCCTTGACCGACGGAGGCGCCATGGCACCGAAAACAGAGTTCCTGCTGATCGCAAAAGGCAGGAACGACTCGGTCATCCTGCCCAGGATGGCAAACCGGCACGGGCTCATTGCCGGGGCCACCGGCACGGGCAAGACCGTGACGCTCCGCGTCCTGGCGGAACAGTTCAGCCGGATAGGCGTGCCGGTCTTCATGGCGGACGTGAAAGGCGATTGTTCGGGCATGGCGCTGCCCGGCGGCGACCGGCCGGAGCCGTCAGCCCGGGCAAATCAGCTCGGCATGGATGACTTTGTCTTTGAAGGCTGTCCAACGGTTTTCTGGGACGTCTTCGGCCGGCAGGGACATCCCGTCCGCGCGACAGTCTCCGAGATGGGCCCCCTGCTCCTGAGCCGCATCCTGGACCTGAACGACGTCCAGAGCGGCGTCCTTACTTTGCTATTCAAGATCGCCGATGACAACGGCCTGCTTCTCCTGGACCTCAAGGACCTGCGCGCCATGACGCAGTTCATAGGAGAGAACGCCGCGACCTTCAAGACCGAGTACGGCAACATCTCGGCCGCGAGCACCGGCGCGATCCAGCGGGGACTGGTCACCCTCGAGGAGCAGGGCGCCGGCGCCTTCTTCGGCGAACCCGCCCTTGACCTGAACGATCTCATCCAGACCGGCCCGCGCAGCAGGGGCGTCATCAACATCCTGGCCGCCGACAAGCTCATGCAGTCTCCGAAGCTCTACGCGACCTTCCTGCTCTGGATGCTGGCCGAGCTGTACGAGAACCTTCCCGAGGTGGGCGACCCCGACAAGCCGAAGCTGGTGTTCTTCTTCGACGAAGCGCACCTCCTGTTCGATGACGCGCCCAAGGCGCTGCAGGACAGGATCGAACTGGTCGTGCGGCTTATCCGCTCCAAGGGCGTGGGCGTGTACTTCGTCACCCAGAACCCCCTGGACGTGCCGGAGACCGTGCTCGGACAGCTCGGGAACCGGGTGCAGCACGCCCTCCGTG
>JAGVOT010000055.1 GCA_020052615.1 Nitrospirota bacterium | reverse complement strand
GCTGCAGCTGGCGGCGGTCGTGCCCGGCCAGTTCATCGGCGAGGCCATTGACAGCCTGCCGGAGGCCCCGTAGCATTATCGCAGGGAACAACATTGAAGCTCCCTGCAGCAAGCTGCAGGGAATCTTCGATCCTCAAGGTAGTACTTTTATTCTAATCGCTCGCTAACCCCGCAGCAAGCTACGGGGAATGCGCTCGCTCCTGGATTCACCATGCAGAACGTCATCCCTTTTCTTATACAACATGGATACACCGTGCTGTTCCTCTGGGTCCTGGCGGAGACCCTGGGGCTCCCCTTGCCCAGCGTCCCCCTCCTGATAACCATGGGGGCCCTGGCCGGCGCCGGGGAGCTGAACCTGTTCCTCTGCATCGGCGTGGCGGTCTGCGCCGCGCTGCTGAGCGACAGCATCTGGTATACGGCGGGCAGAAAACGCGGGAGCAAGGTGTTGTCCTTTATCTGCCGCATTGCTCTCGAACCGGACTCCTGCGTCCGCCGCACGGAGAACATCTTTGTCCGGTATGGCGCCCGGTCCCTCTTGCTGACAAAATTCTTTCCCGGGCTGAGCGCCGTGTCGACGCCCCTGGCGGGCATCATACGCATGCCGGTCTCGCGTTTTTTATTCTACGACGTTCCGGGGACACTCCTGTGGGTCAGCGCCTACACCCTTGCCGGCTATCTCTTCAGCAAAGAGCTTGATCGCGCCCTGGAATACGCCGGGGGGATGGGCAGAACGCTCTTCAAGCTGCTGGCCGGCGGGCTGATCGCCTATATCCTTTGGAAATATTATCTCCGCCGGCGCTTTTTACGGAACATCGTCACCGCGCGCATATCTCCCGACGATCTCAAGCAAAAACTGGACGCCGGCGAAGACATCCTGATCATCGATGGACGCCATGCCCTGGATTTCGAAGCCGACCCCTACGTCATCCCCGGCGCCCTGCGCATGCCGCTGGAACAGGCAGAGGGTCATCCGGCACTATCAATCGACCGTGAGACGGTGGTGTACTGCACGTGACCCAACGAGGCATCCAGCGCCCGGGCGGCGCTGATCCTGCAGCAGAAGGGGGTCAAGCGTGTTCGGCCGCTCCTGGGCGGATTCAAGGCCTGGCGCGATCGCGGCTATCCCGTGGAACGGGAGCTAAAGGAAAAACCCTAGTCCGGAGGAAGTCAAAAGAGGGTACTGAGAGTCAACATCATTTCCCGGGTCTAGATCCCAAAGCACGAGGCCTTTGACTTCCTCGCCTGCCTTACCCCCTGCGTCCCCTGCGGTGAAAAGGTCTTGCGTGACTCGTCATTCCTGCCGTTTCCCTTGATCCATTCATGACTACCGACTGCCGATCATCGACTGTTTCCCGCCCCCCGGCCGCCTCTTTTAGGTATTGACACCTCCCACCATACAGTGTAAAAAAGGGTCTTACCATTTCGCGTGGAGGTATTGAACAAGCTATGGCTGAACCGAACAAGATCATCTATTCCATGGTCGGCGTGGGGAAGTTCTACGACAAGAAGCCGGTCCTGAAAGACATCTACCTGTCCTATTTCTACGGCGCCAAGATCGGCGTGCTGGGCCTGAACGGCTCGGGCAAGAGCTCGCTGCTCAGGATCATGGCGGGCACGGACAAGGAGTTCACGGGCGAGGCGGTCCTGTCGCCCGGCTATACCGTGGGCTTCCTGGAGCAGGAGCCGAAGCTCGATCCGGAAAAGACGGTGCGCCAGTCCGTGGAAGAGGGTGTGCAGCAGACCGTCGACCTCCTCGCCGAATACAACAAGATCAACGAAAGCTTCGCCGATCCGATGTCGGACGACGAGATGCAGAAGCTCATCGAGCGGCAGGGCACGGTGCAGGAGAAACTGGACCACCTGAACGCCTGGGAGCTCGACAGCATGCTCGACATGGCCATGGACGCCCTGCGCTGCCCCGAGGGCGACACCAGGGTGAAGGTCCTGTCGGGCGGCGAGAAGCGGCGCGTTGCGCTCTGCCGCCTGCTGCTCCAGAAACCCGACATCCTGCTGCTCGACGAGCCCACGAACCACCTCGACGCCGAGTCCGTTGCCTGGCTGGAGCATCATCTCCAGCGGTACGAAGGCACGGTCATCGCCGTGACCCATGACCGCTACTTCCTCGACAACGTCGCCGGCTGGATCCTGGAGCTCGACCGCGGACAGGGCATTCCCTGGAAGGGGAACTACTCGTCGTGGCTCGAGCAGAAGGGCAACCGGCTGAAGCAGGAGGAGAAGACCGAGAGCGAACGCCAGAAGACGCTGGCCCGCGAGCTCGAATGGATCAGGATGTCGCCCAAAGGCAGGCATGCGAAATCGAAAGCCCGCATCAGCTCCTACGAGGAACTGCTGCGCCAGCAGACCGAGGCGCGCGGCAAGGAACTGGAGATATACATCCCGCCGGGGCCCCGGCTCGGCAAGGTCGTCATCGAGGCGAACGATGTGACCAAGGCCTACGGCGACAACATCCTCGTCGAGGGCATGTCCTTCATGCTGCCCCCCGGCGGCATCGTGGGCGTCATCGGCCCCAACGGCGCGGGCAAGACCACGCTCTTCCGCATGATCACGGGCCAGGACAAGCCCGACAAGGGCGCGATCAGGATCGGCGAGACCGTGAAGCTGGGCTACGTGGACCAGAGCCGCGACGTCCTCGACCCGAACAAGACCATCTGGGAGGTGATCACCGGCGGCCAGGAGCAGATCCAGCTCGGCAAGCTGCTGATGAACTCCCGCGCCTACGTGTCGCGGTTCAACTTCGGCGGCACGGACCAGCAGAAGAAGGTGGGCGTGCTCTCGGGCGGCGAACGGAACCGGGTGCACCTCGCGCGGGTCCTGAAGGAAGAGGCGAACGTCCTGCTGCTCGACGAGCCGACGAACGACATCGACGTGAACACCATGCGGGCGCTCGAAGAAGGTTTGGAAAACTTCGCCGGCTGCGCCGTGGTCATCTCCCACGACCGGTGGTTCCTCGACAGGATCGCGACGCACATCCTCGCCTTTGAGGGGGACAGCAAGGTGGCGTTCTTCGACGGGAACTTCACGGAGTACGAGGACGACCGGCATAAGCGGCTCGGCGCCGAGGCGGACCAGCCGCACCGCATTAAATATCGGCACCTGACGAGGTGATCCGATTGCGGATTTCGGATTGCGGATTGAGAAACGGAAAGCGTAAAGTGCGAAGTGCGAAGTGCGGAATATAGACCGCCATTCCCGCGAACGCGGGAATCCAGGGTTTTCATTTGTGTCGCTTGGAAGCGCCTACTTCTGGCCATCTGTGTCGCTGCGAACGTTGCCGTCTTCGACAACTGAAAGGAGAATAGGATGATAAAAAATGTCCGCAATTCGTTCCTCTTTGTTCTCGCAGTTGCAGTGCTGAGCGGCTGCTTGAAATATGCACCGTCGATATATCCCGACGAAGCGTTGGAACCTGCGAAAGGTTATTTGTATGGCAGGTTCAGCGAAGAGCCGGGATTCAGCTTAGGCCTTACGAAGATGGGGGTTGTCGTAACATCGGTGGACAAGAAACAGGTGATCGCCCTGAAGTTCGAGCCGGGCCTCGACCCCTATGCCGTTGCCGTTGATCCGGGAGACTACCAGACGACGCGCATCATTTATACGCAAAGCGCGGCCAACGATATAAGAGGCGAGAAGCCATTTCCCGAGGAACTGGTCAACCGCGTCATTCACGTAGAGGCAGGCAAGGCCTATTATCTCGGGGATTATGATGGCGCTTCGAACAGCACATTTCTCGTGCTTTTCATTGAGCACGAATGGCGGATCGGTAAGATAGCGAATGAATTTGCCGGGACGACAGCGAAGCTGGAGGAGCTTTTGCCGAAAATGAAAGGGATGCCCAAAGTCGACGTGTTTGGGGAGCTGCTTGTTACCGCGTTTTCACGAACCGTCGCTCCGAAAGCCGATGTTTCCAGCAACACGACCGCGGTCATCCTGCCTCCGACGAAATAGCAATGAGGCGATTGCGGAGTGCTGCAGGGGCAACCCTGCGTGGTTGCCCCTTTTTCGGGCGGCCACACAGGGCCGCCCCTACAGATACGATAACATTAATTTTGGAGGGATCTTCATGTCAGAGTTCAAGAATGTGACCGTAGTCAAAAAGGCCAATGTCTATTTCGACGGGAAGGTCGTGAGCAGGACGGTCCTGTTCCCCGACGGGTCGAAGAAGACGCTCGGCATCATGCAGCCGGGAGAGTACGAGTTCTCCACCGGCGACAAGGAGATCATGGAGATCCTGTCGGGCGAGCTGGACGTGATGCTGCCGGGGGCAAAGGCCTGGAAGGCGGTCAAAGGCGGGGAGTCCTTCGAGGTTGCTGCGAATTCCAAGTTCACCATGAAGGTGAAGACGCTCTCGGACTACTGCTGCTCTTTCGTTAAATAGCCGGGCATGACAGCCGAGATGTCGGCGGTCAGCAGTTGGCTGTCGGCAGTCAGCAGTCGGCAGTCAGCGGTCGGCAGTCGGCAGTCTCTTTTTTATTTCCTTTTCTTGACTCTTCAATTGCTCCTTACTCTCTCCCCGTCACCGCGTCAGCCTTCTCGAACCCTTGACTCCCGCGCTCATTTGTACTATCCTCGAACCAGGCAGCCGGGGGGAATGTTTTTTCCCCTCTCGCTTCCCCACACTCCCGCGGAAGTAAACGCATCATGAAAGACGTGAGACGCAGCGATCACGAGTCTGGACGTCTCCCCGACCACAGCGCAAAGGAGAAACCATGAAAAAGATCCTGATCCTTGCTCTGACTCTCTTCACGGCAGCCGGGTGCGCCCCGGGCGCGGTCAAGCATTTCACCCTCATCGTGGATCCGCCCGATGCGCAGATCGAGGTCACCGGCCTGGGAGACCAGCCGGACAAGCCTTACCGTTCTCCTGCGCGCATTCCCCTTCCGGCAGACCAGGCCGCTGCTGCTCAAGGCCGGATCGTGATAAGCCGCAAGGACTATAAGTCAACGATGCTCCAGTTAAAGAACATGCAGGGAGACAGCAGTATCAGGATCAAGCTGCTGAAGGCTGTCCAGTACCGCCTGAGATACAGCCTGATCAGTCCGGTCAAGTCCCCTGATCTGACCTTTCGTGACAGCATACTTGCCGTCACGATAGCGCCCCGGGACCTGAATTTCGACCTCAAGATCGAAAATCTGGCGCGAAAGCCCATTGCGATCCTGTGGGACACGGCCGATTATACCGATGTCAGGTACCAGTCGCATCGGATCTTTCCTTCAACCGTAAAACCGGAAAATAGAGGCGATCGAATACCTGCTCAAACCATACCGGTCGGAGGATCGCTGCAAGTGTCGGTCACGCCGGCGGACGCCCTATCGTATGCCGGGGAAAAAGGCTATGTGATAAAACCGCTGTTCGATCTTGACAACGACAGCGCCCTGTCGCTCAAGGACAAGACGGTGAGCCTCTTTCTTCCCGTCGGGATAGACGGCGCAATTATTCCCAACTATAATTTCAAGATCAAGATCGATGATGTCATAAAGGAGTAAGCCCTTCGCGCAGCAGCAGGCGTCCGCCGGGGGGCCGGCGGTCAGCAGTCAGACCGCGACCATCGACTGACGACTGTCGACTGACAATATCGACCGATCCCTCAGAGGTTCAAACCACCGCATCAGCGGCCTTCCCAAAACGGGCAGGTCGCTTTTTTGTTTTCCGGTCCTGTATTCTCAGCGGAAAAAAAAAGGTCCAACAGGGCGTGCTGGTCAAGGACGGGGGATGAAAAACAGCCGGGCGCGCCGAGGAGACGCGGCACGCCCGGCAACCCCGCATCGGCTTCAGCGGGCCTTGTAGCCGTCGGAGAGGGTCTCCATGAACTCAACGATCGCGTTCTCCTCGGCGTCCGTCAGGCCCAGGTTGCCGAGCTCGCCGGTGTTCACGTTCAGCGCGACCTCGGGCTTCGGCCAGCAGTTCGCCAGTTCCGCCTGGCCGTCGGTCATGTCCGCCGGGCACTGGGGCAGCACGTCGCGGGTGTTGTAGAAGTGGACGATCCGCTTCAGGCTCTTGAAGTAGCCGTTGTGGCCGAAGTCCTTCACGAACCCCGGGTAGGGCCGCTTGTCCACGTTGCGGAGGGTCGGGACCTTCTGCTTGCCGTAGTTCGCATCGGCATAGGCCGCGTAGTCCGGGCGGCCCAGGAGGAATTCGCCCAGGCCCAGGTCGATCCAGTCCGCGCCCTGGGGATTGACATCCAATTCTCCGTAGAAGGGGTTCTCGGGGTTCTTCGGGACGCCGAGATTGTCGAAGGTGTAGTCCGTAAGGAGCGCGGGCGAGCCGCCGATCCCCTCGACGATGTGGCAGAGGCTGCACTTTCCCCTGCCCGTGAAGAGTTTGAAGCCCGCCTTTTCCTTCTTGTTGAACTTTTCGCGGCCGGCCATGACCGCGTCGAACTTGGACGAGAACTGGTTCACTTCGGGCGACGCTTCGTAGGCCGCGACGGCCAGGCCCACGCAGTCGTAGGCGTAATCAACGTTCGCCTGGTCGCAGGCCTGGTTTCCGCAGACCTTGAGGAACATGTTCGCGTACATGCCGGTGCAGATCCTGCCGACCACGTCGACAGGCGCGGCGAGTGCCTGCTCCTGGGAGTTCAGGAACGGCCCCTGGGCCTGGTCGGCGGCGGGATTGCCGAGCTTCTCGCCCGTGGCCCTGCCGTCCCAGAAATTGCCGCCGATGAACAGGTCTTCCGCCGGCTCATAATACAGGACCGGGCTCTGCGTCGCGTAGGCGGAGCTGGGCGGCTTGCGGTTGCCGAACCTGCCGGGGATCGAGCCCTCGTAGACGGAGCCGTGGGCGTTGACCAGCGAGGTCGGTCCGGTCCAGCCTGCTTCCGGCGCGTGGCAGGCCGCGCAGGACTGGTTCCCGTTGTACGACAGGTCCTTATCGAAGAAGATCATCCTGCCGAGCCGTTCCTGCGGGGTGAGCCTCGCGGGTCTGTTGAAGGGGTGCCTCATCAGGTAGGTCTCATCGGAAAGCATCGCGCCGCTCTCGTCCTGCGGCATGGCGGTCTCAGCCGCGACGGCGACGGCGAGCAGGACCGAGAATCCGGCCGCGAGCGCTGCTGTGAACAGTGTGCGTATCACGATATTTTTGTGCGACATAGGAACCTCCTTAGGCGTTGTTTGGTGCAGTGAGCGAAGGACCTTCTCAACAGTTGTACCTGCATTTAACGCGCCCTGTTTGCTGACCCAGGGCGTCACAGGACATTCACCTCCTTTCATGCCGCGATCCAGTGGACACGTTCCGCGGCCGGAACAGCGAAGGCAGGAAACACCCCGCCTTCCGTCGCTTCCGCTGTTCAAGGGAAAGACACGATGTTGCTCAATGTTGTTCGAAGGGAAATTTACGGAAACGACGCTGCTGATTTGAAGTGTAGCATTCGTTATTCCGGTGTCAAGTGAACGGGCGCTTTCAGCGCAGCTTTTCACGCGAATTTAATACTTCTCCAAAATGGTAGTTCCTGCAACATGCTGCCGGACATCGCGGAGACAGGGTGAGCGTGGATCGGATGCCGAGCGAACCTCAGCAAACCCATGCTTGTTGTTCCAGCAAAAAAATCCAGCAGCACGGAATCGTTTTAGCAGTCGGCATTCGGCAGTCAACAAGCACAGGATATGATCCAATCCGACCGCCGCCATTGACTGCCGGCCATCGACTGACCCTCTCGACCGTTCCCTCGCAGGTCGCTTTTTTTCGTCCTTGCTTCTTGACTCCCGGACTTTTTTATACTATTCTCTTCGCACGCAATCGGGGGATTGCACCTTTTTCCCATCTTGTTTCTCCACCTCCCGGAAAAGTAATCGAAGATTCATTCTTACGTAAGACACCGCGTCGGCGCCCGCGGTTCGGGGTCCCAATCAACAGGCCGGCCCTGCCAACGGTACGCAACGGCAATGAAAAGATCAAAGCTCGTCACGAATGACCAGGAGGAGGAAGAAATGGAACGAGGGGGAAGATCGAAGGGGAACTATTCATGGATGTACCTCGCGGCACTAACGGTCCTTGCGGGCCTGTTCATGCTTGCGGGCACGGCCGCGTCGGCCGCGGGACCGGTCGGGACCTGGGCAAAGAAATATCCCGGCTTAACGTATCTCTTTTCCGTCGACCGGGCCGCTGATAACGGGTTCATCGTAGCCGGCGATGCCATCCAGGGCGGCCACCGGGTTGCATGGATCTACCGGCTCGATGACCAGGGGAACATGGGGTGGCAGAAGACGTTCGGCACAACCATGAAATTCTCCTTTGCCCGCCAGACGCCGGACGGCGGTTTTATCGCCGCCGGATCGTATAGTCCCACGGGATACGGAGCGATGCCGGCCCTGGTGAAGCTCGATGGTCAGGGCAACGTGGAGTGGCAGAAGAGCTACGGCACGATGAGCGCCTTCCCAACGTCGTTCAGGTCCATACGCACAACCGCCGACAACGGCTTCATCGCCGGAGGCATTTATCTGAGCGACACCAGGGGTCCCGAGATCTTCGTCATGAAGTTTGACGAAAGCGGAAATGCAGAGTGGCAGAAGACCTACGGCGGCATGGAGACGGACATGATCGTTTCCCTGGAGCAGACGCGGGACGGCGGCTTCCTGCTCGCCGCAACGACCAGCTCCTACGGCGACGGAGGGACCGACGCCTGGTTCGTCAAGCTCGATCCTTCGGGCGAGATCGAGTGGCAGAAAACGTACAGCGTCCTGGGCACCGCGTACTGGAAGGCGCACTACGGCCGCGTCATTCAGCAGACCGCTGATGGCGGATATGTGTTCGTCACCAGCACGACCCTCACGCCCGGCGGCGTCTTCTCCATCTGGGTGGTCAAGCTGGACGCGGCGGGCGTCGTGGAGTGGCAGAAGGCCTACGGCAGCGGCGTGCGGGACACGGGCGTGTCGATCGAACAGACCGGCGACAATGGATACATCGTGGGCGCGTCGACGCAGTCCGGTTTCGGCAACGAAGACTCGATGCTGCTGAAACTCGACGAATCCGGCGGCATCGTCTGGCAGCACACCTACGGCTACACGGGCTTCGATTGGCTGTACCATGCGCAGGCCACGGCGGACGGCGGGTATATCCTGTCGGGCTGGGACTGGTCGTTCACCGGCACGTTCCATCTGCTCAAGACCGACGAGAACGGCCTGATCGCCGGATGCGCTTCGATGTTCGTGGGTCCGTCGACCGCCGTTGCCGTGGATACCGCGGGAACGGTGCTCGATTCGAACGCCGTTCCGGGAACCATCGACCTTGCCCCGGCGTCGATCGATATCGTCGTCGGCGAGACGAACGCTTCCGCCGAAGCGGTGTGCCAGGAAACGGGGCCCCGCCTGGCCGTCGCTCCCGCAGCGCTCGACTTCGGGCCTGTGGAGGTCTTCGGGTCCGCGACGAGAACGCTGACCCTCACCAATACCGTCGATGCCCCGGTCACGATCAGCCAGGTCGCTGTGGCCGGGCTTGACGCGGCCCGGTTCTCCCAGACGAACACGTGCGCGTCCCTGACGGGCGCGGGCTCCTGCACGATCACCGTGACCATGAGCCCGGCCACCCTGGGCGCGAAGAGCGCCGTACTCGCGATCGCGTCGAACGATCCGGCGAGCCCGCTCCTGGTCAGCCTCACGGGAACAGGGACCGATGCGACGCCGCCGGTCATCACGGCGATCGTCGAACCCGGCGCCGCTTCCGGCGGGTGTCATGGCAGCGACGTGACGGTCTCCTTCCTGTGCAGCGACGCCCTGTCCGGCATCGCTTCCTGTTCAGCGCCGGTCCTGCTCGCTTCCGAAGGGGCGGGCCAGGTCGTGACGGGGACTGCCGTCGATCTCGCCGGGAACCGGGCCTCGGTGTCAGTGACCGTGAGCATCGACAAGACGGCCCCCGAGGCGGTCATCCGCTTCGACGCCGCGACCCGGGACATCGTCGTCGTGAACAGCGAGACCAACGCCCCGGCAGCGTACACGGTCATCGCCGCGAAGCACGGCCATGCCGATGACGGCGAAGACGATGACGACGATGGCGATGCCGGCCGGCACGAACAGCGCGATCTCCGGCAGTATGTCCTCGACGACTGCGCGGGCAACACGCTGACGCTCATCTTGAAAGTACGGCATGAGGGCCACGAGGTAAAAGCGGGGATCATCAGCATGCAGTACAACAGCGGCCCCGCGGCCAGACCGGCAAAGAACAAACTGGCGGCTGAGTATTCCTTCGACAAAAACGGAGAACTGCGGGAGCTGGAGCAGAAGGTGTCCGTCAAAAAGCAGTTCGAAGTCGAGGCCAAGTACCGCGAGCGCAGGGACGAGACCACGATCAAGGCCGATGCCGCCGGGGGAGAAGACAGGAAGGAAACCCGTGCGGGCCTGGTTGTCGTGGAGATGGCGACGGACAAAGGGGCGCTGGGGTACCGGTATTAGAGGCGCATTGAAGCTCCCCGCGGCAAGCTGCGGGGAATGCGCTCGCTCCTCGATTCAGTCAGCAGCCGGCAGTCGGTAGTCAGCAGTCAGACCCTCGACCATCGACTAACGACCGTCGACTATCGTTGCATTAGTTTCCAACAGTTGAAACCGCGTCATGAGCTGCTTGCCCGAAAGGGCAGGCAGCTCTTTTTTTGTCATCCCGGGGAAAGAGCGCTATACTTTACAATATGCACTCCCGCGGCCCCGCGGCCGCAACCCCGACCAGCGGGCCTGCTGCGGGATGCCGCGTTGCTGTCGTTCCCGACCAGTCGGGATGTTGGAGGGGCTCCCCCGGGGCCTCATCTCTCTCTGAAAGGAGGAAAGGAATATGAGATGGTTCGGTATCGTTGTTGCGCTCATCGCGATCGGCATGCCCGCGGGCGCACGGGCGGAGTATAAGACCATCGACGACCTTGCAAAGGCCTACAGTTCCGACACCTGCAAAGGCTGCCACGCAAAGGTCCATGAGGACTGGAAGTCGTCGTTCCACTCCCAGTCGATCGTGCACTCCCTCGGCGGGATCAGGAACTTCATCGCCGTGGGCCTGAAGCAGGAGTGGAAACAGCCGGTCAGCAAGGCGCACCTCATGCGGTGCATGGCCTGCCACGCGCCCATGCTGAAGGACGCCACCGAGGGCCTCGCGAAGCAGGTCGCCGGCCTCATCGTGACGGCGGTGGACGAGAAAAATGAAGGCAAGAAGGCGGCTGCCAGGGCCGAGCTCGCCAAGCTGAACGTCAACTGCGTCGTCTGCCACAACATGATGGTGAACGTCGAGAAGAACCTGTCCGGCGGCCCGAAGCCGGGCGTGTACTACGGTCCGAGCGGCGGGCAATCGCCCGCCCACAAGACCGAGCAGTCGCCGGTGGTCTCGACCGCCCTGTTCTGCGGCCAGTGCCACGGCATCCACGTTCCGCCCGACGGCGATGCCATCGTCTGCAACACGCTCTACGGCAGCTACCAGGACGCGTATCGGGGAAACGGCGGGTCCGAGACCTGCCAGGACTGCCACATGAAGGCCAAAGGCCGGGGCCACCGGTTCCCGGGCGCCTATGAGACCGACATCGTGAAGGACGGCATCGGGCTCGATCTCCAGGCCACGGCCATCCGGCTCCATCCCGGCAAGTGGCTTCCCACGGCCGTGGTGAACGTCGGCCTGATCAACCGGGCCGGCCACCGCATCCCCGACGGCTGACTGTGGTCCGCGAAAGTGGTCCTGGAAGTGACCGCAAAGACGGACAAGGGAACGGTGGTGCCGATGGGGAAGAAGGAGTACTGGGAACTGGGCATGGACACGGACGGCTACCACCGGGTGGGCGCGTGGCAGATCAAGGAGATCGTGGACCTGACGCTTCCGCCGCGCAAGACAACGAAGGAGCGGTTCGTCACCGAGCTGCCCGAGGGGACCACGGCCGCCGACGTGGAGGTCAAGGTCACGTACCTCCCCGGCCCGAAGACGGAGCTGGTGATCCATCGGGAGACGCGGAAGCTGACGTTCAAATGACGGCTGCTTGGTCGTTAACATCTTTCATGAGCTACTTACCTAACCCGGGTAGGTAGCTTTTTTTGTGTCTTCGCCCCTCTGAGCGGGTCCCCGCGTCCTCGCGTCTCTTTGTTCTCCTGTCTCCGCGTCACCGTGTCCCCGTGTCAGTAATATATTCGTAGAATACGTAAAGCGCAGACAGCAGCAACGCAGGAGGTCCTTGATAGCTTGTTCTCCAGCGGCAGGGAAGGGACTAAACTATTCGCGCTGAGCCGTGTCATATCCGATAACAATTCAGGAGAAGAGCCCCGGAACCGGAACGCGATCCCGCTCCACCCTTGTTTCCGGATCGTTCATGACGCGCTGATGAATCCAGGAGCGAGCTCATTCCCCGTAGCTTGCTGCGGGGTTAGTGAGCGATTAGAATAAATAATTCAACCTTGAGGATCGAAGATTCCCTGCTGTTCGCAGCAGGGAGCTTCAACGCACAGATTATTACAATACCTTTAATAACATTCTTTAACTATCATCGGAGGTAATGAAATGCAGATCAACCTGTTCCGGTCGTTCATTGTTCTCATGGCATGTTCCCTTTTCCCGCAGGCGTGCAGCAGCACGGACAACACCGCCGCAACCTTTTTTCTTGACCAGGCCATGACGCAGACCGAGATCGATTCGCTGCAGCCGGGCGATCCGGCTTACGCCATGGTCGACCGTGAAGACGGCGTCCGGATGGTCCCGATCACGCTGGGCCATCGCTATACCAGCGGATCGAACGATTACCTGACCTTCAAGGACGACAGCGCACAGTTTGGCTCCGGAGATTCCGGCGCTCCGATCCTCAATTCCGGGGGGAAGACCATGGGAGCGCTTTCCGGAACCTACGGCGGCGATAATATCGTCATTACTCCCATAACTGCCATGCTGACAAGCGTCGGCAGCGGCACTCTCGCAGCAGCGGCGGCTGTCAGCCGCAGTGCTTCCCTGCAGGGAGCAGGGATCGAGCAGAACAAACTTGCCTGGTTCGCAACGGGAGTCGACGCCGAGGGGAGGACCATGCTGCGCAGCGCCGGCATCCCGGTTTCCGATCTCGATCCGCAGCTGGCGCTGTCGAATGCCGCACGGGCATATGCTCCCCAGGCAGCCGCCAACGCCATGACGTATAGTGTCGCAGCCGGCCGCTCCATGGCCGTCGTGCCGTTCAGCGGGCCGCGGGTGAATATCTATGCGATCGGGACCGCCACGCATGCCATCGACACTGACAGGATCATCGCGTTCGGACACTCCTTGAACTGGGACGGGCAGCCGACGTTCAGCATGCCGGTCACGCCGGCAAAAGTCGTTCAATTCGTCCACGACCCCGTATACGGCAGTTTCAAGCTTGCCGTGCCGGTCGGCGAAATAATGGGCGGTATTGTCCTGGACCGTTCGAAAGGCATTCTGGTCAGCCGCACAGCCAATGTTTCGCTGGTCGAGTTGAAGGTAAATGCCGGAGGTTCAACGACGACCCACCGGGTCAGCCGCATCGACGACCAGGGCCTGCTCGGCTCGTTCATCGGCTCCGGCCTCACCAGCGTGGTTCGGGGACAATTCGACATCGCGTATCCCGGCGATCACCAGACCTCGGTCACCGTTACCCATATCGACAGCACAACTACGACGACCGACCTTGGCATGGTAAGTTGGTCCGGCTCCGGAGGTTGGCAGGTCTGGGACGTTGTCATGCCGGTGTTCTCCACGGCGAACAAGATAGAAGTTACCGTGAACTGAGCGCCCTCGTGAAGGAACGGAGGGACATCCTGGTTCGACCGCCGACCATCGACTGACGACCGTTTATCAGTTTCCAACAGATGAAACAGCGACCTACCCAAACAGGTAGGTCGCCTTTTTTTGTGCCAGCCTGTGTTTTCTTGACTCCTGCAATCTTTTGTATTATTCTCGTTTCACACCATCGGGGGATTGCCCGGTTTTCCCATCACGCCCATTCACCCTCCCGCCAAAAAAAAATATTCTGAAGCTTGACTCCGAGTAACCCATGAAATTGGGATCACTAATCAACAAGTCGGATGTGTAATGGTTCCATAGCAGGAAAATACATTTAACTATATCCGGTCTCAGAGAGGAAAAAGTAATGGAAAATGTACCCAAAGCTAATCCCAATTTTGTAGTTACTCTATATTTTGGCATGAAGATGCTGCCAATGGTAATTTCACTAATATGTATCTATCTTGGATATAAACTATTTATTTTAGGCGTTACTGGACAAGCAAGCCTAAGCATAGAATCCAAGACAGTAAGTGGACAGCTGATAAATGCTGCTCCTGGTTTGTTTTTTGCCGTTGGAGGGCTCATTGCATTGACATTTTCGATAATAAAGGGCGTGAAGATCAATTTTAATAACAAGAATGGCGGGAACATGAATATCAAGAATATGTCTCATGAGTAGAACCTATCGGGTCAATTCTACTTTGTTGCTGACGAGATTTATTATGCTGGTTATAAACTGAAATGACTTGAAAGTAGAACTGACCCTGAATACCCTTTTATCTGATGCACTCTTGAAGGTGCATGAACAGACAAAGACATGAGATTTGCGCCGGAAAAATAACGTTTCGGGAGGTGGACCATGGCCGTCGATATCCTGAGGGACCTAAAGCGCTACATCCCCATTTTTCAGCAGGCCCATGACCAGAGTATTAATGAGGCGGAAACATCGGTTCGGATCAGCAAGTTCTTCGAAGAGGTGCTCGGATATGACGTGTTCAGCGAAATTTCACGAGAGCATGTCGTGAAGGAGAGGAACGTGGACTATGCTATTAAGCTGAATGGCAAAGTCCGATTCTTTATTGAAGTGAAGCAAGCCGGGATCTCGTTGAAGGAACGGCACATCGAGCAAGCTGAGAACTACGCGGCAAATTCCGGCATTCCTTGGGTGCTGCTCACGAGCGGGCGATACTGGCAAATGTATCACCTGACATTTGATGAGGGGATCCAAAGCGACCTGATCTGGTCTGTTGATGTCCTGAGTGATGACATAAAAGCCTCGGCAGAAAAATTATCCCTGCTCCATAAGAAAAGCATCTCCAAGGGAGAGATGGACGATTACTATGAAAAGGTAAAAACGCTCTCCCCGAAAAGCATTGTTCAGGCGATCTTCCATGAAAGTACCCTCAGGGTTGTCCGGGCATGCTTGAAAAAAACGGCTGGGGTACGAGTGGATGAACAGGAACTCGCCGAGAATATAAAGAAGATGATCTCCCAGGAGGCATGGAAGGAGATCGGCGATATCAAGATCATAAGAAAAAGAAAAGCGGCAAAGACGAAGATAAAAGAAGACACAGCAACCGTCCCTGAGCCACCGGTTACAGGGGTGCAATGAAAAAGCAACGTAGGAAACAACGTCCCCAAGTCAGCCCGACGCCGGATGAGCAGAACCAGTTTCGAAGTCCACGGCGAGCGGTAAAGGAAGCGTTAGCGTTCGAGGGGTTTTGAAGGGAAAGCAAGCATAGAAACAACGTCCCGCAAAAGTTCCTAAGATAATGAAAACTAAAGACCAAATAACTATTACAAATGGAAATATATCATCTCTTCCTAAAATAAAATCGCTCTGGCGGATAAATTCCGCCACGCTGGGCTATTTCCCGGACGGAGCGTTTGAGGATCACCTTTATAGAAAGCAGATACTCGTTGCGGTTGATCAGCATGACAATTTGGTTGGATATTTATTATATCGGATTTCTGATTCGAAAATATCGGTCGTACATTTATGTGTAGCTTATGAGCATAGAGGGAAGGGTATAGCTAAGTCCTTGATGCATGCTCTTGTTGAAGCTAATGCGCATTATAAAGGTGTCGGGCTTAAATGCCGCCGGGACTTCGACGCGAGCAAACTATGGCCGAGTCTTGGCCTAGTCCCATACTGTGATTTAATTGGCAAAAATAAAGATGGCAAGATGCTGACTTATTGGTGGATGGACTTTGGTCATCCTAGCCTATTTTCATCAGCGCTGGCTACAACGCTTAAGGAAAAGCTTTGCATCGCGATCGATGCAAATATATTTTTCGGATTTAATGCGGATAACGATGCAGAAGATGCGGAAGCTAAAAGTCTTCTGGCAGATTGGTTGCCAGACACATTGGAAATATTTCTAACCCAGGAAATATTCAATGAAATAGACAGAGAAACAGACCCTTTGAAGAGGGCACATCAAAAGAACCTTGCGCAAAAGTATCCTCTTCTACCATACAGATATGGTGAGTTAAAAGTGGTAAGCGCCTATTTGAAAACTCTGTTACCGAAACCACGGTCTTCTAGTGACGAATCAGACATCCGTCAGTTGTCGCACGCTATCAGCTCAGATGTAAAGTTCTTCGTTACGCGCGATCAAAAACTCGTAGATTTATATGATGCTATTTATGAAAAGTACGGGGTGTCAGTGCTGAGGCCTTCGGATTTCATCGTCCGTATAGATGAAATGCAAAAGGAGGAAGAATATCAACCTAACAGACTTACTGGTACGCAGTTCAAAACCAAACTTGTTCAGCAGAATGAGATAGATGGATTAGCAGATAAATTCCAAAATTCAAGTAAAGCTGAGAACAAGGCGTCTTTCAATAAGCTCTTAAGACGTCATTTGTCCAATCCCACCAGCAGCAGGTGTTATCTATGCTATTCCTACGATAGTGCGCCCCTAGCGTTAATCGTATATTCACGGACAAGTCAACATGAACTAGAGATACCGGTATTTCGAGTCAGAAAAGGGCCGTTGTCTTCTACAATAACTCGACATTTAATCATCTGCACAAAGATGCTATCTGCTAAAGAGAACAGAATGGTCACTGCATTTACTGATGAGTGTATTTCTGATGAAACGATCTCTATCCTTGAAAAGGAGTCATTTTCAGAGAGCGCGTCTGGCTGGCGGAAGTTAAACTTACGACAAGCTGGAGCATCTTCAGAAATATCCGCTAACTTGAAAGCGCTACACAGTTCCCATGGCGTGGAATATGGGTTCTGCGCATCGCTCGCCAAGATTATTGATACGATTCCGGATGATGACGACAAAGCAATAAAGCTGCTTGAAATAGAAAGGCATATTTGGCCTGCTAAATTACTTGATGCAGGCGTACCTTGCTTTATAGTGCCGATAAAACCGGAATGGGCACTTCAGCTATTTGATGCAGATATTGGAAATCAGGATTTACTCGGCGCATCAGAACTAGTATTTAATCGAGAACTCGTATATTATCGGTCAAAAAGACCAGGTGTGTTGAAGGTGCCTGGAAGGATCCTATGGTATGTCAGTTCTAATTCTAGTTATGAAGGAACAGGACAGATCAGAGCATGCTCATATGTGGATGAGGTGACGGTCGGCAAGCCTAAGGATCTATACAAAAAATACAGGAGATTGGGGATTTACCAATGGAAAAATGTTATTGAGACTGCAAAAGACAATCTTGATCAGGAAATAATGGCAATAACATTCAGCGATACTCATTTATTAGAACATCCTCTGGAATGGAAGATATTTCAGAAAGTATTAAAGAGTCATTCTGTCAAAACTAATTTACAGAGTCCTGTCAAAATCAAAAGCGATGTGTTTAAAGAGCTATACCTTGGAAGCATTGAAACAGGAAAGGGTGCTAGTGATGGCCAATAGAATGCTTCTCTTGTCAGTCAAACCCGAACATGCCAATAAAATATTTGCAGGTTCAAAAACTGTCGAATTCAGGAGGATCCGCCCGAATTTAGATGAGGGTGATTTGGTCGTTGTATATGTCTCATCACCGATCAAGGCAATCATGGGCGCGTTTGAAGTAGGCAAAATATACGCAGGATCCCCAGTGGGTTTGTGGAGGAAAGTTAAGAACCTATCCGGATTGACCTGGAGTGAATTCAGTAAATATTTTGTGAATGCGGAGATGGCTTATGGTCTAGAGATAAGAAAAACGTGGATATATCGCGTTCCTATTAAGCTTCACAGCATAAGAAGACTGTGGGACGATTTTCATCCACCACAAAGCTTTCGGTATATAACTGATGTTGAGCATGAAGAACTTCTGCTTCACCACAACAACAATTAACTGATCTTGTTTCTTATTTTAAATACGGGGAACTAGTGGACGTTGTGCCTGAGGTGGACTATTTTTATGATATCGATTAGTTAACAAGATTAAACTGAAGGCTCAGAAGTCGCCCCGCTTCATCTCTAGCGAATGTGAAATGCATGGAAAAAACCTTGATCCTGACGACTCCAACGGGCGTGACAACGCAGCCGTATGAAATGAGGATTTATGATGTCATGGACTGAAGCACAAAAGGAACTTAGCGATCAGGGCGCGAAAACCGCATTTCAATTAGCCTGGAATATATGCAAACAAATTGGAAAGAAGACCTGGGAGAAGGTCCAGATCGAACGGGCAATGAGCCGTTATGCAGAAAACTATGTGCATCGGCATGGACAAATCAAGGTTCTTGGTATGAATGAACCAATATCTCTGCAAACGATTTATACAGATGTCCGCTTGATTTCACCTCATTACAGGCGATCTTATGAATCAGTTGAACAGCTAGAAAGGCATTTTAGAGACAAGGGGTTACGAAGATTTCACGGACAACATATGGAACGGCATTCAGGTATTGACCTCGTAAACAAGAAATCATTCATTAATATTCTTGGCGCCCCAGGGGCTGGAAAATCAACTTTTTTACGAAGAATGGGGCTTGAAGCACTTTTGCCAAGACCTTCTTGGGAGAACGTGTACTTTAAGGATGTCAGTGGCTCGTTCCGATGGAGTGCATTTTTACATGAATGCTTGCCCGTGTTTATTGAACTGCGACGATTCAAAAATGACCCCATTAGTTTGCCCTCTATCATTCAAGAGGAATTCGCCATATGTGACTTTCCGAACTCGGCTGAATTTGTTAATGGAGCTCTTGAGAATGGGAAACTGTTGATACTTCTCGATGGGTTAGATGAAGTTTCAAGTGATAAGCTAGACGAAGTTATTCACCATATACAAGACTTCGCCGACAAATATAAAGATAATAGGTATATTACATCATGTAGAACCGCCTTCTATAATACGTATCTTCAGAAGTTTACTGATGTTGAATTAGCTGAATTTGATGATGAGCAAATTGTTCAATTCGCTAATAACTGGTTTACTGCCGAAGTAGACCGCAGGAACAAAACAGCCAAGATATTTCTCGAACAGTTGTTCGAAAGTCAGAATATCCCGATTTTGGAATTGGCACGCACTCCGCTATTGCTCACATTTTTATGCCTGACGTTTGATGATACTCAACGATTTCCTGCCAATCGTACCAGCCTATACCGCCGAGCAATCTATATTCTCATGGAGAAATGGGCGGCCGAAAAGCGCGTCCACAATGTCCCAATTTATCGCGATTTGCATATTGAACTCGAAACGGAGATGCTCGCTCAAATTGCTGCTGATGCGTTTGAGCAAGATAAATTGTTCTTTTCGGAACATGAACTACTTTCTCGAATAAGTGATTTCCTAAGTAATACATTAAACATATCCAAAACTCTTGATAGTCGTGCCATATTAGAAGCCATCGAAATACAACAAGGCTTGTTAGTTGAAAGGGCAACGGACGTATTCTCATTTTCACATC
This sequence comes from Nitrospirota bacterium, assembly GCA_020052615.1. Lineage (GTDB taxonomy): Bacteria > Nitrospirota > UBA9217 > UBA9217 > UBA9217 > JAAXXJ01. The sequence goes on along the minus strand of JAGVOT010000055.1, from coordinate 1,987 downwards.
TTACAATTCAGGAGTATCTCACCGCCTTTTACTACCATTCCCCAATGCGAGTCGCACGATTAGTTGAAAATCATCTTTTTGATGAAAAGTGGCGTGAAGTATTTCTCTTAATTGCGGGGATGGCCAGCGCGGATGATTTACTTATGATCATGAGCAATCATCTACTATCGTACCTTGATTCTCATGCTGTCGCTAGGAACTATGTTCTTTGGGCTGAAACAGTTACTAGGCAAGGGAAGACGCCTCTTGAAAGTGCAGTGCGGCGTGTTTTTACTCTGAGCTTGCCATTAAGATTCAAGCGGTACGAATATGGCCAAGAATTACGTATCCACAACACTGCTGAGGAATTGATAACTTCTTTAAGTCCGGAGCATTCCGAATTGCTCGCTTTACCGGAAAGGTTAACATTATCTCGCGTAAGACCTGTGGTAAATAGACTAGAGAACTTAGCGTACTATGACTTTGATTTTTCTGCTCTCAAAAATAAGATGTCTCAAATCACCCCCAAAAAACCATTATCATCCATGTTACCAGGTAGTAGGCAGACTCATCAAAGAGCACTTGCTCATGAATTATTAAGAGGTCTTTGCCTTGATGATACATTACTTGAACTTACCAAAAGCAAAAGCATTCCGCTTCAAAACTACCTTCAAGTCTGCAAACTGATTGTCGATTGTAAGAGTGCGGCACTTCGTGTATCAAATTCCACATGGGATACGATCTGTCACAGCTTAGTTACTTACGGAAAAAAGAGAAACATTTAGTGTCAAGTCTTTCCCATTGCATTTTCCCCTTTTCCCTGTGCTCGCGAATGCGAAATGCACGGTAAAAGACTTGACTCTGACGACTCGTTCGCCGGAACAGCGACCGCTTTCCCGATGACTTCATGTTTGCGCTCGATCGGGACGAGATAGCAAGGATGTCACAGATTGTGATATCCTCCAGGGAACTTTGGGGACGTTGTTTCTATCTATGCTTTCCTCTTGACCGGCCCACCCCGTTTCGATAAAATCTCGTCATGCCAAGACAGGCCCGCCTCGATGCACCCGGAGCATTGCATCACATCATCGTCCGGGGGATAAACAAAGCGCTGATCTTCAAAGATGATCAGGACAAGAGCCGCTTCCTTGAGCGGCTCGGCGAGAATGTCCTCCAGGGACAGTGCACGGTTCATGCATGGGTCCTCATGACCAACCATATCCATCTCCTCTTCAAAAGCGGCAGGGACGGTATTTCAGCGGTGATGCGCAAGCAACTCACCTGGTATGCCCAGTACTTTAATCGACGGCATGCAAGGACCGGCCACCTCTTCGAGAACCGCTACAAATCCATATTATGCGATGAAGAGACCTATCTTCTTGCCCTCATCCGGTATATTCACCTAAACCCCATCCGCGCAAAGATCATCCAGACCATGGAAGAGCTGGACCGGTACCCCTGGACCGGCCATCGGGCCATCATCGGCAAGGCCGACCATCCCTGGATGGATATCGATGCTTGCCTGGGTGAATTTGGCGGCACGCGGAAGAAAGCGATCTCGGAATATCGCCGTTTCGTCCGCGAGGGGATCAAGGAAGGGAAAAATCCCGCGCTGACCGGCGGAGGATTGATCAGGAGCCATGGCGGGTGGTCACAAGTCATGGCCATGCGCAGACGGGGGCAGCGGGAAGAATACGATGAGAGGATCCTCGGGGGCGGGAAATTCGTCATGGAGATATTCAGAGAGACTGAAGACCGCCAACTGCGCCAGACCAAACACAAGCGAAGCGGCCAGACGATCCAGAAGATCATTGATCAGGAATGCAGGGAGCGGCAGATAAATGAACCGGAATTGAAAGCCGGGGGAAAGCGAAGTTGTGTGAGCGCTGCGCGAGCAGCCATCGCTTATCGATGCCGGGAGGAACTGGGATCTTCGGCCGCCGAGATCGCACGTCATCTGGGTGTCAACACATCGTGTATTGTTCGTTCGATCGCGCGGCTGGAAAAG
>JAGVOT010000083.1 GCA_020052615.1 Nitrospirota bacterium | reverse complement strand
GAGCGTCCGGCCACGAGGCCGCAGGCGTGCTCGCCCAGCGTGACCTCGGAGCGGTTCGCGCTGCTGTTCATGAGGACGCGGCCGTTGACCAGCAGCAGGAAGTCCCGGCCGCCCCGCCTGCGCAGTTCAAGAATATTGTCCTCTTTGTCGATCTTTTCGATGGTATGCCACGGCTGTGCCATGAACTGTTCCTGTCCATTCGAAGGGTAGTGCTGATGCGGCTATCACTTTACACCACTCCGCGCGCCGACTCAAGGGCAAACACCGCATCATCGCGCCTTGACAGCGCATGCACCCCATGGTACGGTTCGTTATGGCACCGATCCTCGAGGCACGCGGTATCGTCAAGACCTATCCCGGCCTCACGGCTGTTGACCACGTCGATCTCGCGATCGAGCGGGGCGTTTGTTTCGGGCTGCTCGGACCGAACGGCGCCGGTAAGACCACGCTCATCGAGATCATGGAAGGCATCAAGCGGCCTGATTCGGGCTCCGCTCTCTACGAAGGCGCGATCGTGGGAACGAAGTTCCGGAGAGAAGCGGGCATCCAGTTCCAGGCTACATCGCTCCAGGAGTTCCTGACGGTCAGGGAGACGGTGGCCCTCTTTCGGGACCTCTATCCGAAGGCTATGGAGATGTCCGACCTGGTCAGGCTCCTGAGCCTGGAAGAATTCCTGGACCGTGACACGCGCAAGCTATCCGGCGGCCAGCGTCAACGGCTGCTGATGGCCCTGGCCCTGGTCAACGACCCCGTCGTGCTGTTCCTTGACGAGCCGACGACCGGCCTTGACCCTCAGGCGCGCAGGAACTTCTGGGACCTCATCGGCATGATCAAGGCCGAGGGCAGGACCATTGTGCTCACGACGCATTACATGGAAGAGGCCTATGAGCTCTGCGACGAGATCGCGATCATGGACCGGGGGCGGTTCATCGCCCGGGGAACGCCGGAGCGGCTGCTCCGGGAACATTTCGGGAACGTCATCCTGCAGTTTCCGACCGGGGATGTGGATGGCCGGCTTGACGGATTTCCGGCGCCCCTTGTCCGTCGGAACGGCGAGATCGAGATCCAGACGAACGACGTGGACCGGACTGTGAAGCTGCTGCTGGAGCGCGGCGTGTCACTATCGCGGATGAAGATGCGGTCCTGGAACCTCGAGGACCTTTTCATCGCGCTGACAGGGAAGGATTTGAGGGGTTGAACGAACGGACACGGGGAAAGGGAAGATTCAGACACGGGGACAGTAAAAACCGACACGGTGACGCGGGGAAAGGGAAAAGGCAGACGCGGTGACACGGGGACACGGGGTGACAAGAAAGATCAGACAAGAAGACATGGAGACAAGGGGACAAAGGGACAACGATACAATTGATCAGCAGCAGAGGATCACTCCGTATATGAAACGATTTCTCGCGGTCATGCATGCCAGGAACATGGAGTTCATCAGGGACCGGTCCTCCCTTGGCTGGAACATCCTGTTCCCGCTCCTGCTGGTGCTGGCGTTCGCCGTGGTGTTTTCGGGCGATGATAAGCCCCTGTACAAGGTGGGTGTCCTGGGCGACCCAGCGCGCCTGAGCGCCCGGGAAAGCGGGTTCTTTTCCACACGATACATCCAGTTCATTCCCGTGACCGATCTCGACAAGGCCATCGACAAGGTGGAGCATTTTCAGTTCGATATGCTGGTTGACGTCCGTGAAGGCCGTCGGTACTGGGTGAACGGCACGTCGCCCAACGGCTACCTTCTCGAGCGCATCCTGGGCGGCGAAAAAGCAAAGGGATTCCAGCGGGTGGAGGTGCAGGGCCGGAAGATCCGTTATGTGGACTGGGTCGTGCCCGGCGTGCTGGCCATGAACATGATGTTCAGCTGTCTCTTCGGCGTGGGGTACGTTATCGTGCGGTATCGGAAGAACGGGTTCCTGAAACGGCTCAAGGCGACGCCGCTCACCCCCTTCGAGTTCCTGCTGGCCCAGATGACGTCGCGCCTGATCCTGATCCTGGCCATCACGGTCGCGGTCTATGCCGGCTGCAACTACTTCATCCAGTTCGAGATGCGGGGGTCATATGCCAGCCTGTTCCTTCTGACCCTGCTGGGCGCGGTCTGCCTGATCTCGTGCGGCCTGCTGGTCTCGGCGCGGCTTTCGAGCGAGGAGCTTGCCGGCGGCATCCTGAACCTGATCACCTGGCCGATGATGCTGCTCTCGGGCGTGTGGTTCTCCCTTGAAGGTACGAATCCCGTGGTGCAGAGGATAGCGCAGTTCCTTCCGCTCACGCACATCGTTGACGGCGCGCGGGCGATCATGACCGAGGGAGCGGTTCTGGCCGATATCGCGCCGCACCTCATCGTGCTCTCGCTCATGAGCATGGTCTTTCTGGCTGTTGGTTCGATGATCTTCCGATGGGAATAGGGAACGACTGACAGAGGGGTCGACAGGGGGCCTCGGTGACACGGGGAGAAAGGGGCCATTCGACAGGATCTCAGCGAGACTTCGTTGGGCTCACTCGAACCACGACGTGACAGAGGACGGGGAAAGAGATTTCAACAGAACAGTAGACTGAACGTCTCCAGGATAGGCGCTATTTCTTGCTCTTGCAGTACTCCACACTGACCTCGTACGCGATGCTGGCATGGTTATGGCCGAGGTTCTCGGTCTTCCCCTGACAGGCGATATTTCCCTTGACCGAGGTCTTGCGGTTCTTCACCAGGCCGGCGATCACCGGCGTCAGATCGAACCCGCCGTTGGTGCATTCATCGCGCATGCAGTCCATGCGGAAACAGGCGTAATTGGAGGGCGAGAAACTGACCGTACGCTTCATCAGGATCGGGTCAACGGTCCTCTGGTAATAGGTCATGCGAAGCTCGATGTTCGCAACGCCGGGGTACTTATCCGAGATCAGGCCGTTGGCGACCAGAACGACCCTTTTCTGCTCCATCTTGTCCTTATAGCTTTGTTTTTGTATCATAATTTCCCCCGCTCCCGTCCCGCCCAGAAAAATGAAAAGCCACAAAGACGCAGGTCTTTGTGGCCTGTCGGTGTCACTTCATTTACTAGTATATCACATCATCGCACTTTTATCGCTAAATTACAACACTTGTTTGGACAGGCCGGGGGGTCGGCGGCAGAGGTTCTGATATACTATATCGTATCGAAGCCCTGCCAACAGGTGGCTCGGGGACCCCGGAGCTAGGTGTGAAATGAACAGGCGTGCATTTCTCATAGCCGCGGCAGGCGGCGTGATCTCTGCCGCGATGATGGCGCGGGGAGGGGAACGGGTGGCTACGAGGTCCACGGGCAGATCGAAGACCGGGAAAACGAAGATTGCTCTTGTGCGGACCGCTGACCGGGCGGCCGGCATCAAGAGGTCGATCGAACTTCTGGAGATAAATCCCGTTCAGGGCAAGGACGTTCTGCTCAAGCCGAACTTCAACACCGCGGACCCCTTTCCCGGCTCCACCCACAACGATACCCTGACGCACCTGGTGCTCCAGCTCAGGTCCATGGGCGCTTCGGACGTCACCATCGGCGAACGGAGCGGCCCTCCCGACACGGCGGATGTCCTGCAGGAAAAGGGGATCCTCGAACTCTGCAAAACGCTCGGCGCGGGGCTCATCGATTTCGAGACGCTCTCCCCCGGTGATTGGGTGCGGATCAAGCCGGAGCAGAGCAGCTGGAGGAATGGATTTGAGGTGGCCCGGCCCGTTCTCGAGTCGCCGTGCGTGGTCACCACGTGCTGCCTCAAGACCCCTGGGTTCGGCGGCGTATTCACCATGTCCCTGAAGCTTTCCGTGGGCGTTACGCGCAAGAGGAACATGACAGAGCTCCATTCTTCGTTCCTGAGCATGCGCAAGATGATCGCCGAGATCAACCAGGCCTACAAACCGTCGCTGATCCTGCTCGACGGGATCGAGGCCTTTGTGGACAAGGGGCCCGGCAAGGGAACAAGGAAACGGGCCGACGTCATCCTTGCCGGCACGGACCGGATCGCCATCGACGCCGTGGGGGTCGCGATCCTGAAAGAGCTGGGCAGCAACGCGGCGATCATGGAGAAAAAGATCTTCGACCAGGAGCAGATCAGCCGGGCCGTGGAACTCGGGCTGGGCGCGACCCGGCCGCAGGACATCGAGATCGTAACGGACGACGGGGAAGGTGAGCGGTACGCTGAACGCTTGCAGAAGATCCTCGATCAGGGATAGTTCAGGAAACATACCATGCCCATAGAGATGAGCTATCTGGACAACGGAACCGGCGTTCTGCATGTCGGGAGGGGAGTGTTATCGGGGAAGGACATCCTCGATGCAAAGTCAGCGACATTCGCCTCTGATGATAAGACCAGGCGATACCGGTATGGCTTGATCGATTATTCCGCAGTCGATAATGTTCTCATCTCGTCTCATGAGCTGGAAACGGTGGCAGCTTATGACAGAAAGGCCGCAACGATCGCTCCCGGTATTCCCGTTGCCATCGTGGGAGGAAAGGACTTCGTCTTCGGCCTCGCGAGGATGTGGGAAGCCTTTATGCACGGCGCGGGATGGGAGACCCATGTGTTTCGGACCCGCGAAGAGGCCGAGGCATGGATCAGGGAGAGGATCAGGGGTAAGCATGGCGTTGATCCGACATTCACATGACAGGGCACATTCAGCGGGTATCGTGTGACCGCCGTTCTAAAAGGAGGGGACCATGGACTATCTGGTATTGTTGGGAAGGATCCTGTTTGCGCTCATCTTTGTGATGGCAGGGCCGGGGCATTTCACGGCGAACACGATCGCCTACGGTGCGAGCAAGGGGGTGCCGCTGGCGTCCATCGCCGTTCCGCTGTCGGGCATCATCGCCTTCGCGGGCGGCCTGAGCATCGCGCTCGGCTACCGGGCTAGGTGGGGCGGCTGGCTGATCGTGCTGTTCCTCGTGCCTGTCACGGTGATGATGCACGATTTCTGGGCAATGACCGATCCCAACATGGCGCAGATGCAGCAGATCATGTTCCTGAAGAACCTGTCCATGCTCGGGGCGGCGCTGCTCATCGCGCACTTCGGCTCCGGACCGCTCAGCCTGGACAACCGGAAATAGCCATAGCCGCAACCGCAGCGGCGGACATTGGCGAGGCCTCATCGTGGCCTCCTTTTTTATTTTCGCAATCCGTCAAAGAACTTCCTGAACTCCTCGCGTTCGTCGGTGATGCGGCATTTGGGGATGGACTTGAGGAAGGACCTGCCGTAGTTCTTCGTCATGATGCGCGTATCGAGCACGGCGACCGCTCCCCGGTCCGTTTTTGTCCTGATGAGCCTGCCGAAGCCCTGGCGGAACAATAAGGTCGCCTGCGGGACCTGGTATTCGTAGAAGGGATTCTTCAGCCGTTCCATGCGCGCCTCGATGAGCGGTTCGTCGGGCACGGCGAAGGGAAGTTTGGCGATGACCACGCACTGGAGCGCGTCGCCGGGGATGTCGATGCCCTGCCAGAACGATGCGGTGCCCAGCAGCACGGCGTTCGGCCGCTCCTTGAACTGCTCGATGAGCCGGTAGGCCGGCATCTCGCCCTGGCAGAGGATGCCGAGACCGGGCATGGCGGACCGGAGCGTCTCCTTCGTCTTCCGGAGCTGGCCGTAGCTCGTGAACAGGACGAGCGTCCTTCCCTTTGTGATGCCGAGGATCGCCATCAGCTCCCGGTCGAACCGCTCCTGGTAGCCTTCCGCCTGCTGGTCGTCGAGGCCCGGCGAGATATAGAGCATGGCCTGGTTCTCGAAGTCGAAGGGAGAGTCGAGCAGCAGTTCCCCTGGCGCGTCAAGGCCGATCCTTCCCTTTATGTAATTGAACGACCCCGCAGCCGAGAGCGTGGCCGAGGTAAGGACCGCGGTGTCGAGCCTGCCGAAGAGATGCTCCCGCAGGGTCCCGGCGATGTCGATGGGCGAGGCCACGAGGCGGTAGCGCTTGTTCTCCCGCTCCGCCCAGTACACGAAGCCTTCCTGCCCCTGATCGAGGTTCTGCCGGATGGCCGCAGCAAGGCCTCCCGCCCTGCCGGCGAAGGCCTTCACTTCCTGTTCTTCCTCGAGGGTGTCGACCTTGAGCGCCAGCAGCGCGTCCTTGAGCATCGTGAGCGGAGCGCTCAGGATGTCGGGGATGATGCCGGACTGCCGCACGCGCAGGACCGACTCCTGCTTCAGAACGTCGTGGAGGTTCAGGAAGAAGTTCTCGGCCGTGAGCCGCAGGTCGTCCACGATGTCCCGCGCCACGTGGACCTCCTGGCCCTGGATCGTGAGCCGCGTGAGAAGCCCCTTGCGGGTGCGCTGGCTCAGGAGGTTGTCGAGGAGATAGCGGACCGAAAAATTGGACACCTCGACGCCGAGATAGTCCGTGGCGACGTCCTCGATCTGGTGCGCCTCGTCGAAGACGACCGCCCGGTGCTGGGGCAGGACGTTGCCGCCCGTGGCCATGTCGGCGAAGAAGAGATGGTGGTTAGCCACGAGCACCTGGGCCTGCTGCTCGAGCAGCTTTCCCTTCTGGTAGAAGCAGTCCCGGTGATTGGCGCAATCCCTGCCGAAGCAGAGGTCCGCCTCGCGGCAGGCCTTTCCCCAGAGCCCCCAGGGCGGCTCGAAGGCGAGCTCGCTCTTGAGGCCGGTGCGCGTGTGCGTGGACCATTCGAAGAGGCGGTTCAGCGGCTCCACCTCGGCCTGCTCGTAAAGGTCGCCCATGCGGAGCTGGTCGAAGCGACGCAGGCAGAGATAGTTCTCCCCGCCGACGCACAGGGCGACGCGAAAGTCGCCCAGGACGGTCTTCAGAAAAGGGATGTCCTTTTTGATGATCTGCTGCTGGAGGGCCTTGGTGTAGGTGGCAACGACGACGCGGCAGTTCTCATCGCGGGCCCAGAGGATGAGCGGGACGAGGTAGGCAAGGCTTTTGCCGACGCCGGTGCCCGCCTCGACGACCAGGTGGGTCTTGCTCCGGAGCGCCTTCTGGACCGCCTCGGCCATCGTCATCTGCTGGGGGCGGAATTCGTAGGCCTGCCCCATGGCTTCGGCTATGAGCCCTGACCGGCCGAGGATGTCCGCGATCTTCATGGGGAGGTACAGTACCACGGGGACGGGGAGAAGGCAAACGGTTTCATGGCGCCCTGATCCGCGCGCAGGATCGTTTCACCGCTCTTTTTGGTTTCCTTTTTGGGGTTGACAGCACCGGCCTCTTACGGTACGATTGACCATCAATCGATCTGCCGATCAAGGCTCGCTTCCCCTTTTCCGGGCGCACTCCTTCGCATTGACGACAGCTCTTTCCAGCGACCATTTCAGGAGGCTATTCATGAACATGCGGTTCCGTTGGTTCTTTCTTCTTGTCGTGCTGACCTCGGCGATCGGCGGCTGCGCGATCCCCCATATGCCGTCTCCCACGGATCCGGGCAATCCGCTGAAGCGGGTCGCGGTCCTGCCGATGAAGAACGATACGAACGATGTGGACGGCCCCGAGGTGGTCCGGCAGAAGATGGCCGAAGCACTGACGAGACGCTCCTACGTCGTCATGGACATCAAGGAATCGGACCAGATCCTGCGCGACCGCATGGGGATCAACCTGGGCGGCCAGCTTGAGCTGACGACGCCGCAAAAGCTGGGCGAGACGCTGGGTGTCGAGGGTGTGCTGTACGGGACCCTCATGGACTTCGACGAGACCACGACGGGCGTTTATAATGCCAGGAAAGTGCGCGGCACGTTCAAACTGGTGAACACCGTAACGGGCCAGACGATGTGGGCGCGGGGGCTCGGTGTAAAAACGGAACAGGGAACGAACAGTAATGCGAGCGGCCTCGTCAGGCTTGGAGCGAGGGCGTCCGACGCACGGGACAAGGATGCGCCGTGGGTCCTGCTCTCGAGCACCACGACGAATCAGAGCGCGAAGGACTCGTTCATCATGGGCTTAGGGACCAAACTGCTGACAAAGGCCATCGGGATCCATCTCGAGCATGAGTCAAAGGAACTGGCCCGACTGGTCACGGACAATCTGGGCTGGGGACCCGGAACGGGAGCGGCTCCCGCCGCCCCGGCGGCGGCGCTCAAGTTCGACATGCCGGAGATCAAGGCGCCCGCGCCGCCGTCCTTCGGCTACATGGACTGGGAAGGCAAGAAGGACTTCTACGCGGTCGTGCATTCCGTCAGCCTCAACAAGAGCGACAACAAGAGCTGGGTCATGGACGCGCCGCTCTGGATCACAGGCCCCAAAATGAAGATGGAAATGGACATGACCAAGATAATTGAGGCCTCCGGCGCGAAGGACGCGTCGCAGTCGCCCATGAGCAAGATGACCATGCTGAACCGCGGGGACAAGAAGACGGCCTACACCCTCTACCCGAACGTCAAGAAGTACATGGTCCATACCGACGCCGGGGAGCAGGGCGAGAAGCCGAAGGTGGAGAAGACGAAGGTGGGCAGCGAAAAGATCGACGGCCACCCCTGCGACAAGTACAAGGTGGTCATCACCTACAAGAACGAGAAACCGCAGGAAGGGTTCATCTGGAACGCCAGGGACCTGGGCGGGATGACCATCAAGAGCGAGGTGGAGAGCAAGGACTACAAGATGACGACAGAGCTCAAGAAGATCGTGCTGAAGTCGTCGCCGGCGTCGGTCTTCGAGATCCCGCAGGGGTATGTCGAGTCAAAGAATTTCATGGAGATCATGATGCCGGCGCAGCCGAAAGAGAAATAGAAGGGACAAACCACCGTTATTCGGATCATTCAAGGAGGATACAATGAAAGCTGTACTTCGGTTGATGGTTGTAATGATGATCGTGACGAGCATGCTGTTGATGGCCGGGTGTGCCCCCAAGATATCCGGCGCGGTGAAGGACGACACAACGGTCACAGGGACGTCGAAGGAACTAGCCAAAACAACGTCCGACGTCGACGAGTACCAGGGGCCGAAGCTCCGGGTCGGCGTGGTGAACTTCCAGAACAAGACCCCTTCCAAGGTCCTGGGGATCGGAGAGGCGGCGGCCGACATCCTGGGCACGATTTTGCAGAAGACCGGCAGGTTCATCGTGATCCCGCAGCAGGACATCGAGTCCATCATGCAGCAGCAGCACATGGGCGCCACGGGCGCCGTGAACCCCGATACGGCGGCGAAGATGGGCGAGATCCTGGGCCTGAACGCCATCGTGACGGGCGCGGTGACGGCCTATTCCGAAGCTGAAGAAGGCCAGGACATGCTGGTCTACAAGACGAAGAAGCAGATCGCCCGGGTGACGGTTGACTACCGCATCGTGGACACGACCACGGGCGTGCAGCTCATGGCTGATTCCGGAGCGGGCATCTACGAGAAGGGCGTTGGCCGCGTGCTCGGCATGGGCGGCAAGTCGACCTATGACTCCGACCTCCGCGATGGCGCGCTTCGCGACGCCCTGACCAAGGCAATGGTCAACATGACGAAAGGGCTCGGCAAGCGCAAGTGGAACGGCCGGGTGGCGCAGGTCGAGGGCAGAAGCCTGTACATCAACGCCGGCGAGAAGTCCGGTCTGCAGGTCGGGACCAAGCTCGACGTGTACCGCGCGGGCAAGGCCATCATCGACCCGGTGACCAAGATGAAGCTCGGCACGACTGAGACCAAGATCGGCCAGGCGCTGGTGACCCAGAACGACCTGGGCGACCAGGCGGACATGTCCATCGCCGCGCCGTCCTCGGGCACCGGTTTCTCGGCCGGCGATATCGTGAAGCTCGCGAAATAGAACGGACCGTATGTCTTCTAAGCCCCTTTGGGTTAGACCCAAAGGGGCTTTTTTATCTGGCAGAACCGCAAAACCGAACCAAACGAAACGGTGACCTCGGAGATCTCTGTGGCAGAATCTTTTTTGTTGCTGGCCGTGATCTGCATTCATCGGCGGTTTTCTGCCCGCATAGCTTAATATTGATTTATCAAATCTGATCCGTGTAAATCCGCGTCCGGACGATCTTATGCGATTCTATCGTTACTTCACGCTGTTCCTTCTGCTCGCAACCACGGGCTGCAGCGGCCTTTTCTTCCACCCGTCCAGGGACATGCAGGAAGGGCCCGCGGTGAGGCTGTTCAGTCACCGCGACGTTGTCTTCCCCTCATCAGACGGGGTCCCGCTCCATGGCTGGTACTTCCCCGTGGAGAACGCCCGCGGCAGCATCCTCGTCCTGCACGGCAACGCGCAGAACCTGAGCACCCATGTGAACAGCGTTCTCTGGCTGGTGAAGGAAGGATTCAACATATTCATTATCGATTACCGCGGGTACGGCTGGTCCGGCGGAGACCCCGACCTCGAAGGCGTCCACCGTGATGCCGACGCCGCGCTCGAGAAGCTGTTCACCATGCCGGAAACGGACCCGGACCGCGTCGTGGTCCTCGGCCAGAGCCTGGGCGGGTCGATCGCGATCTATGCCGTCACGCATTCTCCGCGCAAGGACCGCATCCGTGCCCTGGTCATCGACAGCGCCTTCTCGACCTATCGCCGCATCGCCCGGGAAAAGTTGAACGACTTCTGGCTGACCTGGCCGTTCCAGTATCCGCTGTCCTGGACGGTCAACGACGCGTACAGCGCCGAGAAATGGATCGGGCAGGTTTCGCCGCTGCCGGTCCTCATCCTGCACGGACTCGATGATCCGGTCGTGCCGTTGCATCACGGAAGTGTGCTGAGCGAGGCCGCGCGTCAGCCGAAGGAACTTTGGTTCACGGCGAGGTCCGGCCACGTCCAGTCCTTCGGCGACGAGGCGGTGCGGCGGCAGTTCGTACGCTATCTGATCACGGCGCTCACGGTGACCGGCGCTGGCCGCTGATGATGACACTTGACATTCCGAACCAGAATTGGTTTAATAGAAACGTCGTCCATATCTCATCTTAGGAGGCGCATAATGAAGAAATTGTTCGTAGTGGCAGTTGCAGTAGCTTCGCTCCTGATCGCCGGTGTGGCGTTCGCGGGACAGGCAGCGAGCAACACGGGTTGCGGTCTCGGCACCATGCTGTTCAAGAACAACGCTGATAATTCGGTCATTCTTCAGACATTCCAGGCCACGACCAACGGCATCTACGGCAACCAGACCTTCGGTATCACGACCGGGACCTCCGAATGCCAGCAGCCTAAGAATTTTGTGAGCAACCAGCAGCTGAACGAGTTCATGGTCGCCAACATGGACAACCTGGCCCGCGACATCGCCCAGGGCCGCGGCGAGACCCTCGATGCGTTCGCCGAGCTCCTCGGCGTACCGTCGGAGAAGCGCCCCGAGTTCTATGGCCAGCTCCAGTCCGGCTTCGCCAAGATCTTCACGTCCCCGGGCGTGCAGATGGCGAGCGTGATGGACAATATCTCGACCGTCTCCAAGTAATGGCCGTGATCCTGCCTCGTCTTGCCGGGGCATGCAGAACATTCCGTTCTGCATGCCTTTTTCTTTGCCTTGCGCTAGCGGTGCTCGCGCCGGCCGTCGGCAGCGCTGCGGACGGCTACCTCGGCGAACTGCAGCAGAAGGCAAAGGAAAAGGACCTTGCACGCGCCCGGACCTGGGAGGTGCTGCTCCACTACAAGCCTTCGGGCCGGGGTGCGAAGAGTCTCGTCGATGATCCCCGTTTCTTTTTCGCTCCCGACGGCAGCCGCAATCCCGAAGCAGAGTTGTTCGCCACGCTTGCGGGCTTCTTTCAGGAGACCGTGAAGGAGGACGAAGAGCATCCGCGCTGCCGGTTCATCGCACGCTACACCTGGCTCCGCGAGGAGCTGGCCATCGACGAGCAGCGCCTGCCGAAAGCCGACTGCTCCAAGTTCGAGAAAGCGCTCGCGGCCGTGAATCCGCGATCGGTGGTCCTGGTCTTCCCGAACACGCTCCTGAACCTTCCGTCGTCCATGTTCGGCCATACGCTGCTTCGCCTGAACACGCAGTACGAGAGCGACCTTCTTTCCCACGCCGTCAACTACGCCGCCATCACGGGCGATTCCCTCGGCCTCTTCTATGTCTTCAAGGGCATCTTCGGATTCTACCACGGACGGTTCTCCAATCTGCCTTATTACGAGAAGGTGCAGGAATACAGCGACCTGGAGCACCGGGACATCTGGGAGTACCACCTGGACCTGACGCCCGACGAGGCCTACCGCGTCTTCCTGCACATCTGGGAAATGAAGGACTTCTACGCAAACTACTATTTCTTTGACCAGAACTGTTCCTTCAACCTGTTGTTCCTGATCGAGGCGGGCAGGCCGTCGCTGCGCCTGACCGATGAGTTCTACGGCAAGTCGAGGTTCTGGGTGATCCCCGTGGACACGGTGCGCGCCGCACAGAAGTTCGGGATCGTCGACAAGATTACATACCGTCCGTCACGGGCCACCAAGATCCAGAAGATCGCCGAGGGGATGGACAAAGAACTAGCGCAGATTAGCTTCGATGTGGCCGATGCGAAGCTACAGCCCCGGGACGTGCTTGTCTCCGGTCTCGACACCGACCGGCAGCGCGAGGTCCTGGACCTGTCCACCGAACTGACGCAGTACCGGTTCTCGAAACGGAAGCTGGACAAGGACCTCTATGAGAAACAATTCCTGGGCATCCTGGCGGCGCGCAGTACCTTGGGACCGGCCCTCGTAGATGCATATCCCGTCGCCATGCCCGTACCGCCGGACCAGGGGCATCGGTCGGGGCGCTTCCGCACGGGCGGCGGCTACCGAAGCGACTCATGGTTCACCGAGCTCGAGTGGCGCGCGGCCTACCACGAACTCGCGGACTTCGACGAAGGGTACGTGCGGGGCGCCCAGATCAATTTCATGGATCTGTCGTTCCGGTACTATGCCGACGACGACAAGCTCCGGCTGCACCGCTGGCGCATCGTGGACATCGTTTCGCTCTTTCCGTGGAACAGCATCTTCAAGCCGATTTCCTGGAAGGTGCACTTCGGCGCCGAAGAGATGCTTCTCCGGGACGGCAGGGAGCACCCCGTGCCGCGGCTGAACGCCGGCGGGGGCATTACCCTCGGACCGGGCGACAACGTGCGCTTCTATGCCTTCGGCGAAGGGGACATTCTGGCGAGCACGCGGCTCGAGAAGGCTTACTCTGTCGGGTTCGGCGGCACTGCGGGGATGATCGCGAACGTCCTGAAGGACTGGAAGGTGAACCTCTGGACCCAGGGGCTCTTCTACAGCATCGGTGACGAGCACCGGAGTATGGTGGCGGGGATGCAGAACAACTTCCGCATTACCACGAATACGAGCATTTCGTTCGATGCCCTGCGGGAGCGGTCGTTTAATATCTACAAGAGCGATATCACGGCCAGGCTCAACTGGTGCTATTGAACGAACGGGACGGATACGGCATGCTGGTCACCGAGGGTCATTGCGAGGAGCGCGGCAATCTCGGTGCGAGTCATGAAATTGCTTCGTCACGCTGTTCCTCGCAATGACGCGATGAGAGAAGGATCGACAATAAAAAAGGCTGCGTTATGAACGCGGCCTTGGCTGTTTCTATCGTTGGGTGAGAACCGGCTGCCCGAAGATCAATCCCGCCGGAACCACTTTGGCATGGGGATGAGGCCGCGGCGTTCCCCGGAGTCCTGCTGCACGGCAACATCTTCCATCTCCGGTGCATCCAGACTGTCCTTGCTCGAACTCCGGACCATGCTCCCGTAGGCGACGGCGTTCGGCGTGGTTTCCTGGAGGATGACCCCTATCGCGGTCTTTTCCTTTACGTCCCTGATCTCGATCAACCCGGTCTCTATCGTCTCCACGTCGAGCACTTCACCCGTCTTAGGGTGTTTGATGATCTTCCCTTCCTTGAAGACAATGAACTTCATGCCCGGCCTGACGCCGATCTGCTTGCCCAGGTCGATCGTCACCTTCCTGTCGACCCGCTGGACGATATAGCCATCCATGGGAAAGGCAAGGACGATCTTGTCGGTGATCTTGTTGACGAGGTCGCGCAGTTTTTCCGCGCTGCTGGCGCGCACCTTTTCTGCCGCGATGATCGATGCCGAATCCACGTTGATCAGCCGGGCGTTGATCTCCGTGTAGCCTTCGAGGCTCGTCACCGTGCCGGAGACGATGATCTTGACGCCCAGGATCTTGCCGAGCTGGGCCGCGCTGTTCGGGTCGATGGCGCCGGTAACACCGAGCTTCTGTTCTTCCAGGAGCTTTTCGAGCAGCCGCCGCTCGATCACGTCAAACCTGCCGGTTTCGACGAGGCCGGTGATGAGCCACTCGGCGACGATCTTGCCCATGTCCTTCGATGAGGTCTGCTCACCCTGCATCTGGAAGTCCAGCACGGCGATCTTGGTCTTTTTGAACTGGGCGTGTGCCGGCGCGGAGCACAGGTCGGCGAGGGAGAGCGCGAGAACTGCGGCGGCGAGTACCGTTCGGCGAATGTTCATGGGGCCTTCCTTCATTCTGCAGGGCTGGATTGACGGATATTCTATCGGCACACCGAGGGTTTGTCAAGACAAGATGAGCTTGTTCCGCCTTGACAGGGGTTCCGCAGGGGCCTTATAATCACCACGCAGAGGAGGAGTCGCTTTGAAATCAATGGCCACGTTGCTCTTCCTGCTGCTGCTCGGAGCGCAGGGATGCGGGACGCTTGTTCACGGGACGTCGCAGGAACTGAAGATCAGTACCACGCCCCCCGGCGCTACGGCGACGATCGGCACTCAGTCGTGCAAAACACCGTGCTCGTTGACCGTGAAGCGGGGCTCGCAGAATCTGCTCGTCGAAAAGGGGAACTACAGGAAAACGTTTGATATGGAGAAGGACTTCAATTTCGGCGCAACGATCTGCGGGAACGTGCTCTGGCTCCTTCCGGGTGCGATCATCGATATTGCCGCGGGCGGCGCCTGGGACATCCGGCCCATCAACCTGCGGCTCGACGAGTCCGGCGAGGGAGGGCGGTAGGAGCAGGCGGTGAATTATCCATTGACAAACCCGCCTTTTCTCTTTAATATGAGCCCCGTGCCGAAGTGGTGGAACTGGTAGACGCGCTGCGTTCAGGGCGCAGTGGGAGCAATCCCGTGGGGGTTCGAGTCCCCCCTTCGGCACCATTTCTCAAACCCTGATCGCTCCTTCCCCGGACTTCATCAAATACAGGCTGATCGAACCGTACCTTTGTCGAGTATGCATATCAAGAGTTCTTGCCCCATGAAAAAGCTCATCGCCCTGTTCCTTTTCGCGCTCCTGGCCGGCTGTGCGAAGGAGCCTCCTTTCGACCCGATCGAGAAATTCAGGGAAGCCGAAGAGAAGATGCAGAAGTTCAGGTACGAGGACGCCCGCAAGGCCTACCAGGAGATCCAGGAGAAGGCGCCGGACCGGAGCTACGATGCGGACATCATGCTCAGGATCGCGGACACGTACTACGGCGAGGAGAAGTACGCCGAGGCCCTGGTGGAATACCAGGCTTTCATCAACTTTCACCCCGTGCACCGGGACGCCTCGTACGCGCAGTTCCAGATCGGGATGTGCAGCTTCCAGGAGCTTACCTCCATCGACCGGGATCCCGCCGTCACCCGCGCCGCGCTCAAGGAGTTCCAGAGCCTTCTCGTGAAGTACCCGGGGAGCCCCTACGAAGAGGAGGCGAAGAAATACGTCGCCATCTGCAAGGAACGGCTCGCCGAGTACGAGCTGTACGTGGGCAGGTTCTACTATAAGAAGGGGTCCTACCTTGCCGCCCTCGGGCGGCTTGAGCCGCTCCTGAAGGACTATCCCGGTTCGAGGTTTGAACCGGACATCCTCTATTATATCGGCCTCTCCCACCAGGAGCAGGGCAACAAGGCAAAGGCGCTCAGCGCGTTCCAGGCCCTCGCGGCGAAATACCCGGAATGGGCCAAGGAGGCCAACGTCCTGATCGATAAACTGAAGGCGCCATGAAATACTATCCCGCCTTTCTCGACCTGCGTGACCGCTCCTGTCTGGTCGTCGGCGGCGGACCGGTCGCGGAGCGCAAGGCCATCACCCTCTTTGACGCGGGCGCAGACCTCTCCGTCGTGAGCCCTACGCTCACTCCCGCCCTCCACGAGCTTGCCGACAAGGGCAAGATCACCTACCGGAAGAAGAACTTCGACGAGCATGATCTCACCGGGATGTTCCTCGCGGTCGCTGCGACCGATGATGACGCGGTGAACGACGCCGTGGCGCATGTCTGCAGGAAGAACGGCGTACTCGTCAATGTGGCGACGGCGCCCGCCGAAGGAACGTTCATCGTTCCGTCGGTGGTGGAGCGGGGCGATCTGCTGATCGCCATATCGACCTGCGGGGACAGCCCGGCCCTGGCCCGGAGGGTCCGGGAGGACCTTGAACGGACCTACGGACCCGAGTATGGCGTCTTTCTGGAAAAGATGGCCATGCTTCGACAGCGTCTGCTGCAGGATGTGCCGGACGACGAGGTCCGGAGGAAGGTCCATCAGGCGGTCGTGGATTCCGATGTGCTGTATCTGCTGAAAGCGGGGCAGGCGCACGAGGCCGACCATCGCATCGCGGAGATCGTGCACGCGGTGGCCGGCGGCGGGGCTACTTCTCCTTCTTAAAGAGCTTCGAGAACATCCCTCCTTTTTTAACCTCGTCCTGCTCCTGAACGCCGGTAACGGTTCCGCCCGCGGCCTTGATCGCGTCCTTGATCTTCTGCGTGTTGGGGAATCGCATCAGCGCGTTGTTCAGGATGCCTACCGCCTTTGCCTTATGACCGGTGCGCAGATACTGACTGCCAAGCTCATAGTGGTGTTCCAGCTTTGACGGATCGAGCTCGAACGCCTTGCGGAGAGGCTCCTCGGCTTCCGCGCTCCGCCGGGGGATCCGCGTCAGACAGATCCCATAATAAAAGAAGTACTGGGCTTTGGTCGGGTCGAGCCTGGTTGCCGCGGCGAATACGTCCACGGCGAGCCCGAAGTTGTTCACCTTGAACTCCTTCATCGCCTTCGCGAACGATGCTTCAGCCTCGGCCGCCTTGGCCGGGCTGACCTTCTGGCGCGCCGCCTGTTTGGCTTCACCGGCGCCCGGCGCCTTGTCGGTCATGGCGGCAGTGATCCTGCCGTCGCCTGCCGCGATGAGAGCTTCCTGGATCTTATCCACCCACGAGACCTGGCCGAGGGCGGCATTGAGCACGCCGACGGCCTTCGCTTTCAGCCCGCTCTTGATGTACAGGTTGCTGAGCTCGATATGGTATTCCACCTTGGTGGGGTCCAGTTCAATGGCCTTCTGGAGGCTTTCCTCCGCCTCGTGCTTTCTGCGCGGGATGTTCATGAGGCAGAGGCCCTGATAATAGAAATAGGGCGCTTTGATGGGGTCCAGCCGGGTCGCCCAGGTGAACGACTCCACCGCTCCCCAGTAGTTCCCGGTCTTGAACTCCCGCATGCCGTTGTTGAACTGCTCCACGGCGCGCGCGACATTTTCCTTGTAGTGCTCCTGGTAGTCCTCGCCGCGCTTCTCGACGAACTCATCCGATGCCGCTGCCGGACGCTGGGGCGGCGCGGCCTTTTTCGCGGCGGCAGCATCGTATTCGGCGCGCCGGACCTGGTCGCTCAGGAGGGTATATGCCTTGTGGATCCGGTCGAACAGCGCCTCGAGCTTGCTCTTCATGTCCGCCATGGCAGGGTCGAAGTGCCGGTCAGGATGATAGGATTTGGCAAGGCGGAAATAGGCGAGCTTGATCTGCTGGGCGGTCGACGCGACGGTGACGCCGAGGACCTGGTAGTGGTCCTTGCTCGCCAGGGCGTCGTATGCCTCCTGGATCATTTCCCGCGTGGCAACGGCCTCGGGCTCGGCGGGCCCCGGAGGTTCTTCGGGCTTCTTTTCCTCTTTCCTCTCCCGCATGGGGCGCACGGCCTCGCGTACGGCCTCGCGGGCGAATTCCATTTCGGCGTCGGTCTTGATCTTCCCGATCTCCACCATCCGGAGCGCGAGCAGCAGGTACAAGGCCTTCAGGGCATTGAAGTCGCCGGCGCCGGACAGGCCGCAGATCTCCTCGATGCTTCGCTTGCCGTCGATGAACGAGAAGACCGTTCTCTGTTCGTCGGTCAGGTGGGCATCCTGGAAGAGGCACGAAGGATCGGTGGCAGGACGGACGACCGTCGTGGGCGTGGGGAGAGACTTCCGGATCGCCTGCCACTCCAGGCTGGTGACACCTTCGAGGATCACGTTTCCCGTGCTCATCTGGAGCGGAATGATGTCCGCCATCGGGAGCGGGCCTTCGTCGAAGCGGTAGGTGCCCATGCGAACCAGGAAGAGGCTCAGGATGATCTGCTTCACCTGGTGCTTCACGCCTTCCACGAGCGCCTGGGGCGACAGGAACCCGAGCTCTACGAGGATAGCGCCCTGCTTCTTGCCGGTCTTGGAAACGAGCTCTTCCGATGCCGCGCACTGCTGTCCGGTAAGCTTGCCGGCGCGGACCAGGGACCTGCCGAGCCAGTCCTCGTGCAGGTTCGACGCCGCGAAGGTGATGTCGCCGTTCTTGAAGTAGACCTTTTTGACGATCTTTTCCGCCGTCTGGTCCTGGATGTAGTCGAAGACCGCCGTGCCTGTTGCGGACCGGGTGCGGATGCCCTGGAACAACCAAGGGATGATCATTTGCTTGATGTCCCCCGAAAGGGGAACAGGCATTTGGTCAGTGCAGGAGTTGTCAGTCATGGCAGGGATTATAACAGGTTTGTGCAATTTTGTGGAGAGAAAAACCAAAAAAATATTTGCTCACGGATTTATATGGTCATTTTTCGAAATCTTCATCTCTATGCGGAAAAATCAAACTTTATAAGAGCTTATTGTTTTGGATCCCGGCAGTTGCAGCGACCGTCCAGGGGAAGAAGGGCTTTTTCTCCGGCGCCGCCCTTTTCCCCCCTTTACCTTCGCCTCGGGTCTGTGCTAATATGCCCTCGTGAGCGATACACCCGTCATCATCCCCCGATCAGATCATCCTATTTCCCGCAAGTGGATCAGTCAGAACGCAATCCGGGTGTTGTACCGCCTCAAGGAATCGGGACATCTTGCATACCTTGTCGGCGGCGGGGTTCGCGATCTTCTTCTCGGCCGGGAGCCCAAGGATTTCGACATTGCCACTGACGCCAAGCCGAACGAGATCAAGAAGATCTTCCGGAACTGCCGGCTCATCGGCAGGAGATTCCGACTCGCCCATATCCATTTTCATGACGAGATCATCGAGGTGGCCACCTTCCGTTCGAGCATCACCGACGAGGAGTCCGCGGTCGAGACAGCGGCCAAGGGACCGGCGGACGCCCTGCTGCCAACGCACGATGCCCTTCCCGTCGATAGCACCGCGTCCGGACCGCCCGGTTTTGCCGCTGTCTCCGCTGTCCAGAGTTCTGCTCATGCCGAACGACCACGGCCGCCGCGCATGCTCAAGTCCGGCGACGGCATGATACTCCGGGACAACGTCTTCGGCACTCCCGAGCAGGATGCGATCCGTCGGGATTTCACGGTGAACGCCCTGTTCTACGGCATCGCCGATTACGCCGTCATCGACTACGTGGGCGGGATGGAAGACCTTCGGAAGGGGCTCATTCGCATCATTGGCGACCCCGTCGTACGGTTCACCGAGGACCCGGTGCGCATGGTCCGCGCCGTGCGGTTCGCCGCGGTGCTGGGCTTCGAGATCGAAGCGAAGACGTACGAGGCCTTGCTCGACCACAAGGACAAGATCGCGCTGGCCTCGCCGGCCCGCATGTACGAAGAAGTGCAGAAGCTCTTCCTCCTGGGCGAGGGCGAGAAGACGTTCCAGATTCTCCGTCACACCGGCATGTTCGGCGTCCTGTTCCCCCATGTCGACGCGTGGATCGACACGGAGGAAGAAGGCTTCCCCCATATCTGGGTGGGCAAGGCCCTGGAGTGGGTGGACACCTGCGTCCAGGCAGGACGAAAGGTCCAGCCCCACATCCTCTTGTGCCTCATGTTCGGGCAATATGTCGAAAAGAAGGCCGCGAGGCTGCGGTCGGGAGGCATGGCGCCGCTCGATGCGCTGGACACGGCCGTGGCGGAGTTCCTCGCTGAGATCGTCACCCGGGTGCAGGTGCCGCGCAAGGTCGCCCTCGCCATCAGGGAGATACTCTGGAACCAGGGGCGATTTGAGAAGACGCAGGGAAAGGCCCCCCTCTATTTCCTGCGGCGGCCGGGTTTTGCCGACGCCTTTGAATACCTTCGGTTCACGAGCGAGCTCACGGGCGAACGGCTCGAACTCCGCGCGTGGTGGAAGGAATTCATCCGGGCCCATCCGGTCATGCAGGGAGAGGCCGCGCAGCCGCCGGAGAAGCATGCCCCGGCACAGGCCAGACGGCCGGAAGGCCAGAAGCGGCGGAGACGGCCCCGGAGAAGAGGACCGAAGCCGGGAACACCGAAAACATAAAACAGCTTTGTGACCCTCATGTCCAAACCTCCTCGCTTTTTCATAACCCCTGAACAGGTTCGGGAACCTCACATCACGATAACAGGCGATGACCTCGGCCATATCCGCACGGTACTCCGGAAACAGCCCGGCGACCTGCTGACGCTCCTCGACGGGCAGGGGAAGGAGTACACGGTCAGGATCAGGTTGATCGAGAAGGCGGAGATCGACACCGAGATCGTTGACCGGCGAGAACGCCAACCCTTGTCTCCCCTGATCATCCTGGGCCAGGGCCTGCCCAAGTCGGACAAGATGGACTGGATCGTGCAGAAGGCGACGGAGCTGGGGGCCTCGTCCCTTGTGCCCCTCGTCACCGAGCGGACCATCCTGAAGGTCAAGGACGAAGAGAAACGCGTCACCCGGTGGCAGAAGATCGCCCGGGCGGCGGCCATGCAGTGCGACCGGCCGGACATTGCGCAGGTGAGAACGATCCGTTCGTTCGGCGAGTTCATCCATACCCTGGTCCCCGGCCCCCAGACGCTTCTTCTTTTTCCCTGGGAGGAGGGGACCGAGCCGGTCAAGAACGTCCTTAGACGGCATCTTGACGCAAAGCACGTCGTTGTCCTTATCGGGCCCGAAGGCGGGTTCTCGCAGGCCGAAGCCGACGCGGCCAAAGACAGGGGCTTCCATCTCGTGAGCCTCGGTCCGAATATCCTGCGCACCGAGACCGCTGCCATGGCGGCGCTTGCCGTTATCGGCTACGAGCTCTTCCAATAGCGTGCCGCTCAGCTCCGACGCATCAATGCTTCCGGTATTTCCCTTGACACCCCAATATCTTGAATGTTAATATCAACTCCTTCTCCATGCAGAGAAAGGACGTTTGGCGACATGAAACTGGCCATCGGCGCGGACCACGGCGGCTATATATTGAAGAGAGAGATCGTCGATTTCCTCAGCAAGATCGGGAACATCGAGGTGACCGACTACGGCGCCTCCGGTCCCGAATCCGTGGACTACCCCGACTACGGCAGGAAGGTGTCCGAGGCGGTATCGAACGGCACGGCAGACCGGGGGATCCTCATCTGCGGCACGGGTATCGGCATGTCCATTGTGGCCAACCGCTATCCTCAGGTGCGCGCCGCGCTTTGCCATGACAACTTCACGGCGCGGATGAGCCGCCTGCACAATGACGCCAATGTCCTGGTGATGGGCGAACGGGTCATCGGCAGGGGCGTTGCCCTGGACATCGTCAAGGCCTGGCTCGAGACGGAGTTCGAAGGAAGCCGGCACCAGCGGCGGCTCGACAAGATACGGGATATCGAAAAAACCATAGCAAAGGGATAAGCACCATGTCGGAACTGAGAGATACGGACCTTGAGGTCTACAACGCCATCCAGAACGAGGAAAAGCGCGAGCTTGAGAAGATCCTGCTGATCGCGTCGGAGAACTGTGTGAGCAAGGCGGTCCTGGAGGCGCAGGGATCGATCTTCACGAACAAGTACGCCGAAGGCTATCCGAACCGTCGGTACTACGGCGGCTGCCAGTTCGCCGACGCGGTCGAGACGCTGGCCATCGAGCGAGCGAAACAGCTTTTCGGCTGCGATCATGTCAACGTGCAGCCCCACTCCGGATCGTCGGCGAACATGGCGGTCTATTTCAGCGTGCTCCAGCCCGGAGACGCCATCCTCGGCATGGCGCTGCCCCACGGCGGCCATCTCACCCACGGCGCGTCGGTGAGCTTTTCGGGCCAGCTCTACAAGTCCTTCTCCTATCATGTGGACAAGAAGACGGAGCTGCTCGACTACGATGAGGTGGAGCGGCTCGCCGTGGAGCATAAGCCCAGGATGATCGTGGCCGGCTACAGCGCCTATTCGCGGGTCCTTGATTTTGCCCGGTTCAGGAAGATCGCCGACAAGGTGGGCGCCTACCTCATGGCGGACATCGCGCACATTGCGGGCCTTGTTGCCGCGGGCGAGCATCC
>JAGVOT010000025.1 GCA_020052615.1 Nitrospirota bacterium | reverse complement strand
GTCGCGGGGCACCACCTCGTCATCGGGACGTCGCGCCACCCGGGCCGCCGCCGCCGGAACGTCGCAAGCCCGCGGGAGATGGCTGACCGGATCGTTCCGCTTCTGCCGCAGAACAGGATCGCCCTGGTGTTCGGCAGGGAAGTGAACGGGCTGGACAAGGAAGACCTGGACCTCTGCAGCGAGCTTATCGCCATCCCCTCCTCCGGGGCATTCCCCTCCCTGAACCTCTCCCATGCCGTCTGCATCGTCGCGTACGAACTGTTCCTCGCCGCGGCCGTCGGCCGCGCGGTCAAGGAGAGGGCCCTGGCGCAGGCAGGCGAGCTGGAGGCCTTCTATCTACACCTTCAGAAGGTCCTTGAGGGCAGCGGGTTCCTTGGTCCGCACAACAAGGACCATATGATGACCTCCCTCCGCCAACTGTTCGGAAGGTCCCGCCTTGAACAGCGCGATATCAGCATCCTGCGCGGCATCCTTTCGGCGCTCGCGAGATCCGACAACTAAAACTGTAACTGCATATCATCGCTAGTCAAACTATAGGTTTGACATTGCTTTTTGAATTGTCGTATAGTCGTCAAATTGAATGATCGCCCTGTCGTCGCAGGGCTGAGATTCCCGTCTTAGATCTGAGACAAAAAAGGGGCTATCTCCTCAGCAACATGCTGTTTCTTCTGTCTTTTCGTTCTGGCAGGTGTTTTGCAAACTTCCTGCTGCATAAGTACACAGCACGACACAGACGGATGCTCGCGAGGTGACCCCATGGCTGCGTTACCGGATAAAAAGAGCCCGGCGGCGGTTAAGATGAACTGCTGGGAGTTCAAGAAATGCGGACGCCAGCCTGGCGGGCACAAGGAAAGAGAGCTGGGCACCTGCCCGGTGACCGTCCATGGAGACCTCGACGGCGCCCACGAAGGAAAGAACGGCGGCCGGGCCTGCTGGGTCATCGCCGGCTCGCTCTGCGGCGGCAAGATCCAGGGGACCTACGCCCAGAAGCTCACCAACTGCTGGCGCTGCGAGTTCATGAACCTCGTCAAGAAGGAAGAGGAACCGACCGAGTTCGGATTCTCGGCGACGCGGCTGGGCCTGGAGAAGGCGCTGGAAAAGACGAAGCAGCGATAAGGTACGCTCAGGGCATCGGTCCCTGATAATTTCTAGAACAAGGGGTATCTCGCGCGATGGGAAAAATGAACTGTTGGGAATTCAAAAAATGCGGACGCCAGCCGGGCGGACACAAGGCGGCTGACCTCGGCATCTGCCCCGTGACCGTCCACCAGGACCTGCACGGCGCCCACGACGGCATGAACGCGGGGAGGGCCTGCTGGGTCGTCGCCGGATCGCTCTGCGGCGGCAAGATCCAGGGGACCTACGCCCAGAAGCTCACCAACTGCTGGCGCTGCGATTTCATGAACACGGTCAAGAAGGAAGAGGAACCTGCTGAGGTGGGTTTCTCGGCCACACGGCTCGGCCTGGAACGGGTGCTGGAAAAGAAGCGGTCGGGTAAAAGTCCTGCACCGGTAAACTCGGACCACTAAGTTCCCGTCGAACTGCGTTCCCTCGCATACCACCATCCCTTCGTTCGACAGCCGCAACGCTGTCACGAAGGGATTTTTTTGTGCCTCTGCCTTCCCCCGGAATGACCGGGACTGTGCAGTCGTTTCCAAACGAGATCACGAAGAATGCCAGAGTGTTTCGCGGTTCGATCAGCACGATATTGTCCAAGACGTCTTCGTGTCTTCGTGCCTTCGTGGCGATGATCTTCCCGCTATTTTGCTCAGAAGCGGCATTTGATGGGCAGCTAGTCTGCGGCCCGGCGGAGATACGCTGGCTTGTCCAGGTCGTCCTTCCTCCCGCTGAACAGGTCAAGATCGCCGTTGTTCGACAGCTCCGGCCTCCGCTTCAGATGCGGCTTTTCCTCGGTCTTCCGGAACTCCTTGAGGTTCGCCGGCCGTGCGGCGCGGCTGCGGACCCCTTCTTCGTCGAAGCCCGTAGCGAGCACCGTCACCATGATCTCATCGTTCATGTCGGCGTTGTCCACCATCCCGAAGATGATGTTCGCCTCCGGGTCCGCCTCGGCCTTGATGACCCCCATCACCTCGTCGATCTCGCTCATGCCCAGGTCGCTGCCGCCGGTGATGTTGATCAGCGCCGCGCGTGCGCCCTTGATGGAGCCGTCCTCGAGCAGCGGGCTCGAGATGGCCTTGTGCGCCGCCTCAACGCCCCTCCCCGGGCCCTTGGCGATGCCCATGCCCATGACGGCGCGTCCGCGGTTGGCCATGACGGTCTTCACGTCGGCGAAGTCCACGTTCACCCGGCCCCGGACGAGGACCACGTCGGAGATCCCCTTCACCGCCTGCATCAGCACGTCGTCGGACAGCTTGAAGGCCTCGCCGATGCGCGTGTTCTTCTCCGACAGGTTGATCAGCCGGTCGTTGGGGATCACGATCAGCGCGTCCACCGCCTTCTTGAGCTCCATGAGGCCTTCCTCGGCGTAGCGCATCCGCCGGGCGCCCTCGAAGCTGAACGGTTTGGTGACCACGGCGAC
>JAGVOT010000023.1 GCA_020052615.1 Nitrospirota bacterium | reverse complement strand
CCTTGCGCGGCTGCGGCGGGAAGGCGTCGCTGATCCCGCGAGCGTCACCCCCGCCCTTGTCCGGAACCGCGACGGCCGGTCCCATCACGTCGACGGGGCGGGCGAGTACTGGCGCATGTTCCACTTCATCGAGACCGGCGAGGTCTTCGACGTCGTGGCTGATGACGGTCATGCCCATGAAGTGGGCCGGGGCCTCGGGAGGTTCCAGGCGCTGGTGGCCGACCTTCCGCCGGGACGCCTGCACGACACGCTCCCCGGATTCCATCACACGCCGCTTTATCTCGGCGGGCTCGATGAGGCCGTTCGGAAGGACCTGCACGGCAGGCTCGCCGGGGCGCTGCCGGACGTCGAGTTCGCCCAAGGGCGAAGACATCTGGCGCCGCTCCTGACCGGCCTCATGGGAAGCGGCCGCATCCCGATACGCGTCGTCCATAACGACCCGAAGGTGAACAATGTCCTGATCGACCGCGGGACGGGAAAGGCCCTGTGCATGCTGGACCTTGACACGGTGAAGCCGGGCATCGTGCACTTCGACTTCGGCGACTGCGTCCGCTCCGCGGCCAATCCGGCAGGCGAGGACGCGGTTGACCTCGAGAGCGTCGTCTTCGACCGCTCCCGGTATGACGCGCTCCGGGAAGGGTATCTGAGCGAAGCAGCATCCTTTCTCGTGCGGCAGGAGATCGACCTGCTGCCCCTGTCGGCAAAGGTCATTGCCTTCGAGCTCGGCATCCGCTTCCTTGCCGATCACCTGAACGGCGACGCCTACTTCCGTACGCGCCGTGCCGGCCACAACCTCCATCGGGCCCGCGTCCAGTTCCGGCTGCTGGAGCGCATGGAGCAGGCGGGGTTGTAGATTTATGTGCTGCCCTGGAGGTTCGAGATATATCTTTTTTGGGCAGCCCGGTGGCTCGCTGTGCTAAGCGTGCAGAAAGCGGGTTCACGTTCCCCTGTTCTTTGTCCCTTGCCCGGCAGCGCTTTCCCTGCGGCCGCGCTGCTTTGGGATCCATGTTGTTCCCGGTTTGGTCCGGCACGCATACGCACAGACTTCGCACCAGGCTACCCGGCGCTTGTGTACGCCAAAAACTTTAGGTCTTGCTTTGCCAGACTCTAGGGACTCTGCAGTCCCGTGCGAAAATCCAGGCATGCGACCGAGGACGAGGGTTAAACATCTCGGACTGTCTGAGCCCGCAGGGCGAGTTTCCGAAATGTACCGAGGACGACCGAGCATGCCGTGAAGGATTTTCGCCGGGTGCCCTTCTTTGGGTCACCTTTCTTGGGCACGCAAGAAAGGCGACAAAGAGTGATGTTCGTTTGTTGGGCTGCCCGGCTGCTCGCTGTGCCGTCTCTCTTCCCTAAAGACCGCAGGCGCTGTGCTATACTGGTCCCATGATCTCACTCTCCGACATCCAGCAGGCCCGCGAGACCATCTCCACTCATATCCACCGGACTCCGCTCATCCATTCCAATTCCCTCAGCATCCTGTCGGGCGCCGAGGTCTATCTCAAGCTCGAGAACCTCCAGAAGACCGGATCGTTCAAGGTCCGGGGAGCCTTCAACAAGCTGACGCGCATAGCAGACCGCCGGGTCATTGCCGCTTCCATGGGCAACCATGCCCAGGCCGTCGCCTATGCCGCCGGCAAGCTCGGCAGGCAGGCGACCATCGTCATGCCCGAGACCGCGTCGATCATCAAACAGGTGGCGACGCGGGGCTACGGGGCGGAGGTCATTCTCCACGGGGAGAAGTTCAGCGACGCGCTGGACTACGCGCTTGCCCGGAAGGACGCGGTCTTCATCCACCCCTTTGACGACGACGACGTGATCGCGGGCCAGGGCACCGCAGGACTGGAGATCATCGAAGACCTGAGGGACATTGAGGCGGTCTTCGTGCCGGTCGGCGGCGGGGGGCTCATTGCCGGCATCGCAGCGGCGGTCAAGGCGTTGTCGCCGAAGACCGGGGTCATCGGCGTGCAGGCCGCTGCCGCGACCTCGGCCTGCGCCTCCTTCGGCGAGCACCGGGTATGCGAACGCGTGCCGGAGAACACCATCGCCGACGGCATCGCGGTCGGGAAGGTCGGGGAGAGGACGCTGGCGCTGATGGGGAAGCACGTCGATGCCATGTTCGCCGTGGCCGAGGACACCATTGCCCGGTCGATCCTGCTCTTTCTCGAGCGGAAGAAGCTGGTCGTTGAGGGCGCGGGGGCCGTGCCGCTGGCGGGCCTCCTGGAGAACAGTGAGCGGTTCCGCGGGAAGCGGGTCGTGCTGGTCGTCAGCGGCGGTAACATCGACTTCACGCTCATCGACCGGATCATCCTGAGGGGGCTCATGACGAGCGGCAGGATCGGCGTCTTCGCCGTCGTTATCGACGATATCGCCGGCAGCCTCCACGCCGTCACCGGGATCGTCGGAGCACAGAAGGCGAACATCCTGAGCGTCGCCCATGACCGGGCGACGGGCGATGTCGCCATCGGCAAGGCGAAGGTCGTGTTCACCGTTGAGGTCAGGAGCAGGGAGCATCTTGCGTCGGTCCTTGCCGGCCTCAGGGAGAGGGGATACGAGGTCCGCAGCGAGGAAGCTTGAAGATTTGCTTTTCCAAAGCCCTGCATCCCGTGAAGATCATCCGCACGCTGCATGCCCGGGCATAGGGCGATCAACCACAAGCATGCCTGCCCGTGCGCAGCGTAAGCGCACAGGGAAAGCAGTATCACCCGGTACAACGGCAGACAAGCTGGCATGTTTGTGCGGCGATGTGAACCGGGGTGCAGAAGAAAATAGATTTTGATCTTTCCGGCGCTCCGTTTAGCCAATCTGGCCGATTGACACCCCCCCTGCATCCTACTATAATGAAATCCTGTTCCATCCTGAAACATCCCGTATCCTTCTGTAGCCTATTGCCGCACCAGGGAGTCCGACCTTATGAACAAGGACCTCTTTCTCGGGATCGACATCGGCTCTGTCAGCGTCAAGACGGCGATCGTCGATCAAAAAAAGTCACTCCTTGCCGAGACCTGCACCCGCATCAAGGGAGACCCGGTCAAGACCCTGCGGGACGAACTGACGCCGCTCCTGTCGCGCTTTCCCGGGGAGCGGATCGCCGCCTGCGGCATCACCGGCAGCGGTGGGAAGCAGGTGGCCCTTTACCTGGGCGGCCTTTTCGTCAACGAGATCCTCGCGCAAGCCGCCTTCGCCGGCGCCTTCCATCCCGGGGCCCGGACCATCATCGAGATGGGCGGCGAGGACGCCAAGCTCATCGCCCTGGGACAGGAGCAGGGCGGCGGGGTCAAGATCACGGACTTTTCCATGAACACGGCCTGTGCCGCCGGCACGGGTTCCTTCCTTGACCAGCAGGCCAACCGCCTCAACCTCACGATCGAGGAGTTCGGCGCCATCGCCCTCAAGTCCAAGACCCCTCCGGCTGTCGCCGGCCGCTGCAGCGTCTTCGCCAAGAGCGACATGATCCATCTCCAGCAGATCGCCACGCCTGACCACGATATCGTCGCGGGGCTCTGCTACGCCATGGCCAGGAACTTCAAGGCCACCGTGGGCAAGGGCAAGAAGTTCATCGCGCCCGTGCTGTTCCTGGGCGGCGTTGCCGAGAACCCCGGGATGCGCCGGGCCTTTGCGGACGTGCTGAAGCTTGCCGACGGAGCCATGACCGTTCCCGGCCATTTCCGCACGTCCGGCGCCATCGGAGCGGCGATTGCGGTCATCGATCACCCGGATAAGGCCGTGCCCTTCCGCGGACCCGGCGGGCTCGCGACCTGGCGGGAGACGGGGCGCACGGGCGCGGGCAGCGGAAACGCGCCCCTTGTCATGCCGCGAAACATCATGCCGAACCCCGACCAGGACGCGGCGCCGGGCGCCGACGGACTGATCGAGGCCTACCTCGGCGTGGACGTGGGCTCAGTGTCCACGAACGTCGTGGTGATCGACAGCGAGATGCGCGTGCTTTCCAAACGGTATCTGCCTACGGCCGGCCGTCCCATCGAGGCGGTGAAGCAGGGATTGACCGAAGTGGGGGACGAGATCGGCCGCCGCGTCCGGATCATGGGCGCCGCCGCCACGGGCTCGGGCAGGTATCTCACGGGAGACATGATCGGCGCCGACATCGTCAGGAACGAGATCACCGCCCAGGCGACCGCCGCCGCGGCCATCGACCCCCGCGTGGACACGATCTTCGAGATCGGCGGTCAGGACTCGAAGTTCATCAGCCTTCGGGACGGCGCTGTGGTGGACTTCGAGATGAACAAGGCCTGCGCGGCCGGGACGGGCTCGTTCCTCGAAGAGCAGGCAGAACGGCTCGGCATCCGGATCAAACAGGAATTCGCCGACAAGGCGTTCTGCTCCGACACGCCCTGCCGCCTCGGCGACCGGTGCACGGTGTTCATCGAGTCGGACCTCGTGCACTGGATGAACCGCGGCTCGGGGGTCCAGGACCTTACGGCCGGCCTCGCCTACTCCATCGTCCAGAACTACCTGAACAAGGTCGTCGCCGGGAAAAAGGTGGGCGACCATATCTTCTTCCAGGGCGGCGTTGCCGCGAACCGGTCCGTTGTCTCGGCCTTCGAGAAGATCACGGGAAAGCCCGTCACCGTCCCGCCCCACCACGAGGTGACCGGCGCCATCGGCGCCGCCATCCTCGCCCTGCGCGGCCGGAGCGGCCCCAGCTCGTTCAAGGGCTTCGACCTTTCCAAACGTCCCTACACGGTCTCGACCTTCCAGTGCGCCGAGTGCGCGAACCGCTGCGACATCCGCAGGGTGGTCTTCGAAGGCGAGCAGCCGCTCTTCTACGGCAGCCGGTGCGAGAAGTACGACGTCAAGAAGAAGGCGAAGGAGGACAGGCTCCCCGATCTCTTTGGCGAGCGGGACCAGGCCATCGCCGCGTCGAAGACCGCGGCCCGGTCTGCCGACGGCCCGGTCGTCGGCATTCCCCGCGTCCTCTATTTGAACGACGAACTGCCCTTCTGGCAGACCTTCTTCTCCGAGCTGGGCTTCCGGGTCGCGCTGTCCGACAAGACCAACCGCTCCCTGGCGAACCGGGGTCTGGAGATGACCGCCGCGGAGACCTGCTTCCCCGCGAAGGTCGCGCTCGGCCACATCCAGGACCTCATCGGGAAGAAGGTGGACATCCTCTTCCTTCCGAGCTTCGTCCGGTTCCGCCCGGCCCACGGCAAGGGCGAGTACTCCCAGGCCTGCCCCTATGCCCAGGCCCTGCCCTATCTCGCGAAAGCGGCCATGAAGTTCGAAGGCGTCAAGGTCATCGACGCGGTCCTGCGGCTCCAGGACGAGCGGCACTTCACCGCGAGCGTGCGCGCCGTGGGCAGGTCGCTGGGGAAGAACGCCCGGCAGGTCGCCCGCGCGGCGCTG
>JAGVOT010000102.1 GCA_020052615.1 Nitrospirota bacterium | reverse complement strand
GAACCTTTGACACTGAAGACGCTGAGAACGGCTATGATAACGGCGGATACTGCAAACCACTCTGCTGTTTCTTGCTGAACTTCAGTGTCCTCAGTGTCTCAAAACGTACTTTTGCGTACTCTGCGGTGAAAAAGGGCGTGGGTTTTTCCGGCTGGTGAGGGGAGGGAGTTACTTCTTCAACTTTTTGGCGTATTTCTTCTCGTCGCGTCGGGCATCCCGTTCGTTCTTCGCGCGGCAGGCAATGCCGCTCCAGAGGCCGTACAGCAGGACCTGGAGGGTGATGACCACGGCGAAGCCGGCATGGAACACATAGCCGAAGGACTCGGCGCTCTCCCGGGCGAGGTCCTCGATGGTGCGGTAGAGCACGAGCATGTTTGTCATGGTGGACAGGACAGTGACGGCCGCGCCGGCGATCACGCCCTCCAGCACGGGCTGGGCCTTCGTGGTCGTGCCGATCCAGAGACCTGTCCCGAGGCCGGTGACCAGGGCGATCAGGGAGAGCAGGAGGATGCTCTGGTTCCCGGCCAGCCAGGGGTGGTCGCCCCGGAGGAACCGGCCGATGGTCTCAATCCCGAACTGCCCGTAGACCTCGGAAAAGGACATCCTGCCTGCCGAAAGGTAGACCGACGTAGCGATGATCTCGAGCCCCGTCTTGATCAGGAGGCTCACCCCCACGATGATGATGATCCGGTCCACCGTGATGTTCTGGAAGAACGCAGCCGCGCCGGCCTTCATCTCCTCCTTCGCCCGGTCGGGGGGGATGGTCCGGGTCTTGCCGGTTTGAGATTTTTCGAGGGCTTGGTATACGAGGGCGTAGAGGATCGGGATAAGCGGGAAAATACGGGTCGTATAGGTCTCGAGGTCGAGGGTCTTGCTCAAGACAACGAGGCCGACCGATCCGCTGATGGCCACGAGGAAACTGACGAAGAGTGTTCCCATAATAGGGGAAGATTATACCACAGTTGCCGTCCGGGACGGAACAGGCGCAACGATGTTACTTCTGGTGTCTTTTTTCGGCGTAGATGGCGAGTTCCTTGTAGAATTCCCTGCCCAGAAAGGTCTCGATGGTCTTCTTGAGGCTCCTGTACATGGGCGGGCCGGAAGGTTCGGCCATGCACTTGATATGGTTCAGGTAAGGAGTGTCCTGAATGGACATGACCTTCCTGCCGTCTTCTGTCGTGTAGAAGGAGAGGGGATACTGGACGCAGTCGGCGAACTTGAACTCTTCCCAGACCAGGCCCTTGTCCATGGCAAAGGTATGGACGGCGCAGTACTTGAGGCCCTCCTTGTTCGTGTAGAGCAGGGCGCAGGTCTTGTCGTGGATCAGGACGCAGCGAAAGTCCGCCCCGCCGAACTCCCGGCGGATGGCCCGGGCCTCGTCATCGTGGATCTCGCAGCCCTTGGGACACTGCTTCTTGCAGTCCGCCAGGATGGAGCCGTTTTTCTTGAGCGCTTCCCGGTTCCCGGCGCCCAGGTAGCCGAGGATCTCATCGAAATGCGCTTCGATCCGTTTGGCCTCCTGGGGAGGGACGATGCAGGACCGGTAGCAGCACATGGACTTGCAGCCGTACTTGACGACGTCGCAGGAGTAGGGACGGGTGAAGATCTCGGGATTTACGAGCACCGAAGCGATCTCGACGAAGCCTTTTTCCAGGGACATGCGCGAAAACCTCCAACTTTCGGGAGTCAGGAGTCGGGAGCCAGGAGTCAGGAGGGTGAAAACAGCCCGCCGCCTGATTATGCCTGATCTTCCGTGAAACGAGACGCAATATAAAACACCTGTGAGCGGATGTAAAGGAGAATTTTCCCGTGCACGGAACCGGGAAAGACGCCGCTTGGCGTCGCGCTGGAGGGGACACCCCCCTTGAGAGTCGCTCTCCCGACCTCCTGCGGCGCTCCCGACGCCTGAGCAAGGTCGCGAGGCCGGAAATTTTTCTCCCGTCAGGCATTCTGCCGACCGTCGGGCCTGCCACGGGGTAGTTTCGGGGTACTCTTCGAACGAAATTTTCGTCGTCGGCGACGTGCTCGCGACCGTCGCGCCGTCGGCCGAAGCTCTCGCGGAAAAAAATGAGGCTGGCATCAGTTTTTTATTGACAGCGAGCGATGATTTTGATAAATAACAATCAACTTTTCGATGAGTAGGCGCCGTCCGAAGTCGGGACGGATGAGGCGTAAACGGTGACAGCCCTTCCGCGGGAGCGGGAGGCGGTGCTCGCTGATCCGGGAGGCAAGCCCGGGAGCTTCCGGCGGGCGGAGTAGGAGGAAAACAGATTGCAAGCGTTGGGAACCCACCTGTTGCTGGAGATGCGTGACTGCAACTCCAAGACCCTGAGTAATCTAGAGTTTGTGACTGAAGCAATGAAAAATGCCGCGCTTGAGGCAAAAGCGACGATCGTAGAGGTCGCTTTCCACGAATTCAGTCCTTTTGGCATCAGCGGAATGGTTGTCATTGCAGAATCACACCTTGCCATCCACACCTGGCCGGAATACGGCTACGCCGCAGTCGACGTCTTCACCTGCGGGGACCTCATCAAACCGCAGGTAGCTGCAAAATTCCTCATCGAAAAGTTTGAGTGCAAGAACCCCTCCATCGTCGAGATGAAGCGGGGCGTGCTGGGCCATGCGAAGCTGCCGCACAAGGTAACGCTTCAGGAGCCGGCTTACGCATGATCGAACCGAAGAGCTACAAGTGGTTCATCGAGTACACGAGCCCCGAAGAGGGGCATCTCCATGGCATCCGCATGATCCACTATGCCAGCCAGACCAAGTATCAGCGGATGGAGATCATGGACAGCGGCAGTTACGGCCGGTGCCTCGTGCTGGATGGCAAGATGCAATCTTCCATCACCGACGAGTTCATCTATCACGAGGCGCTGGTGCATCCCGCCCTTCTCTGCCACCCCAACCCCAAGCGGGTGTTCATCGTGGGCGGTGGCGAGGGGGCTACGCTTCGCGAAGTGCTCCGCCACAAGAGCGTCGAGTACTGCATGATGGTCGACATCGACCAGGAAGTTGTTGAAAAGTCGAAGGAAATGCTTCCCGAGTGGCACCAGGGGGCCTTCGACGACCCCCGCACCGACCTTCGCTTTATGGACGCGCGGAAGTACCTCGAAGAGACCACCGATACTTACGACGCCATCATCATCGACATCTCCGAGCCCGTGGAGGAAGGCCCCGCCTACCTCCTGTTCACCCGGGAGTTCTACGAGATCGTGAAGGAGCGCCTCTCGCCGGACGGGACCATCTCCCTCCAGGCGGGCACCACGGCGCTCCACCAGCTCCTGAACTTCACGGCGGTCAACAAGACGCTGGAAGCCGTGTTCCCGGTGGTGGCGCCCTACGGCGTGCCGATCCCGTCCTTCGCCCTGCCCTGGGGCTTCACGCTGGCCTCGAAGAACCGCGACCCGCGGAAGTTCACGCCCCAGGAAGTGGACGACATGATCAAGAAGCGGATCACAGGCGAGAACCGGTTCTACGACGGCATCACGAACCTGGGCCAGTTCAGCCTGCCCAAGCATATCCGGAAGGCCCTGGCCGAGCAGAAGCAGATCATCGAAGATAATGCGCCGCTCTTTACGTACCACTAGCGTCCGATGAATCAATTTCTTCTCAAAAGGAGAAGACTATTTCTCGCAAAGGCGCAAAGCTCGCAAAGAACGGCAGGATTTCCCGGGTCTTACTTTGCGGCCTTGGCGTGCTTGGCGAGAGACGCCTTTTATTCGGATGTCTTCGGTTCAGGTAGACGGCCATGAGCCCCCCTCCCCCCCGATTCGACGAAGAACAGCTCCGCACCCCGCTGTTCGACGCCATGGTCAACCTCGCGGAAAGCCGCAAGGTCTCCTTTCACACCCCCGGACATAAGAGCGGCAAAGGCATTGCGACGCGGTTCCGCAAGTTCGTGGGGCCGCGCGTCTTCTCCATCGACCTGACAACCCTGGACGAGGTCGACTCGCTCCAGAACCCCACGGGCGTCATCAAGGAGGCCCAGGAGCTGGCAGCCAAGGCGGCAGGGGCCGACCGCTCCTACTTCCTCGTGAACGGCACCACCGTGGGGAACCACGCCATGGTGGCGGCGACCACCGGTCCCGGCGACAAGGTCCTGATCGCCCGGAACTGCCACCGGTCGGTGCTCACCGGTCTGATCATGAGCGGGGCCACGCCGATGTTCTTCCAGCCGGCCTTCGACCGGGACCTCAAGCTCACCCTGAACGTCACCTTCGAGGCTGCCAGGGCGGCCATCGACGCCAGCCCCGGCAGCCGGGCACTGCTCATTACCAGCCCGAACTACTACGGCCTCTGCACAGACATCGAAAAGATCATCTCCTACGCCCACGAAAAGGGCCTGATGGTCTTCGTGGACGAGGCGCACGGCCCGCACCTCAAGTTCAATCCCAAGCTGCCCCAGTGCGCCCTCGAGGCCGGAGCGGACATGTGCGTCCAGTCCACCCACAAGATCGTAGGGGGCATGACCCAGGCCTCGATGCTCCACGCCAACGCCGGCCGGGTCAACATCGACGACGTCACGAACACCCTGAAGCTCCTCCAGACCACGAGCCCGTCGTATATCCTCATGGCTTCGCTCGACCTGGCGCGCATGCAGATGGCGACGGAAGGCAAAAAGCTCCTGAACCGCACCATCAAGCTGGCCGAGGACGCCCGGACGGAGATCAACAAGATCCCGGGCATCGCGTGCTTCACCAAGGACCGGGCGAAACAGGCCGGCATGGCCGACATGGACGTGACCAAGCTTACCATCACGGTGTCGGACCTCGGCTTGTCGGGCTACCACGTCTCCCAGATGCTGAACAACCGGTTCGGCATCCAGGTGGAGATGGCGGACCCCTTCCACGTGCTCGTGATCGTGTCCATCGGCGACCGGCAGGACGACCTGAACCGGCTCGTTGCCGCCCTCCAGCAGATATCGGCCGAGACCGGGCTCCAGGGGGCGCTCCTGCCCCTCGACAAGGTCCATCCGCCGGCATTGACGAACAAGTTCATCATGACGCCGCGCGACGCCTTCTATTCCGACAGCGAACTGGTGAACGTGAACGAATCCGTCGGCAGGGTCTCGACGGAGATCGTCACCGTCTACCCGCCCGGCATCCCGCTCCTGGTCCCGGGGGAAGAGATCTCCCAGGACGCCCTCAACTACCTCCAGAACATGGCCGGCCTCGGCGCCATCATCGACGGCCTGAACGAGAACAACTCGCTCGTGCGCGTGGCCCGGATCTAACAACAAACTTAAGCAGGACAAGATTTTTGACAGGATAACAGGATCGACAGGATTTTCTAAAGTCTTTATCCGCTGTTATCCTCCGTTATCCTGTGATCACTGTCAAAATTATTCATTGGTTCCGGCTTGTCCGG
Source organism: Nitrospirota bacterium (assembly GCA_020052615.1). GTDB lineage: Bacteria > Nitrospirota > UBA9217 > UBA9217 > UBA9217 > JAAXXJ01. The sequence goes on along the minus strand of JAGVOT010000102.1, from coordinate 9,862 downwards.
GTCAGTTGGTTATGGTTTCAAAACTGGAGTTTACGGATTTCTTTGCGTCCTTCGCGGCTTTGCGAGAGACGCCGTTCGGTTCTGGCTTGTCAGGATCAGGAATTTGTTGGCCTCCGCTATCTGAGTTATATGCAGATCGCGTTTGTGCTCGGCGCCGTGGTCCTTCTCATTGTTCCTGCAAATGCTGCCATCAACCGATAGCGCAGCAGGAATGAACTGAAAATCGCGGCCCTGCTGCTCTCCCTGGATGCTTCTCAACGACGAGAGACGCTGGATGAGCTGCCGGACGAGTCAAGGCAAAGAATTATGGAGCAGATGGCGCATGACCGAACGCGCGTACACGACGTGCGCGATCTCTAGCGCTCCACCAGGGATATGGGATACTCTCTATCATGGACAGCAGTGGACGGGCGCTCGCCGGAGGAGGTGCATCGCCTGCTCGGGGTGAAGGGCACGGGCAGGTCGGGCTTGTACGGCGAGCATCCGCTCGTAGGGCGACGCCTGCCGAATGGTTGGTATATCGTGATAGCGGACTCCTCCGATGACAGGATCGTTCACAAGGACACCCTGGCCCAACTATCGGAAGGAGGCCGGGCAATAGCATGTTCCCTGGAAGAACATGTGATGGCCAGCTCCTGCGCTTCCTGGGAGGACGGCGAGAAGAAGTGGTCCGTCGAACACGAGAGCGAACGCGGGATGTTCGATGTCAAAACCTCCGGCAAGGTTCCGGAGGGCTTTTCCCCGCTGAAGGAGCGGTTATCAAAGGAACAGGAGGCGGACGGCGGCGAGAAGGCTGACGTCGATCTTCTTTTCGATCTGCCGCTGGAACTGGCGAAGCAGTCAACCGGGTTCAAGCACGACGAGGAGGCCGGCGATGCCGCTGACGGTGAGTATGAGATCCTCGATGCCGGCCCCATGCAAAAGGTCGCTCGGATCGTGTCCGCGTCGAAGCCCTGGGTGGTCTTTCTCATCGCGCTGCTTGCGGTCGGTTTTGTGCTGGCCGCAGCCGGCGACCTGGTGAAATGGGCGATCAAGTTCTTTTCGAAATTAGTAAACTGACAGAAATAGGGCACTATCAGGATGCGCGGGGAGGCGCTAAATGGAGGAGGACCGGAAGAAGGGGTTGTTCGAGAAGGCGAAGGATAAGATCCGCCAGCTGGGGGAGACGAAGGACCGGTTGGCGCTTTTGCTGAAGGCCAGGAACCTGATGCAGAACGAGGACCTGACCGAGGCGATCGCCGATGCGGTCGTGAAGAACCGCGGTGAACTGGGCTATGTGTTGAGCGTGCTGAAGGAGCGGCCCCGCACGTTTAATCCCTATCTCCTCAAGGGCATGACCGTGTACCAGGAGCCGAAAGCGCTGGACCGAAGGACCGCGGAGCTCGTGGCGGTGGGGGCCGCGGCTGCACTTCACTGCGAGCATTGCCTCGAAGCGCACATGGCCCGGGCCGTTGCCGAGGGAGCGACGCTCGACGAGGTCATGGATACGCTGCTCGTGGCCGGCTCGATCGCGGAGTCGTCCCTCTATTCCCATGCGTTTCGCAAATATAAGCAGTTGGAAGGGAAGATGAGGAATGGGAAAGGATAAGGATAAGTTACAACCGGTGCGTTAGCTCAAAGGAGTGTAAAGTATGCATAGCATTGCAAAGAATTTCCTTCTGGCCGCCTTGTGTCTCCTGTCCTGTTCGTGTGCCGCAGCCCGTCTGCCAAATCAGGGCAACATTAAGGCACCTATTGAAATGAAGACATACAGGATCAATATAACTGAGGAGAGGTCCTGGAAAGAGTGGGAGGCAACCACAAAGCCGGAGAATGACACGGTCGTTCTTAAAAAACTAAAGATATGGCCCCTCACTGGAGAAGTCCAAGGCGCCACTACCATGATGGTTGTCGGAGATTCGATTGCTTCTCAAGGATGGAATCTTGCCGAAACAGAACATGCCGACAACATTCGTGCCATGGAAGAGAAGGTCATGAGAGAACAAGGTCCGGTTGGAGGCAATTACGAGATACTGGAATTGACGAAAGGCGATCTCATGCGTAACGGCAAGAAGCTTTACTCCATGACATGGACTTCTTCGCAGAGAGTAAAGGGGCTTGGTCCCGGCATGCACACGGTCTACTCGAAGGGCGCCATGTACCTGTATTTTCCCGAGGACTTTAAGGATACCCATAGATTTTACCGATTCGTTATCACTGATTCCATCACACCGCCAACCTTTCTGGCCGTTAACGTCGAACAGATCTATCCGCTTATTGACGCGTTCACACTGAAATAGTAAAATTATTTTAACTGCCCTGTAAGTTGGTGCGCTGGTCGTGGTAAAACAGCAGCCAGCGCGGTGACCTTCGTAATTTATTCCCCTGATCATCCAAAAGACCGGCACCCCCTCATCTTTCCGGGAAAATGGCCTGCGTATGTGTCGTACCGTCCCAGCCCAAAAGAATCCTGATCCTTTAACCCTCTTGAAGCTCCTGCCTTAATAAATTATGAGTTATAATAAACAGGGAGGTGGGAGCTATGAATACAACTTACAGGCTTCTCATGAGTTTCTCATTTGTATTGCTATTGGCTGGGTCCGTCGGCAGTGCGGTTGTGCAGCCGCCCACCAGTGATGTGGCAATCAAGGGATACGACGCGGTCGCTTATTTCAAGGACGGCAAGGCTGTAAAAGGGAATGCGTCGCTCACCTTCCAGTGGCACGGCATGACCTGGCATTTCGCATCCAGGGAGAATCGAGACCTGTTTGCGGGCAGTCCGGAGAAATACGCGCCGCAGTATGACGGCTATTGCGCCTGGGCCATGACGGAGTCGCGGCTGGCCATAACCGATCCCGAGGTGTGGAAGATCGTGAACGGGAAGCTGTACCTGAACTGCAGCCAGGAAGCCTATAATAAATGGAGCAGGGACATCCCCGGCCACATCAAGAAGGCGGATGAGATCTGGCTGAAGCTTAAGCGGTAGATTTAGCAGAATCATACGAAAATAAAAAGGCAGGACGGGTTATCCGTCCTGCCTTCGTCGTTACTGTATGAGCCGACCTACGCCGAGATGGCGTCTGCCTCGCACTCCACCTTGCTCCTGTTCCAGCAGGGGCCGAGGATCGCTTCGAGGTCCTCTTCGGCCGTTGCCGCGATCGGCTTGATGTCGAAGTTCTTGACCAGCACGTCGAGCACGTTCGGCGTGATGAATGCCGGAAGCGTCGGCCCAAGCCGTATGTCCTTGATCCCCAGGGACAGCAGGGAGAGCAGGATGGCCACGGCCTTCTGCTCGTACCACGACAGGACCAGCGACAGCGGCAGTTCGTTTACCGGCAGGTTGAAGGCCTTGGAAAGTGCAAGGGCGATCTGGATCGCCGAGTAGGCGTCGTTGCACTGGCCGATGTCGAGCAAGCGCGGGATGCCGCCGATGTCTCCCAGGTTCTTGTCGAAGAAGCGGAACTTGCCGCAGGCCAGGGTCATCACGATGGTGTCCTTCGGCGCCTTTTCCACGAACTCCGTATAGTAGTTCCGGCCCGGCTTCGCGCCGTCGCATCCGCCCACGAGGAAAAAGTGGCGGATGTCTCCTGCCTTGACCGCGTCGATCACCTTGTCGGCCACGCCGAGCACGGCATTGCGGCCGAATCCCGCGAAAACTTCCTTGCCCGGGGCGTCTTCGGCAAATCCCGGAAGCGCCAGCGCCTTCTCGATCGCCGGGGCGAAATTGCCATCGCCGATATGCGTCACGTCGGGCCAGCCCACGAGACCGCAGGTGAAGAGGTTGTCCTTGTACGATGCCAGCGGCTTCTGGATGCAGTTCGTGGTCATCACGATGGCGCCGGGGAAGTGGCTGAACTCCTTGTGCTGGTTCTGCCAGGCCGTGCCGTAATGGCCGTAGAAGTGCGGATATTTCTTGAGGCCCGGGTAGCCGTGGGCCGGAAGCATCTCTCCGTGCGTATACACGTTGATGCCCTTGCCTTCGCTCTGCTTCAGGATCATATCCAGGTCCTTCAGGTCATGGCCGGAGACCAGGATGGCCTTGCCCTGCTTCGCGCCGAGGGTCACCCTGGTCGGGACCGGGTGGCCGAACGTGCCGGTGTTGCCGCTGTCGAGGATCTCCATGGCCTTGAGGTTGACCTCGCCGCACTTGAGCACCATCGCGACCCATTCGTTCAGGCCCATATCGGTCCCGGTCATGGCGGCCAGCGCCTCGGCCATGAAGGCGTAGACCGCATCGTCGGTCCTGCCGAGGATACGGGCATGGTCCGCATAGGCGGCCACGCCCTTGAGCCCGAAGAGCAGGATGTCCTGGAGCGACTGGATATCGGGATTGATCATCGCATCAGGCACGCGCTCGCGAACCTCGCGGCCCTGCTTCGCCAGGCCGTCGACGTCCGCTGCCGGCGTATAGGACGCGCTGCCGTGGGCGAAGTCCGTCCTGCCGCCTGCTGACCTGACCTTTGCCTTCAGACTTTCGCGGAGCTCAACGCTCCTCCTGATGAGCTTTTCGAACCGCTTGGGGTCGAAATCGACGTTCGTGAGCGTTGAAAAGAGCCCCTTGGCCAGGAAGCGGTTCACATCGTCGTCCACGACGCCGTGCCCCCTGCCTTCGACCGCGACGAGCGAAAGCCCCTTCAGGGAATGGATCAGAAGGTCCTGAAGCGCCGACACCTCCGGGTCCTTGCCGCATACGCCGATCTTGGTGCATCCCTTGCCGTTTGCCGCCTGTTCACACTGATAACAAAACATGATTGCCTCCTTGGGAAGTTGTTGTTGCTCGTGATGGTGAGGCCATAGTACAGGAGGATCATCGGATCGCATATGACGTGGGTCATAAGAGTTGCAATAATTTGAAACTATTCGGAAGGGCGCGAAATCCCCGAATATGGATGGCAGAGGCTCATGACGCTTCAATGATCGACCGCGATATCTGAAAATCGTTTGACACTCTTCGGCGTGTATGTTATCCATGAATCGTCATGATCATCCAGAAGACCTGCACGCCATCATCAATGTTCTCCGGCGACCGCTTCTCCGTCACCTACCGCATCTACGGCAGCGAGAAGGACAGCCGCGCAAAGGCGGAGGACATCTGCATCGAACAGACCGTGGAGTTCCCGGCGGAGTGCGTGGGGGAGGGGACGATACGCGATCACGTCTTCGGCAGGATTGAGTCTTTCGAGCGTCATGACGACGCGAGCTTCCGTGCGGCCATCGGCTACGCCGTCGAGATCGCGGCAGGCGAGCTGACGCAGCTCCTGAACGTGATCTTCGGCAATACGAGCATCAAGCCCGGCATCCGGGTCGAACATCTCGACCTGCCGGCTTCTCTTTTAAAGACCTTCAAAGGCCCTCGCTTCGGAAGGGCAGGCATCCGTAAGCTCCTGAACGTCCCGTCCCGCCCGCTTCTTTCAACGGCGATCAAGCCCATGGGCCACTCAAGCGAAGAACTTGCCGGCCTGGCGTACCGCTTCGCCTTGGGCGGCATGGACATGATCAAGGATGACCACGGCCTGACGGACCAGGGTTGTTCACCCTTCGAAGAGCGCGTCAGCCTCTGCGCCGCTGCGGTCAATAAGGCGAGCAAAGAGACGGGTCAGCCTTCCCTCTATATAGCGAACATAACCGCACCGCACCGTGATGTGATCAAGCGGGCCCGGTTCGCGAAGACAGCGGGCGCCGGAGGCATCATGGTCGCGCCGGGCATCATCGGGTTCGATCTCATGCGTGAGCTTGCCGACGACGACAGCATCGGCCTTCCCATCCTGACGCATCCGGCACTTCAAGGGAGCTTCGTGACCGGCCAGGGCGGCATGTCACACGGCGTGATCTTCGGACAGCTTGCGCGTTTGGCAGGAGCTGACGCAACGATCTTTCCGAACTTCGGCGGCAGGTTCTCCTTCAGCCGCGAGGAGTGCGCGGACATCGTTCACGGCACGGCGGAGCCCATGGGGCATCTCAAGACCATCTTCCCCGCGCCCGGCGGCGGGATGAGCCTGGACCGCGTGCCCGAGATGCTCGAGACCTACGGCAAGGACCTGATCTTTCTGATCGGCGGCGGGCTGTTCAAGCACGGGCCGGACCTGGTGGAGAACTGCAGGCACTTCAGGCGGATGGTGGAGAAGATCCAGTAGAGTTCCGATCGTCATGCGCTGCCGAAACGAGCGATCTCACCTCACACTTCTTAGACACATCTCCGGTATGTTTCTTTACGTAGTCCAGATAGGACTGAATATCCCGGCTGGTCCAGTTTTCAGGCTGCCTGCCTGTTCGTGATATAAATCGATCCAGGAGCTTCACAGACGGTTTCCCCTCCAGACGCCTCCGGTACAACGACGGCGGTCACCGGCGAAACAGGGACGTAAGGTCATCCCATGCCCGCTCTCCCGCGGTTTTCAGCTCTCGCAGCATTTTTCCGGCCGCCGACTGCTTTTTCTGCAACGCATCGACGATCGCATGGTATTCGATCCTCGCGCCGGCCCCGGCATTGCCCGCTTTGGCCCGGAGCAGGGCGATCTGAGCGCTCCATTCCTGCACCTGTGCATCGAATGTTTCTTCGTAAGATATTTCCAGGTCCCTCATTACACTCTCCTTGAACGATACTATTTCCAACAGTCAGGACGGATCGGATCTGAACCAGGTTCCCTCTGACCTTGTGTTTGCAAGAATACGACTTGATCCTCCCGGCAGAAGACCGCACTTGGGCGGGATTCACGCCCCCATCAACGCCGGAGAACCACTAAGATAGATCCAGATATAGCAAGATGCTTGCCGTTATCTAAAGAACGAATAGCACTTATTTTATAGGCAGTTGGCAGCTGGAGAAAAGATCTCCGGCTCATTGTGAACGGTCTATTGTAACGTGGAGGTCATTGCCGGGGGGCCTGTTGGCTTCCCCCGCCTACTCTCCCATCACCTGAGCCAGTTGCGACGTGCAGACTGCCGCGAGCAATCTCTCCGCTGCCGGGCCCGATGATTCGGCCTGCTGCGACGAAGGAGGAACATTGACGGCATGAACGATGCGGTCCAGCTTATCGTAATACAGGATGTTCGAGGTGCTTATCTTTTTTGTCAGGCAATTGACCTCTTGCAGGGTCTGGACATACTCCAACCGGAGTGGGTTCTTCCGGGCCTTCTCGAGGATGCTGCCCATCCGGGAAAAATTGTCACCGCCCTTCACCGGCACGAAGGTGCTCCAGAAGCTGATCCTGTCGCTGGAAGGACTGACCATGGTCTTCGCATTGATATACCAGGCGCCGTCCGGATCGGCATAGATGCGCTCGAGCGCGGGACCCTTCGCGGAAGCTGAAAGCGCGAGCAGTTCCCAGGCGAGGATCAATGCCAGAAACAGGTACATCCCTGTGCGTAAGATCTTGTTCAGCATCATGTCCCTCCCTGACCACGAGTTTATGCCGGCCCGCAGGAACCGGATCCACTCCATCAGCGAATGACTTCGCTGCCTGGACCGCAGTACTTCATAGCCGATCGAACCGGGATCACATCGCATGGCATACCTCACAGATAGATTTTGCGGCAATACGCAGCCGCTTGGGAGCGTCTGCCCCGGCCTGGATCGTAGTCCGGGTCAGTACGCCGGTCTGGTGCGGATTATGGCATGTCGAACAGGTGAGCATGCCGTCCCGGGCAAGGGGAAGCTCGATGCCGAGCCGGTCCTCCGTATTCCTCATCGCTGTCCTGGTCGGTTTCTTCGGTTTCACATGGAAATGCCTGCTCAGGAACGAGCCTGCCATCGGGGCATGGCAGCGCCAGCACAGGAAGGCAACGTCGGCCTTGAAATCGACCAGGTCCGGATCGCCCCTGGGGTCCGGCTGTTCCGTATGGCAGATCAGGCAGACCGGTTCGCCGTTCACCTTCCGGACCGATCCGTCCGCCGAAAGCATTTTATGGGGGTTGATCATCGTGTAGTCGTCCTGGCCGTGGCATTGAAAGCACATTGCGCGCTGATCGGAATAGGGACCGCCGCGAAGGAGCTTCGGCGCTCCGTTCAGTTTGTTGTGTCCGGGATCGCTGTGGGCCTGATGACAGGTGAGGCATCTGATCTGACCGTCAAAGAGCGGGAGGCCGGTCTGGGAAGCGGCGGCGCTGCCTTCTTTCGGCGCAACGTTCACCGGGTGATGGTTGACATCGTAGTGATGGCAGTCAAGGCAGGCAGACGACGGCTCGATGCCTCCGGCAAAGGGCTGGGACCAGCCGCCGGAGGACGGATCGTTCGTCCGGTGGCAGGTGACGCAGGCGGCATGTCCCTTAATGCCGGTGCGGGAAGTCGCGGCGATCCTCATCGTGCTGCATGCCGAAAAGAGAAGCGCCGGCAGGACTACAGCCAACGAAAGATATGACCAGCCTGTGTTCCCCATGCATTTCCACCTTTCGCTTGAGAGCAGAATCCCGGGCTCTTCATCTTCTACACTACAAGTATGATGCCAAATGCGATGCTGTAGGCCAATCGGTTGATATTCAAGAGATAAACCGCGGCTTGCCGCGGTTGAGGGGCTTTGCCTATCACTGCGACATGAATGTATTTCCCTACAGTATTCGGAATTTACCGGGTGCGTGTGAGAGATTCTTCAACGAAAACAGGGCGAAGGCCGATGCAGGGATAATCATACATGACGAAGCTGTCTATCCAGCGAGTGAAGGGAGCGCTGAGGTCGTACTGCGCGGGAAAGGGATTGACAGTCCGGGGACCTGTCTTTATACTCGAATCACGGTCCCATGATACTATTTTTATTATAGCGTTATGCCCCTATGCCTTACACTATCCTGATAACCGGTCTCGGCGCGCTCGGCACGGTCTTCGCGGCCATGCTCAAGAAGGCAGGCCATACGGTCCACGCCCTTACGAAGGACAAGTATCTCTCATACCTCAATGACCGTCAGCTTCGCGTCACCGGCATCTGGGGCCGGCACGAGGCAACACTCGACGGCATTCACGCTTCCCTCGATCCCCTCAGGAACATCTCCTTCGACCTCATCATTCTTACCGTCAAGTCCTACGACACGGCATCGGCCATCGTACAGGTGAAGCCGCTTGTGGGGAGGGACACGCTGGTCATCGTCGCCCAGAACGGGTACGGCAACTACGAGGCCGTTGCCGGTGCGGTAGGTAGGGAGCATGCGCTCCTGGCGCGGGTGATCTTCGGTGTCAAGCTGCCCGCGCCGGGCCGCGCCGAGGTCACGGTCATCGCCGACGATGTGCGCATGGGACAGCCGGAAAATGCGGTGGACCCGGAGCGGGTGAAGGCGATCGCCGCTGCGATCAACGCCGCAGGCATACCGACGACGTACGCAGTGAACGTCGCCGCCATCCTGTGGGACAAGATCCTGTACAATGCCGCGCTCAATCCGCTCGGCGCGGTCCTCGAGTGCACCTACGGCCAGCTTGCTGAGGACGCGGGCACGCGGCTGGTGATGGACCGGATCATCGGCGAGGTCTTTCTCGTTGCGCAGGCGCACAACATGCCGCTCAACTGGAGGACGGCGGACGAGTACAGGACGCACTTTTACACGAGCCTCGTGCCGCCTACGGCGAAACATTTTCCTTCCATGTATTATGACGTCAAGGCGGGGAAGCGGCTCGAGATCGACGCCCTGAACGGCGCGGTCGTGCGGCTCGCGGCGGAGAAGGGCATCAGCGTGCCGGTGAACGAGACCATCACCGCGCTCATCAAGGCGAAAGAAGCGCTCGCAGCGCGGAAGCCGGGATGATCGAGCAGACGCCCTCCACGTTACCGAAATCGCCATCTCCTTATCAGTGACGCTCCTGAAGATAACTGCATGGAGCTTCGATCCTCAAGGCAGTGTTCTATTCTAATCGCTCGCTTACCCCGCAAGAGGCAGCGGGGAATGCGCTCGCTCCTGGATT
>JAGVOT010000041.1 GCA_020052615.1 Nitrospirota bacterium | reverse complement strand
TGCGAGGGACTTTTTGATCTCTTCGGAAGGGTACTCGAAATCCTTCAGCTTGCCGTCGTGATAGTCGGCATAGGCCTGGAGATCCATGTATCCATGGCCGCTCAGGTTGAAGAGGATGGTCTTCTGCTTCCCTTCCTCCTTTGCCTGCAGCGCCTCGTCGATGGCGGCCCGGATCGCGTGGGCGCTCTCGGGGGCCGGGATGATGGACTCGGTGTTCGCGAACTGCAGCGCGGCCTCGAACACGGGGACCTGATTGTAGGCCCGGGCTTCGATGAGCTTGTCGTGGTAGAGCTGGGAGATGAGCGGCGAATCGCCGTGGTACCGGAGCCCGCCTGCGTGGATGCCCGGCGGCATGAAGTCATGGCCGAGGGTGTACATCGTCATGAGAGGCGTAAGCCCGGCTACGTCGCCAAAGTCATAGCGGAACTCGCCCTTGGTGAGCGTGGGGCACGACGCGGGCTCCACGGCCATCACGCGGACCTTCTTGCCGCCGATCTTGTCGTGGAGGAAGGGAAAGCCGATGCCGGCGAGGTTGCTTCCGCCGCCGCAGCAGCCGATCACGACGTCGGGATAGTCGCCGGCGATCTCCATCTGCTTCTTGGCCTCGAGGCCGATGACGGTCTGGTGCAGGCACACATGGTTCAGCACCGAGCCGAGCGCGTAGTTCGTGTCATTGTGCGTGGCGGCGTCCTCCACGGCCTCGGAGATGGCAATGCCGAGACTGCCCTGGCTGTTCGGGTCCAGCTCAAGGACCTTTCTCCCCGAATTCGTCACCTTGGACGGACTGGCGTGGACCGTGGCGCCCCAGGTCTCCATCATGATGCGGCGATAGGGCTTCTGGCCGTAGCTCACCTTCACCATGTACACGGTTACGTCAAGGCCGAAGAGCTTGCCCGCGAGGGCCATGGACGAGCCCCACTGGCCCGCGCCGGTCTCGGTGGCGATCCGCTTCATGCCGGCCTTCTTATTATAGTAGGCCTGGGGAATGGAGGTGTTCGGCTTGTGGCTTCCGGCGGGGCTCACGCCCTCATATTTGTAGTAGATCTTGGCCGGGGTGCCGAGCGCCGCTTCGAGCCGATGCGCCCGGAAGAGCGGAGACGGCCGCCAGAGGGAATAGATGTCCAGTACTTCCTCGGGGATGTCGATCCAGCGGTCGGTGCTCACTTCCTGCAGGATCAGGTCCATGGGGAATATCGCCGCGAGGTCTTGGGGTCCCACGGGCTGCTTGGTCCCGGGATGAAGCGGCGGTTTTGGCTTGTTCGGCATGTCTGCCATGATGTTGTACCACTTGGTGGGTATCTCTTTGTCTGAAAGCACGATCTTGGTCTGTCGCATTACTTCCTCCTGCAAAATGATATAAGAAACTGTGTGCGAAAAAGTGCATTTATTCTATACTATTTATTTGGCATACACAACGGGATTTTGAGCGGGTTGCAGGCGTCACCGGACTGGGCACTATGCTGCGGAATTGGCGATGATGGATCACGGTGGTCCCGGGAGGATCATCGTCCACCGGGCTGCGATCTCTGCCGGGAGCTTTCGACGAAGTCGGAAAGCTGCTGCCTGGTCTCGGGGGCGATGTCCGTGAACATAAGTCCGTATTGCTGGTCCCCGTCCCCGGGCGTCTGCTGAATGATCCTGACGATCTTGCCTGCCGCCTGGATCCTTGTTGCATCGGGTAGATAGAATTGACAGGTCAACCGGGCGCCTTCGACAAGCCGTTTCCTGGTCTCGATCATCAGCCCTGTTGCGCTGATGTTCTTTGTACGACAGTAGAACGCTTCGTCTCCGAAGCTGCCGTCGACGACCACGCCCAGAAGCACACGGATCGTTTCCCGGGCGGCGATATCGAGGAGCTGCTGTGCCTTTGCCATGAGCAGGACGGGATGGAGCGGCTCCAGAAGCACCGCGTTCACCCTGCATTGCGAGCTTTGCTTGATCGCCTCAGGAGTGTTCGCGCAGCACATGATCGTCGAGACCGTGCGAAGCGCCGCATCCTCCCGGATCAGGCCAAAGAGCTTCTCGCTGGCCATGCCCGGCAGGTCAAGCTTCGTCATGATGAGGTCCACCCGCTCGGCGCGATGGATATTCAGCACTTCATCGTTCGTTGCGGCGACGAACACCCTCAGGTCCGTACGGTCCAGAAAGGCACGGTCCTGTTCGAGCAAGGCGAGAATATCGCGGGCGATCAGTACTTTTTTCATAGGGGACCAGGTTTCGTGGATGAGGGTACGTGTGACATCACCGGCTTTTAAAAATAGTGTAAATAAACCTGGATGCATTGGCTGGTTCGTCATCCCCGTTCAAACGGGGATCCAGAATATTTTGAAACCCTGGATTCCCGCTTTCGCGAGAATGACGGAAAAATATCGAAGCTCGTTTTTCAGCAACCCATTACAACGTCATCACAACCAGCTCGTGAGCGTTCAGCTCCCGGTAGAGTGCGTCCAGCTGCTCCCGGCTCGTCGCTGTGAATGTCGCGGTGATGGCCAGGTATTTGCCGGTGCCGCTCAGCCGGCTGTCGTACTCGACCGCCATCCCTGGCAGGTGCGTCGACATGATCTCACGCACCGCCTTTTCGAAGGCGTCGCTCTTCTGCCCCATCACCTTAAGCGAAAAGGCACAGGGAAATTCCATACAAATTATTTTATCATGCATAGGCCAGTTCAATATACCATACATCAGCCGCCGCGCCAAGAAGGACCGTTCCGGCGGCAGTCAATAAAAAAGGCGCAGACACAATGCCTGCGCCCCATTGAGCCGTTCCCTTGCTACTTCTTGAAGATCTCCTTGAAGAACTTCTGCATGTCCGCCCACGATGCCCTGTCCGCGGCTGCGTTGTACGCTATAGGCATGTTGAACTTCTTGCCCGTCTCGGTCGCCTCGGGATTCGTGAATGCATGGACCGCACCGGGGTAATTCACGAACTTGAAGTTCACCTTCTGGTCGGCCATCTCTTTCTTGAGCGCATCGATCGCCTCGGCGGGAATGAACTTATCGTCCGCGCCGTTGTAGACCCGGACCGCTGCCTTGATCGGCGTGGGTTGGTCCGGCTTCACCACACCCAGGCTGCCGTGGAAGCTGGCCACACCCTTGAGGTCCACACCCTGGCGCGCCATGTTCAACACGACGCCGCCGCCGAAACAGAACCCGATCGCGCCGATCCGGTCGGGATCAACGGTGGGCTGCTTCTTCAGGAGGTCCAGGGCGGCGAGGAACCGCTCCTTGGCCACCGGGAAGTTCTTCATCAACTCCGACGAGAATTTGCCGGCATCGTCGGGATGGGAGGCCAGTCTTCCCTCGCCGTACATATCGAGCGCAAGGGCCGTGTAGCCCAGCTCGGCCAGCATGCGCGCCCGCTTCCGCATATATTCATTCTGACCCCACCATTCGTGAACGACCAGGACGCCGGGCCTCTTTCCTTTCATATTCGCGTCGTAGGCGATATATCCCTTCAGGGTAACGCCGCCCGCCGTGTATTCAACGGGCTTCCCCTCGATCTTGGGTTTCGCTGCCGCCTGACCGGTGAGAACCGCAACCAATGCAAATACCATCAATACCGAAAATCCCTGTTTCATGGTTTCCTCCTGGAAAATGAAAAGAGTGCCGCCACGGCAGACCTGGCGGTGCCGTACAATATCGTGTCTACAGATCAGGGGGTTGGTGCTTCGTGACGACCTATAACAAGTCTAGCAGAAAAAAGGCGGGGTGGGGCCTACCGGTGGCGGTCTTTCATTACCCGTTCGACTTCGCGCTTCGATTCCTTTTCCTTGATGGTGTCGCGCTTGTCAAAGGACTTTTTGCCCTTGGCCAGGCCGATGAGCACCTTGGCCTTTCCCCGGACAAAATAGAGCTTGAGCGGGATAAGCGTGAAGCCTTTCTGGGATATTTTCCACGTAAGCTTGACGATCTCCGCTTTGTGAAGCAGGAGTTTGCGCGTCCGGAGCGGCTCGTGGTTCGCAATATTGCCGTGGGTATAAGGGCTGATGTTCGCATTGAACAGGAACGCCTCGTTGCCCCTGATCAGGACGTAGCTGTCCGTCAGGTTCGCGAGGCCGAGGCGAAGAGATTTTACCTCCGTGCCCCGGAGCGCCATGCCCGCCTCAAGGGTCTCCTCGATGAAGTGGTCGTGGTAGGCCTTGCGGTTCGTCGCGACGGTCGTATCTTCTTTTTTCTGGGCCATATGCAAATGTCATTCTATATGTAAGTCACAGGAAAGTACAACACCTTTTTCGTCTCCTTCTCACATCAGATTCACCGGATCCACATCCACGATCACCTGGACCTTCCGCCCGTACTTCTCCTCAACGACCTTCCGGGCCTCCAGGGCCAGCATACGCAGCGTTTCCCGCTTCGGCGACAGCAGGAGCATCTGGAACCGGTGTTTGCCCCGGACCTTTGCTATGGGCGAGGGCGCCGGCCCCAGCAGCGCCGTCTCTTTTCCCTTCAGGAGGCGGCGGATGCGGTCCCGTGCCGTCACCGCCGCGCCGGCCGCGATCTTCTCCTGGCTGCTCTTCACCTCGATCTTGATGATCCTCCGGACGGGCGGATACCCGAGCTCGCTCCGGTAGACGATCTCCTCCCGGTAGAAACCCTCGTAGTCGTGGGTCATGCTGTGCCTGAGGGCGTAATGGCCGGGGTTCATGGTCTGGATGATCACCTCGCCTGCGACCGAGCCCCTTCCCGCCCTGCCCGCTGCCTGGGTGATGAGCTGGAAGGTCTTCTCGGCGGACCGGAAATCGGGCAGATTCAGCCCCACGTCGGCATCCACCGCGCCCACCAGCGTCACGGCGGGAAAATCGTGGCCCTTGGCGATCATCTGCGTACCCAGCAGGATGTCGATCTCGCCCCGGTCCACCCGGCCGAGCAGGCGGTCATGGGCGTCCCTGCCGCGCGTATTGTCGCTGTCCATGCGTGCGACGGCTGCGCCCGGAAAGAGCGCCCTGACCTCTTCTTCGACCTTCTGCGTCCCCGTGCCGAGGGGCTTGAGGTCGATGCCGCCGCACACCGGACACGCTCCCGGCGGCGGCATATGGAAATCGCAGTAATGGCATTTGAGCCTTCGTTCGCTCTTGTGGAAGGTGAGCGACACGCTGCAGCTCGGGCATTGGATGACCTTGCCGCAGTCGCCGCAGATCAGGACCGACGAGAATCCCCGGCGGTTCAGCAGGAGCAGGGTCTGTTCCTTCCTGTCAAGCCGCTGCTGCACGGCGGAAATGAGGTCCGGTGAATAGACCGGCTCTTTCGGCTGTCCTTTGACGTCGATGATCTCCACCTGCGGCATCGGGCGGTGGTCAACGCGGTTCGCAATGGGAAGATACCGGTACTTGCCCGCCCTGGCATTATAGTAGCTTTCCAGGGACGGCGTGGCGGAACCGAGGACGCAGACGGCGTCCTGGAATTTCGCGCGCATCACTGCCACGTCGCGGGCGTGGTAGCGCAGTCCTTCGTCCTGCTTATAGGAATGCTCGTGCTCCTCGTCCACGACCACGAGCCCCAGTCTCGGGAACGGCGCGAACACGGCTGACCGCGCTCCGATGGCCACGTCCACGAGGCCTCGGCTGATGCGGCGGTACTCATCGGCCCGCTCCCTATCGGTCAGGCCGCTGTGCAGCACCGCTACGCGGCTGCCGAAGCGCTTCCGGAAGCGGCCCAGGAGCTGTGGCGTGAGCGCGATCTCAGGGACCAGCACGATGGCGCCTTTCCCGCTCCCGGCGAGGCATGCGATGCAATGAAGGTAGACCTCGGTCTTGCCGCTTCCCGTCACCCCGTGGAGCAGAAAGACATCGAACGTTCCCGCGGCGGCCGATGCCCCGATCGTGCGCACCGCCTCCTCCTGCTCGGGCATGAGCTTCGGCGGGCAGTCGGCGACGAAATCCTCGGACCCCGCCCCTTCTTCAGCTGCCTTCTCGACGACCTCCGCCATGTCCTTGTCGCACAGCGCCTTGATGGTGGCGGGCGAAAAACCATCCAGCTCTTCCCAGGGGATCACCTGGCGGTCGCACAGGAGCAGGAGCAGTTCCGATTGTTTCGGCCCCCGGACCATGGAGAGATCGTGGTCGCCCGAGAGGAGATTGAGATATTTTTTCTTTTTGACCTTGGCGGTGCCGAGCGCGCCGGGCACCATGGTCTCGATGGACAGGCCAAGGGGGTGGAGGTAGTAGTCCGCCATCCAGCGGGCAAGTTTGATCAGGTCAGTCGAAAGCGGGTCTCCCAGAACGTCGATGATGGTCTTAAGACCCTTCTGATCGGACGCAGCGGGAAACCCGACGACCGTACCGGTCACCCGCCTGCTGCCAAAAGGGACAAGCACGCGGGAGCCGACGGCGAGCGAGCTTTCCAGTTCTTCGGCGGCGAGATAATGGAAGGTCTTCGGAACGGATACGGGGACGGCTATGTCGACGATGAATTCAGGCATGATGCGGAGTGCGGGGTGCGGACTGCGGAATGTGCTGCAACGCGCGACAGCCAGCAAACACAGGGGAGAGACTACTTCTGACTTCGGGCTTCAGGCTTCTGAAGGGTCTTCACTTCCTTCTCGCTCAGGATGTCCTTGAGCTCGCTCATGAACTCGTTGATGTCCTTGAAGGAACGGTAGACCGATGCGAACCGGACATAGGCGACCTCGTCGAGCTTGTGCAGGAGGTTCATCAACTCCTCCCCGATGGCCTTGCTCGGGATCTCCTTGTAGCCCTTTTCCTGCAGGGACTTCTCGATGTCGTCGACGGATTTTTCGAGGACCTCGACGCTGATGGGGCGCTTCTCGCACGCCTTGGTGAGCCCGTGAAGGATCTTGAGACGGTCATAGGGTTCGCGCCGGCCGTCCTTCTTGATGACCGACGGCAGGATCTCCTCGACGCGTTCGTAGGTGGTGAACCGGCCCTCGCACTTGAGGCACTCCCGCCTCCGGCGGATGGTCTCGCCTTCCTTCCCCATCCGGGAGTCCACCACCTTGTTGTCGACACTGGAGCAGTAGGGGCAGCGCATAGGTTCAGTTCGGAGTTCGGAGTGCGGAATGACGCAATCGCACAACTGGCCGCCCGGACAAGGGGCCGTCTCCTACCCTCTTCCCTTCCCACCTTCCTCGGTTGATTTCTTGTACTGCACGACCTCGAGCCCCGATTCCTTGATCATCTCCGCAGCAAGCTGGTCGGGATACCCGTCGTCGAAGATAAGCTTCCTGATGCCCGCGTTGATGATCATCTTGGCGCAGATGCCGCAGGGCTGGTTCGTGCAGTAGAGGGTAGCGCCGTCGATGTTCGTGCCGTGCTTCGCGGCCTGGATGATGGCGTTCTGTTCGGCATGGAGGCCCCTGCAGATCTCGTGGCGTTCGCCCGAAGGGATGCCCATCTGTTCGCGAAGGCACCCGCGCGTGAGGCAGTGCTCGATGCCCGACGGCGTGCCGTTGTATCCCGTGGCAAGGATGTTCTTGTCCTTCACGAGCACCGCCCCCACCTGCCGGCGAAGGCACGTGGCGCGCTTCTTCACCAGGTGCGCGATCTCCATGAAGTATTCGTCCCACGAGGGGCGTTGAGGCTTTGTCGTCATGAATTATCCGAGAACCGAAATACCATTCCGACACTGAGGACACTGAGGAAAACCAAGAAACTGCCGACACGAAAATTGCTCTTTCATAAATCCCTTGCAGAGTCCTCAGTGTCTATGCCGTTCCGGTCTTTTGTCCGCTCCTATCCGATCTTTATCCGCCTTGATCCGTGTCAAGGTCTTGATGTGTATTAATCTCTAGAACCAAACCGTCTATGCGGTGACCTTGTCCATGGCGAACATGGGATACTTGGCGCAGAACGCCTTCGTGCGCTCCTTGAGGGCGGCAAGCTTGGCTTGGTCATGGCCGTTCGCGAGCGTCTCGCAGATGAGGTCGCCGATGGTCTTCATCTCCGGCTCCTTCATGCCGCGCGTCGTGACCAGCGGCGTGCCGAGCCGTATGCCGCTCGTGGTGACCGGCGGCTTCTGGTCCCAGGGGATGCTGTTCTTGTTCACCGTAATGCCCGCGGCATCGAGGGCTGTCTCGGCGTCTTTGCCCGTGATGTTCTTCGGCGTCAGATCAACGAGCATAAGATGGTTGTCCGTTCCGCCGGAGACGATACGGAAACCGTCCTCGGTGAGGCGATTGGCAAGGGCCTTCGCGTTCTTGATGACCTGGCGCTGGTAATCCTTGAACTCCGGCATCAGCGCTTCCTTGAAGGAAACCGCCTTGGCCGCGATGACGTGCACGAGCGGTCCGCCCTGGATGCCCGGGAAGATGACCTTGTCCACGGCCTTGGCGAACTTTTCGCGGCACATGATCATGCCGCCGCGCGGGCCGCGCAGGGTCTTGTGCGTGGTCGTCGTGACGAAGTCGGCGTACGGCACCGGGCTGGGATGCTCGCCCGCGGCAACAAGGCCCGCAATGTGCGCGATGTCCGCCATGAGGTAGGCGC
>JAGVOT010000094.1 GCA_020052615.1 Nitrospirota bacterium | reverse complement strand
CTCTCTCTGGTCGCCAACATGGAGCGGCCGGTGGTGTTCGTCGCCTTCACCGGCGAAGAGGAAGGCAGGAAGGGATCGCGGTACTATGTCCGGAACGAGAGGCGGTATCCCGCGGCAAAGGCCGTCGCCATGATCAATCTCGACACGGTCGGACGGCTGGGGAAGGGCAAGCTCATCGTTCTCGGCTCCGGCTCCGCGAAGGAGTGGTCAACCCTCTTCCAAGAGGCAGGCAAGTCCCTGAAGATCGAGATCGCCGAGATGGCACAGGAACTCGATTCGAGCGACCAGAAGAGCTTTCAGGAGGCCGGGGTGCCGGCGGTGCAGCTTTTCACCGGTCCCCATGCCGACTACCACCGTCCCACGGACACGGCAGACAAGATCGACGGCAAGGGGCTCGCGAAGATCGCGACGCTGGCGCGGGCAGCCGCCTTCTATCTCGCCAATCGCCCGGAGCCGCTTCACGCCACCGTTTCCTCGTCGCCGGCCGGCGCACCCGCTCCCCGCAGAGACCGAAAAGTGACGCTTGGCATCGTCCCGGACTTCACCTATAATGGAAGGGGCGTACGCCTTGGCGGGACGGCGCCCGACGGTCCTGCGGAGAAGGCCGGCCTGAGGACGGGCGATGTGGTCATCCAGGCAGGCGGTGCTCCGATCGTCGTGCTCAAAGACCTGTCCGATGCCTTGAAGGCAAAGCAGCCGGGGGACAAGTTGACCGTGAAGTTCCTGAGGAACGGGAAAGAGACGAGCGTCAACGTGGAACTGAAGGAGCGATAGCGGCCATGGTCCCACATTCGTCGTCCCCAGTACCTCGATCGGGGACCAGTGATTTTATGAACCTCTGGCTTCCCGATAAAAGCGTGACGGCATTAATATTAATAAGGTAGGAATAAAAATCTGCTCAAACGGCAAGAATATTTCTCGCAAAGCACGCAAAGTTCGCAAAGAAAGTCCAAAGCTTTTAGCCTTTATTTAAAACAAAATCCTCACCTGCTTTTCTTGGCGTACTTTGCGAGCTTTGCGAGAGATGCTTTAGATTTAGTTATTGACAATCTCAATCTTAATGAACGGAGCGTGCTATGGATACCATTCAGGAAGAAGGCAGCGGCAAACAGATCCGGTCGGCGATCGGTCTGGAACTGCATGTGCGGGACGTGATGACCCGGGATGTTCTCGTTGTTACGAAATATGAAAGCATCACGAAGGTGGCGAACATCCTGTCGGGGAAGAACATCAGCGGGCTGCCGGTCGTGGATAACGACCGGAAGGTCCTCGGCATCGTTACCCAGGCGGACATCCTGTCCATGCTGGGAGTGGGGCGGGAGCACACCTTCAAGGACCTCTTGAAATACATGCTGGGAGAGCGACTTCCCCAGCGCAAGATGGGCGACATCGTCGGGGACATCATGACCGTGCGGGCGATCACCATCAAACCCGATGCGAACATCGCCGATGCGGTGAAGATCATGGATGACAGGAAGATACGGAGGCTGATCGTGGCCGATGGAGATCAGGTGCTTCTCGGGATCATCACGCGGGCCGACATCCTGAAGGCAGTGATCAAAAAATTGAAATGATCCTCGATGCCAGCCTGATCGCCGGGCCATACGCGGCCCCCTCTTGCGATGTCGCGGCAAAGAGCGTATGGTAACAACAGCTTCATATCCAGTCGCGGGCCCGTCGGATCCATGAACGAAGGTCTTCGGCAAAACGTCATGCGAAACCCTTCCCCCAAAAGCCCCGTCCGGTCACCCCGCAGGACGCGGAACCTGGTCCTTGCCGTTCTCGTTCTTGTCATTTCTGCCGCCGGCGTCGCGTTCTCGGCTGACGCAAAGCCGGTCCGGATTGGCGGAACGCTCTCCCTGACCGGCACGCATGCGAAGATCGCCGACTACCAGGCGAAGGCCTTCCGGCTGTGGGTCACGGACGTGAACGCCCGGGGCGGCCTCCTCGGCAGGCCTGTCGAGCTGATCCTGCTTGACGACCGGAGCGAACCGCGCACCGCGGTCGCGCTCTACCGGCGGCTCATCGTGGACGAAGGGGTCGATCTTCTCCTCGCACCCTACTCGAGCGACATCACCGAGGCGATCCTTCCGCTCACGTCACAGCAGGGCTATCCCCTGATCGCCTCGGGCGCGTCGGCGGACCGGATCTGGGAAAAGGGGTACGACCATGTCTTCGGGCTGTTCATGCCGGCGGGCAAGTTCGCCGTCGGCTTCTTCGAGCTGCTGGTGCGGCACAAGATCGACCGGATCGCCCTCTTTTACGAAGACACCGGCTTCTCCCAGGACCTCGCCCGGGGCGCGAAGAAGTGGGCCGGCCGTTTCGGGCTGATGGTCGTCCACGAGGAACGGTTCCCCAAGGGCCTGATAGATTTTTCGGAGCAGGCCCGGAGGGCCCGCGCCGCCGGCGCCCAGGTCGTTTTTCTCGCCAGTTATCTGGACGAAGCGGTCCGCATGCGTCAGGCCTTCACCGCGATCGGCTGGATGCCCCGGGTCTACTATGTTCCGGTCGGTCCGGGAACCGCGGAGTACCGCACGGCCCTGGGGAAGGACGCCGACGGCGTGTTCTCCACTTCCCAATGGGAGGTCTACACCAGAGCCAAGGGCGGGGGAAAGGACGCGTTTTCCGAGGCCTATGTCCGCGCCTTCGGGAAAGAGCCCTCTTATTTCGCCGCGACAGCCTATGCCTCCGGCCAGGTCTATGAGGCGGCGGTCAGGAACGCCGGCTCCCTGGACCGCGCTGAGATCCGGAAGGTCCTGTCCACCATGGACGCGACAAGCATTATCGGCCGCTTCGGCGTCGACCGGACAGGCGTGCAGATCAGGAACTTCAACCTGGTCATCCAGCTCCAGCAGGGCAGAAAGGAGGTCGTGTGGCCGGCGGAGTATAGTACGTCGACCCCGCGGTTCCCATGAGCATTCGCGCCCGTCTGAGCAGCCTCGCATTCCGTATCGCCGGGCCCGTGCTGATCGTCTGCATCCTGGGCGGGATCGGTCTCTACACGGCCGTACAGCGCACCTTCTCGCAGTTTGCCGAGCGTCAGATCGGCCAGTTGATGTTGACGATAGCTGATGATGTCTATTCTCTCTGCGACGGGAGCAGGAACGGCCTGATGCCCGCTCCGCCGCCGGTCGATCCGGCCGAGGCGCGGATTCGCAAGGCCTATGTCCAGGACGCCCTTGAGGATTACTTCAGGCAGAAGGGATTGGAGGGCTTCATTATCGCGGGAGGGCAGCGTATCGCCTTGAACAAGGAACTGTCGCAGGATCTCGCCGCAGCGCTGGAGAACAGCAGGTCCGATGGGAAGGTGTCGACACTCTTGCACGCCGGGAAGCGCTATGCCGTGATCCACACGAATTTCCCCCCCTGGGATTGGCACATTGTCCTTGCCAAAGAACGGACCGCGTATGCGTCGCTGACCCACGACATCAGATCGCTCTGGCTGTATATTGCCTATGTGATCGTCATCGGATTTGCGGGGCTGCTGGTCGCGCTTGAAGAAACGGTCCGGAAGCCGATACGGGCGATCATCGATACCGTGCGGAAGGGAGGACAACCGAAACCGACCGGCGTCGCGGAGTTCGACTATCTGTCCGGGCAGCTTCAGCAGTCGATCCAGATGCGGAACACCCTGCTCGTGAACCTCGAGAAGACGCACTTCATATATTCCCATGACCTGCACGGGAATTTCAACTATTTGAGCCCGTCCGTCACCGCCATCCTGGGATATCTTCCGGAGGAGTTCAAGACCCACTACTCGACCTATCTCACCGACCACCCCGTCAACCGCGAGGTGGCGCGGCGAACGACGCTCGGCATTCAGGGCAAGCAGCAGCCCCCCTATGATGTGGAGATCTTTCACCGCGACGGCGGACGACGCTGGCTGCAGGTCACCGAGGTCCCTGTATTCGACAGCGCGGGAAAGGTCATGGCTGTTGAGGGCATTGCCCGGGACGTTACGGAAGCCAAAAGGCTCCAGGAGGAGCGGGAGAAACTGATCACCGAACTGCGAAAGGCCATGGAAGAGATCCGGACGCTCCGCGGCATCATCCCCATCTGCGCGTCGTGCAAGAAAGTGCGCAACGACGAGGGCGCCTGGCAGCAGATCGAGGCCTACATCACGTCGCATACCGAATCGGAGTTCACCCACGGCATCTGCCCCGAGTGCGTCGCGAAGATGTATCCCAACATCAAGATGCCGTAAAAGATGGCCTTCGGCGTGAAGAATAACCTTCGATCAGCTCTTTCCAGAGACCGCCTCCATGACCTCATCAGCTATTTCCAGTCATGTTTCCGCAGGTTCATGATTCGAGCGCGGATGAGCTTGGTCGCCTTCGCAATGTCCCGGTCATTCTCCAACGGGTAGAACGGCAGGCCGCGGCAAATAACCGCTCATCGCAATCCGGCAGCAGGACGCGGACAGGAAGACGGAGCAGGAATGAATGATCGTTGCCGGAAAAAGCGCACTATATTTATCCCCCCCAACATGTTAGAATTAAAACAATCTGCCGTGATATCCGGAGCTTCAGCCTTGAGCCGCATAACTTAAAGACACCATGGAAAAATTCCCTATCAGAATATTGATCGCCGATGATGAGAAGAATATCCGGGAGCTGCTGCGGGACGAGCTCGCGGCCTTTGTGATCTCTGTTGCCGCCGTGGAGAGCGGGCCCCTGGCCCTCGCGGAACTTGACCGAACCGAATATGATGTTTTCCTGTTGGACCTTACGATGCCGGAGATGGACGGCATCACAGTCCTCAAGAAGCTGAAAGCCCTCGAGATCTCCGCCGAAGTCATCATCCTTACCGCCAACGCGACCGTCCATACCGCTGTCGAGGCTATGAAGATCGGCGCCTACGACTATCTCATGAAGCCTTTCAAGATCGCCGAGCTTATGCCTATCATCGAGAAAGCATACGAGAAAAAGAAGCTCCGCGCGGAAAATCTACTGCTCAAGACCCAGGTCAAAAAACAAGCGGAAATACCAAGACTGATCGCGGAAAGCCGGGCGATGCGGGACGTGCTCGAGAGATCAAAGAAGATCGCTCAATCGGATTTTCCCGTGCTGATCACCGGCGAAAGCGGTACGGGTAAGGAACTGATCGCGCGGGTCATTCACAACGCCTCGCCCCGGGCCGACCGGCCCTACGTTGTCATCAATTGCGGCGCCCTTCCGGAGAACATGATCGAGAGCGAACTGTTCGGCTACGAGAAGGGCGCGTTCACCGGCGCGCAGGCGAGGAAGCCGGGCCTGCTCGAGATCGCCCACCAGGGTACGCTCTTCCTGGATGAGATCGGGGACATGGCGCTGCCGCTCCAGGTGAAGCTGCTGCGGGTCATCGAGACCGGAACGTTCTACCGGCTGGGGGGCACCCGGGAGCAGCAGATCAGCGTTCGGGTCATTTCCGCAACGAACAAACAGCTGAAGGCCGAGATCGCAGGGGGCTCGTTCCGCGAGGACCTGTATTACCGGATCTCTGCCTTGACGGTTCACCTTCCCCCGTTGCGGGACCGCAGGGATGATATCGCGCTGATCACCGAGCATTTCAGGTGCAGCATCCCCGCGTTCAAGCAGAAGCGCTTCAGCAGCGAGGCGCTCAAACTGCTCACGGAATATTCGTGGCCGGGGAATGTGAGGGAGCTCCAGAGCGTAGTCCACCATGTTCTTCTGCTGAGCAGGAACGATCTTATCGCGCCCGCCGACCTTCCGTACGAACTGGGCGAGCGGCCGGCTTCTACCGGCAGCCGGCTCGAGGACAGGGAGCGGGAGCACATCCTGCGGGTTTTGAGCCAGACGGGCAACGACCGGAACAAGGCGGCGGATATCCTCGGCGTGCATCCGAGGACGCTGATGCGAAAACTGGCGGGCTACGGGATGGGAAAATAATCGGCAATACGATGGGGAGCAATGCATGACGGCGCAGCGTGCCGGATTAAAGCAGGGGGTGTTCGTTTTCGCGCTGGTCGCCATGGTTCTCCCCATGGTGATCAGCGGCGGCATATTCCTGTCCTATTACAAACAGGAGACGACAACCGATATAAACCGCTCGAACCTGCACCTCGCCGAGATCATCCGCGACGACGTGAACAACTTCCTGTCTGCGCCACGCCAGACCCTGGGCACCATCGCCAGACTGGCGGTCCATCCTGAATACACCCCCCAGATAGACGACCTGATGTCCCTGATGGTGAACAGCTTCGGCTTCTTCGAAAGCATCATGCTGCTGGATAACGACGGCATCGTGCGGCATCTGGAGGCCGCTAGCAACATCAGCCTGCGCAGACGGGATTACCTGGGGACCGATCTCTCTGAAGCCGAACACATCGCTGCTGCGCGCCGTCTCAAACAATCCACCTGGTCAGACACGTATATCTCGCCTGTCACCGGGGAACTGACCCTCTCGCTGACGCTGCCCTTTGAACGGGGCATGGTGGTCGGCAACTTCAACCTCGGCGACCTGACCAGGATCATTGAACATGATCTCAGCTTGTCCCACGACCGGGCATATCTGGTGAACGGCAAAGGCCGTGTCATCGCCAACTCCCGGAAAGCCATGGCGCTCCAGCAGGTGAATATCAGCGATCTGCCGGTCGTGAGGGCGGGTCTGGAAGGTCGCGAAGGGGTCTACGAGTATGATGTCGAAGGCGTTGCCTTTATCGGCGCCGTCGTGATCATACGCGAAACTGAGTGGCTGGTCATTGTGCAGCGGGACAAGAATGAGGTCTTTCGCTCCTTCAGGAACATGCACCTGGTTTTTGCCGTCGAGCTCCTCAGTGCCCTGCTCTTCGTGGCATTCTTTATAGGATATGTCAATACCCGCATCATCAAACCGGTGGCCGCGATCAGTGCGACAACACAGAACGTTGCGGAAGGACATTTTGCAGCAATGCCCGCATATGCGGGGAGATTCCGGGAGCTCGACGACCTCACCGTGAACTTCAACAGGATGATCTCTACCGTGCAGGAGAGGGAGCGGGACCTTCGGGACAGGAATCAGGAACTGCGAAAGAGCGAGGAGCGTTTTCAAACGATCTTTGATTCGGTCAACGATGCAATAATCATTCATGACGCGGACACGGGCGCGATCCTGGACGTCAACCGGAAAATGAGCGATATGTTCGGCTATCCCCGGGATGAAGCCCGCCGGATGACGATGGAAGCGTTAAACTCCGGCGAGCCGTCCCACACCCAGCGGGACGCCGTCGCCTGGATCAAGAGGGCCTCTCTGGGAAAGCCGCAGCTTTTCGAATGGCGTTACCGGCATAAGGACGGCCGTCTCTTCTGGGGAGAGGTCAACATGCGTCTTGCTGCGATCGGAGGTCTGAATTGCGTGTTGGTGGTGGTACGGGACATCACCCAGAGAAAGCTCGTTGAGGAGAAGCTTCATGAGAGCGAACGGCTCTACCGGGTTCTCTTTGACTCCGCCGGAGATGCCATCTTCCTGATGCAGGGGTCACGGTTCGTCGACTGCAATAACAAGGCCCTGGAGATGTTCGGATGTTCCTGGGAGAAGATCCTGGGGGCGACGCCCGTCCGGTTCTCCCCGCCGGTCCAGCCGGACGGGCGCGATTCGGAGGAAAAAGCCCTCGAAAAGATCGCGGCGGCCCTTGCGGGCAACCCTCAAAAATTTGAATGGAAACATAGCAAGGCCGACGGCGCCCCGTTCGATGTAGAAGTAAGTTTGAACCGGATCGACATGAGCGGCGGCGTACGGCTGCAGGCCATTGTCCGGGACATCACCGAGCGGAAGAGGGCGGAAGAGGTACGGGAACAGCTCATCGCGGAGATCCGGAACGCCCTGGAAGCGGTCAGCCACTCGAAGAAAGAATGGCAGGATACGTTCGACAGCATCACGGACCTCATATCGATCCATGACCGGGACTGCAACATCGTCAAGGTCAACAAGGCCTTCGCCGAGCATGTGGGTCTGCCGTACCAGCAGGTGATCGGCCGGAAGTACTATGAGCTGTTCAACGACGGCTCCGCACCGGCGCCCGACTGCCCGCAGGCGCGGACGCCGGCCGACGGAAATCCGGCAGCAGAAGAGCGCGTGGACGCTGTCTCCGGCAAGACGCTGCGCATATCCACCTACCCCTACCACGCACCTGACGGAAGCCTCATCGGCTCCATCCATATCGCCCGGGACATCACCGAGGAGAAGGAGCGGGAGATGCGGATGATCATGACCGAGCGGCTCGCTTCGCTGGGCCAGATGGCTTCGGGGATCGCCCACGAGATCAACAATCCCCTCGAGTCGGTCATGATCTGCGCCGAGATGCTGCTGATGAAGGTGACACGAGACACCTACGACCAGGCGCAGTTCGAGAAATACCTGAAGATCATCGACGAAGAAGTGCTGCGCTGCCGGGACATTACGAGCAACATGCTTTCGTTCTCGCGGCAAACCGCCTCGGAAAAAGTGGAAATCGACTTACACCTCCTGCTCGATAAGTCAGTTGACCTCGTGGGATATCAGGGCCGGTTGAAGAATGTGAAGGTTGTAAAGAAGTTCGGCGAGAGGCTGCTCATTCGCGGAAACGAGGGTGAATTGAGGCAAGTGTTTCTCGTGATCGTAATCAACGCCCTTGATGCCATGGAGAACAAAGGCGTTCTGACGATCGAGACCGGGTCAACAAGCGCGAGTGTGTGGATACGGATCAGCGATACAGGACCCGGAATCCCGCCCGAGAGCTTGCAGAATGTCTTTCAGCCTTTCTTTACGACAAAGATCGAGAGCGGCGGCACCGGTCTGGGTCTTTCCATAGCCTACCGGATCGTAGCCAGTCACCTTGGGTCCATCGACGTCACTTCCGAGCAAGGGAATGGCGCGGCGTTCACGATACACCTCCCGCGGTAATCCCCTCATTGACAAGTTGTCGGCCGGACTAACAACCTGTCCGCATTTTCCCTTCTCCTTTACACGGATACCCAAACAATTCAATGCATTTCGGAATGGCATGGCACTTGCTCTAGGTACGGCAGTGGTGCGGGCCGGGAACCGGCTCCCGTTGAGTCTCCCGCGCCGGAAGGACAGGCTTTGATATGACATCAAGGATATTGCTCGTTGACGATGAAGAAAGGATGCTTGACATTCTCGCCGGCATGTTCAAGGAGATCGGGTGGGATGTCGCAGCAGCTGCAACGCCCGCCGAGGCACTCCGGCTCGTGTCGGAAGAAGAGTTTCGGATGGCATTCGTTGATAATTATCCCGGGTCCATTGAAGTTATGGATCTCATTGATCAGTTGCGAGCGGCCGACCCGAACCTCCAGTTTGTGATCATGACCGGCAATCCGAACATTGAAGCAGCCGTCCGCGCGCTCGCGAACGGGGTCGCTGATTTCCTTCGAAAACCGTTCCACTTCGAGGACCTGCTGGTAAGCATCGGGCACGTGAATAGAAAGATAGACTTCGAGAAACAGAAAAAGGAACTTTTGGCGAACGGGTCCTCGTTGATGATGCGGAAGCGCGTTGGAGACGATGACGGTGGAGCTCAGGAAGAAAAAGATGGTCGACAGGCACGCGGGAATTGAGGACGGCAAACAATAGTTCATCCATGGAGCAAATACTATAGCAAAGGAGAAGAGTCATGAAAAAGCTGGTAATGATCGGATTGGCGGTGCTGGTGATGTTCGGTTTGGCGGGGAATGGTTTCGCGGCGGGGAAGCGGGGGACAGCAGCGGAGGCGGAAAGGATGGTGAAAAAGGCAATAGCGACGGCCAAGGCTAAGGGAAATGATGCGGCTTTTGCCGAGATCAACAATCCGAAGGGACAGTTCACCGACCGGGACCTGTACGTGTTCGTGTACGATATGAATGGAAAGGTCATGGCCCATGGTCTGAACCTGAAGATGATCGGCAAGGAGCTGATCGATATGAAGGACGCTGACGGCAAGGCATTCGTCAAGGAGCGCATCGAGATAGCGAAGACCAAGGGCAGCGGATGGCAGGATTACAAGTTCACCGATCCGCTCACCAGGACGATCGAGCACAAGCGGGCATACATAGAGCGGCACGGGGACCTTATCTTCGGGTGCGGCATCTATAAATAATCAGCATGCGGCGGCAGGGCTGCGACAGCCCTGCCGCTGTTCGATGACGATCCCGGGAAAGAGCAAGGAGGATGTTCCATGGATATCAAGAATCGCATCAACAAGCTGAGCATGATGGCCAAGATCCTGGCGGCGCCGCTGCTGGTCATTGCGCTGCTGGTCCTGTTCGGTTTGGCCTCCTATGTAGGCCTGGCGACCCAGAAGGGCGCGCTGAACGATATATACAACGTCCGGTTCAGGAATTACCAGGTGAGCGCGGACCTCGCGAACGAGCTTATCGATGTGCATATGAACACCTACCGGCTCCTGAGCTGGGAGACCGCGCGGTATGACCGCGCCAAGATAGAGAAGCTCGGCAAGGATCAGCTGGAAACGCTCAAGAAGGCAGTTGAGACGGTCAGGAAAGCCACAGAGTCAGGCACCAGTACGCCTGAGGAAAAGAAGATCTACGAGGATATGAGCAAGGAACTGGGCGATTACCAGAAAGCCATCGTTTCGGCGATCGATCTTTCGGAGTCGGACCTGAACTTTGCCACCATGTTCATGGCCAAGGCGGATGAGGAATTCTCGAACATCGACAAGGTCACCCATGATCTCCTGGAGCTTGAGAACCGGATGAGCCAGGACGCCTATGCGGGCGCCATGAGGACGTTCAGCCGCGTCATCATGATCATGGCGGCAGTCCTGCTGGGCGCTGTGGCACTGTCCTTTATCGTGAGCGTCATTGTTGCGCGCAGCGTGACCAGGGTCCTGGGCGGGGAGCCGCACGAGATAGCCGCTATCGCGAAGAATATCGCGAACGGGGACCTGACGCACACCTATGCTGCAAAAAGCGGGGTGGAAGGGGTATTCGGCAACATGCTGGCCATGGTGGAGAAGTTGAAGGCCGTTGTCGCCGACGTGAAGGCCTCGGCCGACAACGTGGCATCAGGGAGCCAGGAGCTTTCGTCGGGCTCCGAGCAGCTGTCGCAGGGCACGACGGAACAGGCGGCGAATGCGGAAGAGGCCTCATCATCGGTGGAGGAAATGAACGCCACGATCCGGCAGAACGCGGACAACGCGCTTACGACCGAGAAGATCGCGCTCAAGAGCGCCAGCGACGCGCTGGAAAGCGGCAAAGCCGTGTCCGAGACGGTGACGGCGATGAAGGACATTGCCGGGAAGATCTCGATCATTGAAGAGATCGCGCGCCAGACGAATCTTCTTGCCCTGAACGCGGCGATCGAGGCAGCGCGGGCGGGTGAGCACGGAAAGGGATTCGCGGTGGTCGCGGCCGAAGTTCGTAAGCTTGCCGAGCGGAGCCAGGTGGCGGCGGCCGAGATCAGCCATCTGTCGGGAACCAGCGTTGGTGTGGCCGAGCAGGCGGGGACCATGCTGGCCAGGCTCGTTCCTGACATTCAAAAGACCGCCGAACTCGTG
>JAGVOT010000127.1 GCA_020052615.1 Nitrospirota bacterium | reverse complement strand
GTCGAGGTGCGGGGCCGGTACACCGCCGCACAGTACGCCCTTACGGCAGGCCTGCGCCACGCCGAGGATACCTTCGCCGACAGCGAAGCGCAGCGTTCCGAACAGGTCTATTTCGGCGCCAACTATAAGGTGACGGACAGAACGTCCTTGCGGTTCAAACACGAGCAGTCCGTGGGCGGCTACAATGCCAACGGCGACTATCCGACGCGGACGACCATCGGCGCGGACTACAGGCTCAACAGCACGGCGACGCTCTTCGCCGACCAGGAGTGGACCCGGGGCAGCAATGAGGACTCCACCACGTCGCGCGTCGGCCTGCGCGCCTCGCCCTGGACCGGCGGGCAGATCAGCTCCACGATGGAGCAGCAGGTGACCGAGAACGGCGTCAGGCTCTTCTCCACCACGGGCCTGAAGCAGGGCTGGCAGCTGAACAAGAAGTGGTCATTCGACGCGGGACTGGACCGCAGCACCACCTTCCGCCATCCCGGGAACACGCCGTTCAACGTGAACGTCCCGCCGGCCTCGGGCAGCACCGAGGACTTCACGGCCGTCTCCCTCGGGGCCGGGTACCGGGAGGAAAAGTGGTCCTGGAGCGGCCGGGTGGAGCGCCGCTTCTCGGACAGCGAAGAGAAGACCGGGCTCCTGATGGGCGCCAACGGCGAGCCGCGCCCCGGCGTCGGCCTCGCCGCCGGTCTGCAGTATTTCGCGAGCGACTATGTGACGGGCGCGGAGCGGACGTCGGGCGATCTCCGCTTCGGCCTGGCCTACCGGCCCCGCGAGACGCGATGGATCATCCTCGACCGCCTTGACTATCTTTTCAACGAACAAAAGGGCGGCGGCTTCGGCTACGACAGCAAGCGGTTCGTGAACAATCTCGTCGCCAACTACGCCGGCGGCAACCGCGTGCAGGTCTCCCTGCAGTACGGCGCCAAGTATGTCCTCGAGACCATCGACAGCACCGACTACAGCGGATACACGGACCTCACGGGCGTCGAGCTCCGGTACGATCTCACCAAACGGTGGGACATCGGCGTCCGGGGCAGCATGCTCCATTCCTGGGGCATCGGCCAGACGGACTACGGGACCAGCGTGTCCACGGGCTTCAACCTGGGCAAGAACTTCTGGATCAGCGTGGGCTACAACATCACGGGCTTCAAGGACCGCGACTTCTCCCGCGCGGACTTCACCAGTGAAGGGCCGTTCATCAAGTTCCGGCTCAAATTCGACCAGGCATCGGCACGCGAAGCGATCAAGTGGTTCACGGGGCAGTAGCAGGGGAGTGCGATCCTGATAACGGGGAACAGTATATTAAGATATAAGGGACCGCCGGGGAGCTTTGGCTTTTGCAGCCCCTTTTTTATTTTGCATGAAATGCTATTTTTTGTAGCTTAAACCACTTTATGGTGGTACCATGCAGTCGCACCGGAAGTGTCATATCGCAATCTCACGCCGGGATGCGTCCGGGAATTCGTACTATACAGCCGCACGTAAAATGTATATCCTGGGGAGGATGATATGTTGATGAAGAAGATGTCTTATGGCTTATACCATGGTTTCGTTGTGTTGTTGTCGGGACTGGTAATGTCATGCGGAGGGGCAGGCGGCGGAAGCAGCTCTGTTGATCCTACCTATACCCTGTCCGGCACGGTAACCGGCGTTGTCCAGCAGGGGGTCACGATCACCTTGTCCGGCTCGGGAATAGTGACTACCACAACGAATACTGGAGGAACGTACAGTTTCGCCGGTCTGGCAAATGGATATTATACGGTCACGGCATCCCGGGCGACTTATGCATTCAGTCCTTCAGACCAGGTAGTGCCGGTCAATTATGTCAATGCCGTGGCAGCTGATTTTGTCAGTACCGATGCCTACAGCATATCGGGGACCATAACCGTGACAGGGATCGGCGGCACATCAGAGGGCGTTACGATGACGCTGACGGGGACGACCTTGTCCGTTCCCGTTACTGCGACAACAGATTCGATCGGTAATTATTCATTCTATCGTGTTGCCTCAAGTGGCACGTATACATTGACGCCGACCCAGAGCAGTACTCGCACGGTATGCACCGGCGGTCTGAATCCTTCGCCATTTCAGGTCACCGAGACAACCACATTTACCCCAACGCAGCAGTCGATAACGATCAATGATGCCGATGTGACGAGCGTGAACTATAACGGAACGTTTACCCGATGGAGCGGTGTCTGCCCGATCTGATTATACCATCTCGCATGAGCGGGAGGGAAGCCGGCGGCTGAAGACGGCCGCTGGTCAGAGTGAACGAAAATATGAAAAGCCGCTGACAGAAAAAGTCAGCGGCTTTTTTGTCTGGATTCTCTTTGCCCGGTTCGCTTCCGACCGCCGAAATAAAAAAGATCGGCATAAACGCCGATCTTTCAGAGTCCTATATTGGTGCCGGCGGTCGGAATCGAACCGACATGGAGTTGCCCCCGGAGGATTTTGAGTCCTCTGCGTCTACCAGTTTCACCACGCCGGCACGGCCACAAAGTAACATCAAGGGCTGTTCCTGTCAAGCGAAAAGCCCTTGCAACTTCAAAGGGGTGCCAGTATAATACCACGGCTATGCTGACAGGATACAACACGGACTTCAAGTTCGACGGCAAGATCTATCATTGCCAGACCGAGGACGGCGGCATCAACAGCCCGTTCATCACTTCGCTGATGTACCACCAGGGGGCCATTCTCGCCTCGCGCAAGACCAGTTATGCCGACATTCTCAGGGCCGACTGCCTCGAGGACGTCGTGCGAGAGCTGATGATGGAGCAGCACAAGCAGATGATCCGCGACCTGATGCAGAACAAGCTCGAGGTCAATGCCAATGCCAATGCACAGCCCCAAGCCGCGCCTGCCCCGAAAGCCGCGGCCCCGGCTCGGCCGGCGCCGGAAGTGAAGAAGGTTCCACCGCCTTCGCTCAAGCCGGAGGAGGTCAAGGAGAAGAGCCTTGATGATATCATCCTTGAGTTCCTGGCGCAGGACGACAAGGCGAAGAACAAGTAAGACGTGAGGCGTAAGGCATGAGGCGACAGGCATGTGATCATTGTCCCTGACAGATCAGGAAATAATTCCAACGAACACGGGCTGAGATCTCTTCGTGTTCTTTTATTGCAGGTACAGAACCCATTTCCCCGGGGAGGAACGATCCATGGCGGTGAACGAAGCACAAATTGCGGCCCTGAAGGACCGCGCGCGGCGGATGCGCATCGACATCGTGAAGATGCTGCACGGCTGCGGTTCGGGCCACACCGGCGGCAGCCTGTCCGCCACCGATATCATGACCGCGCTCTATTTTGCCAAGATGAAGTACGATCCCAGGAAGCCGGACTGGAAGGGGCGCGATTTCTTCATACTGTCGAAGGGCCACGCGGCGCCGGTCCTGTACACGACGCTGGCCCACGCGGGGTTCATCGAGACGTCGGAGCTCTGCACGCTCCGGAAGCTGGGCTCGCGGCTTCAGGGCCATCCCGACAGCAAGTACCTGCCGGGCGTGGAGATCTCCACGGGTTCCCTGGGCCAGGGCCTGTCCGTGGCCTGCGGCGTCGCGCTGGCGCACAAGCTGGACAAGGCGCCGAACCGGGTCTACGCGGTGCTGGGCGACGGCGAGCTCCAGGAGGGCCAGATCTGGGAGGCGGCCATGACCGGCGCCCACTACAAGCTGGACAACCTCTGCATCCTCGTGGACAACAACGGCCTCCAGATCGACGGCCCGGTGGCGAAGGTCATGGGCGTGGAACCCATCACCGACAAGTGGCGCGCCTTCGGCTGGGACGTCCAGGACATCGATGGTCATGACATGGCGCAGATCGTCGCGGCGCTGGACAAGGCCGAGACCGTGAAGGGGAAGCCCTCGGCCATCGTCTGCCGCACGGTGAAGGGCAAGGGTTCGAAGTGCTTCGAGGGGAAGGTCGAGTTCCACGGCACGACGCCGTCGAAGGAAGAGCTCGAGATGGCGCTCAAAGAGCTGGATGAGGCAGTGTGTAAATAACGGCAGTGCGGAGTGCGAAATGCGGAGTGCGGAATGCAGAGAGGCAAGATGCGCTGATCATTTCACTTCGCACTTCGCACTCGACACTTCGCGCGTAGCAGAGGGGGAATTGTGAATCAAGCACAGAAGATAGCGACAAGAGACGCATACGGGGACGCGCTGGTCGCCCTCGGAAAGAAACGGAACGACGTGGTGGTGCTGGACGCCGACCTGTCGGGGTCGACGAAGACCTCCAAATTCGCAAAGACCTTCCCCGAACGGTTTTTCAACATCGGCATCGCCGAGCAGGACATGATGGGCACGGCAGCCGGCCTTGCCATCGCCGGCAAGCTGCCCTTCGCGAGCACCTTCGCGGTCTTCGCCACGGGCCGGGCCTGGGAGCAGATCCGGCAGTCCATCTGCTATCCGAACCTGAGCGTCAAGATCGTGGCCAGCCACGCCGGCGTGACGGTGGGCGAGGACGGCGGGTCGCACCAGTCCCTCGAGGACATCGCGGTGATGCGGGTGCTTCCCAACATGACCGTGATCGTTCCGGCCGACGGCATCGAGACGACACTGGCCATCGAGGCCGCGGCTGAACACAAGGGACCCTGCTACGTGCGCACCGGCAGGAACAAGGTGCCGGTCCTTTTCGGCCCTGATTATCAATTCAAGATCGGCAAGGCCCATGTGTTCCATGAAGGCAAAGACGCTGCCATCATCGCAGCGGGCATCATGGTCGCCGAGGCCTTGAAGGCGCGGGAGTCGCTCCTGGCTGAGGGCATCGACGCCGGCGTCATCAATATGTCCACCATCAAGCCCCTGGACGACGAGGCGGTCAAGGCGGCGGCGACGCGCTGCGGAGCCATCGTCACGGCCGAGGAGCATTCCATCATCGGCGGTCTGGGCGGCGCCGTTGCCGAGGTCCTGGCGGAATCCGCGCCGGCGCCCCTTGTGCGCATCGGGGTCAAGGACCAGTTCGGCACCTCCGGCGAATCCGAAGGGCTGATGAAGCATTACAAGCTTTCGGCGGCGGACATCTGCGAGGGCGTGAAAGAGGCGATCAAGAAGAAGAAACGGTAGCTCGTACCGCAGCGGGCGCAGCCAGATGCAGGCGCTTTCAGGCGAGGGAACAGAACCGTTCTTCCGGTCTCGGAAAAGATGATCCATCTCTATCGGGTCAGCAAAATATTCGAAGGCATCCCGGCACTGCGTGAAATAACCGTCAGCGTGGACAAGGGCGAGTTCGTTTTCGTCACCGGTCCCAGCGGGGCCGGAAAGACCACGCTGCTGAAGGTCCTTTTCTGCGCCGAGCACGCCGACGAGGGACAGATCATCATCCAGGGGATGAACACCTTCCGGCTCAATTCCTCCAGCATACCCTATCTTCGCCGCAACATGGGCTTCGTCTTCCAGGATTACAAGCTGCTTCCCCACAAGACCGTCTTCGAGAACATCGCGCTGGCCCTCAAGGTCATCGGCGCTCCCCACGGAGACATCGAGCGCCGCGCCCTCCTGTCGCTGAGGAAGGTGGGCATGGACAAGAAGGAACACCTGACGCCGCTCAAGCTTTCGGGCGGGGAACAGCAGCGGGTGGCCATCGCCCGCGCCCTGGTGAACGAGCCCCAGATCCTGCTGGCCGACGAGCCCACGGGCAACCTGGACCCCCAGAGCGGCCAGGAGGTCTTTCGTCTGTTCAAGGACATCAACATGAAAGGCACGACGGTGATCGTTGCCACCCACGACTGGGAGACGGTGCAGAAGATGCAGCGCCGGATCGTCGCCATGGAGCGCGGCAAGATCATGAGCGATACGAAGGACCCCGTGCTGGACAAGGCGGCCGCCGTTAAGTTCAAACAGGAGCCCTCATCGCGATGAGAGGATACGGACCGATTTACACCTTCATCGAAGCGTACCGCGGGCTCCGGGCCAACAGCCTGGTGAACCTCCTGGCCACGGGCACCATCAGCATGGCCATGCTGATCGTCGGATTCTTCCTGGTCGTGTTCCTGAACCTCCAGGCCGCTGTCGGCGCCATGGGCGAGCGGCTCGAAGTATCAGTGTACCTGAAGGACGGGCTGACCGAACAGGACAAGGATTTCATCCTCACCCGGCTGAAGGCCGAGCCCGCCGTCAAGAAGGTGGTCTTCCTGCCGAAGGCCGAGGCGCTGGCCCTGCTCAAGAAGGAGCTCAAGGGGCAGGAGCCGCTCATGGAGGGGCTGGGCGAGAACCCGCTCCCCGATTCCTACGAAGTGACCGTCGACGCGAAGTATGCCGATGCCGCGAAGATGGAGGCCCTGACGAAGCGGATAGCGATGTTCTTCGGCGTCGAGGACGTGTCCTACGGAAGGCAGGGCGTGGCCGTCCTGGAACGGATGCTCAAGCTGGTGACCTACGGCGGCTTTGCCCTGGCGGTCCTCCTGGGCGTCACGGTGGTCTTCATCATATCGAACTCCGTCCGGCTCGCCCTCTACTCCCGGGGACAGGAGATCGAGCTGATGCAGTGGATCGGCGCCACACGCTGGTTCATCATGGGTCCGTTCCTCGTTGAAGGAATGCTGGTGGTCGTCCTGGGGACCTCGCTCTCCGTGGGCATCCTGGCGGTCCTGTTCCATGCCTTGCCCCGGGAGGTCGTGCTGTTCCTCTCGGGACCCGGCGGCCTGGACTTCCTTCCGCCGTCCGTGATCGCCTATATGATCGGCGGGGGAGGGGCCCTCGGTTTCGCGGGCGGCCTCGTGTCGGTGAACAAGTTCCTGGAATAGGCAAAGGAACGGCGAAAACCTTTCCATCGCTGGAACAAATCTTTGACACAGATCAAGGCGGAGAAGAACTTTGATGCAGATAACAGCTGATCGGGCTCTGGATAATAAAAATAATCCAAAAGCTTTACCACGAATGACACGAATTAATCACGAATGACACGAATAATAAAGTATCTCCGCATGTTTGGTCTATTGGAATTCATTCGTGGAATTCGTCCTTCGTGGCATTCGTGTTATAGATTTTGATCTGTCAGCTCTTGCGCAATTGTTTCCGGTCCCTCTCATGACCCGACGAGCCCTTATAGCAATCCCCGTGCTTTTCGCGCTGCTCACCGCGGCCGCGGCCGGCGTGCGCGCCGGGGACAGCGAGGAGAAGAAGCAGGAGCTCCAGCGCATCAAACAGGAGATGCAGGAGAAGAAGCTGAAGCTGAAGCGCGCGGACCGCAGGGAGCGCTCGATCCTCTCGGAGCTGGAGAAGATGGACCGGGAGATCCAGGCAGGAAGCGCGGAACTGGCGGACCAGCGGCGGAAGCTGCGGGAGGCCGAAGCGGCGATCGCCGAGATCGAACAGCGCAACACAACGGCCTCGCGCGAGCTCGCACAGCTGAAACGGTTCTACGGCGTCCGCCTCCGGGCGCTGTACAAGATGAGCAGGACCGGGGGCTACGCCCTTGCGGTCCTTTCGTCTGACAGCTTTACCACGGCATACAAGCGGGCGCGGTATCTGGGCATCATCGCCGAACGCGACCAGCGCATGATGGCTGAGTACACCTCAATCCTTGCGCAGCTGGCCGACCGGGAACGGGACGTGCGGGAGCGCACGAGCGATATCCTTGCCCGCCGGACGGCCGTCGAGTCCAAGCGCGCGTCCCTCGAAGTGCGGCGCAGGAAGAAATCCGAGATCCTTTCGTCGGTAAAGCAGGAAAAGCGCGTCTACGAGGCGACCCTGAAGGACCTCGAAGAGTCATCGACGAACCTCTGGGCCATGATCAAGCTGGCCGAGCGGGAAAAGAAGACCGTAAAGAAGCCGTCATCGACGGCGAACGAGGCCGGCGTGACGGGTTCCGACCGGAACCGGTTCCCCTGGCCGGTCCGCGGCCAGCTGCTGACGCGGTTCGGCGTACAGCGCCATCCGCAGTTCGGCACCGTGGTCTACCGCCGGGGCATTGATATCGCGGCCAGAGTCGGCGACGAGGTCCGGGTGGTGCATGACGGCCAGGTGGTGTACGCGGACTGGTACAAGGGATACGGCAGGCTCGTCATTGTCGATCACGGCGAGGGGCTCTATTCGCTCTACGGGCATCTCTCGCAGCTGATCGTGGGCGGCGGCGACCGGGTCACCCGCGGCCAGGTGATCGGCCTCGCCGGAGACACGGGGAGCCTCAAGGGCTCGAAGCTCTATTTCGAAGTTCGGCGCAATGGAGAAGCCGAGGACCCCCTGCTTTGGCTGGCGAAACGGTAGGCGAATCCAGGAGCGAGCGCTGCCCCCGTGGTGTTTCGGGGTTAGCGAGCGATTAGAATAACAGGTTCCTTGAGGATCGAAGCTCTTTGCATCTTGCTGTAGGGAGCTTCACTGTGGTACTATAGTTACTCTGACCCGGAACAGCCGGACCGGACAGGATGACGGTATACAGTTTTTCAACCAATCCTGCCGACCCTGAAATCCTGTCAACGACCTGTCCTTGAGCTCGCTCCCGGATGTGAAGGAGATATCGCATGAAGCTGTATGTGGAGGAGAACGAAATGATCAAGATCAATAAAAAGCGTTTCCTGGTCACCCTGCTGATCCTGCTGGTCATCGGCACGATAACGCTGTTCACGACCGGGTTCGTGATCGGGCACAAGGTGGCAGATGCCAAGACCGACACCTATGAGGACCTCAGGGCCTTCACGCGGGCGCTGGAGCTCATCAAGAGCAATTATGTGGAAGATCCCAGCAACAAGGAGTTGATCCAGGGGGCCATCCGCGGGATGATCTCCAACCTTGATCCCCACTCGTCCTATATGTCCGAGCGGGCATTCAAGGAGATCAACATGGACATCAAGGGCGAGTTCCAGGGCGTCGGCATCCAGATCGGCATCAAGAACCAGCAGCTTACGGTCATCGCTCCCATCGAGGACACCCCGGCCGACCGCGCGGGGATCGCCGCGGGCGACAAGATCCTGAAGATCAACGACGAGTGGACGAAGGACATGAGCATCGAGGACGCCGTGGACCGCATGCGCGGCCCCAAGAACACCAAGGTGACGCTCCTGCTCCACCGCGAGGGTTGGGACAAGCCGAAGGAGTTCACCATCACCCGGGACGTCATCAAGGTCCAGAGCGTGAAGTCCCGAATGCTCGATGGGGACATCGGGTACGTAAAGATCATCCAGTTCCAGGGCAAGACGGCCAAGGATGTTGAGAACGCCCTGCGGAAGCTCGAGGAAAAGGGCATGAAGCGGCTGGTCCTCGACATGCGGAACAATCCGGGCGGGCTCCTCGACTCGTCGGTCGACGTGAGCAGCCTGTTCATGCCCAAGGACAAGCTCGTCGTCTACATCCAGGGCAGGAGGAAGGACGACCGCAAGGACTTCCTGTCCGGCGGGGTTGACGCTGTCCGCGATTACCCCGTCGTCATCCTCGTGAACACCGGGTCGGCAAGCGCGTCGGAGATCGTGGCGGGCGCACTGCAGGACTCGAAGCGCGCGGTCATCATCGGGACCCAGACCTTCGGCAAGGGCTCGGTCCAGACGGTGTTCCCCCTCGACGGGAACACCGGCATGCGGCTTACCACGGCGAAGTACTATACGCCCAGCGGACGGTCCATCCAGAACGTGGGGATCGCGCCGGACATCGAGGTGAAGCTTCCCACGATCAAGGATGCCAAGAACGGCGAGTCAGGACACCTGATCGTGCGCGAGAAGGACCTGGACCGGCATCTCAAGAACGATACGGTAAAAGAGCCGGAAAAGGACAGAAAGAAGAAGGAAGGCTCTGCCGAGGAGGACTTCGTCATGGAAACGGTGCCGAAGGACGACAAGGACGACATCCAGCTCCAGAAGGCCATCGAGCTTCTGAAGACCGGCGATATCTTCAAGAACCTGCCGCCGAAAAAGGAACAGGCGGAACAGGTCGTTGAAAAGAAGGAAGAATAAAGGTCCGCGGCGGGACAACAAAAGATCATGATCTGGAAGCAGGGCTTTATAAGCCCTGCTTTTTTTATCTTTAAAATCAACAACTTATTGAATGAGCCACAATTTAGCAGTCAAGCTTCCAGAATGATAATTTTTTCCTTGATTTTTTTATCGCGACGTAATATATTAGCACTCTTCGAAGCTGAGTGCTAATCGCTTAAACTTATTACTATATTCAGAAAGGAGTTGTACACATGGGAGTCAAATTCAAGCCGTTGAAGGACCGGGTGTTCGTAAGCTACACGGAGGAGATGGAAAAGACCGCAGGCGGGCTGTATATCCCTGACAGCGCCAAGGAAAAGCCGCAGATTGGAAAAGTAGAGAACGTGGGCGACGAGGTGAAGACCCTGAAAGTAGGAGACAAAATTTACTTCGACCGATACCAAGGCTCCAAGATCAACATCGATAACGTCGAGTACCTGATCATCAAGGAAGAGGACGTGCTGGGAATCCTGTCGTAAGACAAACCACTTGAACCGCAAGGACGCAAGGGACGCGAGGAATGCAGCAACAAGAGCTGATTTGGTTGCGGCCGTCCTCGCGCTCATCGCGCCTTCGCGGTGAGATTACATTACTAGATCTTTATCTTTACAACAAAGTTCCTTAAGGAGGAAATGATTATGGCAAAGCAATTGATGTTCGACCAGGATGCACGTGCGGCGATCCTGAAGGGCGTGAACGTCCTGACCGACGCCGTGAAGGCCACGCTGGGTCCCAAGGGCCGCAACGTGATGATCGACAAGAAGTTCGGCGCGCCGACGATCACCAAGGACGGCGTGACCGTTGCGAAGGAAGTGGAGCTGAAGGACCCCTATGAGAACATGGGCGCCCAGCTCGTACGCGAAGTGGCAAGCAAGACCTCGGACGTGGCCGGCGACGGCACCACGACCGCCACGGTCCTGGCCCAGGCCATCTACCGCGAAGGCATGAAGAACGTCACCGCCGGCGCGAACCCCATGGACCTGAAGCGCGGCATCGAGAAGGCCGTTACGGCGGTCATCGAGAACCTCAAGAAGATGTCCAAGCTCGTCAATGAGAAGAAGGAGATCTCCCAGGTCGGCAGCATCTCCGCCAACAGCGACGAGACCATCGGCAAGCTGATCGCCGAGGCCGTTGACAAGGTGGGCAAGGACGGCGTCATCACCGTGGAAGAGGCGAAGAGCATGACCACCAGCCTCGACGTGGTCGAGGGCATGCAGTTCGACCGCGGCTATATCTCACCCTATTTCGTCACCAACGCCGAGAAGATGGAAGCGGTCCTCGAGAACGCCTTCATCCTCCTCTCGGAGAAGAAGATCTCCAGCATGAAGGACCTGCTCCCGATCCTGGAGCAGACCGCAAAGATGGGCGCGCCCATGGTGATCATCGCCGAGGACGTCGAGGGCGAGGCCCTGGCGACCCTGGTGGTGAACAAGCTCCGCGGCACGCTCCAGATCTGCGCGGTCAAGGCGCCGGGCTTCGGCGACCGCCGCAAGGCGATGCTCGAAGACCTCGCGATCCTGACCGGCGGCTCGGTGATCTCCGAAGACCTCGGCATCAAGCTCGAGAACGTGAAGATCTCCGACCTCGGCCGTGCCAAGAAGATCACCGTGGACAAGGACAACACCACTATCGTCGAGGGCAGCGGCAAGTCCGACGCGATCCAGGGACGGGTGAAGCAGATCAAGGCGCAGATCGCCGAGACCACGTCGGACTATGACAAGGAAAAGCTCCAGGAGCGGCTCGCCAAGATCGTGGGCGGCGTCGCAGTCATCAACGTCGGCGCGGCGACCGAGACGGAAATGAAGGAAAAGAAGGCCCGTGTCGAGGACGCGCTGCACGCGACCCGCGCGGCCATGGAGGAAGGCATCGTTGCGGGCGGCGGCGTTGCCCTGCTCCGCTGCATCCCGATCCTGGACAAGATGAAGCTGTCCGGCGACGAACAGATCGGCGTCAACATCGTGAAAAAGTCCCTGGAAGAGCCGATCCGCCAGATCGTGAACAACGCCGGCCTCGAGCCGTCGGTGATCGTGGACAAGGTGAAGTCCTCGGACAAGCCCAATTACGGTTTTGATGCGCAGAAGGAAGAGTACGTCGATATGCTCCAGGCGGGCATCATCGACCCGACCAAGGTCACGCGCTCGGCGCTCCAGAACGCATCGTCCGTGGCGAGCCTCATGCTCACGACGGAAGTGATGATCACCGACCTTCCCGAAGAGAAGGGCGGCGGAATGCCCGGCGGGATGCCCGGCGGCATGGGCGGCATGGGTGGAATGGGCGGCGGGATGTACTAAGCGCACCAGGTTCAAGGATCAAATCGAAGGCCGGAGAGGAAACTCTCCGGCCTTTTCTTTTCC
The DNA here is from genome assembly GCA_020052615.1 of Nitrospirota bacterium. Classification (GTDB taxonomy): domain Bacteria; phylum Nitrospirota; class UBA9217; order UBA9217; family UBA9217; genus JAAXXJ01. Next base: position 7,181 of record JAGVOT010000127.1, on the reverse strand, counting down.
TGCTCTGTCCTGACGCACCTGACTTTTTCCTATATTCTCTCAACAGCCCTCCCGAGGTGAGACGTGAAAGGGCGGCAGCGGGTCAGGCCTGAAAAGATGAAAAGTCAGCAGAAGTATGAGGTATGTCGCGACCAAAGGCTGGAGACGATGATCTCTCCAGCCTTTGTGTTCCCGGCCGCAGAAGTATTGACAGGTGACGTACAGTAATATATGTACGTCACTTAAGGAGTGGGGGTAGCGGGTCGGGCATGACATCCTGACATCTGGACACCCTTTCACTTGAGAGCGCTTTTTCTCCCCTTGCTTTCCTCTCAAACCTTCAGTAAATTGATTGCAATCACTCTTTCACGGGGTATGATGCATTTTAGCCGACTGATGCGATGAGCTTGCCCCACGGTACCAGCGGCAAGGAGAAAGGACGTTGATCATGCAAACCGTGCCGAACCGTTCACTGGAGTATAAGAACGCTTTCCTGTATATCGTGATCCGGGAGGAGCCGGGAGCGGGTCCGGGCACGTACCTGTTCTACTGCGGGATCAACACCCGGTGGTTCTGCAGGCTCGCCTGGAAGAAGGCCGGTATCTGCTCCAATCCGGCGGTACGAGGGATCCAGCTTCTCCGCACGCACGTATCCCGGTTCGCCGCCGAACACGGCATGATCGCCGATAAAGCGGAAGGCGCCGATCTGTTCGCCGTTGCCCCTAAGGGCGATGGATGGTGGAATGAAAGTCCGCTCCGGATCGAAGGGGCTGCTGCCGACAAACTGTGCGAACTTCTCGAATTCAGCGTGATGGACCTCGTGAGGACCGTTCTGGTCGTGTGCGTCCCGGACGTTCAGGTTCCGGCGGCGTTTCTGGACGAGGCCGCAATGCAGAAGTTCCTCGAGTTGCTGTCGGTCGCCGATGAGCGCGAGCGGGTCATGGCCGATGAACGGAAAAGCCATACCGTTGCATGACTTAAACCGCACAATAAAACGTTCCTTTTCTACCGGCAGCGAAGGCAGCATGTGCTCCCGGAATATCTTGGCCCAGGGTAGGGATCGAACATGTCGCGGGTTTTGTGATCCTTCGTAAAGATCATGCAGGCTCCTCGAAACGATGAGTGATGTCTTTATGTATCACGAGAACCCTTGCGCCGCAAAGGGAAAATGAATCTCTGATGAAATTATTATGCTTGGAGCACTGGGCGACTTCTTGCGAGATTATCAAGAGTTGACAGATTCCAAAATTGCCACTAAGATTTGAATCGATGCATCATTCCGGTCAAGCGCCACAATTTGTTGCGGAAGCGTTTTTTAGAATATGGCCGGTTTATTCAAGATATCGCATTGCGAGGGGGGCTTCCCATGTCAGAGATATGTTCAACACAGAAAGGCTGCTGCTAACGACTGAACGCTCAGAGTTCAGCGAGGGAGCCATCCGGAAGCGATCCGGCTCGCGAAGCGCTGCGGGAGCAAACTGACCGCGTTGATGGTCGTGCCGCGGGCAGCGCAGGTGGAATTCAAGAGCATCATGGCGGCCACGGACGGTTCGAAATATTCGACCGCTGCGGCGTCCGAGGCCATCGGCATCGTGAAGCGGAACAATGCGAAACTGAACGTGACACGCAACAGCACATGCTGAACATCCTCATCATATCGGACGAAGCGAAGGGCATTGCCTCCCTGTTCAAGTCCGCGGGCCATGCCGCCGATACGCGCGACATGAAGCAGGCGGGTACGGCACCGGCGAACGCCGACACCGCATCGGACAATTACGACATCGCTTTTCTCGACCTCGATACGGAGAACTGGCAGGAGCGGCTCCTCGAAGCTCGCCGCAGCATGCCCGTCATCGCCTTCTCCCATCCTGACCTGCACAAGGCCGTGGAGGCGCTGAAACTGGGCGCCGGCGATTATCTGGAAAAACCGCTCACGGCAGAGGTCGTGTCCGAGGTCATCGGCAGGCACAAAAGGCAGATCCTGGGCAACAAGTACGGCTTCGACGAGATCATCGGGAACAGCGAGCCGATGCAGGAAGTGTTCGGGCTCATCAAAAAGGCGGCTGCCAGCGAGAGCAACGTGCTGATCACCGGCGAGAGCGGTACGGGCAAAGAGCTTATCGCCCGGGCCATCCACCGGTGGAGCCCGCGCAGCGAACGATCGTTCACAACCATCAACTGCACGGCGATTCCCGACACGCTCCTCGAATCAGAGCTTTTCGGTTTCGAAAAGGGATCGTTCACCGGCGCGCAGTACACCAAGAAGGGGCTCCTGGAACAGGCCGACGGCGGCACCGTGTTTTTCGACGAGATCTGCGATGTATCTCCGCTCTTCCAGACCAAGGTCCTGCGCGTCCTGCAGGAAGGGGAGATCATGCGCATCGGAGGAATGCGCCAGATCCGCGTTGACATCCGGTTCATTACGGCCACGAACCGCGACCTCAAGATCGCCTGTCAGCGCGGCGTCTTCCGGGAAGATCTTTATTACCGTCTCAATGTCATCAATATCCATCTCCCACCATTGCGCGAGCGAACGGAGGATGTCGCACTTCTGGCGAAGCACTTTGTCCAGAAGCACGCCCCCAAACGGAAGGATGTCCTGATCAAGTGCATCAGTGGCGAGGCGCTGGGCCTGCTGCTGGAGCATCCTTATCCCGGGAACGTGCGGGAGCTCGAGAACATCATCGAACGTTCGATCTCCTTCGCCAACACCTCCGAGATCCTTCCTGCCGATCTTCCACCCAATCTCCGCCAGGCACGGGCACCGGCAAAGCAACGGGCATCGGCCCAGCGGCTGAAGGATGCCCTCTCAACCGTGGAAAAAGAGACCATCACCGCGGCGCTTCTCGAAGCAGGTGGGAACATCTCGCGAGCCGCCACCCTTCTCGGGATCTATCGGCAGCAGCTTCAAAGAAAGATAAAGCAGTACAACATCGCAGTCTAAACCCTTCCCTAGCAACATTTCATTGCATAGCGTCCTTTCATAAACTTGCTATTCCCCGTAGCTTGCTGCGAGTCACCTTGTAGAGGGAAGGGTAAGAGAAACCGCAGGCTTCTCAGTTGAACAATCTTCCTTAATACCCCGTCAGCTTGCCAGGGGGGGTGTTCATTTTCTTCGTGTTTTCAGTATGTTAATGGTCGATATTTTATATACATAAAAATGCATTTTTCCATTAATTTTTTGCTATAATAATATTCTTGGCATCGCAGGCTTTTACCTTCAACTCGCTGAATTGCTTCAGGAGTTTGCCACTTATATAAACCTGTTTGTTGCTGACAGCGGATGTTTATTTCTCATCTTTTTTGAAGCAGTGATTCCTGGTTGTAGTTTCTAAAATGCGGCGCCTGCAGCAATTGGTCCGACCGGATGAAAAGGCCTTTTGCAGCAACAGCGGTCTTCCTGTTTTCATGGGGATGCCCACGTTGTCCGAACCATATCCGATCGGGATCGCATCTTTCGCCTTCGGTGCAGAGAGCGATCGTAGATATTCATTAACAAGGGGATGCTCAAGGATTGTCCACACACCCATCGCAAAAAAATCGGTCTTCTTTCCAGGAATGCCGCGACAATTCGGAATTACTGCATACGCTTCGTGATCGATTGACCGCCTGTCAGGAGATCCTGCCCGAGCTCACGGAACAGCTGCGGGCGGCAGTACAGCAGACCGAGCGGGCGGTGCTCGAGATAGGCGAGAACTTCATGAACATCGCCGGCAGGGCACGCAGGCAATTGCAGGCAACCACCGACATCGTCGGCACTCTGGCGCGGGACCGGACCTCGAAGTCGCAGGATCTTGACGCTACGCTCGACGGCCTGTCCGCGGAGACGGAGATGCTCGGCAGGGACATTAACGGAATCATCACAGCGCTGCAGTTCCAGGACATAACCCGGCAGGCGATCGAAAAGGTCATCGGCCGCATGGCTCAGTTCCAGCAGGAACTGACCGATATGAAGCGGATCCTCGGACCGGAAAGCGTCCTGGCGCCGGGACCGGAAGGTCCTTGCGCCGGCGACGCGAGAATCAACAGGGGGGAGCATGTCTAAAACGTTTATGATCGTTGACGATTCGGCATCCATGCGTCAGCTCGTTGCGTTCACCATCAAGGACGCGGGTTACGATGTTCTGCTGGCGGAGAACGGCAGGGATGCTCTTGAAAAGATGGCCCGCGCAAAGGTGGACATGGTGATCACCGATCTCAACATGCCGGAGATGGACGGCATCACCTTAATCCGTGAGCTCCGGGGGAAGGCGGACTACAAGTTCGTTCCGATCGTCATGCTCACCACGGAATCCCAGGAAGCAAAGAAGCAGGAGGGAAGGGCAGCCGGAGCCAGCGGCTGGATCGTGAAGCCTTTTTCTCCGTCACAGCTCATGGACGTCGTAAAAAAGTTCGTGAAAGAGCGGGAGCAATAACATGGACATCCGCCACACACAGAAGAACGGCTGCGAGGTCCTGACCGTCAGCGGTTCCTTGACGGTAAAGCACGCAAAGGCCTTGCGGGAATCACTTCTTGAAGCAGTTCGAAAGGCACCTGCGGTCGAAGTGAATGTGGAAGCTATCGGCGATCTTGATGTTACGTTCGCGCAGGTGATTTGTTCGGCCCATCGCATGGCCGCCGATCTTAACAAGCAGATGACGATCACCGGTCTGGAACAGGAGCGGTTCAGCCAGTTGCTCGGCCGTTTCGGGTTCTTCCGCCACATCGGCTGCCAGGAGAACACGAGGAAATCCTGTCTGTGGCTGCATGACCACGAGACCTCGTAAGACAGGCCCGCCCACGGGGAATGGAGCGAACAAGCATGAGCGACGATAACGAAACCTTTGATCTTGATGTTCTGCGGGAGATGTTCAAAAGCGAGGCCTATGAACTTATCGGCGAGCTCGAGAACGCCTTGCTTGCCCTCGAGGAATCTCCCCGGGAAAAAGATGTCATCAGCCGCGTTTTTCGGGCCCTGCACACGATCAAGGGGTCCGGCGGCGCTTGCGGTTTTGACAACATCTCCCATTTCGCCCACGAGGTGGAGGGAGTCTATGATGCCATCCGGAACGACAAAATGGTGGTCACCCGGGAGATCATCAACCTCACGCTGGCTGCGCGGGACCAGATCGCAGCACTGTTCGACGAGGTCTACAAGCATACGACCGCCGAAAGCGAAGTGACGGAGCAGATCATCAACCGGTTCCGGAGCCTCCTTCCCCAAGGGGCCGCATCCAGGACGAAACAGCCTGCCGAACCGGCCCCCACCGTGCAGGAGCCGCAGGCGACATACCGCATCCGGTTCCGGCCCGCCCGGGACATATTTCTCACCGGCACCAATCCGCAATTTCTCATTGACGAGCTACGGACTCTCGGTACCTGCCGGGTGGTGGCCCAGCTCGGCGATATCCCGCCCCTGGAAGCACTGGACCCCGAGCTCTGCTATATCTATTGGGACGTGATCCTGACGACCACCAAGGGCGTGAATGCCATCAAGGACGTATTCATCTTTATCCAGGACACGAGCGAACTTACGATCGAGCCCATCGATATCGAGGGCGGTCTTTCAGAAGATGACGATTATAAAAAACTGGGCGAGATCCTGGTGGAGCGGGGCGATCTGTCTGCGGCCGACATCGAGGAGATCTCGTCGGAACAGAAGCGGATCGGCGAGCTCCTGGTGGAAAAAGGCCTGGTCAATAATGACCGCGTCGAGGCGGCGCTTACCGAGCAGCAGCACGTGCGCGGCCTGCGGAAGGAGCGGCAGAAGTCCGAGGAGCTCACGAGCATCCGTGTCCAGTCCGACAAGCTCGACAAGCTCGTGGACCTGGTCGGGGAGCTGGTGACGGTCCAGGCGCGGCTGACGCAGGTGGCGACCGAAGGGACCAGCGCCCTGCTTTTGACCATTGCCGAGGAAGTGGAGCGGCTGACCGCGGAGCTCCGGGACAACACGATGAGCATCCGGATGCTGCCCATCGGCACTATCTTCAACAAGTTCCGAAGGCTTGTCCGCGACCTGTCCCAGAGCCTCGGCAAAGGGGTCGATCTGTTCATGGAGGGCGCGGAGACGGAGCTCGACAAGTCCGTTATCGAAAAGCTCCATGACCCGCTGGTGCATCTCATCAGGAACTGCATCGACCACGGCATCGAGATGCCCGACGAGCGTCAGGCGCTGGGTAAAGCCCGAAACGGCAACATCATCCTTTCCGCCGCCCATTCCGGTGCGCATGTGCTCATCCGGATCGACGACGACGGCGCCGGCATCGACACCGAGGCGATCCGCAGAAAGGGCATCGAGCGGGGGATGATCTCGGCGGACGCCGAGCTGACCGAGAAGGAGCTGTACGCGCTGATCCTTGCACCGGGTTTCTCAACGGCAAAGCAGGTGACCGACGTATCAGGCCGCGGCGTCGGCATGGACGTGGTGAAACAGGCCATCGAGGCCCTGCGCGGCACGATCGAGATCACCAGCACGCGGGGCGAGGGGACTACCATCATCCTGTCGCTGCCGCTTACCCTGGCCATCATCGACGGATTTCTCACGAGGATCGGGAATGAGCACTTCGTGTTCCCCCTTTCCCTGGTCGATGAATGCGTCGAACTGACGGCCGCGCAGTCCCACAAGATGGGAGACCGCGACCTGCTGAACGTGCGCGGCGAGATCGTGCCCTATATCAAGCTGCGGGAGCGCTTCGCCATGGAGGGCGAGCGGCCCTCCATCGAACAGGTCGTGATAGCCAAGGTGGATAACGTCCGGGTGGGATTTGTGGTGGACCACGTGGTCGGCGGCCATCAGACGGTGATCAAGAACCTCGGCAAGATGTACAAGGGCGTGGAAGGCGTGTCCGGTGCCACGATCCTGGGGAACGGCAGCGTCGCGCTCATCCTTGATGTGCCGAGGCTGATCAAGACGGTGGAGCGGGAAGAAACGAAGACGTGAGCGTCCGCGCTGGTTCCGGCGCGATGATCTTTCTTGAACATATATGCATAGCAGTTCAAATCGAAGGCGGGGGGGGCTATGGTTAAGAACATGAGCATCGGAATGAGGTTGAGCATGGGTTTTGGCATTCTGCTGGCGCTGTTGTTCGTACTCAGCATCATCGGGTACTGGGGCGTGCACGCCGTTTCCGGCACGACGGTCCACATGCTGGAAGGCGATGCCCAGATCGCCGAGCATTCGGCACGGGCGCGCGCCAATGTTCTCGGGCTGCGCCGCTTCGAG
>JAGVOT010000111.1 GCA_020052615.1 Nitrospirota bacterium | reverse complement strand
GGCGCCGGTAGCCGTGATGCTCCTGGCGGCCCCGGTCATCGGCCTGGTCTTCGCGGTGTTCCTTCCCTTCATCGGGATCGCGATGGCCATCAGCCTGGTCGGCAGGAAACTGGTGAATGTGACGACCGAAGCGGCGGCAGGCAGCATGTCCTTCGGCTGGCGGCCCATCGAGGCCTACCTGGCCGGCAAGAAGAAAAAGAACGAGGCGAGGGCGAAGAAGGATAAACAGGATGCCGGAAAGTAGCTGCGAAGCCTTCGGAAATACAACATCATGATCAAGCGGGACAAGGTGACTAGTCCCGCTTTATATCTGTTTAATAGCTGCCGGGAGGAGATCATCCTGCCCGGCCATTTGATCATAAGAAAAGCTCATTCACTTTCTATAATGTAACATCCTGCAATTTACTCCTTCTTGACAATTAGTTTAATTGTTTATAAACTATGCAACTACTGGATGCCTTTGACCTGCCTCAGAAAGGTCTATTCTACGAAAGGAGGAAGCATATGAGAGTAGCAAGAACCGCAGCAGTAATGGCATTGCTCGCGCTGCCGCTCCTGATGCCGTTGCCGGGTCAGGCCGCATCGGCCGAGGGAAAGAAAGCGAGGACCATCGACGAACTTGCAAAGATGTACGATTCGACGGGCTGTAAAGGGTGCCATGAGGAGATCTACAAGGATTGGGAAAAATCGCTCCATGCCAAATCGATCTACGGCACCGGCAGGACCGCGGCGACCATCAAGACGACGGTCAACGTGGGGCTCATGGGCTGGAAGCATTCGGGAGTCAAGAAGCCCGAGGACGTGGAAAACCGGCACCTCGCCATCTGCACGAAATGCCACCTCCCCCAGCTGGCCGACGCCACGGACGACGTGGCCAAGGAGATCGTAAAGAACGTCAATATCTTCATGGACCCCAAGTCAAGCGATGACGCGAGAAATAAAGCGGAACAGCAACTGACGAAGGTCAACATCAACTGCCTCGTCTGCCACCAGCGGAACGCGATCACCCACAAGTGGGTGGACGGATTCCCGCAGAAGAACGAGGTCTTCGGATCGAAGGAAGGCAGCCATCCGGACCCCAGCCATCCGGTCATGAAGAAGAGCCCCATCATGTCCGAATCCATCCTTTGCGGACAGTGCCATGGCCTCGGCCCGAACTTCGAGCTGGAGAACCCGTCGCAGTGCGGAACGCTCTACGGGAGCTACCTCTGGGCCTACCGCGCCGAGGGCGGCCAGGAAAGCTGCCAGGAATGCCACATGAAGAAGAGCAAGCTCGGCCACAACATGCAGAGCTACAACGACCTTAACATGGGCAAAAGCGCCGTGGACTTCAAGGTCGAGACCCTCGGCTACATCTGGCGCGACGGAGCGAAAATGATGCCCCAGGCTCTCGTCAAGATCGAGATGATCAATCGCGCCGGCCACTCCATCCCTGACGGCTGACCAACCCCCAACCGGCTGGTCCTGGAAGTGACCGCGAAAGATTCAAAAGGTAATCAGATAGCGAAGCATACCCGTATCTACATGCCCATTCCCCAGCAGCTCGGCCGCGGCGACAAGATGGGCCGCGGACCCTACGAAAAGAGCGGCATCATCCGCGACAACGGCCTGCCGCCGAACAAGCCCGTGCATGAGGATTTCGAGATTCCTTATCCCGCCGAATATGTTAAAAAGGACGGCAAGAGCGTCACGAACATTCTCGATCATGAGATGACCGTCGACATCGAGCTCATGTACATGCCCTTCGGCGAAAGGGACAGCGGCATTACCTGGCACAAAATAACGAGGAAAATACCGCTGGAAAAAGGCGGGGTGTAAGAACCAGGAACGCAAGTCAGAAGTCAGAAGCACGAAGAAAGACAAGTAATGACAACGAAAACGCCGGCGGGAGAACAACCCCGTCGGCGTTTTTATAACTGTGCTTTCTGTGTTCTCGGTAGCAACTAGATGATAACGTTCAGGACATCGTGGATACTTTTTCGGTTCACGACATCGTGGACAAAAGCTCTTTGACAATCGAATAGCCGCAACATCAACGTATTATGAACACCTAACCGAAGAGGAGGTGTTCATGAAAAAGCAGAAGCGATTGAAAGCGGTGCAGCGGTTCCATGAAGGAGAAGATCCGGATGAGATTTGTGCATCTCTCGGTTGTTCTCGTTCATGGCTGTACAAATGGTCAGCTCGGTATACCCCGGATGATCCGGCATGGCTTGAAGATCAATCTCGGCGACCATTATCCAGCCCTTATCGTACACCCGTTGAGATAGAGAAGATCGTAGAGCTGGTGAGGCTGGACCTATATAACAATGACCTCTTCTGTGGCAATCAGGCCATCCAATGGAAACTGATTGACATGGAGGTCCAGCCGGTTCCCTCGCTCAGCACGATCGGCCGTATCCTACGGCGCCGGGAATTGACCCACCGGAGAACAGGACGCTATGCACCAAAAGGCAAGAAATATCCCGAACTCCCGACGCTGTTGCCTAATCAGACACAGCAGATAGATATGGTCGGCCCTTGCTACCTTACCGGCCCGATAAAGTTCTACAGCCTGCATGCCGTCGATACGTCGATCAACAGATGCGGCATTGAGCCGATTACTTCCCGGGCAGCGCAAAGCGTTTTAAGCGCTGTTTATGCGATCTGGATGTGCATGGGTATCCCGGAGAACCTGCAGGTGGACAATGATTTCTCCTTTTACGGGAGCCCAACCCATCCCCGAGGCATGGGGCCGCTTATTCGTCTCTGCCTGGCCTACGGAGTCAAACTCTGGTTCATTCCGCCTTCCGAACCATGGCGAAACGGGATTGTCGAAAAGTTCAACGATCATTACCGGCAAAAGTTTCTCGATAAAATCACCATGGCATCAGTACCGCAGCTTCGAAGGGAATCTCTGGCATTTGAATATCGGCATAACAGCACCTATCGCTACAGCAAGATCAAAGGCAAGACACCTCTTACGGCATTAGCCGAGAAGAATATAAAATTGGTATTTCCGAGTAAGAGCGATGCTCCTAAGCATCCCTTGGCGAAGCCGGAAGATGAACACTATCATCTCGTCAGATTTATCCGAAATGACTGCCGTCTGAACATCTTCGGAGAAATGTTCTCTGCTCCACCGCAGACTCAGTACGAATACGTTGTGGCTACTATCGATGTCAAAGAACAAAAGCTAAAGCTTTTCCTGGATACGATCCAGGTCGAAGAATACAAGTATCAACTGCGATGATCTGCCGAGCTTCTATCACGACATCGCGGTTTCAGAGTATCGAGTCCACGATGACGTGAGCATTATTTCTGTCCACGATGTCCTGAACGTTGTCAACTAGATGTTACCGCAGCATCCCCTTCACGATGATGTCCACCGCTTCCTCGGGCAGCAGGCCGTGGGCCATGAGCGTTTCCATCTGCCGTTTATCCACGCTGCCGATGGCCGCTTCATGCGTGACCTTCGCCCCGGGATCGTTCACCTGCACGATGGGAATGGCCCTGGCCACGGCCCGGTCCTTCACGATCTCCATGCAGTCCACGTGGCCCCGCGCGCCTTGCGCGTTGCCCTCGGTGATGCCCGTGACCTCGGCGGTGGCGTCGTCCTCGATGGCGACCCGTGACTTGATGAGCCCGCGCGCGTTCTTTCCGGCAAGCAGGACCTTGTCCCGGATATGGATAGCGTCCCGGCCATGTCCGAAGACCCGCGCCACAAGCTCCGTCACGGCATTCTCCGCCGCTTCGACGGTGTAATCGAGGTCAAGCTTCCCGACCCTGCCCGTCGTCAGGGTAAAGTCCGTGAAATAGCGCCCGCCCCTGCCGACCGCGACCACGGCCTTCGGCACGACCTCCACGCCGCCGAGGGGCCCGTGGAAATGGGTCTCGCTGTACCTCATCTCGGCGCCTTCGCCGATGGCGACCGTTGCGTCCATGATATGCCGCACCTTTTCGGCCTTCGGGAAGATGCAGTGGGCGATGACATGGGCGGACGAACCCTTCTCCAGCCGAATATCCATCTCGATCCTCTGCGTTCCTTCCTTGTGCAGCACGCCGAAGCACATATGGACAGGGTTCTTGAGCTTCACCCCGGCCTTGACCGTGACATGAGCGCTGATGCCGTCCCGTGTTTCCCGGGCGTCGACGACAAGGCCTTCCACCGTGCGGCTGCTCAGGATGCGATGCCCGCTCGCGGCCAGGTGGGCGAATTCCGCGTCCCCGAGGGCGGCCACATCCCCACCCGCGTTCCCAAAACACGCCGTCAGTTCGTCAAGCTCAGACATAGTGGCACTCCCGGTCGCTGCAGATCATGCAATGACGCGCCTTGTAATGCTCGGCCACCTTCGCCGGATCGCCGGAACAGATGATCCGGCCGCCGCACAACTGCGAGGACCGGTCGGCGATCATGGCGATCTCCTCGCGATGGGTGATCAGAAGGACCGCAGAACCGTTTCGTTTGAAGGCGCCGATCACGTTGATGATGTCCTGCGTTGAGAGCATGTCGATGCCTGAATCGGGCTCGTCGAGAATGGCAAGCTTCGGCCGGAGCACGAGGATGGACACCAGCTCGATCCGTTTCCGCTCGCCGCCGCTCAGGGCGCGGTCCACCATCCGGTGGCCATAGAGCGAGGGATTCAGCCCCACCAGCGCAAGGAGCTCCGCCGTGTCGGCATCCTTGTTCCGGAAGGTAAGGTAATCGTTCACCGTGATCCCCTCGAAACGCACCGGCTCCTGCCACGCCATGGTGATGCCCATACGGGCGCGCTCGTGGATCGGCCGGGAACCGAGAGCGTTTCCCTCGAACACGATGTCGCCGGACGAGGGCCGGTATCCCCCGCATCCCATGATCAGATAGGCCAGCGTGCTCTTGCCGGTACCGTTCGCGCCGAGAAGCGCGTGGACCTCGCCGGACTCGACGGTGAACGAGAGCCCGTCAAGGATGCGCGAGGGCCTCTGGCCGGCGGCCTCATAAACCAGGTCCTTTATCTTGAGCATGGCCATGGACAGGCACCTGAAAATCTTTGACACGGATAAAATCCGATAAGAACCGGATAAAGTCGGATCAAGTAAAAGCCCACTTTCTATTTATCATATCCGCCCTTATCAGACAGTTAATCCGCTTTTCCCGTGTCCAAATGCATTTTAATAGGATAATCCTTGCTATAACCGGTTCTCATTCTATTGTAGCGCAGGGAGGAAGGTCTTGCTGAAGTATAAGCCCATGTATGCCTATGGACAAAAAAAGGCCGCCTCCCAACATGGGAAACGGCCTTTCATTGGTTAACTACACGCTTTGGTTCGGCGCTGTTCTCAGCAGCTGCAGGATCCGCAGGAAGAGCTTTCCTTCTGCATGCCGGAGAGGACGAAACCCTGTCCCTCGGCGAAATCGATGGTCGTGGTCGCCAGCATCTGGTTCGCCCGGTCCTCGAGAAATACCTTCAGACCGTTCTTTTCAAAGGTCGTGTCGCCCGCCTGGGCGGCTTTGGCTACGTCCATAGCCAGAGAGGGGCTTCAGCCGCCGGGGACGAGGAATATCCGCACCCCGTCGCCGGCAGTACCCTGCTGGGTGACCACTTCCTTGAACTTCGTTACCGCTCCGTCAGTAATACTTACCATCAGCTACTTCCTCCTTAAGGTCATCAGAGAAGAACCCTGATCAATATCGGTTATAAACTGCCGTATAATACTCCCGTATTCGATAGTTCGCAACTGTTTTTTCTTTTCCTCTGGCGTGAATGGAAAAAAGCATACTCCATGACCGACGCATTTTTTCTATATATTTTCTGACACTTAGCATCAGCCCGTCACAGAAATACGGCACTGATCGATGGGGCAATATTTTTATCAGGTGGCGGGCATATATCATGAGGATAAGGTCGATAATGATGAAATCTCGATCGCGCCGGCCTGAAAGCTGTTTACAAATGATTCCGTGCCGCCGACGTTCCGGCTATGGTCATTTTCCCTTTGCCTTGATCTCTGCTATGAATTTTTCGATCTTTTCCCCGATCTCATCCCGTGCCCGTCGGAATTCGTTCATGATCTCCTCATTGGTGCCGACGGCCCGGACCGGGTCCTTGACAGGCCAATGGAGCCGTTTTATGGAGGGCGGTGTGACAGGACAGGCTTCCGCGGCATTGTCGCAGAGGGTGATCACGACATCCATCGACTTAAGCAGGTCCGGATCGATCTCCCGGGACCGTTGGCCGGAAATATCGATCCCCGCCTCCAACATGACCGCGACGGCCCGCAGGTTGACGCCTGCCGCCATCAGTCCTGCGCTGCGCGCTTCAATGAGGCCCTGGCCGAGCGTCCGTGCGAACCCTTCCGCCATCTGGCTTCGGCAGGAATTCCCCGTACAAAGGAACATCACCTTCAGCATGGGCTATGCCTCGCAATTAATTGATTGGATCAGAGACGCCCGGTCTCGTCCTGTTCGGTCCTTTTCAAGGACCGTTCTACAGCTCGCTCTTTATGAGGTCCTTGATCCGGTCCATGTCCGGGACCGTCTTGCCGGAATGTTTTACCTTCCCGTTCACGATGAGCCCCGGAGTGGCAACGATGCCGTACCTGACGATCTCCCCGATGTCCGAGATCTTCACCAGCGTCGCTTCGACGCCGAGCTCTTTGACGGCGACCTTGACCATTTCCTCCATCTTCTGGTCATTGAGACTGCCGGGACCTAATATCTTGATCTCCATGATGGTCCTCCCCTCCCGGCTAAGGCAGCGTTGACGCCCCTTGACGGATCTCGACCGGTGCGATGCATTTCTGATACTCCGGTGACGGTGAGGCGCAGGGAGAGCCCAGGAGTGTGACGGTCTTGCCCTGGTAGCGGTCCATCAGCTCCCTGGCTTTGTCCCCGGTCACCAGGTAGATGCGGTCCTTCGTGGCCCGATCCGGATCCTCGCCCTGAGGCACCAGCACGACGCGGGCAAAGGGCATGTTCCCCGTCACCCGGATAGTGCCGGTTAGGGACACCAGACCCTCGGGATTTCGCTTGCCCATCGCCGATCCGGCGGACGTCCACAATGCGGTCAACAGGATCATGGCAAGGCCATAATGAACAGTTCTCATGATCTATCTTCTCCTGAGCCTGTAAGCTCCGCGTTCGCGAATCGTCCGGGAGCAGGATCATTCGCAGCGGACTAGAATCCGGGTTTGAAACCCTTCCTGCGCAGCTCCTTTTCCCGTTCCAGGAACGCGGAGTGGACGCAGACCTCACGTGGCTTGCCCTCTGCCAGGGACTGCACGTTCGCCGCCGCAAGCATCTGCTTCGGCGACTGGTACATAACCGGCCCCATCGCTAAAGGCGCGGTGCGCACCACCCCGCCTCCTGTGGGAAGCGACACATCGCTTGATTGGTTTGTCACGATCAGTATTCCATTGGTATTGAAACTATACGACGCTCCTGACGTAATGTTCGTAGTTATCGTACCGCCACCGTCATCGATGAATGTCGCCTTTTGCAATACCGAAGCAGCAGTCCAGGTGACCGTTCCGTCTGGCGGGGATACAAGAGGATCATACCAGCTGAACCCGATGCTCCAGGGACCGAGTGCCGGTAAAGTGGTCGGATTGAGATTGGCATCGGTCAACAGGCCCGGCAGGGTTACCCAGGTATTAGTGGGGGATGTATCAATAGTCGAATAGGACCACTCGGGACGCCCGGGCACTGTGATCGTACCTAAAAGGATCGCTATCGAAAGATCGTTAAAGGTGCTGTCAAAGGTCTTTCCAGGGGATGCCGTTGCCAATGCTTCATTGACCGACGTTATTCCGGTTGCGGTCGTTGTCATCATGCTTTTGAATATACTTCCGCCGAATTGGTCGCTGTAGTACTGCGACCACATATAGGCAATACCGTAATCATGGATCGTCCCATTCCAGGTGGTCAGCGAGTTTGAGGGATCCTGTTCATATGTGTAAATGCGAGAATAGCTGGGCCCGTAGAGGAATGTGGGCGCTATTTCCGACATGGCTTCGTTCAACCATGTATCGTCAAGGAGGCCCTTCTGATGGGTCTTCTGCTCCCAATGGATCATGTGCTGGAATTCGTGGGCAAGCGTCGAATTAAACTCCTGCTCTATGATGGTCAACGCCGGATTGATGTTCATGTAGAACATTTCCCGTTGATTCGAGTACGGATTTGCGGACAAGGGGTATTCGTTGCCGGGATCAAAGTAGCCGGCCGTATAGCTCCCTCCATTGAACCCGTCCCTGATGTTCAAAAGCAGGATGGTGATCAGCTGATCGCCATCGATACCGGGATTCGGCTCACTCCCGAAATTTAACGTGTTTGACGGATAGATATCATTATCAAATGCACTTTTGACCCATGCCACCTCGGCAGGCGTAAGAGAAAACGTGTTTTCTGCAAAGATGCGACTGTGGGTCCCTGTATCGACCTCGTTTGCGCAAACACAATAGGGCAAGTTTGACGTAAAATCTGCGGCCCAGAATGGGGTTCCGGAGCTGCAGGTGCAGGTGGGAGGTGAGACCACCCCGCCGCCCCCACCTCCGCCGCAGCTGCTCAAGGCGAACGCAGCGATGATGCATAAGACCACTACCCGAACGATCGTGAACTTCTTGCTGCTCCTGAGCTCTGACATGATGCCTCCCCTGACATACAGGTTAAGTTACCAGATGAAGTATCGTAGGTGTCCCTATATAGCATGGGTACGATACGAATGAAAGATAAATCACAGGCGAAAGAGGGGCGTTGTTGGGATCGCTCAGGTCGGCGGATGTACTGCTCCGACCTGGAGGAAAGGCATCATCGACAGAGCACCATGCAGCAATGACAGGCCGTGGACAGGCATCCTTTTTGTATCGCAACTATTGCGGACGCCGCCGGCCTCAACGCAGGCTCAGCATGTAGTCAGTCAACTCGCGCAGTTCCCTGTCTGACAGGTCCACCTTCGGCATGATCGAGCCCGGTACGACGGCCCGGGGATCCCGGAAATGTTTGAGGTGCCAGTCCGCATCAGGACGCCGCGAGGCCACATGGGTCAGGTCGGGTCCGATCTTCCCGCCCTTGCCATGGATGCTGTGGCATGCGCTGCAGCCGTTCCTGGCATAGATCTCCCGGCCGGCAAGGACCGAGGGTGAAGTGACGGCAGGCACATTCACGATGGGCGCGCGGGCGCCGGCGATGGTAAGGCCGATCACCGTAGCGACGAAAAGCGCCCCCGCGGTCATCATGAGCTTCCGCTTTGCCGGATCACGCTCGGGGGACCGGTCGATGAACGGGACGAGCAGCAGGACCGCGACACCCAGGTTCGGCAGGATGACCGTCCCCAGCAGTTCGAGCTTGCCCTCGAATATCTTGAGCATCTGGAAGACGAAATAGAAATACCATTCAGGCCTCGGGTTATAGGTGCTGTCCGTAGGGTCCGCCTGAGGCTCGAGGGGCGCGGGAAAAAGAACGGCCAGACCGGCGAGGGCGATGAAGACCATGGCGATGAAGATCGTATCCTTGAATATCTGGTTCGGGAACAGCGGCTCCGCCTTGTAGGGGACCCGGTCCGCCGCGTTCCAGATGCCCCCGGCCCCTGCCCGCTCGAGCAGGAACACATGGAGGCCGGCAAGGAGCGCCAGGCTCCAGGGAAGGATATACGTGTGGATCGCGAAGAACCGGCTCAGGGAAAACGCCCCCAGTTCCGTGCCTCCGCGCACGATGCGCAGGAGCACGCCGCCTACCACCGGCACCGTGCCCGCAACGTTCGTCCCCACCACCGTCGCCCAGTACGCCTTCTGGTCCCAGGGGAGCAGATATCCCGTGAAGGCGAACCCGCCGACAATGGCGATAAGTCCGATTCCGAGCACCCAGATGATCTCCCGCGGCTTTTTATACGAGCCGAAGACGAACACCCGGATCATATGCAGGCCCACGAGGACCATCATGAAGCTTGCGCCCCAGTGATGCATTCCCCTTACGAAGCTGCCGAACGGGGCCACCTCCTCGATGAACTTCACGCTGGCATAGGCATGATCGGGCGTCGGGGCGTAGTACATGGCCAGCAGGATGCCCGTGATCATCTGCAGGGAGAATATAAAGAGCAGCGACGCGCCGAGCACATAGAACCAGCTCGATCCGCCGGGGATGGGACGGTCGGCAAAATCGTTCCAGAGGTCCCGTATCTTGATGCGTTCGTCCAGCCAGTCAAGCAGTCCCTTCACCATAACGCCTCCTGTACAAGTCCTGCTGCCGTCTTGTCTCGTCGTTTCGCCATGTCCCCGCGGCCGCGTCAGGCCGTTAGGCCGCCGTCTTCTTCGCCGTCCCTACCTGGAATATCTCGAACTTGACCAGGACCTTCCCGCTCTCGATCTTCGCCGGCAGCGTATCGAGCGCCCGGGGCGCGGGGCCGGCGATCACCTTCCCGTCGATATCAAAAAAGCTCGCATGGCAGGGGCACTTGAACTGCTTGTCCTGGCTGAACCACCGGTACCCGCAGCCCAGGTGGGGACAGTTCGGCGAGAAGGCGGTGACGCTTCCGTCGGCCTTTCTGACCAGCCAGACCGTGCGCTCCATCCGCTCCTCCTGCCAGCCGCTCTTGACCATCTGGAAAAATCTCCGCTCCTGCGGTTCGTCCGTCAGGAGGTCAGCTGCGGTTCCGGCATCGCTCCAGCCCGCATCCCTTTTCCGGAGGACAGGCAGGATGCCGAATCCGGCGAGCGGAACGGAGATCGCCACGCCGATGAATGCGCCGATCCCGATGATCGTCCGGATCATGAAATTACGCCGTGTAACGTCCTGTTCGCTCATGGATCCCCTCCCGAGGTCCGGCACGGTAATGCCGTCCGGACGCAGCATCAATGCATCAATTGTAACGCAACTCTTCGCGGAGTCAAGTCATATTGCCAGCGCTTCACGTTCCCCTCGCAGGTACCGCCGCGCAAGCTGCAGGAACTTGCGATAGTACTGGTCCTCAGAGGGAACAAAATCCGCCATCGCGACGGAAACCTGCGCTTCCCCGCCATCGATGCCGGTCAGCCTGCCTGTCGCCGATGCGGTCGCGCCGGAGAACAGTTCGATGCCTCTTCCGATCTCCATCTCAAGCACCGCGTCGACCTCTCCCGCCTGCAGGACAAGGATTTCCGGCCTCGTCGCAAGGGGCAGCAGGAATACATCCTGGAACTCATGTTCAACGCTGCCGGGACCAAAAGAGTATGCGAACACCCTTCTCCCCAGGGGGACCAGATCCGGGAACGTTATGGCCAATCCCAGCTCCTCGCTGATCTCCCGCGGTCCGGCGCTCCGGGCATCCTCGCCGGCTGAATAGTGCCCTCCCACGCTCACATCGAACAGCCCGGCCGCGATAACTTTTTCCACTGACCGTTTCTGGAACAGTGCATACTCGCTGCCCCCGTTCCTGTAGACCATGAGGCAATGGAACGCGCCGTGCCATACGCCGGCAGCATGCGCATCGTCCCGGCCGATGAGCGCCCCTGTCTTCCTTCCGCTGCTGTCGAGGACATCGAACTGTTCCGTGGCCATCCTCCCTTCCCCGCTTTTACGCCGCACGGGACAGGCCTCTATTATAGAGTAATCGCTTTTTTATGACAACCGGACAATATTTCGCTATAATGGTCACGGCCCTGAGAAACAACGCATCATTACACGACCGTCAGGGTCGTCCCCATGCATGACAAACCTCTCTGCGATCTTCAATTCATGGCCGGGCATGTACCTTGTCCAGTCCTTCCTGCACTCGCTCATCGCCGCCTTCATCGTCGATACGGCGCTGATCGCGTGGAGGATCGAGTCCCCGGTCATGCGGCAGCGTTTCCGCCTGATGGTGCTTGTGCTGCCCATCGTCTCCTACCCCCTCTACCAGTTCCTCAGCCCCGAACGGGGCTCCGCCCTCTTCCGGCTCGACGCTCTCTTCGACATCGGACGGTGGCTCAACCTGGAGCTTTGGGGGGTTGTGCCCGTGGGCGTGCTCTTCCTTCTCTTTCTCGCCTTTACCGCGGTGATATTCGTCGTACAGGA
Source organism: Nitrospirota bacterium (assembly GCA_020052615.1). GTDB lineage: Bacteria > Nitrospirota > UBA9217 > UBA9217 > UBA9217 > JAAXXJ01. The sequence continues at coordinate 52,925 of JAGVOT010000111.1, read as the reverse complement.
GATGCTGCCGATCGCGCACCATACGCTGACCCCGGGCGGGTCTTCGCTGGACACGACCGATCCGGAACCGGAATCGCGCGTGACCCGGGCCCTCGAAAGCCTCCCCGGCGGGAAGCCCGAAATATTCATTCTCGACGATGAGGAGTACATCATGTTTTCCTCCACCGGGAAAAAGCCGGCGGTCTACCTATCCGGAAGGCTCGTGGAAGCGCTAACCTTCGAAGAGCTTCGGGCGGCGGTTGCCCACGAGATCGGGCACATCGACAGAAGCAGGCGGCCCCTCATGGTGGTCGTCTTTTTGCTGCGGATCCTGATGTTCTATAACCCCATCATCCTCATGGAGTTCCGGCGCATCGTGCAGGAGGAGGAAAAGATCTGCGATGACGTGGCCGCGGAGCTCACCGGGAACCGGGCCGCCCTGGCGAGCGCGCTCCGCAAATTCTACTTCGCCGATGCCGGGGAGCAGCAGCATCCGCTGCCGAATACGCCCCGTCTCCGCGACCGGATCGAGGAATACAGCCACTCCATACTTATCGAGAGCAGGATCACCCGGCTCGAAGAGCCGCCGGCCCCGGCGATGAAAGGGTCCCTGGCATTCATCATCGTTCTCGTGACGATCTTCAGTATCAATTATTACCTGGTATAAGAGGTCAGAGGTGCGTTTGTGAAAAAGACTTTCGGCGGTCTGCTGGTATTCGCCACAATGATAGCCGTTCTGTTCGGCATGCTCCAGGTCCTGAACTGGATACCTTCGGCCGTCCAGGAGGGCGCATTCCGGAAATATCCGAGCATCGACGATGTGCGGGCGCATCTCAAGATCGATCCCGTGTACACGCCGGCGTACTATCCGCGGAGCGTCCAGTGGCCCCCCGCCCTGATCGCGGCGCAGACGCGGCCCTATGCCGCTGTCCTGACCGAATTCTCGAAAAGCGATGACCGCAACGAAACGATCCTCGTCATCACGCAGACCGCCCGCGCGCATCCTCCTCTGGCGCTGAAGATCCAGCTGACAGAGGTGCGCGAAACGGTCCAGTATCCATTCAAGGGAAGGGTCGCCGTCCTTGAGGTCGGGGTATGCCGCAGGGAAGAGCAGTGCAGCCGCATGGCCTGGGACGAGGGTGATTTCCGCCTTTCCCTGATCATGCGGTCTTCCCCCGTCGAACTGGTCAGGATCGCTGAAAGCATCGTCGCCCAGCACCCGGGGCGCTGAACCGGCCCTTGGCTCATGACGGTCCTAGGAACAAATACCTGGAGGGATAAGAACTTTTCCCACTACCACCGTTCCCGTTCCTCTGCTATAGTAGGGGACAGTGGAAAAACAGACCGATACAATCTCTTCACGACAAGGAGGACAACCATGAAGGAAGGAAAACGCTTTCCTGTTTACCTCATGCTGTTGTTCCTGGCAATTGCAGCAGCTCCACCGGCGGTGTTCTCCGCTGAACAGGGCCTGCCGGAAGACGTCCTGGCGTGTCTTGGCTGCCATGGCGAACGGGGGCTGTCCGTCAAGTTCCAGAACGGAGAGAGCCTGGAGGCCTTTATTGACGCAAATAAGTACAAGGCCTCGGTGCATCAGTCCCTGAGCTGCTCCTCCTGCCACGGGGAGTTCGCCGGGCAGGGACAGGGGCATCCGCAGCGTTCATTCCGGAGCCGGGAGCAGTTCAGCAGCAGGTCATCGGCGATATGCCGCCAATGCCATGCCGATGAACAGCTGAAGCGCTCCCCGGTCCATGCCTCGCTCCTGACCAAGGAGAACAAGGCGCCGGTCTGCGCGAGCTGCCATAATCCCCATACGCTCACTTCCATCGCGGGGGGCAGGAAGTTCACCTCCGAGAAGGAACAGTGCCTGCGCTGTCACCAGCATGCCATGGGGATCAGGCTCCGGAGCGGCGACAAGGTTTCTCTGAAGGTCGATGCCGCGGCCCTGGAAGGTTCGGTCCACGCCAAGCTCGGATGCTACGACTGCCACTTTGGCTTTTCCGGAAGCCAGCACCCCAAACGGAACTTCAACTCGCCCCGCGATTTCTCCATTGCCCAGTCCGAGGCCTGCCGCCGCTGCCATTTCGACAAGTACACCAAGACCCTGGAGAGCATCCACTATTCCCTCCTGAGCCAGGGGAACCTCAAGGCCCCGGTCTGCACCGATTGCCACGGCGCCCATACGGTCGTCCAGGCGCGGGCCGACAAGCTGCAAAGCTCCAAACGCTGCGGCAGATGTCACCAGGAAATCTTCGGCACCTACACGAAAAGCGTCCATGGCACCGCGCTGGTCCAGGACCACAACACCGACGTCCCCATCTGCGCCGACTGCCACACCGCGCACAGCATCCAGGGCGCCCATACCCAGGATTACCGGGACAAGGTCCCCGAGATCTGCGGAAAATGCCATGGGGACACAACCCTGATGAAGAAGTACGGTCTTTCCCCCGGCGTCGTGAACTCCTATCTCCAGGATTTCCACGGCGTGACCCTGAAATTGTACAGGAGCCAGGAGAATGCCTCGGAGGTGAACGGCTCCCGGAAATCCATTGCAACCTGCATCGACTGCCACGGGATCCATGATATCACCAAGACCACGGGCCCGACAACGAACCTCGTCAAGACCCGTCTCCTGAAACGGTGCCAGAAATGCCATCCCGGCGCTTCGGACGATTTCCCCGACGCATGGCTTTCGCACTATGAGCCGAGCCTCAGCAACGCGCCGCTCGTGTTCCTCATAAACCTGACGTATAAGTTCTTCATCCCCTTCATGCTGATCGGGCTCATACTACAGATCCTCCTGCATGTATGGCGGTATGCGGTGAACCGCTGATCGGTGCGATTCCATTCCCAGAAGGAGCGATTGCCATGGCAACAACATCTCACTCTCAAATAAAACGTTTCGGGATCGGCAGGATCGTCGAGCACCAGATGAACGCCCTCGTCTTCGCCATGCTGGTGATCACCGGGCTGTCGCAGCGGTTCCACGAATACCGGGTGTCCCACTGGATCATCAAGACCCTCGGGGGCGTTGACACCATGCGGATCATCCATCGGTACTCGGGATTGCTCTTTGCCACGCTGATCGTCGTGCATATCGCCGCGGGGATCTACGGCGTCGTCAAGAAGCATTGGCCGGCCTCCATGATGATCAACATGAACGACTTCCGGAACGCCATCGAGAACCTCAAATACTACTTCGGCATCACGAACCACCCGGCGCTCTGCGACCGGTATGACTACAAGCAGAAGTTCGAATACTGGGGGGTCATTGCCGGCGGGTTCCTGATGATCGCCACCGGCCTGATCCTCTGGTTCCCGGTGGAGGTTGCCCGGCTCCTGCCCGGAGAATTCATCCCCGCGGCGAAAGCCGCTCACTCCAACGAGGCGCTGCTCGCGTTCCTGGTGATCATCATATGGCACATCTATAATTCCATCTTCAGCCCCGAGGTGTTCCCCCTGGATACCGCCATTTTCACCGGCAGGATATCCCGGGAACGGATGGTCCACGAACATCCGCTTGAACTGGCGAACATCGAGAACGTCCCCGTTGAAGAGATCGTGAAGCATCATCATGCCGCGCGTCCAAGCGAGGGGGAATAATGCCCCCTCGCAGTTTCCCTGTGCCTTTCCGCATACCGCCCTGCAGCCACTCTCGCCTCGACGGAACATTGGATATATGCTAAAATGCAGTCAATGATCTTCCCCCTATGCAGGTCGCTCAAGCTCGTTGCAGGCCGCAGGGAACCTTCGATCCTCACGGCTGATATGCTTGGTTCTCACCGCTCGCGTTCCCCGCGGCAAACTGACGGCAATGCGCCCGCTCCTGCACTCACGGGATCGTGACCTATGCAGAAACGAATCATCATTTCCATTCTCCTGAGCGTTCTGATCATCATGATCAGCCTTGGGCTCGTAAGTTATTACCACATCGAAGCCAGCATAGAACGATCCTATAGGAACCGGCTCGCGGAATCGCAGATCCTCGCGACCTCTATCGATCATATCCTCGAAGAGAACCTGACCCGTCTCTACGACATATCCCTGTCCGACAAGATCGAGATCGCCGATAACAACTGGGTCCCCGAACGGGAGGCGCTCAAGGCGGCCTACCATTACTCAATCTTCTCCGATGGCGTGTTTCTGCTCGACAAGATGGGAAACGTTCTCCTGACCTATCCGCCCCGGGAGGGGTGGACCATCAACCTGCTCGGCATACCCCCGGTGAGCAAGGTCATCCGGGAAATGCGTCCCGTCGTCTCCAGCATCTTCACCATGGAACCCACGCGACGAAAGGTCATCTTCGCCCTGGTCCCCCTCAAGAACCGCAATGGCGAGGTCGTGGGCACGGCGGGCGGCCTAATCGATCCAACGAACTATCATTTTACCCGCATCCTCTCCGCTATCGCCACGGACAAACAGATGAACATCGAGCTGGTGGACAGCCTCGGCATCGTCATCGCCTCGAACCATAACGAGAGCATTCTGAGCGGCATCGACCACAATAAATTCCTGAGCCGGCTGATTGCCGAAAAAAAGAGCACCGTGACCTCCTGCCACCGCTGCCACATCACCGGCAAGGACGCTCAGAAGCGGACGGAAGATATCCTGGTCTTTTCCCCGCTCAACCTCGCTCCCTGGGGAGTCGCCTTGCGGGTCCCGAAATCAGTCGTTTATGCGCCGTCCACCGCCCTGGAGAAAGGCTTCCTTATACTCGGCATCGTATCCCTGGCATCAGCTTTTGTGCTGTCGCTCGGCATGAGCAAGAGCATTGTGAGGCCGGTCCGTCAGCTCATCCGGGCGGCGGACCGGATCGCACGAGGAGACCTCACCGAACCCGTTTTTATAGAAAGCACCGACGAGATCGGCGCCCTGTCCCAGAGCTTCGATGTCATGCGGCAAAAGCTCGCCGTTTCTCTCGAAAGCATCCAGCGCCAGAACGTCCAGCTCGAGCAGAGGGTCCGGGAACGGACCCGGCAGCTCGAAGAAAAGCAGTTCATGAACGCGACGCTGCTGCGGAAGCTCATCACCTCGCAGGAGGACGAACGAAAGAGGATCGCCCGGGAGCTCCATGACGAATCCCTTCAGACCCTCGCTGCCCTCCTCATGAACATCGAGATGTGCCGTTTGCATCCCGAACTGATCACGCCGGAGAAGGTCGGTAAGATGAGGGACACCGTGACGATGGTCATCAATGAAACGACCAAGCTGATCCAGAATCTGCGGCCCACGGTCCTCGACGACCTGGGATTCGAGGCGGGCATCATCTGGCTTATCGACCGGAACCTGAAGGACAAAGGCATCACCTGCTTTTTGAACCTGCACGAACTCCGGGAAGAGAGCCTGCCGCCGGAGCTCCAGGTCACGCTCTTCAGGATGTTCCAGGAGGTCACCATGAACATAGCCCGTCACGCGAAGGCACAGAACGTCTGCATTTCCATCAAGAACGATAAAAAGGTCTTTAACATGATCATCGAGGACGATGGGCAGGGATTCGATACGGCAACGGTGTTCGAAAACACCCATACCGGGAGAGGCCTCGGCATTCTCGGCATGAAGGAGCGCGCTGCGCAGGTGAACGGCCGGCTGCAGGTCTGTTCAACGCCCGGTCAGGGGACCATCGTCCTGTGCACCATCCCGCTGTCACCGGAGGAGATACATGGGCAATAAAACAAGGATACTGATCGCCGATGACCATGCGATGGTCCGCCAGGGGATCGCGTCATTCCTCAACATGTCCGAGGATTGCGAGGTCGTGGGCGAAGCCGCGGACGGCGTGGAGGCCATCGAGGCCGTCAAGAAGCACAAGCCCGACATCGTCCTCATGGACATCTCGATGCCGAGGCTCGGCGGGCTCGAAGCGACGCTGGAGATCAAGAAGCACCATCCCGGGACCAAGATCCTGGTGCTGACCCAGTACGAGGACATGATGTATATCAAGCGGTTCTTCAAGGCGGGGGCTTCGGGATATCTCCTGAAGAAAGCGGTGGGTGAGGACCTCCTGACGGCCATACGGGCCGTCAAGGCGGGAAAAGTCTATGTACACCCCTCCATAGCATCGGGAGTGATTGATGGTTATCTGGGAATCCAAAAAGGAGAACTGCTGGAGGACCCGTACGATCTGTTGACCGACCGGGAGAAGCAGGTGTTGAAGCTCATTGCCGAAGGCCACACGCACAAAGAAGCCGCCGATATCCTGAACATCAGCGTGAAAACCGTCATTGCCCATCAGACCAACATCAGCGAAAAGCTCAAGATCCATTCCCGCGCCGGCTTGATCAAGTTCGCGATCCAAAAAGGCATCATTCAGATCGACTGAAGCCGCGCGTGCCGTGCACAGGAGGACGTCGGCCTCAGATCTTGCCGTCGACCATTTCGCGCATCTCTTTCCCGGCCTTGAAGAACGGGACCTTCTTGGGGGGGACCGAGACCGTTTCACCGGTCTTCGGGTTCCGGCCTTCCTTGGCGCGGCGATGGCGGATCCGGAAACTGCCGAAACCCCGGATCTCGACCTTGTCTTCCTTCGCCAGGGCGAACTTGATGCTGTCGAGAACGGTGTTCACGACCACCTCGACCTGTTTCCTGGTAAGACCCGGCTTTTTTTCCGATATCCTGTCGATCAACTCCGCCTTCGTCATGAACGATCCTCCTCTTGCGCCCTTTTCCTTCTAATACCGGAACTGAAGACTGACCTTACCGCGGTCCAGACTTCGGGTGATGATATCAGAGAACCATGCTGCCGTCTCTTCCTTGAAGTATTCGAGGAACTGCACCCTCTTCTCTTTCTTCACGATCTTGGGTTTCCCTTTGATCCCGGCGAGTTCCGCGGCCACGCGGATGCTGTCCTCGAGATCACCGAGCTGATCAACAAGCTGCAGGTGAAGGGCCTGCCGACCGGTAAAGATCCTCCCGTCGGCTATGGCCTTCACGTCGGCTTCCGGCAGGTTCCGTCCCTTTGCCACCGCTTCTATGAATTGGCTGTGCACGTCATCGATGACCCACTGCAGCAGCAGCTTCTCATGTTCGGTCATTTCCCGGAAAGGGGAGCCCATGTCCTTGTATTCTCCCGCTTTGACCACCATGCCCCTGACGCCGATCTTTTCAAGAAGTTTTTCAAGGTTGGCGAACTCCATTTTTACGCCAATGCTGCCGGTCAGGGTCCCGGGATTTGCGACGATCCGGTCCCCCGCCGCCGCTATATAATATCCACCCGATGCCGCTACGGAGCCCATGGATACGACGACCTTCTTCTTTTGCTGGTTCCTGGCGTTCAATACGGCGTTGAATATCTCCTGGGACGCCACGACACCGCCGCCAGGACTGTCGATCCGGATAAGGATAGCCCGCACCGACGAATCCTCGGCATAGTTATTGATCTCTTCAACGATGGCGTCGGCGGTGATCAACAGGCCCTCGATCTTGACCAGCGCGATCTTTTCCATTCCCGGAAGGGGCGATAGGGACTTCGACGGTTTCCCGCCGGCAATGAGGGTGGCGAGATACAGAACGGAGAAGAACAGCACCCCCAGCGCCACAGCCGAGACCAGTATAATGAGGATCGGTTTGTTCTTCATCGGGAGCGTTATTTCCCCCTATCCTTCAGCAGGGAGCCGATGGACGTATCGAACTTTTCCTGCTGCTTCATGAATTCTTTCAGACTTGTTTTGTCCTCCCCCTTGATCTGCGCTTTGATGGAGAGGGATATCTTGTGGTCGCCGCGGTCGACCTTCATGATCCGGGCGGTCACTTCATCGCCTTCTTTGATGTCGGGAGCATCTTTCGGGATCTCCGACAGCGGTATCAACCCCTCGATCCCGTGCTCCAACGCCACGAAAAGCCCGAATTCGGCCTTTTTCGCGACCTTCACCTGTTCATCCTTCCCGACCTTGTATCGCTCGGGAATGACCGTTTCCCAGGGGTCGGCCGTCAGCTGCTTGATGCCAAGGGAAATGCGCTGTTTCTGAGGATCGATGTTCAGGACGACGGCCTTGGTCGATTGGCCTTTCTTGAGCAGCTCCGAAGGGTGCTTTATATGCTGGGTCCAGGACAGGTCCGAGATATGCACCAGCCCGTCGATCCCTTCCTCAAGTCCGACAAATGCCCCAAAATCCGTAATGGTCCTGATCTTGCCCTCGACCACGGAACCGACAGGGTATCGCTGACCGATGGTCTCCCAGGGATTTGGACCGACCTGCCGGGTCCCGAGCGAGATGCGCTTGGCAGCGGGATCGACAGCAAGGACCTGCGCATCCACCATGTCGCCGACCGTCATTACTTTCGAGGGATGCTTTATCCTCTGTGTCCAGGACATCTCGGACACGTGCACGAGGCCTTCGATACCGCGCTCCAGTTCGACGAAAGCGCCGTAGTCCGCAAGGCTTGTCACCTTGCCGCGTACCCGCGTACCGACAGGATATTTTTCCGCCACCGACAGCCAGGGATCCTGCGTCTTCTGTTTGAGACCCAGGGAGATCTTCTGCTTCTCCCGGTCGTATTTGAGCACGATCGCTTCCACGGCGTCCCCGACCTTGAACAGCTCGGAAGGATGACCTATCCTGGCCCAGGACATGTCGGTAACATGCATAAGGCCATCAATGCCGCCGAGGTCGATGAACACGCCGTAGTCGGTGATGTTCTTCACGACGCCGGACACGGTCTGCCCTTCGGCGAGGCCGGCAAGCAGGCCTTCTTTCCGGGCATTCTGCGCGCCTTCCAGGATGGCCCTGCGCGAGAGGACGATGTTGCCGCGGCCGGAGTTCATTTTGATGATGCGCAGGTCCAGCACCTGACCGAGGAACTGGTCAAGGTCCCTCACCGGCTTGATATCGATCTGGGATCCCGGTAAAAAGGCCGGGACGCCGATGTCCACCATGAGGCCGCCCTTGATCTTGGAAATGACCCGGCCCTTCAGCGTGGTCCCGTTCTGGGACGCCGCGTTAAGATCGTCCCATACCTGCAGTTTCTTGGCCTTTTCCCGGGAAAGGATGAGGTTCCCCTTCGAGTCCTCTGCCTGCTCCAGGAACATCTCCAGTTCGTCACCGGGCTTGAGCGTTGCGAGCTCCTCGGGCGTGAACTGTTCGATGGGGATGATCCCGTCGGATTTGTAACCGAGATCGACAAGGACCGCGTTGGACTGTACCCGGAGCACCCTGCCCGTGACGAGAGAGCCTTTCTGAAAGCTCTTGATCGACTGGCTGTACAACTGCTCGAACTCGCTGCTGTCCTCTTCTGCGGCGTTCGTGTCCTCAAACTCAACATCTCCGTTGCTCATGTTCATGAGACTTCCAACCCTCCTGATACCCTAGCGCTGATCTTGCCGTCGGTTATTAACCACCGGCCTGTAATCGTCTGATGACAGCATCGATGACCCAGCCCGGCGTCGAGGCCCCTGCCGTCACTCCCACGGTCCTGACGCCCTTCAGCCATTCCGGCTGGATCTCATCGACGACCTCTACGTGATAGGTCGGCTTCCCTGCTTCACGGCTGAGGGACACCAGCCTGCTGGTGTTGGCACTGTTCCTGCCGCCCACCACGAACATCACATCGACCCGCGAAGCAAGGATGCGGGTCGCGTCCTGCCGTTCTTTCGTGGAGCTGCAGATCGTGTTAAAGACCTTTAACTCCTTGGAAAGACGAAGCAATCTTAGCACAATTTCTGAAAAATTACCATAGGATTGCGTTGTCTGAGCCACCACCCCGAGCCGGACTTGAAACGTGATCTGGCCCATGTCTTCAGGTGTTTCCACGACCACGGAGTTCTCGCCGGCATATCCCAGGATGCTCTGGACCTCGGGGTGTCTTTTTTCTCCCACGACAACGATCTGATAGCCTTCTTTCCGGAGCATATCAGCGTGCTGCTGGGCCTTTGCAACGAACGGACAGGTAAGGTCAATGATGGTCAGGCCCTGTTCCCGGGCCTTGGTAAGGACCGACGGCGGGACGCCATGAGAACGGATGATCAAAGAATCTCCGGGCTTAAGTCCGCAAAAATCTTCGACCGTCTCCACTCCCGCATCCTTAAGCCGGGCCACCTCCTGGGGGTTATGAATGAGCGGCCCCAGGCAAAACACTCTTCCCTCGCCCGCGGCCTTGAACGCTGTATTGATGGCCCGCTGGACGCCGAAGCAGAAACCGGCCTTTTCCGCCAAGATGACTTCCATAGATTACCGAGGGTCCTTTTCCGCACAAACGGACAGCATGGCGGCAACAACTTCTTCGATCGTCATGGCACTGGAATCCACGTAGCAGGCATCAGGCGCGCGCTTGAGCGGCGCAAGAGCGCGGCTGCTGTCCTGAAGGTCCCGAGTCCGTATCTCTTCGGTGATGACCGCCTGGTCAACGTCCATTCCTTTTTCCTTGAGTTCCTGCCAGCGCCGCCGTCCCCGTTCCTCGGCGCTGGCGTCGAGGTAGAACTTGACGTCCGCTCCGGGGAAGACCACGGTTCCGATGTCCCTTCCGTCCATCACCACCCCGCCCGATGCGCCGAGGCCCCGCTGGAGCGTCAAAAGCCGCGCCCGTACCGCAGGGGATCTCGAGACTGCCGAGGCCAGCATGCCCATTTCCGGGGTGCGGATCTCGCCGGTCACCTCCCGGCCGTTCACCAGGACCCGTTGAAGGCCTGGATCATGCCGGATCGTGACATCGGTCCGGGAGCAAAGCCGCTGAAGGGCCGGCTCATCTGAGGGGTCTACCCCTTCCTGCTTCGCGTTCCATCCGATGGCGCGGTACATGGCGCCGGTGTCGATGTAGGTATAACCGAGGCGCCGGGCAAGAAGACGTGCGATAGTGCTCTTGCCGGCCCCCGAGGGCCCGTCAATAGCTATGACCAGGCCTTTTTTCCGCTTATGCATATCCCCTTCATTGGAGCGTGTGTTCGATCGGGAAAAACGACAGGCCGTCTACTTGAAATCCTTGCCGGTCAATTTTTTGTAGGCCACACGAAGACGGTCCCAGGACATCCGGGTGTCCGCCTTCTTGATCATGTCCGCTATGGGCTCGGCGGCCCGCTGGTCACCAAGGTTGGCCAGGGCCTCACCCAATTCAGCCTGTTTCCCCTTCCGCAGTTCGTGATCGTTCGCGATCTTCAGGAGGGGTTCCACCGCCCTCGGGTCCTTTGTGTCTCCCAGGGCGCTGATGATAACCGATTGGTCCCGTGTGCCCGGTTCATTGAGCAATTTTAGCAGCAGATCGGTCGCCCGGGGATCCTGCATCCCGCCCAGAAGTCTGGTGGCGGTATTGGCCACCTGGCGATCGGTGGACTCGGCCAGTTTCAGGATCGTGCCGACAGGCTTCCAGCCGGCACTTACGATCGCCCTGATGGCTGCGTCCTTCCTCATAAAATCCAGCCGTTCCAGCATTTTCACGAGAGACTCCTGCGTATCCTCCTCGCGATAAAAAGACAGGGCCCGGGCAGAACCGATGCTCACTTTTTCCTCAGGATCAAGGACGCCGGGGATCAGCGCCGGGATGACGGCCTTGTCGCCAAGGACACCCAGGGCAAGGGCCGCCTCGCCGCGCACATCAGGCACGCAATTCACATCCCCGTAGGTAATGAGAAGATAATCCTGTGCGCTCTGCTCTTTCAGATCGGAGAGCTTCCGCAATGCATCCGACCGCGCGGGGACATCGTTCTGAAGACCTGACGCCGACAAGGCAAGAGACAACGCGTCAGCATTCTTTATTTTCAGGATCGTTTCGGAATACTTGGCCAGGCCATCCCACGTATTCAGCCCGAACATCCCATGCATCTTATTCAGCGCAGGGGCGATCGGCTGGACCGTGAGAGTAACGAACCGGGGCGGAAGTGCCGGTCTCCGAAAGCCGGAGGGTTTATCGTCCTTCAGCACGATCTCGAAGGTGTTCTCCTTCTTCATGTTCACAAAACCGGCAATATAGCGATATCCGTATTTTTCGTCCCTCAAGAGCTTTTCCCCGTTCAGGGTAAACTCGATCCAATCCGATCTCTCGGGAAGTTTATCGCCGTTCTGGATCTTGATCAGATACAGGGCTTCGCCGGCCATGAACGTTCCGGTATACCGGTTCACCTTTCCGTGCCGTTCCTTGACATCATATTTCTGCGGACCGAATATCGCCTGCTCTGCAGCGCCCGCGAAAGGCACGGCACCAGCGACCATCGCGAGAATTGCGGCCATCATACGAAGTATTTTCATCATGGCATCCACTCCTTCGATCATTCGTTAATACGCCGACTGCCTCAGCATGTGCTCAAAACCGGGGAACGAGGTCTCGATCCATTCAGCGTCCCGAACGGCGGTCTGACCGGTCGCGGCAAGCCCGGCCACCGCCAGCGACATGGCGATGCGGTGGTCGCCGTGGCTTTCGCAGGGCGCTCCGTTGAGCCGCTCCCTGCCGGTGATCTCCAGGCCATCAGGAAGTTCCCTGACAGCGGCACCCATCTTCCGCAGCTCCGCTGCAATGGTCGCAATGCGGTCTGATTCCTTTACCCGGAGCTCTGCAGCGTCTTTGATGAGCGTTGTCCCCGATGCCGTTGCCGCTGCAACGGCAATGACCGGAATTTCGTCGATGGACCGCGGGATGAGGTCTCCCCGGACCGCGGCCGCGTGGAGCCTTCGGTACCGGATCCGGACGTCGGCTACCGGTTCACCGGCCTGCTCCCTCGGGGAGAGCAGTGAGATGTCCGCGCCCATCGAGACCAGGACATCGATGATGCCGGTGCGCGTGGGGTTTACGCCCACGTTCCTGATCACGATGTCGGACCCGGGAACGGTGCACGCGGCGACCATGAAGAACGCCGCAGAGGAGATGTCCGCCGGGATCTCGACCGTTCCCCGCGCCGTGAGGGTCTGCCTTCCCCGCACGCTCACCTGGAGACCGTCTTCCTTCACCGCGGCCCCGAAGAACCGGAGCATTCTCTCCGTATGGTCCCGTGACTTGTGCGGCTCGGTGACCGTTGTCACGCCATCGGCGTACAATCCGCACAGGATGACCGCTGATTTCACCTGGGCGCTGGCAATGGGGCTCAGGAACGACAACGGCTTTACGTTCTTACCTGCTCCCCGGATCGCGAGCGGCGCATACTTCCCGCCGGAGCGGCCTTCGATGACGGCGCCCATGGAGCGAAGCGGCTCCACGATCCTGCCCATCGGCCGTTTCGCCAGGTACTGGTCACCGGTCAGCACCGAGAAGAAATCCTGCCCCGCCAGCAGGCCCGCAAGGAGCCGCATGCCGGTCCCGGAATTCCCGAGATCGAGCACGCCGGAAGGTTCTGAGAGACCGTTGAGGCCCCTCCCCTCGACGGTCAGCGCGCCCGGCCCGCTCTCTGCCACGGTGATGCCGAGCATCCGCACGGCCTTCGCGGTGTTCAGCGTATCCTCACCGGGAAGGAAACCGGTGATCTCCGTCCTTCCTTCGGCGATCGCGGCGAACATCACCGCGCGGTGCGAGATGGATTTATCGCCGGGCGGCGTCAGCTCGCCGCTGAGTCCCGGGGAAGGATCTATCACAAGGTCTGCCATGGGATTACTGCATCCCCCGCCGCACGTCGCTTGCCGACCGGAACAATTCCTCAAGCTTTCGCCCATCATTGTGCTTGACCGCTTTCTTGATCCTGTTGAGCGCGAACTGATACTGTTCGATCATCTCGACGATGTTCTTGCCGTTCAAAAGGCAGATATCGCGCCACATCTCCGGCGAACTGGCGGCGATGCGGGTGAAATCCCGGAAGCCCGCTCCGGAAAAGGTTGTATAGTTGTCCGCGCCTGAGGAGAACTCCGCCACCGTGCTGACCATGGCGTAGGCCGCCGCATGGGGCAGATGGCTTACGGCGGCGAAGATATGGTCATGCTGCTCGGGGTCCATGATGACGACGTTCATTCCCGCGGCGGTCCACAAGGCGGTGACCGCCTCGAGGGCATTCACGTCGGTCTTCTCCGTGGGCGTGATGATGCACTTCGCGCCCCGGAACAGGTCTTCCGACGCTGCGCCGACACCGTGCTTTTCCCGGCCCGCAATGGGATGACCGGGCACAAAGCGAGCTCCCGGGGGAAGGAGACCCTCGATGATCCTGACCAGACCGCCTTTCACGCTGCCCACATCGGTCAGGATCGCTCCGTTCTTCAGATGGGGCGCGATCTCCCGGACAAGGGAAGCGAAGGTCCCGACCGGTGTTGCGAGGACCACGAGATCGGCGTGCTCCACCGCATGGGCAGGGCCCCGGCCCATGTGGTCGATGACCCCCAGTCTGATGGCCTCTTCCAGGGTCTCGCGGCCCCTGCCGGCGCCGTGGATTTCGCCGCAGATCTTTTGCGCCTTCATGACCCTGGCCAGCGAACCGCCGATGAGGCCGACACCGATGATGGTTACTTTATTAAAGAAGAGAGACATTTCTTATTTCGGCCTGCATTCCCTGATAAGCGGAAACAGCCATATGAGGAGTAAGATTCCTGCAATGATGAAAATGAAAAACTGCAGATTGCCCCACGCGCTGATCTCGAACCATCCGCCTTTTTTGGCCATGGAAAACTCCACGTATTGTCCTTCTGTCTCCGCGTCCCCGTGTCCCCGCGTCTCCCTGTCCTGCGTTAAATCTCTCTTCCCACCGCCGCTGCGATAGGCCGCATTTCGTCCATGAGCTGTTTGAAGGCCTTCGGTTTGAGGGACTGCTCACCATCGCAGAGCGCCTCCTCGGGATTCGAATGCACCTCGATCAGCAGTCCGTCGGCACCGGCCGCGACGGCGGCCTTTGCCATGGGAGCCACGAGGTCCCATTTGCCCACCGCGTGGCTGGGATCGACCACGACCGGCAGATGGGTCATCTGTTTCAGCACCGGGACGGCAGACAGGTCGAGCGTGTTCCTCGTAGCTGTCTCGTAGGTCCGGATGCCGCGCTCGCAGAGGATCACGTCGCGGTTCCCGCCGGCCATGATATACTCGGCGGACATAAGCCATTCCTTGATGGTTGCCGATATCCCCCGTTTCAGCAGAATGGGTTTCTTGCACAACCCCACTTCCTTGAGCAGGCGGAAATTCTGCATATTACGGGCCCCGATCTGGAGGATGTCGGCGTACTTTGCGATAAGATCGATATCCCGGACGTCCATCACTTCGGTCACGATGGGAAGCCCCGTGCGCTCCCGCGCATCGGCAAGGTACTTGAGCCCTTCCTCCTCCAGTCCCTGGAAGGCATAGGGCGAGGTCCGGGGCTTGAACGCGCCGCCGCGTAGAAAATTGGCGCCGGCGTCCTTGACGCTTTTCGCGATCTCCACCAGAAGGGTCTTGTTCTCCACGGCGCAGGGACCGGCGACGATGGCGATCCGCTTGCCGCCGATCGCTTCTTTGCCGACCGTAACGATCGTGTTCTCGGGCCTGAAGTCCCTGCTCGCGAGCTTGAAGGGCTTCAGGATCGGCAGGACCTTCTCCACGCCCGGAATCGCCTCGAGCGGGACCGTCTGAAGCGCTGCCTCATCTCCGATAGCGCCGATGATCGTGCGCTCCGTTCCCTCGGAGACATGGGCCTGGAATCCCAGGCTCTTGATCTTCTTGATGACATGGTCCTTTTGCTCGCGTGTAGCATCGGGACGGAGAACGATGATCATGAATGGTCCTTTCTTATCCGCGTCAGGCAAGCTGCGGCGGGGAGTTACGGTTTTACGATCTTCTCGAGCTCGGCAACGAAGCGCTTGTTCTCCTCGGGCAGGCCGATGGTCACGCGAAGCTTTTTCGGGCCCATGGGCCGGATGATTACGCCGGTCTTGAGCAGTCCCGCGTACACGTCCTTGCCGTCGAGCTGCGTCTCGAACATGATGAAGTTCGTTTCCGACGGGATGTACTGGACCCCCAGCCTTTCGAACTCCCGGTACAGAAGCTGTTTTCCCTCGTTGTTGAGGGTGACGGACCGCTCTACATGCTTCCGGTCGGCCAGTGCCGCAAGCGCGCCGGCCTGGGCCAGCGAATTGGTGTTGAACGGCTGGCGCACCTTGTTCATCAGCTCAGCTATCACCGCCGTCGTGATGCCATAGCCGATGCGCAGTCCCGCAAGGCCGTAGATCTTGGAAAAGGTCCGGAGCGACAGGATGTTCCTGCCGTCCCTCAGATAGTCGAGCCCGTCGGGATAATCGGCCCGCGTCACATACTCAAAGTACGCCTCGTCCACGACCACGAGCACATGGTCCGGCACCTTCGCCATGAACCGGTCCATCTCGGCCTTGGTGTTCATGGTGCCGGTCGGATTGTTGGGATTCGCGATGAACACCAGCTTTGTCCTTGCCGTGATCCCTTCGGCCATGGCATCGAGGTCATGACGCATCTCCTTGCAGGGCACAATGACGTTCGTACCGCCCGCCGCCTGGGTGATCATTTTGTACACGACAAAGGACGGGTCGGCTGATATGACCTCGTCACCGGGCTGAACGAAGGTCCGAACGACAAGTTCGATCAATTCGTTCGATCCGTTCCCGAGGATGACCTGGGCGATGTCCACCCCGTTGTTCTTGGCAAGGGCCTGGGAAAGATAGAAGCCGCTGCCGTCGGGATAGCGGTTCAAGCCCTCCAGCGCTTTTCTGATCGCATTGACCGCCTTGGGCGATGGGCCAAGGGGGTTCTCGTTCGACGCAAGCTTGATGCTCCCGCTGATCCCCAGTTCCCGCTCCAGTTCCTCAACGGGTTTTCCGGGAACATAGGGTGAGATGGATTTAATATTTTCGGATACGTTGATCATGATGGTTAGCTCCGGTCCTGATTATTTATTCCGCACTCCGCACTTCGCATTCCGCACTGGGTTCTACTGGCTTTTTGGATACGAACCCAGCACCTTCAGGAACATGCAGTCCTTCCTGAGCTGCTCGATGGCATGGGCGACCTTCGCTTCTTCGATATGTCCTTCCATATCAAGGAAGAAGACGTAGTCCCAGACCTGCCTTCCCGAAGGTCGGGCATCAAGGCGGTTCAGGTTGATCCCCGCCTCGGCAAAGGGCGTCAGCATGCTGTGGAGGGCTCCGACCTTGTCCTTGATCGAGAACATGATGGATGTCTTGTCGCGGCCCGTCTTTCCTTTGGGCTTCCGGGAAATGACGATGAACCGCGTGAAGTTATGGGGATTGTCCTCGATCTTCTTCGCGACGATCTGGAGGCCGTAGAGGACCGCCGCCATCTCGCTGGCGATGGCGCCGACCTCGGGATCGTCCTTCGCCATTTCGGCCGCACGGGCCGTGCTCGGCGCATCGAGGATCTGGATGCCCGCAACGTTCTTTTCGAGCCACTGGCGGCACTGCCCGGGCACCTGGGGATGGGTGTATATCTTCCGGATGTCCTCGATCTTCCCGGAGCGGTTCATGAGGTTCTGGGAGACCTCGAGCATGATCTCGGCGGTGATCTTGAGGTCAGAATCGATGAACATGTCGAGGGTGTAGTTCACCACGCCTTCGGTGGAATTTTCGACGGGGACGACGCCGTAGTCCACTCTTCCCCGCTCCACTTCACCGAACACATCCTTGATGCTCTCGACCGGTACGTACTGTGCGGCCAGGCCGAACTGCTGCATGCCGGCCATATGGGTGAAGGTCGCACGGGGACCAAGATAGGCGATGCGAAGCGGACGCTCCAGGGAGAGGGACGACGAGAGTATTTCGCGGTAGACGGCCTTCAGGGTGTCCTGGGGAAAGGGCCCTCGGTTGCGGGACGTCAACCGCTCGAGGATCTCCCGCTCGCGGTTCGGTGAGTGAAAATCAAGCTTTTCCACCTTCTTGATGTCGCCCACCTCGATAACGATCTTCGCCCGCTGGTTCAGCAGATCAATGATCTTATCATCCAGTTCGTCGATCTTCTTTCTAAGTTCTTGTATTTTCTCGATAGACATGGTCGGTATAGTATGCCCTGCGGCAAGAGTGTGAATTATAGTAAATTTTTTAAGGAGTTGCAAGGACTTTTTCGGAATCCCCCGAAAAGTGGATGGCGGCACCGGTTCTGAGCAGGTCCTTGATTTAATTGAATCCAGGAACGAGTGCGTCCCCCCTAACTTGTTGCGGAGTCAGCGAGCGGTTAGTATGGTCTCACCTTGAGGATCAAAGCTCCCTGCAGCTTGCTGCAGGGAGCTTCAATATTGATGTGCGCAAAGCTGAAGCAGAACGGAGAAATGACGTTCGATCTGTGTACACGGAAAAAACCGCCATCATCACTGAAGTACGATGCCTGCTGTGCTGGTCACCTTGCCCTGATCATCTACGATGATTGCTTCGGCGCCATATTCCCTGACAAGTTCCAATCCCCTTTCAGCACCGATGATGAACGGGACCTTGGCGAGCGGATCGATGAGCGCTCCATTCCCCCCCACCAATGTCACAGAAATGACCCCGGTTGACGGCTTGCCCGTGCGGGGATCGATAATGTGATGATACCGCTTCTTTTCCTTGATGACGAAGCGTTCATAATCGCCTGACGTGCAGACGTACCGATCGCTCAGTTCGAGAACGGTCAGGGTCCTGTCCTTCTCGCGGGGATGCTGTACGCCGATCCTCCACGGGTTCCCGTCCTCGCGATGTCCCAGTGCCCAGATGTCCCCGGCAAGGGCGATAAGGGCGTTCGTGGTGCCCCGCTGTTTGAAAAGGCCGGCAACCTTGTCGGCAATGTATCCTTTCATCCCGCCGAGGTCCATGATCATGCCCGGTCGCTTCAGGAAGATCGTCGATGCATTCTTATCAATTACGATGTTCCGAAAGTTCACCAGCCGGCGGACTCTGCCGATCTCCTCTTTCGATGGTGTTTTCCCCTCCTTGAGCCGCATCTGCCACAGGACCACAAGGGGACCGATGGTCACATCGAAGACTCCGCCCGAGCGCCGCGAGATCTCCGCTGCTTGCTCCACGACTTCGATCATCTCGGGAGATACCCTGACCGGCCGCTTTCCCGCAGCGAGGTTGATCTTCGTGATCTCGCTGTCGTCCTTGTACAGCGACATCATGGCATCGAAGCGCCTGACCTCGGCCATACCGGCGTCGATCGCGGATTCACCCTGCTCGGCGGTCGGGGCCACCACGGTGATGGTGACCCGGGTCCCCATGATGGTCTCGGTCCTCTGCACGGTTTTCTGCTCGGTACATCCGAAGACAAGGGAAAGCAACGCAAACAGTAAGATGCCCTTTCGTTTCACTGGTTCTCCAAGGAATAGCATGAGCTTAAATGCGGCACAGAAGAAGGGATGTGCACCGAGGCCGACAGGACAGGTGAAAGACTACGACGATTTCTTGCCCATTTTTTTCATAGCATTGAGACGCCGCGCCGCGCCGCGAACGGCCTCGGATACGTTCCGGCTCTTCTCCAGCATGGCGAGGTCCTTTTCGGTCATCTTGATGACAAAACCGACGGCAATGCCGGGAGGACATTTGGGATTATTCACCAGGGCGTGGGCTACGCTGTATTTCTTCGTCCATTCGGAATTCGTACCGATCTTGCGCATGATGTCCTCGCTCAAGTTCGTGGACTTGGAGAAGAACTCGATCTCGCCATCGGTGATCCGCGGGTTCTCCAGCACGGCGGCCGACACCTGTTTATTCGAGTCGCGGATCAAAAGGCCCCGGGCCTCTTTCCCGCCAGAAAGCCCGAGTTTGATCTTCTGGGGACTCGTCATCTTCTGGACAGCCTGCATGACATTGAACTTCTTCTTCCCGGTCCCCTTTCCCTGCTGGCCGGTCTCCGGCGCCGCCGGGACGGTTGCTGCCGTCGTTGTTTCATCATGCACGACGAGATCAAGGACGCGCGTTCCCGAAATAAAGCTCTTGATCTCATCGGACGCCGTCAAGGCAATGAAGGCCAGCGTTGTCTCGGAAAGGTTCGGACAGCGGACGAGGTCACGAAGGAGGTATTCATCGTCGCTGTAGACCTGCGCAATCCGGTCGAGGACTACCGGCGACGTGCGGACGTCAAGGATGATGTTTCGGAGCGTAATAGGAGAACAGTGCTCGATATCGAGCACGAGCTGTTTTCTCTTCCGTTTCTTTGCGAGGATGTATTTCCACAGTTCCTGAACGTCCATAGACTTCACTCCGCTGAACTGCGGGCATGCGTTCAATAAAGCCGCTGCCCCGAACAGACTTCCATGTCCTGACTCGCGGCTCCGCCGGCCCCTGTCGGGCCTTCATGCGAATTGCCGGGGAAAGCAGAAGGAAGTATACTGACGCGGCACCCTGTTGTCAAGCGATGGTGCGCACTCGGGGAAGAAGGCCCGACTGACGCGGATCAACCGACCTTGTAGCCTGATTCGACAACCGCCGCGGCAAGCTTTTCCGGAGCTACCTTGGCATCGTCATAGGTGATCACCGCCTGGGCCTTTTGCAGATCTACCTGTGCGTCCTGTACTCCGGGAAGCGACTTGAGCGCCTTCGCAACCCGCATAACACAGTGATTGCAGGTCATCCCCTGTATCTTGAGTGTTGATGATGCGGTCATGACAATCCTCCTGAGCGATGTAATGATAGGAACTATGCAGTTCCCGTATCGTACCTCATTCTCTGAAGAAGGTGAAGCGATTTTTCAGAAAGCGAGGAACGAAATGGTGTTCTATTTTAGACCGTATTTTTCCATCCGGTAGATGAGCGTGGGACGGGTGATGCGCAGGTACTCGGCGGCGCGGGTCTGGTTGCCCTTGTGCCTGTCCAGCGCCTTGATGATGAGATCCTTTTCGAGTTCCTCGAGGGATACTCCATCATCGGGCAGATTGAGCAGTATGCCTGCGGTCCCGGCCGCTCTCCTGCTGAGCTTTTCCGGCAGGTCCGCCGAGGTGATGGCGCCCCCGTGCTTGAGGATCGATGCCCGTTCCATGACATTCTCCAATTCCCGCACATTCCCCGGCCACCCGTAGGTGGTAAGGAGGGCAAGGGCATCCGGCGCCAGTCGTACATCCGAATCTTTGGGGTTGAACTTCTTCAGAAAATGCTCGGCCAGCAGCGGAATATCGTCCCTTCGCTCCCGGAGCGGCGGCATGTGCAGGATGACAACGGTCAAGCGGTAATACAGGTCCTCCCGGAAGTTCCCCTCCCGGACCTCCCGTTCCAGGTCCCTGTTCGTCGCGGCGATCACGCGAACATCCAGTTCGACCTGTTTCACTCCGCCCACGCGGTCAACGGTCCGTTCCTGAAGTGCACGCAGTATCTTGGCCTGAAGGTCAATGCGCAGGTCGCCGATCTCGTCCAGGAACAGCGTCCCGCCTTCTGCCTGCTCGAACTTTCCTTCTTTATCGCGTACCGCACCGGTGAAGGATCCCTTCACGTGACCAAACAGCTCGCTCTCTATGAGATTTTCGGGAATGGCGGCACAGTTCACGGCAACGAACGGTCCCTCCGAGCGTCCGCTGCTGTAGTGGATCCCCCGCGCAAGGAGCTCTTTCCCGGTACCGCTCTCGCCGGTCACCAGGACCGTGGCATCGCTGGGGGCAACGCGTCCAGCGAGGGTAATGACCTCCCGCAGTTTCTCGCTGCCGCCGACGATGGCCTCGAACTGAAAGCGGTCGATGACCTCGGCGCGGAGCCGTACATTCTCTCGTTCCAGACGCCGCATCCTGAGCGCACGGTCCAGGGTAATGCGGAGCTCGTCGCGATTAAACGGCTTGGTGATATAGTCGAAAGCGCCCTGCTTCATGGCAGACACGGCGCTCTCGATCGTCCCGTATGCAGTGATGATGATGACGGGAAGTCCCGGGTCCTCCTTGCGCACCTTCTCGAGCACATCCATGCCGCTCATGCCGGGCATGGTGATATCCGTGATCACCGCGTCAAAGGATTCCTTCTGAAAAAAAGAGATCCCCTCTTCGCCGCTCGAGGCCGGACGCACCGCAAAACCATTCTCTACCAGGCTGTACTCTATCACCCGCCTGAGGCTCTGGTCATCATCAATGAGAAGGACATGCGGTTTTCTGGCCATGCTGAACCCCATAAAAAGGCACACACACCGGCTGAGAACGAACGGGAACGCTCCGGCGATCAATCCCTGTGAATTTGAATCCCCCGGCTCCTGCCGGGGGAGGAATGCCGAATTCGCGGGAGGTCGCTTTCTTCAAGGGAGCCACCGGCTCCTGCCGGTGGGGGCTCCACTACGCACGCGCGGGTTTCTGCGTCTACTTCATACCGGTATCGATATCGTGAACGTCGAGCCCTTCCCTGGTTCGCTTGCGACATCGATGGTCCCGCGATGGTTCTGCACGATCCGATAGGTGATCGCAAGGCCCAGCCCGGTACCATCCGCCTTGGTAGTAAAGAATGGGCTGAAAAGCTTCTTCCGGTTGTCCGCCGATATCCCCAGGCCCGTATCAATGATCTTCACCTCGATACTGTCGTCTCGCCGGCTGCTCACCACCGTCAGCGTGCCGCCGTCCGGCATTGCCTGGATCGCGTTCAGGACGAGGTTCAGAAAGGCCTGCTTCAGAAGGTCGGCGTCAAGGTTCCCTTTTCCGATATGAGGATCGAGCCGCTTCTCTACCGCGATCGCCGCCTTCCTGGCGGGCTGTGCCGTAAGGATGAGCACGGATTCAAGAAGCTCGTTGATGTCCTCCTCCCGGAGTTCAGGAGGCTTGGGCCGGGCAAAACTGAGGAATTCCTGCACGATCTTGTTCAACCGGTCCGTTTCCTTCAAGAGGATCTCAATGAATTCCTGCTTGGGAGCATCGGGGCCGTAATCATCCTTCAGGATCTCTGCCGCTCCTTTGATGGAACCGAGCGGGTTCCGGATCTCATGCGCCATGCCGGCGGACAATTCCCCCAACGCTGAGAGCCGGTCCGCCCGTCTGAGCTGCTCCTCCGTCTGAAAGAGGACCTCGGTCTGCGCCTTCAGCTTCCGGTGGGAATCATCCAGCCGGACAAGCGCATCTTCGTACCGCAGCCGCTGGCTCCGTTCCATCTCAATCAGCACACCCGTCATCCCCCCTATGAGGAGGAACAGGAAGATCTCCACATAGTTGTAGATCGACCAGACCGGGTCCATCCATGCGAAAATATGGGGAGTGAACAACGCCGTCGAGATGATCGAGACCAGGACGCCCCCGCGGATCCCGAACCAATAGGCGCCGAGAATGATCGGGACTATGTAAAAATGGGCAAAGGTAATATGAAGGATATTGATGAGCAGCCCGCCGCCGTCGTGGTGTCCGGCTGAATGCCGGCCCACGCCCATAAACGTATGGACGAGGGTGATGATGCCCAGCATGCCGGCGAGACCCATCTGTCTGATGATATTTTTTTTCAGCGTGGGGTTCATTGTCGTGTTGAACAGATGTTGAACAGATCGCCTTTCAGATCAAACCATCCCCATCGGACCGTGTCCATTATTACACAATACGCTGTGCAAGAAAAGACAAAAAAGGAATATACGTTGCGTAGCATGGGGCATCGTGATAACGATCATCCGCAAAATAGACCAGTGTGATGGGGGACATGTCGACTGAACACAGGCTGGAAGTCAAGATCTTCCGGTAAAGCCCACATAAAGACGAACATCTTCGACCTTGCAGGGCAGAGCTGAAATTGCAGCTTTGCAAGCGATTTCGCGATGTTTGCAGATACACGTGCCATTTATAAACTTGACAAGCATTAGTCAATTTGCTAGATTGCCCCATTAAATTAAGCCATGAAGGGAGGTGAAACCACATGAAGAAGATCATTGCTCTGTTCACGGCAGTTGTGTTCGCCATGACCCTGGGCGTTGCATTCGCGCAGGAGAAGGCGGCAGCCCCGGCTGAGAAGAAGGCCGAGGAGAAGGCAGCTCCTAAGAAGGCGAAGAAGGAAAAGAAGGCAAAGAAAGAGAAGAAGGCAAAGAAGGAGAAGAAGGCTGAAGCTCCGGCAGCAGCTCCGGCAGCGGCCCCTGCAGCGGCCCCTGCAGCAAAGTAATGCTATACCGCAGATTTATTATCCAGTGCGGGAAAATGAATTCCTAGAAGTGATTGAGCAGGCGATCATTATTGATCGCCTGCTTTTTTATTCCGAAAAGTCCCTTATTTCCACCATAACATGAGCCTCTTCGTTGCAGTAATCTCCTTGATCAACGCGGAGAGCGACCCCGCACCTTCATCCACCGTGTCCGGACTGAAATCATAGACATCGTCTGCAAAATCCTTGAGATCGCGAGGCATGATCCTGAACTCGATCTCAACCCAGTCATTCTCGGCACCGAGAATGTCAAAGGTGCACCGTTTTCCCCATACCCTCAGTTTTTCATTCACATCGTCATGACTAACATCATCTTCGTCACCATTCGTGTGCATAACCGTCAGGATATCATACTGGTCGGTGCCTTTGATGATCCCGATCTTATCGATCTTCAATGCATTGTTGACCTCAACGAGGAAGGCCATATATTTCAATGGCTTTAATTTTTCACGAAGCGACCGCAGGACCTGCTCCGACCGGCCCCGGGGTACCGCTACGGTCAATCCGTTCGCCATGATCTGGTAACCGTCCTCATCATATCCCGTCAGGCGGTGGACCGGACCTCGCACCTCCCCTTTTACGAGCAGGAGGATATCCTTCTCAAATCCGGTCTGATCCGCGATGCGCTCTTCCGATGCAGAAAGGCTGCACGGGGGTTCTGCGGCGGCAAGGAGCAGCAGAGCGGCAAGAACAAGCACGCTCCATAAGGATCTATCACGGATTCTCTTCATCTCTGTGGTTACCGGCTTCCTGAGCTGCATCGGATGTTCGGAAACAAGATGAAAAATAGTATCATATCTTTCTCACAAAAACAATATAGAACGCAAAAGCTGCCGACACCAATGACAAAGGATCGTCGTTGTCGTTCGTTGAGCCGTGGTCATTTATTTGAGGCTTTCTGTTCTGCAAGGAGAGACTTTGCCATCGGCAGTCCTGACAAACTTTGGCAGCGCTCTTGCCCCGGGCAGAATCTATGATCGCAGGAGCGAACATCAGGCTGGGAAACCAGGACACTAAAAAGGGGCGTCAATAAATGACGTCCCTTTCCTCATTGCTGCATAGATTGTTAGGCGAACTCAGGCCGCTGAACTATGTTCGGGAACCGGATCGAAACCCGCTGCTCTGCCTGCTCATACGCAGGGCCTTCCGCCTGCGTTTCTGGGCCTCAATCCGTTTTCGTTTCTTTTTGATGGAGGTTTCTCGTAGAATCGACGGTTCTTTAGTTCCCGGAATATCCCGTCACGCTGGATCTTCCGTTCAGGACACGAATGGCTTTTTCGATGTCCTTGCCGTCAACCTTTATCTCCAATTATTATTTTTCCTTCCTCCTCCAAAACCACCACCGCCGCCTCCGGACCTTCCCCGCCCGCCGCCACCGCCGCCAAAACCAGACCTGCTCCGCTCCTTCTGAGGACGAGCCTCACTGACCGTTATGGTTCTGTCCAGGAGCGATGATCCGTTCAAAGAGGTGATCGCCTTGTCGCCATCCTCATCATTAGCCATCTCAACGAACCCAAAGCCCTTTGACCGCCCTGTCTCGCTGTCCGTAATGATCTTGGCCGACAATACCTCGCCGATCTTGCCGAAGGTCTCTCTCATATCGTCTTCGGTCATGCTGTACGACAGGTTCCCAACATAAAGCTTCTTGGCCATGGCTCCTCCGTAGTGGTTGAGTTTGCTGAAGAAAAAAAAGACCGCAAAAATTACTCGTTTTTGCAGCCTCCTTGCTACAACAAAAACTAACGTTTATCCTTTTTCGATGATAGCTGCCATAGGGTTAAAAGTCAACCTTTTTCCAACAGTTAAGGCGCCATGAGCCGCATCGCGAAGCATCATACAGTACGACCGGGCATATTTTGCTTGATTAATTAGGGTCATAACGTGTATTATATTTCATTGAAGATAGTATAACTTCAGAAAGTAACGTTTGCCCATCTCTTGCGCATATCTCACCTGCCAAGCGTTTCGTTCTGCTAATTGAGGGGTCATTTTGAACAAAATTGCCAAACCATTGCCTCAGCTTACCATAAAAGGAAAGACCATCCGGGTTCCCATCATCCAGGGAGGAATGGGCGTCGGGGTTTCGCTCCATCCCCTTGCACGTGCCGTTGCCCAGGAAGGCGGCGCCGGCATTATATCAAGTGCCCTCCTTGACCGCCTCCTGTCCAAACGGAACAACAAGAAGATGGACTCCTACGAGGCCGCTTATGAGGAAGTGTCTCTCGCAAAGGCGCGCGGCGGATTTGCGGGCATCAATATCATGTGTGCCTTGGCCAGGGACTATGAAGCATCGGTCCGCGGAGCGTTGGACGCCAACGCCGATGCCATCATCTCAGGCGCGGGGCTGCCCATGGGCCTTCCCGGGATTCAGGCGCCGAAAGATACTGCCCTGATACCCATTGTCTCTTCGGGCAGGGCGCTGGAACTGATCTGCAAAAAGTGGGAAAAACTGGGCTACCGCCCTGACGCCGCGGTGCTTGAAGGGCCGCTGGCCGGCGGTCATCTTGGATTCAAGATCGAGCAGGTAGACATTGAGTCCAACAAGCTGGAAAACCTTCTTCCGCCCGTCCTGGAAATAGCGAAAAAATACGGCGACTTCCCGATCATCGTCGCCGGCGGGATATACACCAACGCGGACATCCGCAGATTCCTCGACATGGGGGCGAAGGGCGTTCAGATGGGGACCCGGTTCCTTGCCACCGAAGAAAGCACCGCCTCGGACGAGTATAAGCAGGCGGTGGTGCGGTCAAAGGACGAGGACATCATCGTCGCCACCGACCCGGGTTCTCCCTGCGGCCTCCCCTTCCGGGTGATCAAGCAATCTCCCATGTACGTATCGGCGCTCAAGCGGCTCAGGAAACCCAAGTGCGACAAGGGGACCGTGCTCATGAAGGACGCCGAAGGGAACTATACGAGGTGCCCCGCCAAGGAAAGCAACGAACATCACTTCTGTATTTGCAACGGCCTCCTGAGTTCGGCAAACTACAACAGGGATGTCGAGGAACCGCTCTTCACGGTGGGAACCAATGCCTCCCGCGTAAACTGCATCGTATCGGTAAAGTCGCTCATGGATGAACTTGCCGGGAAGGTTCTTGTCACTTCGTCGTAGCGACGTCCATTACGACGTTCACCGTGGATCCAGGAGCGAGCGCTACCCCGCAGCTTGCTGCGGGTCAGCGAGCGATTAGAATACATAGGACTACATGTGGATCGAAGCTCCCGGCAGCCTGCTGCAGGGAGCCTCAATTCCTATCCGGGGCCCCTTCTGAGCAGGGGTCCCGTTGCATTTTCAGGCTCCGCCGTCTCGTCGCGTGCCGTGCTGTCGCGGGGCTGTTAACCGCTTCCCGAATAACCTATGAGCAGATACCGACCACCGGTGATCCCGGGCTCCAAATACATTACGCCGGACGGAAAGAAACGGCTGACCGACGAGTTCACGTTCCTTTGGACGGTGAAACGGCCGGAGGTGACCGCGGCACTCGCTGCCGCGGCAGCAGAGGGCGACCGCTCGGAGAACGCCGAATACATCTATCGCAAGAAGCAGCTGAGAGAGATAGACAGCCGCATTCATTTTCTGAAGGGACGCCTTGAGGACGTTGTCGTCGTGAACACCGTTCCGGATGACCAAACGCGTGTGTTCTTTGGCGCCTGGATCAGGCTCGAGGATGGGGGAGGGAACCGTGCGGAATACCGGATCGTGGGACCCGACGAGTTCGACACGGACAAGGGCTACATCAGCATGGATTCTCCCATGGCACGGGCGCTGATGAAGAGAGCCGAAGGCGATGATGTCGTTGTCAAGCGCCCGAAGGGGGATGCGGTCTTCACGATCGTCAAGGTTTCTTATCAGCCTCTGTCCCCCGAATAGGGCATACCCGCGCGACATTGACAGGACACGATCGTTTGCGCTATCATGCCGCCATGATCGAAACAGCGTCCTTTCTATTCGGCCTCGGATTCAGCATCCTGGTCTACGTTCTCTCGATCAGGAAGCGAAACGACAGCCCCCTCAGGAAGGCAGGATATTTCCTCATCTCAACCGTGGGAATAACCGGCATGGTATGGCTCAGCGGGGTCCTCATCGCCCATTTCCTCAGAAAACTGAACATTCTCCAATAACAGACCCCTCGCGGTCAACACCCATGCCGGTGGCATCACACTGATACAGGTACGAGTTCGTTCGCCCGGGACAAGTACACACTCCCTCTCGTGGCCTGCAATTTCGTCTGGTCAATGCAGGATCTATTCCAAGAGAAAGAGGCACGCTCGTGTAACCATGCCTCTTTCATTGCGATCCATCCTCCGCCCGACCGTTCAGGCGAGCAGCTTTACCTTCATCTCCAGAGGGTGCTTCTTCGGTCCGCTCCCCACCTTTGCGGGATGCCCCACCGGGACCACGGCCATGAACTCGCCCTCAGGTTCGCCGAGGAACCGGAGCACCTCGTCCTTGATGAGATAGAGGATGCCAAGCCAGACCGTCCCGAGACCCAGCGAAGCGGCGGCAAGCAGGATGTTCTGCACCGCCGCAGCCGAGCTCTGGATCTCCATGGTCCGGAAAAAATCATGGGCCATTTCCTTCTCGACCTTGAACAGGTCGGTCCCATGGCGGATAAGGTCGCCCGTATTGGCCACGGCAATGACGACCGGCGCGGAGAGGATGCTCTTGGCCCCCATCCTGAGCAGCGCCGCAGCAGGCTTGGGGAGAGCTGCCGACCGTGCCGTCACCAGCTGCGCCAGTTCGCTCTTCTTGCTCCCGCGAAGGACGATGAACCGCCACGCCTGCTGGTTGTGTGCCGACGGCGCCAGATTGGCGGCATGAAGCAGGACCTTGACCTGGTCGTCGGTCACCTCTTCGCCCGTGAAGGTCCTGACGCTGCGCCTGGCCCTGATCGTCCCCAGGGTGTCATTGAGGGACATAACGCTGTCATCGGGGAACATGGACTCCTCCCTGTCGTTTTGAAATCTGCATAGTACCATACCCGTCGCGGCACCGGGACGGGGACGAACGTTCCCTGCCTCGCCCTAGGACGTCCCTCGTTCGATCTCCTGCAGGATTTCCCACACGATCTCCCGTACGGTCGGATGCTCGTCATTGAGACGTGTTCTGAGCGCCTCAACGGCCGATCGGTCCCTGATGATCCCGAGGACGTTCGCGGCATCGCCCCGGATCGTCGGGTTCTCGTGACCAAGCAGTTTCACCAGTGCAGGCACTGCCGCTTCCAGGAGGGGTCGGTGTTCTCTTGCCAGTTCCTCGACCAGGGCCGTTGCGCCCAGGCGGACCATGATAGTGTCATCACCAATGAGATCGGGGATAAAGCGGACCGTCGCGGGGTCCTGTTTCATCAGGGCAATGATGTTGTCGAGGAATCCCCTGCCCATGTATTCGATGAGCATTGTTCGCATTTCGTCGTCATTCATCGCAGTGGGGAAATTATAGCACAACCTGCTCATAATAATCTTCCGCCCATTGCAGTTCATGTGGAAAATTCCCTTGCAAACTTTCCGTGTTTCCTTTATCATTGCACACGATGGAAGCAGCAACGCACGCTATTGAGCCGCAATTCCTGTCCCAGGCACTCGCCCAGGGCACAAAACTCCGCATCGGCCAGATGAACAAGTCGGACCATGAAGGCATCATTCGGGAGATCGGCCGGTATGAGATCAACATCGAAGAGAACGGCCAGATCATTACCCTCCTAAAAAAGGACATCTCCTGCATTTCCACGCCTGTTCCGTTGTTGCCATCGTCCGCCCCGGCCATTTCCGAAAGGCCTCCGTCTGCTCCTGCGGGTTCTGCTGAAGGCGTGACCGCCAAACCGAACATACAGCAGGAATTCCTCGACAAGGCCATCCGTGAGAACCATGTCCTCACCATTTTCCTGATCACGGGTCAGCGCATACGCGCCGCCATCGATGCCTATGACAACTTCACCGTCCTTGTCCAGGAGGGCGGCAAGCAGCATCTGTTCTACAAGCACGCGATCACGACGATCAACCGATAGACAGTGAAGCCCGATGGCGCATGGCGATCATCACTGTGTTGTTGAGGTATCCGATGGAAACAAACCTTCTCGATAAAATGCTGAGCTCCTACTTGTCCCGGAAGACGCCCGTTACCATCGTCCTGCAGAACAAGAATCGCGTTTCAGGAAGGATCAGGATGTTCGACAGTTACGTCATCGTAATGGAGAACCAGAAGAACGAGATCGTCTACCGCCATGCGATATCGAGCCTCCTCCCCGAACTGTCCGTGGAGCAGCCTCGCCAGCCCCGTGAGCACCGGGGCGAGCAGGCGAAGCCTGCAGCGAAACCCGCACAAAAAGCCGCAACCTATCCGAAGCATGCGCCCGCTCAAGGCAGGTCTTCACGTCCCGCGCCCAAAGCCGCAACCGCAGCGCCGGCCTCTGATCCCGGCCTCAGCAACAGCATGAAGGAAGGCCTCCTTCGATGGATGCAGGAGCATAAGGCGGGAAAATAGCATGACCCGCCGCTCCCTGGCGCTCGCGGTCCTCTCCGGTCTTCTGCTCGCGGCGTCGTTCCCCGGTGCCGGCTATTCGTTCCTCGCCTGGTTCTCCCTCGTCCCGTTCCTTTTCGCGCTCAGGGGATCAAGCACCCGGACGGCCCTCCTGCTCGGTTTCGTCGTCGGGCTCGTGTTCTTCTGCGGCACCATCTCCTGGGTGGCCGATGCGGTGCACGTCTATGGCCATGTACCGCTCCCCGCCGCCTCGATCATCACCCTCCTCCTCTGCATCATCCTCGCGCTCTTCATCGCCCCCTTCGGCGCCGCGCTCGTCCACATCCGGTCGTCACGCCCCGGCCTTGTCTTCCTGGCAGCGCCGTCCGTATGGGTCACGCTGGAGCTGGCTCGCACGAACCTGTTCTCCGGATTTCCCTGGGCCCTCGCAGGATACTCCCAGTACCGCATGCTGCCGGTCATCCAGGTGGCGGACCTCGCGGGGGTGTACGGCGTATCCTTCGTGATCGTGCTCGTGAACACCGCCATCGAGGAGCTCATCTCCGGCGGGAAGCGGTTCGCGCCCCCGCTGACGGCGGCCGCGGTCCTTATCGCCGTTCTCGGATATGGTTATCACCGGCTGAACGACGATGTTGCACCGGGGAGGGTCAACGTTGCCATAGTGCAGGGGAACATCGATCAGGACAGAAAGTGGGACCCGGCCTATCAGAGCGAGGTCATCGCGACGTACAAGCGGCTGACCCGTAAAGCACTGGAGCAGAAACCCGACCTCGTTGTCTGGCCCGAGACCGCCGTCCCTTTTTACTTCGAAGGGTCCG
Organism: Nitrospirota bacterium; assembly: GCA_020052615.1. Taxonomy (GTDB): domain Bacteria; phylum Nitrospirota; class UBA9217; order UBA9217; family UBA9217; genus JAAXXJ01. The sequence continues at coordinate 21,768 of JAGVOT010000111.1, read as the reverse complement.
ATGCTCCCTACCCGACGCTGACCGGCGACCTGAGACGGTTCGTTCGCTCAGGCGGGACCCCGCTGCTGACGGGCAGCCCGACCTATGAGAAAAAGGACCGACGCCATCTGTTGAGGAATTCCGCCTTCCTTCTGGGCCGGGACGGCATGACGAAAGCCGTCTATCACAAGATCCACCTTGTCCCCTTCGGCGAATACGTCCCCCTCAAGAGCAGTCTTCTGTTCTTCGTTGAAAAGATGGTGCAGCCTGTCGGTGATTTTCAGCCGGGCGCCGGGTATACGATCATGAAGGTCCGTCTTCCTGCGGGGGAAGAGGTCGCCATGGGGACGGTCATCTGTTACGAGATCATCTTCCCCGACCTGGTGCGCCGGCTCGTGAACGAAGGAGCCACGGTCCTGACGACCATCACGAACGACGCCTGGTTCGGAAGGACCGGCGCGCCGTACCAGCATTTTTCCATGGCCGTGCTCCGGGCCGTTGAGAACCGCGTGCCGGTCGCCCGCGCCGCGAACACCGGCATATCAGGGTTCATCGATGCACAAGGGCATATCCCCGACGCTTCCGGTGTCTTCACCGAGGCAGTACTCACGCGGTCTCTCACCCCCGGCAGCAAGAAGACGTTCTACACGCGCTACGGCGATGTTTTCTCATGGCTGTGCGTCCTCGGTACCCTCCTTGCCGTCATCCCCCTGCCTCGGCTCAAATAGGAGCGAACGGTCCCTTTCACAAAACAGCCGCCGGACCAGATGGTCCGGCGGCTGTTGATACCGATTCGTCCGTCCTGCTACTTCGTTAGAACCGGAAGGACGCGTACAGCCCGAGGCCGGTGTTCGTTGTCTCGCTCTTGAACTCGCCTCCAGGGAACACGGTCTTGACCTCTTCCTTCTCTGAATAGAGCGGCAGTTCCAGACCGAAGCTCTCGCTGAACCAGTAGCGCGCTGCCAGCGTCGTGCGTCCCGTCGTCGTGACATGCTGGATCCCTGAGGGCATCCCCTGCAGGTCCTCCTCCTCGGCCTCGATCGCGAGGCGAACCGTCAGATGTTTCCCAATGTAGCCCGCGATCTCAAGGTTCACCGCTCCGACGTCGAACTTCGACGTGCCTGCGCCTGAGTCATGCTCCCGTTCTCCGCCGCCCAACTCGAGTGCCAGACCGACCACGTCCGCGATAACGCCCCGGCCGCCCAGGTAGATCACAGCCGTATCATTCGTGGCCGTTGCCGCTCCGCTCTGCTTCGATTCGAGAGATTCGCTGTTGAGCCTGAGATGGAGCGCGAAGCTCTCGCCGATATACTGTCGTACCCCGAGCTCGAACTGGCCTACCGTGAGATCAGCATCCGGCTGGGCGGTTCCGCCGAAAGTTGCCTTCGCCGTGCCGGAGCCCATCCCGATGTTCAGGAAAATACCGGTATTTGTAGGAAAGTAGAGTTCGCCGCCCAGCAGGAGCACGCTCGCTTTCGTCTCGGAAGCATCGGCAGGCAGCGTCGTGCTGTCCTTTCCCTCGGCGCCGATGAACACAAGGCCCGCTGACAGGGTCGACGGATGCTGGTAGAACCGCCTCAGCTCAATGGGTTTGTCGTCGTCCTTGAGGGGCGAGAAGAAATGCGTGTACTGTACGATGAACTGTGCATTGTCGTTCTCGATCTTGTCCGTAATATCGGCGCCCGTGCTATCCTTTGCCTCGTCGACCGAGTCGACCTCCAACCCCACGACCACCTCGTTCGAGACATCCGCCATGGCCGTGCCGGCGGCAAGCATGAGCATGGCAAACAGCAACATCCACTTTTTCATAAGCCGTTCCTCCTTAGTATGATGCGTCATTCCAACATGCAATGGTGGTAACGATAGCAAAGGAAGACAGCCGCGTCAAGGTACTATTCCCCGAGATCGTGCGCGGAGGAAGACGCCGATCAGAGCGGGCAGACGGACCGTAGGAATCCGTCTGACTTGAGGCGTTTTCCGACGATGTGAAGGGTATGGGAAGCGAACGCCCGGTCAAGCTCGCGCATGATCTCGGCTGAGGGCTTGAGGCGGGTCACCTTATCGAGGTCCATGCGAAGCGCATGATAATAGAAGCCGATGGCGCCGGGCGAGAGCTGTATCTGGTCCTCGCCGGACGAAACAAGGCAGTCGGGGCAGAGCACGCCGCCCTTCAGTCCGTAGAAGACCATCGGGCGCGCCGCTCCGCAGCCGCAGGACAGGCATTTGTCGAGCTTCGGCTGAAACCCCAGAAGGGACAGGAACCGGATCTCGAAGATCCTGAGCAGGAACAGCGGGTCCGCCCCCTCGTTCAGAAGATGCAGGAGGTGGGCAAGCAGCAGAAAGGCCTGGGGATTCCGCTCTCCCTCCGGAGCGATCTCTCTCACCAACTCCACCATGACTGAGCCCGCCGCCAAACGGTCGAGATCTCCGGCGATATCGAAATGCTGGCTGACAATGTCGGAGGACTCGATCCGGATCAGCTCCTGGTGCTCCTTTTCGTAGAGATGCAGCCGGGCGTGGGTGAACAGCTCGAGCCCCGCGCCGAACCGGCGGAAGGACTTCCGAGCGTTCTTCGCGACGCCCCGGAGCTTGCCGCGTTCCAGGGAAAAGAACGTGACCAGCTTGTCCGCCTCTCCCAGGTTCATGCTGCCTATGATGACGGCTTCTGTTTTGGATTTCATGGTCGACCCATCGCGACGAACTGCGGGCATTATACATCGTTGCGGGGATTGGGGAAAGAAGGAAAGAGATGAAAATACGATGAACTCCCCTATTCAACGAGTTGAGTTCTTACTTCCCGGAACGAGGTCCTGCCGAGGTCGTCAACTGCCCTAACAACGAATGTCCCGGCTTTCGGCCGCCAAAAATACGGTTTTCCGCTGGCCGACGCTCCCAGGTACTCTTCGTTCATGAACCAACGCACGACCCGGGAATCGGCATCGGTGACGGCGGTAAGCGGTATGCGCTCCTTGTTGAGATCGGACATCCGCAGGCTGTAGACCACCTCTTCCCGGGGCGAGGTGATTCGCGGACCGGCGCCCCGTGAAGCCGTGTCGTCCATCCTGCAGCCCGACTCATAGGGCGGCGGCACGCGACGCGGAATGCCCGCCTGCTGGAAGATCGCCAGAAGGTCGGAGGGCCAGAACTCGTACACTTCGGGCCTGGTTCCGCGTGCCCCGTCGGAACAGGCACGCAGGCCCGTGGCTGAATTGACGAATATCCTTCGATGAACGTCGCATTTCGCGATGGGTGACCTGCCGGGAACGAACCACGTGGGAACCCGCTGATCGCATTCAGGACCTGGCAGCCCCCCTGACACGGCGCAAACCTCGACTTTGGTCAGATTCAAGTCGCCAAGTCCCTTGCCGGAATACTCATTGATCTCGGGGGCCTGGGATTTAAGCGAGTCGATGATCTCGAAGAAAAGCGGTGCTGCCGCCTCCCGGCCGATAAATGCGGGATTACCATCTCCGTCGAAGTTCCCGATCCAGACCGCGAGCACGTACGGTCCCACGATGCCCACTGACCATGCGTCACGAAACCCGAAGGAGGTGCCGGTCTTCCAGGAAACAGAGAGATGGTCCCGTATCCAGTCCGTGCGAAATCCCTGAAGCGGATTGGGATTGTTCGAAAGAATATCAAGCACAAGGTAGCTCGCCTCTTTGCTCAGCAGCCGCGTACCAGTTTCTTCCTTTTGATGCTTGAGAAACTTGAGCGGCTTCAGAACACCCCCGTTTGCAAGCATGGCGTAGAGCTGTGCCAGCTCTTCGACCGAAACCTCCGCGCTTCCGAGTGCAAGCGACATGCCGTAAAAAGACTCATCGCGCATGCGCGTGATGCCGGCCTTGAGCAGAAGCCCATGCAGCCCCGGCGGAGCGAGACGCGATGCAATATCAACGGCCGGAACATTCCTGCTTTTGACCAGCGCATCCTTCGCTTTTATCGGTCCGCTGAATTCACCGTCGAAGTTCTCGGGATTATAGGCGCCGAAGCTCATGGGCGCGTCTTTCAACATCGTCATAGGATGGATCAGCCCCTGGTCGATCCCGAGGCCGTAGATGAACGGTTTGAGCGCCGACCCCGGAGAACGCTTCGCCCGGGCCCCATTCACCTGGCCGTCGATCTTCTGGTCAAAGAAGTCAGCGGAACCGATCAGCGATTTTACTTCAAGTGTCCGATGGTCTGCAAGGAGGACCACGGCATTCTTGATCCCCTTCTGCCGGTTCGCCTCGACATAGCTTTTAATGTGCCGCTCAATTAGCCGCTGGAGCCTGAGATCGAGCGTAGTGTTGAGCACCGGATCAAAGGGGTCAAGCTCGCGCACCTCGTTCGCAAAGTGAGGGGCCAGGAACGGCAGGTCGGACGGACGCTTGAGTATGATACGCTGGTCAACTATGGACTTCTGGTCCTGATCTTTAGGATACTTACCTATCCATTTGGCGAAAAGGACCTTGCGGGCCTGCTCGAGGCTCTGGTTCGCAGGTATACCCTCTGTCACCCTCCCCATCCGCTTCGCCGGGCTTTGCGGTATCACGCTCAAAGCAAGCGCATCGGAGAGGGTAAGCTTGTCCGCGTTCTTATGGAAATAGACGAGACTTGCCGCGCCCGCGCCTTCTATATTGAGGCCGTACGAAACGAGGTTCAAATAGGCTTCGAGTATCTCGTTCTTGGAATACAGAAGTTCAAGCCAGAATGCAGCCAGGATCTGGGATGTCTTGCCGGATATCGTGCGAGAGTTGATATCATACTTGATACGCGCCAACTGCATCGTGATCGTGGACCCACCAATCTTCCGGTCCTTCTTGACATAGGTATGCCATATTGCGCGGACAAGCGATTTCGGGCTCACCCCCGGATGGAACCTGAACCACTTGTCCTCATGCAGGAGAGTGGCATTGACGAGGACCGGAGATATTGATTTGAGCGGCAGCCATAGTCGGTATTTGTCATCACGTGACAACGTCAGGCGGAGGAGCTTGCCGCTCCGGTCGTAGATCGCCTGGGAGAAGCTGACGTCGGATTGGAGGGAGGGGGAAAGGATACGGAGAAGGATCAAAATAGCAGCAAGAAATAGAAGTATGCGGATAGTTTGCTTCATTGCTTTATGTTTATAAACACAGTAATATTCGAGCTTGTCATAATTCTATCTAATTAATTTTAGCGCGCATCGTATATTGTCTAAACCATCTGGAGTTTGAGAATTGAATTGGTAAATTCTTTCAAGCACCTCAAGGTTCCTCAGCCGAGGGCGATTGCTTGCCAACCACAAGATAGCTCTTTCGCAGACGGTTTTCATAAAATTACAGTCTTCCTCATCAACATCTACAGCATTTCCTCTATGGACGATTTCATTTCTATGTTCTGCTATTTTCTCCAGACATTCGTTAATTCCAGTAGTATCCATCTTCCACTTACGACAATACCATGACAGCCTTTTTGCGACTATTTTAGTGTCGCCGTTAATGCGTGCTGAGAGGGCGATAGCTTCTGCGAGTTGCCACCATGTCAAGAGCGCGCGATGCTCCAGTCGTTCATCCATTGCTTGCGCATAAAGTCGAACGCAATTTAGAAGTAGCCCATCTATGGTCCCGTCATTGTCAGTAAGCCTACGAAAGAATCTTGAGTTCTTTTTCAAGGCTGCTAAGCGCTTTACCGTGATTTCTTTTTCACGGATTCCAACTTCGTCAACCGTGAAATTCAAATATTCGCCCGAGCCGTTCTTGGGGAAAAGTGCAGCCCACAAATGATGTGGCACTGCACATTTCGGCTTCGGCGGCACACTTAGACTGTGCCTGCCTAAATTGAATGTTAATTCAACTATCCCCCGAAATACATCTGATGCTGGCGCAAGCTTCTCCCACGCTTCATAATGATTTCGCCCCATTACCCTTGCGGTTATGCAAAGACCACTAAACATGGGTCGAGAGGAAACAGCCTCGATACTGTCACACAGCTCGGCTCGCCTTATTTTTTCTTCATAGTGTGACCATTTAGATATCGTAAATCGCGTCTTACAGGCAGTGACTGAAAAAGGTAGCCTAATATTTCCCTTCAGTAGTACGTACCAAGGAAAATGAAGCGTCCATTCTTGGTTGCCTTGCCAACTATCATGCTGAATCTTATTGAGAGCTACCTCAAAACTTTCAGCGCCGGTTGCTCCCTTCCTTGCCATCTCACCTAACGTTTTCAGAAGGTCGGCTCTTGATAATCGGGTTTTTGTGAGGCTCTGAAGTGCTCTGAAAAAAAACTCATTTTGAAAGTTGGCTATCCAACCACCATCGGCGAGTTTATTATTCAATAATGTGTTGATGATATGCTCGGCGTCTTTTCTACTATTCTTTTCCCATATTTTTTTCATATTTGCATCCTTAGACAATTTAGAACACGCATTAACAGCCCGGGCATGCTATAGGATTTGTAAATCCAGCGCATTCATTCCTACAACATATCTGTCTGATTGCATAAACAATATCTGATTTGTGCTTTTAACAAATTCGCCATCTCTCTCAATGCCATACTGGATAGACGTATTTCCCTCATCTTCCATTTCATCCAACTGTTTCAATTCAAGCTTGGTCAGCGGATCAATTTGCGAATTCGCTTCGTACTCAGCATGACGCAAAGTTAACAAATGAGTCGGAGATAATGGAAACAAGATTATTGTGCCCGCCAGAGCTATGCCAGCCTCATATGGAGGTGGTATTTTAACATTATAATAAGTGACAGGGCTATCTGTTGTAATAAATTTTGCTAGTTGACTCGTATAGATTACTTCCCAATTCATTTTCAAGATAAAATACATGTGAGGCCCTAGAGCTTGTCGCATGAAATTAATGCGCGACTCCTTTGCCTTCACAGCAATTTTAAATTTACCTTCTCGTAATTTTTTTGCTATATCAGCATTTTGAAGGACAATATCCGAAATTAACTGTTCATATACCACTTTAGCCATTTTTGCTTGACGTGGTACGCCCATTCGCAAGTGAGAAAGAATGACCGCAAAGTTAATAATTTCATCTTGAGTAAATTCACTAGACCGATTTATTAATTTATCTATCACTTGTTTTGCATTACTTTCAAGGTTACTCAAGGTTTTTTCCAAAATGTAAGGATCTGCCCCTTTTGGTGCCCATTCTTGTCGATTATAATTTCTTACAAACATTATTTCGTCGGGTCTTTGATTCCGCCATTCTTTTTTTTCTGAATCATACACAACAAGCATGCCAGATTCTGGATTTACAAATCTCTGAAGATATGATGCCGGCACGAAATGGTTTCTTTCTGGCCTATTTTTGCAAGTTCTTTCCATAATTATTTAAAAGGGACTCCTCCTTTGCCTCGGGGACGTTGCAAACATTGGGGGGGGGGATGTTCAGACGCGATGTGCATTTTCTAGTCCCATCTCCCCTTCGTCTTATCCGCTCCGCCACGACCTCGGCCTTCTTGATCTTATCAGGACTTGAGGAGTATCCGTTACAAGACAGAATCGCTTTGTTTCGTCTGGTCCGTTTTCAGTAACGCTTGCTCAATTCGGTCCGCAAGCTCCTCGGGATCGAGGGCCTCGTCACCGGAAGTCTCGATACTGCCTATGACCCGTTCGGTGTGGCGGAGGCAATGCCCCAGGGCGATGCGTTTATCCGCCAGGATCCTCCGGTCGCGGGTTTCCCAGTAAGCGCCTTCGTCGTTTACGATGAGGTCGGTTATATATTTCTCTTTGAGGCGGGCAAGCAGTTCAATGATGTGAATATGTGACTCGATGCTCCCAAACTGCGTTTTGCACGACGTAAATCGTTCACTCTGCCCGTCGCTCTGGACCCAGGATAGTTGCTCCAGAATGCCTGTCAGCGTGCCGGACGGGTCGAAGAGAAGAGACAGCGGCTCCGCTCCGGGGCCGAGGTTCACGACGATCCCTTTCAGTCCCAACAACCCTTCGATCACCCCAGCGCTGCCGGCCGTTCCCGGCCCGGAAAGGACCGCGTTCGGCTGCGCATCGAAGACATCGTCCAGTATTTGGCAAGACCAGTTGCTTTCTCCGGCAATCGCCTTCACGTCATCAATCAGACGCGCGATGTCTCCGATACGGTCGATCCTTCCGCTTGCGAATATCGTGATTCCCATCTACCTTCCTTTCAAGTCAAGCCGCTTTCTTCGTCACTATGCTGATTTCTTCCCGGAAGTGACTTTGTGCAGCCGCTCGCTGCGATGTGCCTTGACAGCCCCCCTAAGGTCTCCCGTCATTTTCCCTGAGAAAACAAGAATGCCCTTCTTCAACGTAAGCGAGGGTTCATGTTCAACCGACCTCAGCACGAGTTCATTATTTTTTTCGTCTATCTCGATCTCCACCCCAGGCCGCAGTCCCAGCCGGTCTCTGATATCCTTGGGTACGACCACTCTTCCAAAACGGTCCATCATCATTTTCATGCCAACCTCCTGATAATTGCCATTTTATAACTCGAATTTGCAATTATCAACAGCAATAACTGATTGCTGGTGCCTGTTTTGAGAAGCAGACCTTATGAGATACACAGCTGATCCGATTTTAAATCCCATCCCCCTCACCCCGGCCCTCTCCCGCAATGGGGAGAGGGTGATATGCGAGATCATTTGCCTTTCGGTTCCTGCTTCTCTTCTTTTTTCTCTTCCTTCTTCTCCTCCACCACCATCGTTCCCGTTAGGGTCCTTGCCCGTACTGCCCGGTTATACATGGACTCTGCGAAGGCAGGCGGGATCACATACATACCCTTATTCGTAGCTTTGATTCGGTACACGAACTCCTGGGCGGAGTCGCCCACGCTCCCGAAAAGCACTACCCGGTCTTCCCTTATGTCAACAAAGTCGGGCTGCCAGGTAGAGGCGGCCGTTCCTATGGGAGAATCCCATTTTTTACGGGATTGGCTTTCACCGGACCTGCGTTCTCCGCCTTCCCCTTCTCCCTCCCCTTCCTCGCCCCTCTGCTCCTGGACCTGTGTAGGCTTTGACATAGGCCGCGACTTTTCGATCACTACGTCGAATCCGCCGGGCAGCAGGTCCACGATCGCCACGTTGCCGTGATACCCGGACTTGACCGACCGCATCTTGAAGTGGACCTCTATCTCCGCACCGAGGGCTGTTGACGTGATCACATTGCCCTTCAGGTCCCGGTACTCGCGCTGTACCTCGATGCCTTCCTTGATCTCTTTTTGCGGCAGGGTCTTATCGAAGCCCGCCATGGTTACCTGGTAGAAGGTGGGATATCCGCTTGTGCTTTCGATCCGTACTTTCCTGGCCTCGCCTGAAAAAGCGACCTTGGGGAAGAGGCCCTTTGGTTTCGCAAGGTCCTTTACCGCCTTATCGACAACCTCCTTGAAGTTGATCTCAGCGAGCGCCTTCTCGCCTACGGCCTCGGCATAGGCGTCCATGGCCAGGATTGCGTAGGCCGACGTAATGGTATTGAAGCTGTTGTCCGATATCCCGCTCACGATGCACTGCATACACACTATGTCCCCTTCAGAGAACTTCTTGAAGCGCTCGGGGAAATGTTTCCCCAGGATATAGAGATGCTGCGAGTCCTGGGCCAGGCTGTCATAGTAATTGTCATAATCTGCCTCAACGCGCTGGCCCATCTTCATTCCCGAGATCAGGTCGTCGGCCTTTGAATCGAGCTTGAGCAGCTTGTAGGTTGCCGCAAGGTAGGAGGCTGTCAAGTCTTTCTTCCACTTCTTCGTCCCCTTGGCCTTGTCGAGCTGCTCACGCAAGTTGTCTACAAAGCTGGTCGTTACCTCACCGTTTCGTGTCAGAATGTAGATCGCATAGGCCTGGATACGCGCCTGAACCAGATTTTCAACAGTACCGAAGGAAAGACTGTTGAGATATCTACTGCCCCTGTGGACGAGTTCCTGCGGCACTGCAAAACCCCGCTCTTTCGCCTCCGTAAGGAAGTGCATGGCATAGATGCTTGCGTAGTCCGAGATGTGGGAGTTCGCGGCCCAGAATCCGAAGGCTCCGTCGGCGTTCTGGCGTGACCGCAGTACGCCGATCGTCTTTTCCAGGTTCTCCCCTGCCTTCTTGTGCGTATACCCGAACTCCGGCCGGTTTTTGAGCACGATGGCCGGGAAGGCCTGGCTCACAAGCTGCTCGGTGCAAAGGTAGGGGAACTTTTCCAGATAGGCCACCAGGCCGTGGGCCAGTCCGAGCGGTATGGGCGATGCGGAGGCGTCCAGGGTCCGGAACTCGGGATGCATCGACCTCTTTACTTCCACATCTACTTTCCCTGATTTAAAGTACCCGCTCTTTACGTCGGTCATGTACGGGACCGGCGGCCTGACGCTTGCTTCGATGGAATAAGAGGTCTTTTTCCCGCCGTGCGACGCGGTAAAGGTGAAGCGGCCTGACCCCACGATGTCTTTCGCTTTGATCTTGAAGGACGCACTCACCTCGCTGTCTTCGGCTATCTTGAGAGAACGCTGTCCCTTATCCAGTATTTCCAGGTGCTCCGACGTCTCAAGATCAAGGTTCACCACCGCGTCCTTGCCCGAGCCTTCAACGTTGTTGGCAACACTAACGGTCGCGATAAACTCATCGCCCGGCGCAACAAAGGTCGGCACGTTCGGGCTCAGCACAAAATGGCCGCGCACAGCTGACCTCTTCTGGTTCGCGCCGATGGCGTCAGGGGCCACCGCAACCGCCATGACCCGTATCGTGCCGTTGAAATAATCGGGCACCCGGTAGACCAGCTCCCGCATCGTAGGATCGATGTTCACGATGCCCGACCAGTAGACCACGGGCTTGTCGCGCTTGCGTTTGAAGGGGTTCAGGTTCTGGCCGAGACCCCTTCCTCCGTCGTCACCACCGGCTGCCGAGAGCATGCGCACGATCGAGTTCTCCGGCATGATGAGGTCCAGGATCTGGGCCGTCTTCACTTCCAGGGCGCGCTTCCGGAAGAAGTGCGACAGGGGGTCGGGCGTCGTGTACCGGGCCACCTGGAGGATGCCCTCGTCCACGGCATAGACCACAGCCTTGCCCGCCTTGTTCCCCTTGTAGCGTATCTTGAACGGTTCCCCGGGACGTGCGAGCTCGGGAGTGTCGATGTCGATCTTGATGGTCCGTTTCTCGCGGCTCACCGAGAAGGGCATCACGCCGTAGCTCAAGGGGCTCATGAATATTTCCTTCGAGTCGAGCCCGCGGACGAAGGAAACGTTTATGTATCCATTTCCGTCGAAGGTAGCGGGAACACGTATCTTCTGGACGGAGTTCGTTGCGGTCGTCTTGAACCACTTTGTCGCGTATACCCGGTCCCTTTCGATCGTGATAAGCCCCGCTCCCGTGTAGGGGGCGCGGATCTGGAGCTCGATCTCCTCGCCTGGGGTGTAATCGGACTTGTTCAGTTTGATCAGCAGTTCGGCGTTCTTCTCCAGGCTTCGCGTGAGGTTACCCATGCCGGCAACACTGAAGGCCACGCGGCTGAGCTCGGTCTTTTTCTCATCCCGCACGATCAGGAGAAAATCTCCCGGGTTCGTTGTCGGCAGCCGGAATTTCATACCTTGTTCGGAAAACGACAGGTCCGTTGTGCTGACCGGGATCTCCTTTTTGATGGATTGGTACTTGTAAACGCCGCTCGACTGTCTGGTAAGGACCGAGACATAGCGTTCCTCGATGATCTGTGCCTTCAGTTCCTTGACCCCGATCTTTTTCAGCGACGGGTCGATCGCGATCAGGTCCACAGTCCTGCTGCTGCCTTTATGGATGTACGTAAGGTCCCCATCCGCCTTATAGCCCACGAGATAGGAGAGCGGCGATACAAGGACCGTGCTTGTCGAGCCGACGCTTCGGCCTCCTTCGAGCTCATAGCCTTCAGCCGCGAAGGTAAGACGGTAGGTGGCCTTGTCGTAACGCCCCAGGTTGAGGTCGATCTCAGCGTCGCCTTTTTCGTTCGTGACCGCGTCGGAAAGCGGTTCGACAAAGCTTGTTTCCGCTTTCGCAGGGTCGAAGAAGGTATAGTCCTGGTATTGCCTGAAGGACGGCGAAGCCGGCGCAAGCGTCACCTCTGCTGCGATGCGGTGATTGACCGCCGGGGTGCCGTAAAGGTTCATGAGGTTGACCCTGCCCTTAAGGCCGGCCGGCGCGACCCAGCCTTCCTTGCGTTCCTGCGAGAGCTTCGTCGTTATTTTCAAGCGATCTGGGAGGAACTCCTCCACGCGCACCGATGCCGATCCCAAAAGCGCTCCCCGCTTGCTGTCCTTCACGATATAGAGGTTCGTCGTGTACCTTCCCGTGGGAGAGGTGTCCTCGGTCTGATATTTTACCTCTTCGAATCCCGAAGCGGTAAGGCTGATCTTCTGGCGCTTCACCTCCAGTCCGCGGGAGTCCATGATGGAAACTTCGAGGGGGATGCCGGCGAGCGCCCTCGTCCAGTTGGCGGACTTGACGATGATGCCGACATGGAACTCGTCTCCCGGCCGGTAGATGCCCCGGTCCGAGAAGAGGTACGCGTCAAGCCGGTCCGCGACCCCTTCGGTCATGACGCCGCCGATATCGAATCGCGAGAAGTTGAGCTTCCGCTCGCTCCGTTCATAGGGCAGGAAGGAAATATCACTTCCCTTTCGCACAAGATAGACCGTGGGCGCTTTTTCGTGAGTAAAGTCGGTCAGCTTCGGGAACTGCGCCCGGCCTTCCGCATCGGTATTTGCTCCAAATACGGACACGCCGTTCTTGCCGAGGATGTCGACCCGGGCCCCGGAAACAGGGTGACCGGTCTGGATGGACTGGACAAAGACATCATGGGTCTGGTCGGCGTTGTCCTTCACCAGAACGCCCAGGTCAGTGATCAGGATCAGACGTTTATCCCTCTTCCCGGTGGTCTTCTTTTCCGCCCGGTCCCAGCTTTCCACTTTCAGGAAGAACATGCCCCGGTTCGTCTCTTTCTCCGTCTTGAGATAGCGGGAGAAATCGAAGGTCGTATATTGGGCCTTGCCGAGCTCCTTCTGCCCGAACTCACGGACCTCGGTGAAGTGCTCTGAGATGTTCTCCTCGTTGAACTCGTAGTTCAGGAATTCCGGGCTCTTGATGTCGCCCTGCGTCTGGGTCACGAGATGATTGATATCATCGGGAACGACGCGGCCGATCGTGAACCGGACCGCGTCGATGTCCCGCGCAAATACGGAAAGCCGCTTTTCACCGCGCAGGCTCAGGATCGATCCGCTGGCCATGATGCCCAGTTCCTGCGGAAGATCGGGCACACGCTGGATCGCGTCGAACTCCTTGGCGAGAAGGTACCCGCCGAAGGACTTGATCCCTTTGTTCACTTTTATGTAGAGGTATTTTCCCGGAGGCACCGTGAATTTGAAGCTGTGGAGTTCTGCGTATTCCCGGTCCCGGGGCAGCGGTTTGAGCTTCACCGGCGACGACAATTTCAGGATCTCCGGACCGATCTTGGAGGGATCGGACCATTCGGACCACTTATAGTCCTTCTTCCCCTCCTGCTTCTGGACCGGCGGCAGGTCCTTCGGCAGAACGACCACGGTAAGGTTCTTTATGATCTCCGCTTCCTGCACCCCCGCTGTAGCATTCACTACTAAAACCTGTTCTGGCTCGTACCGTTCGTTGCGTACGAGGGAAAGTTCAACTGAATCGATCCGGAGCAACGTGTATTTACCCGGTATCAACTGCTCTCTTTCAATGGGTTTGGGCGTAGCCGGACCGCCGCGCTCGGCGCGAATGCCTGAGTCGATGGCGACGGACATCGAAGTGTCCTTTTCAGGAATATCCACGGACCTGGTCTGGATGTATGCCTCACTTTTGTATTTATTGTAGGTCACGGTGAACGGCACGGTTTTCGCGCCCAGGCCCAGAAAGCCCCCTTCCCGGTCCGCCCGTCTCAGGCGGATGCGTTTCTCAAAATCCACGGCATCCACCGGATGCGTGAACTTTACCGTAGCGATGACCTTCTTTATCTTCGGGTCTTCGGGGTCCTGATAGAATTCCGTATATGTCAGATCGGCGGCGAAGCGGGGTGTCTGAAAGGAGTAAGAGTGCGATGAAAGCTTGACATGGTCCGGGAACAGCGACTTGTCCATGCGGACCGTGTATTCCGTGCCTGGCAGCCAGTCCGCTTTCGGCCGGAAGATGAGGACCCTGTCGCTGCTCCACGTCCAGTCGCCCTCGATGGCGGGCGCTATCGAGATGCCCTGGGTGAGCGACTTGCCGATCAGGTCGAGACGGGCGGCGGAACCGCTGAAGTGGATGCGGACCGGATCGGGCTTCAGGATGTCCTCGATCTTCGTCAGTTCCGGCGTCGTGCCGGAGACCCTGATCATCCCGCGGCGATGTGACGCATACCACATGAGCAGACCGAAGATGACGAATATGACAGCGAGAATTTTTCCGAGCCGGATGAAGCTGAAACCGCGCTGTTCTCCTTCGGCAGGCTTGGTCTCGCTGCCTATTGCCGGAGGCCTTTTTATGAGCGAGCGAACAGCGGTTCTGAATCGGGAGACAAGAGATTTGATATTCGAGGAGAAGTGCTTGAGAAAATCGAACCACGGCGGTGGTGACCAGGAAAACGAACCAAAAAGCTTCGAAAAGATGCCGAGCAATCCCTTGAACATTCCGCTAATGATTTTCAACCTCAACCTCCCCCTGGTTCGAATAATTGTCTAGTAACCGGTTAATGAAAAATGCATGAAATCTTTCTGCTTGCCGGCGATCTCCCCGCCCCATTTGAAACCTGCTTGTTTGAACATGGTGACTATAGGGTTGTTCTTATCAAGTGCACCCGTCACACCGAGCTTCCATTCTCCGCCGCGAATCAGCCGGCACTGCGGCCCGAAGGTGACGCAGTCATCGTATAGTCCGTTCTGTTCCGGGTTGATGTCTAAGGCAGTGCCGTAGGAATGATTGCTGAATTCCGTCCGGTTTCCCTGTTCGTCCACCGGGCCGCGGGACCTGATTACGCGATAGCCGACAACAGAGTGCAGAGAACTTCCGGACCGCAGAAGGTCCCGGACAACGGCGCGCACCCGCGGTGCCAGACGATGGCAGACGAAAAAGGGCTGAAGCGGGGAGATATCCACGAGAACCTGATCTTCGCTGCAGACCGTGCAACCGGTATCGCGATCTGTCTCGACAGGAGTCAGGTCGTCGTAGGGATGTCGAACCTTCTTTGCCTGCGCGCTGCTTCTCAGGTTCACGTTCCAGACCTGCATCTCATAGGAACACTCGGCAGGCAAGGACCGTTCTTCCGCCTCGGTCAAAACAGGGCCGGAGATGATACTGACAACAATCAAAACCGAAAGGCTTGGAATTTTCATAGGGAAATGCGTGAGACAGCGGACAGGTACACAAAAGTATAGAGAAATCCGACGGTAAGATAAAGAAAATAATCGGGGTATTTTTGGGGTATGCGCGGTTAGTGGGTAGAATATGGCTATGAGGTCGCGATCACAGCAGTCAGCCACATTAAGGCAATCGGGAAATCATCGTACAATTTGAGGAAATACTTTTTGGAGTGCGTAATACGATCAGCCGGTCAGTTCCCGGTCTACTCCGAACAGGGGGAAGGAACGCCTTGTTCCATCAGGACAGCCAGCTTCGACCAGTCGTAGGAAAGAAGGTTCATGATCTGGCCGCGAATGATCCTGATCGCCCCCGGCACGTCCTCTTTCCGCACTCCGGGGTACAAGGGAATGACCGCGGCAAAAGCACGGTCAAGGTAAGCCGGGATGGGCTGCAGAACATCGTCGCGTCTCGTGAAGTAGGGGTCCTCTCCCGGTGCGCAGGGCGACGTGAACACATTGAACTGCCTGCAGCCGACCGGCCGGACCGGATGAATGGAACAGGAATTATCGATCAAGAACGGGCAGCCTGAAGCCGCGTCGCGTGATGCCAGCCGGCCCATCAGTGACTCCCGCAGGGGACCCGTCATCTTTTCCGATACATACCAGTAGATGCCGACGATCTCATGGGGGTACAGGGGAAGGTCCTTTTGATGTACGCAGCAGGCGCCGCACCCTTTCCCGCAGGCCAGTTTTTTCTTCTCCTTTTTCTCCGCGTCCCGAATCGCTATTGCCACTCCGGTATCCGCGATCGAGTACGCATCGAGCAGCGGAGACAGCCAGACGAGGTCCTTTTCGTCTTCGGGAAAGTGCAAGCGCCGGGAAAGACCCGACGCGCGTTGTTTCTTGTTCTTCTTCATTCCTTCATTCCGGCCGCAGGCCCGCCGCCTTTTTCCTCTTGTGGTTCCTCACATAGAACGCGATGATCACCGCGCTCACGATGACCACGCCGATGACCGCCTGATGGGAATACTGCATGATCAGTTCCTGATTCGCGCCGATGAAGTAGCCGATCCAGGTCAGGATCGTGACCCAGATGCCCGCTCCGGCCAGCGTGTAGACCGTGAACTTCACGTGGTTCATTCCTGCAAGCCCGGCGGGAAGCGAGATGAGGTGCCGGACAACGGGAAGAAGCCTGCCGATGAAGGTCGATATCTCGCCGTGGTCCTTGAAATACCGCTCCACCTTGGCGAACTTCTCCTCGGTGATCCAGACGTATTTGCCGTACTTGAGCAGCAGCGGCCGTCCGAGGTAATGGGCGGCATAATAATTTGCGTAGGCGCCCACGAGGCTTCCTGTGGTGCCCATGAAGATCGCGAACCAAATGTTCATCCGGCCCTGCTGGGCAAGGTAGCCGGCCGGCGGCATCACGAGTTCGCTCGGAACGGGGATGACCGAGCTTTCCATGGCCATGAGCAGAAAGATGCCCGGGTAGCCAAGGGCGCCGATGGTCGTGAGCAGCCAGTCGATCAGTGCGTGCATGAGAACAACTCCTTGTTGGAACCACAGATGAACATAGATAAAAGTCCGTTAGGCGTAAGGGGTAAGGGGTGAAACGATAAACCTTCCATCTTACGACTTATGCTGTTTCTACTCCGCAATCCGCAATCCGAAATCCGCAATTGGTTACTTTTCCTCGATGATCCCGACGTTCCTGAGCATGTGGTCGTCGTCCCGCCAGCCCTTCTTGACCTTCACCCAGAGCTGCAGGAAGACCTTCACGCCCAGGAGCTTTTCCGCATCCAGCCGCGCCCGCGTGCCGATCTCCTTGAGCAGCGCGCCGTTCTTTCCGATGACGATCCCCTTCTGCGAGTCCCGCTCGACGTAGATCATGGCATGGATGCTCGTGAGGCTCGGCTCTTCCTTCATCTGTTCGATCACCACGGCGGTGGAGTACGGGATCTCCTCCTTGGTAAGCTCGAAGATCTTTTCGCGGATGATCTCGGTGACGACGAAGCGCTCGGGCTGATCGGTCAGCTGGTCGTCGGGAAAATATTTCGGGCCCTGGGGCATGCGCTTCAGGAGCGCGTCCACGAGGCCCCCGAGGTCCTTTTTCAAGGCGGAGACGGGGATGATCTCGGCAAAGGGATAGAGGCCGCTCAGTTCCTGCATGAGCGGCAGAAGCCGCTCCTTCGCGATGAGGTCCACCTTGTTGATGACGAGGAATACGGGGGTCTTTATCCTGGCAAGCGTTTCGATGATGAACTTGTCGCCCGCGCCGGGCCGTTCGGTCGCCTCCACGAGCAGCATGATCACATCGACCTCGCCGTAGGTCCCGAGGGCGGTCTGCACCATGATCTCGTTCATCTTGTGGAGCGGTTTGTGGATGCCCGGCGTATCGAGGAACACCAGCTGCGCTTCGGGCAGCGTGAGGATCCCCCGGATCCGGTTCCGCGTCGTCTGGGGCTTGTCGGAGATGATCGATATCTTCTCGCCCAGGAGGCAGTTCATGAGCGTTGATTTGCCCACGTTCGGCCTGCCGATGATGGCGATGAAGCCCGATTTGAAGTTCTTATCCTTTTCGTTCTGCATGGCATACAATACCCGAAACGAAAGTGCCGCGCAAGCCATATTCCCTCATAAACAGGGCAAAATAGGA
The DNA here is from genome assembly GCA_020052615.1 of Nitrospirota bacterium. Lineage (GTDB taxonomy): Bacteria > Nitrospirota > UBA9217 > UBA9217 > UBA9217 > JAAXXJ01. Next base: position 3,882 of record JAGVOT010000111.1, on the reverse strand, counting down.
TTGACACCCATGGTTCTTACCGGTATTATCCTTTTACCTATGACCGACCAGACCGTCATCCGCGAGCGCATCGTCAAGCTCAAGAAGGACCTGAACGCGATCATCCTGGCCCATAATTACCAGCGTCCGGAGGTCCAGGACATCGCCGACATCACCGGCGACTCCCTCGAGCTCTCCCGCGCCGCGGCGAGAACGGACTTCAAGGTCATTGTGTTCTGCGGCGTCCACTTCATGGCCGAAAGCGCGTCGATCCTCTCTCCCGACAAGACGGTACTGCTGCCCGAGATCACCGCAGGCTGTCCAATGGCCGATATGGTGACCGTGGAAGGACCGCGCAAGACCCGCCGCGAGCTGTTCACGGACAAGCTCGGCATCCACTTCGAATTCTCCGATACCTTCACGCTGAGGGACATGAAGCAGAAATATCCCGGCGCACCTGTTGTCGCCTATGTGAACACCTCCGCCGCGGTCAAGGCGGAAAGCGACATCTGCTGCACTTCGTCGAACGTCGTAAAGGTAGTGGAGTCCCTGAAAGAGGATACCATCATCTGCATCCCCGACCGGAACCTCTCTGCTTACGCTGCGAAGCGGACGAAAAAGAAGATCATCTCCTGGGACGGTTTCTGCAACGTCCACCACGCCCATCTCGACATGGAAGACGTGCACAGGGCAAAGAAAGAGCATCCCCAGGCCCTGCTCGTCATCCACCCCGAGTGCCCGCCGGAGATACAGGACCTGGCCGATCACATCACCAGCACGTCTGGCATGCTCAGGTACTGCAAGGAGTCAACCCGCAAGGAGTTCATCATCGGCACCGAGGAGGGCATCCTCCACCGCCTTCGCAAGGAAAGCCCCGACAAGCAGTTCTTCATCCTGTCCAAAGAGATGGTCTGTCCGAACATGAAGAGAACAAAGCTCGACAGTGTTCTTGCCGCCATGGAGAAGATGCAGTACGTCATCAAGGTCCCCGAGGGCGTCCGCATCAAGGCAAAGCGGGCTCTCGACAGAATGCTGGAGATATAACGATCCGTCGCTGCGGCCCGGTCGGGCCCTCCAGGGAGATGCGCCGCTTTTCCCCTCGTCGCTAATCAGTCAAAATCAGCGTGTCGCGTACGACGTTCTTCAGTCCGGAGCGGACATGAGGCCGAAAACCGTTCTCAGCAAGATCACCCATCCCACCCTCCCCCGGGTCCTGCCACGGGAGCGGCTGTTCCGCGTCCTGGACGCACGCGGCCCCCACCCGGTCACCTGGGTCTCAGGACCCGCAGGTTCCGGGAAGACGACGCTCCTGGCCGCTTATATCGATGCGCGGACGCTTCCGTCGATCTGGTATCAGGTGGATGCGGGAGACGCCGATCCCGCAGCGTTCTTCTATTATTTCGGCCTTGCGGTCAAAAAAGCCGCGCCCCGGCACAAGCACCCCCTGCCGCTGCTGACGCCCGAATACGCCTTCGGCATTCCCGCCTTTACGCGAAGATATTTTGAATCTCTTGCCCGCAGGCTCAGGCCTTCGTCCATCATCATCTTCGACAATTACCAGGAGGTCCCTGACGACTCGCCGCTCCATGAGGTCGTCGTCAACGGCCTGTCCGCGCTTCCCGAAGGCATACCCGCGGTCATCATCAGCCGCTTCGACCCGCCGGCCGCCTTCTCCCGGATGCAGGCGAACGGCGTTATGAAACTGATCGGCGAAGAGCAGCTCCGGCTCTCACTGGAAGAAACGCGGGGCGTTGTAAACCTGCACAGCGGCAGGCGGCCCTGTACGCGCGAGGAGAACCGGCAGATGCACGCCAGGACCCGGGGATGGGCCGCGGGCATAGTGCTTCTGGGCGCGGCCCGGATGCAGGGAGCGGAGCCGAGCGACTTCGTCCGCGCGCCGGCGGGGAAGATCGCCGACTACTTTGCAGGGGAAATATTCGACCGGCAGGAGCGCAGGATTCGGCAGTTCCTGCTCGCGAGCGCCCTGCTTCCCCGGATGACCGTCGGCATGGCCCGGATGATCAGCCGCAACCGGGACGCGGGCCGCATCCTCGCGGACCTGAACCGGAAAAATTACTTCACCGAGCGGCATTCCGGAGACGAGACGACCTACCAGTATCATCCCCTCTTCCGGGAGTTCCTGCTGCAGCGCTTGCGCGAACGATCCGATGCGGCCGTCGTCAGCCGCCATTCCCTGCGGGCCTCGCGGATCATGGAGCAGAGCGGCATGATGGAGGATGCCGCCGCGCTGTACGCCGAAGCGGAGCGGTGGGACCGACTGATCCCGCTTGCGCTTCGCCAGGCGCCCGTCCTCGCGGCCCAGGGACGGACGAAGCTGCTGGAACAATGGCTCGCCGCTGTCCCGGAGCGGATCGCCGCCGACCAGCCCTGGGTGCTTTACTGGAAGGGAGGCTGCAGGCTTGCCGCTGATCCGAACGGAGCGCGGCCGCTGTTCGAGCGGGCTTTTGCCCGTTTCAGGGAAAAGGATGACACGGCAGGACAGCTTTTTGCGTGGTCCGGCATCGTCGAGTCGTATCTGTATGCATGGGACGATCTCACGTCCCTCGACCGCTGGATCAGCGAGTTCCTGAGAATGCAAAAGCGGGGCGCACGCTTCCCCTCCAGGGACATCGAAATTCGCGCAACAACGAACATCTTCGCGGCCCTCTTTCTTCGCTCACCCTGGCATTCGGCCCTTCCCCAGTGGGAACGGCGGGCGAACAGCCTCTTGCGCGAAGACATCGACCGGGGAGCGCGGCTCATGATGGGGAATTACCTGATCCTCTTTTACACCCTGAAGGGCGATCTTGAACAGGCTTCCTCGGTGCATCATGTTGTCCGCCGATCCGCGCTGCATCCTGCCGGTGCGCCTCCGGCGATGCTGATCGGAAAGTCGATCGAGGCCTATTTCTGCTGGTTCAGCGGAGCGCGGGAGCAAAGCCTGCGGTCGGTCGAGGAAGGCCTTGCCGCCGCGAAGTCCTCGGGCGTCCGGCTCTGGGACCTGATGCTCTCCGCCATAGGGGTCTACAACACGCTCGCATCGGGTGATCAGCGGGGGGCGGAAGCCTATCTGCGTGCGATGGATGCGATGGTCCATCCGGGACGAAGGCTCGATGTAACGCATTATCACTACAATTCCTCCTGGGCAGCCGCTCTTCGCGGAGACATGACCATGGCGCGTGATGAGGCAGACCTCTTCATGCGGATCAGCGGGACCGGCGCGCATTTTTTCATCAATCTGAACCGCATCGCCATGGCGCACGTTCTGCTGCTCTGCGGGGAGCGCGAACGGGCGGTGACGCAGCTCGAGGAAGTTAAACAGTTCCTGAAAATCGCCGGCAGCGCCCTGCTCGAATTCAAGTACTATCTTGCACGGGCGCACGCGGCCTGGGAGAATGGGGACGACCTGAGGTGCGGCGCGGCTCTCCGAAGGACGTTCGCGCTTGGCCGCACCCGGAAGATTTACAGTTTCGACTGGTGGCTCCCGGCGGTCATGCAGGGGCTCTGCGCGAAGGCGTTCGAACTGAATATTGAAACATCCTATGTCCGGGAGCTGGTCCGGCGACACAGACTGTTGCCGGACCGTTCGCAGCCCGTCCCCCGGCAGTGGCCGTGGCCCTGTCGGCTCCGGATGCTCGGCAGGTTCGTCATCGAGAAGGACGGCAAGCCGGTCCGGTTCAGCGGCAAGGTCCAGAAGAAGCCGCTGGAGCTGCTGAAGCTCCTGGCGGCCCACGGTGGGAAGGAGCTGAGCGAGCCCCAGATGACGGAAGCGCTCTGGCCCGAGGCCGAGGGCGATGCGGCCCGCCAGTCGTTCAAGACCACGCTCCACCGGCTCCGTCAGGTGCTCGGCGACGAGCGGGTCGTGCGGTACCAGGACGGCCGGGCGGGCCTCGACCCGCGGGT
>JAGVOT010000114.1 GCA_020052615.1 Nitrospirota bacterium | reverse complement strand
GCCGGTAATCAAGATCAACGCCCACCTTGCGGGTCCCGGTCTCGGTCCCGCTCTGCTGGCCCAGGCCGAAACCCGCCGCCTGTTCCCGCACGTAGGCCCGGCCGTCCATCTTGGGAGACCGGTGCGTCACCTCGGCGAGGTAGGCCGTGCCGTCCGTCCTGGCCGATGTGCCGGACTGCTCGGTCTTCGTGGCCGCGACCTCGCCGCGCAGCTTCGTTCCTCCTCCCAGGTCCACCGTGGCATCCACGCCGCCGAGGTCTCCCGACCCGCCGGCACGGCCCTCATGGACATGGGTTGCCCCGATCTCCACCTTGCTCGTCAATCTCACCGCGCCGCGTCCGCCGTAGGTCACGGAAGCGTCGCCGGGATCGAAGGACTCGTACTCCGCCACGATATAGATGGGGTTGAAGCTCCCGTCGCGGCTGAAGACAGGCTGCTTGAAGAAGATGGTGCCCGACTCGTAGTCGATGGTGTAGTCGAGGTGGCGGCTCAAGGGCTGCGAAGAGACAACGACCTCGCTGCGGAACCGGTCGCGCGCCTCGATGGTCACGCGCTCGGAATTGAGCGCGATGTTCCTGCGCGACAACTGGTAGAGACCCGAGGTGCCGTCGCCGCGGAGCTCGTCCCTGATGAATGCCTGGTTGGTCTCTGCGGCGAAGACGTTGTACTGGAACCGCTCGCCCTTCATCTCCGATTTGAAGCCGGTGAAGGTCCGGCTGTACCGTGACAGCTCGGTGACCGTGAGGCCCGTCTCGTAATCGCCGAAGAGGGCGTAGAACTGGCCGCGCTCCAGCTTGACGTAGAGGCTCTTGGCGCTCGAAGCGTCGTACCGCTGCTCGGCCCCGTCCCCGTACAGGAGATAGTACTTGTTCGGATCGACGGCCTGGTGGAGGCTCCCGGGGTCCCGCCCCTGGTGCCGGCTGCTGTCGTAGGCGAGGGTGAGGAGCCACTCGCCCTTGACCCTGCCCTTGGCGTAGAAGGCGACCCTGCCGTCCTCGGAGAAGTCCTCCTCGCCGCCGCCCGCGCCGAAGCTCTCCATGTTGCCCTTGACGGTGTTGTATCCCACCGTCCCCTCGGCCAGACCGACGAGGATCCAGTCGCGGTCCTCCGGCGCGAGCCAGGCCCGGATTTCCCTGGTCTCGTTCGTCATCGGCAGCCGGACGACCGCCTCGCCCGAAAGCGTCGTCGGTTCGAGTTCGATGAACGCGATGCCGTCGTCGCCCACGAGGTACTGCAGACGGTCGCTCGTCGATGCCGTGAGCGGCGCCTTCTGCAGATCTTCAACGCGCTTCCGGGGCAGATGGGGCGGATCGACGGAATACTCGCCGATGATCCCCTCCCGGGCGGGATGGCCGTCCTTGTCCAGGAACCGGACCGCCACGACCGGGGTGGTCTTGCCGTCCGCGACGAGGCGGGACAGCCCGGGGACGAGAACGGCCGTTACGGTCGATGTGGAATAGTGTATGACCCGCTTCACCCGCTCCGTCTCGACGCCGTTCTCATCGTACTCCGCCGCCTCGAAGACGTTGTCCCCGTCAACGAGATGAATGCCCCTCCAGAAGGTGACCGCGACCAGATTGTCCGGCCGTGTCGCGGTGCTGTCGAGATGGAATGCGCCGACCTCCTCTCCGTTCAGATGCAGCTTCAGCTGCTTCGAGGGATCGTGTTTGACCGCAACGTTCAAGCTCGGGATCGGGGGATGGTACCCCTCGTTCGGCCAGAGCCAGGACAGGCCGGGCAGGGCCTTTTCCATCCAGGCCGCATCATAGTCGGGCATCTTCCTGCTGTCGGCTGCGTCCTTCGCCGGCTTTTCCGCGGGCCATTCTTCACCGGGCCGGAGGCCCAGCGTGGCCACAGCCTTCATCCCGCTCGATGCCTTCTCACTCTTGAGCACCGATACGGACACGACCTGTATGGTCTGGACCGTAAGCTCCACGCGGCGGTTCCTGGCGCGTCCCGCCGCGGTCCTGTTGCTCGCCACGGGCTCGTCGGGGCCCTTCCCTTCGATGGTCACCTGGTCCGGCTTGAGGTTCAGGGCCTTGGCGAAATACGTTGCCACGCTTGTGGCCCGCGCCCGGGAGAGTGCGTAATTGTCGGGAAACTTCTTCTTCAGCCTGCCGGTGATCTTCTGAGGATCGGTATGGCCGGTGACCATGATATGCTTCACCCGCGCCTTCTTGATCCTGGCGATCAGCATGTCCAGGTCCTTCTTGTCCCGCTTGGACAGGACATCTCTCCCGCTCAGGAACCGGGGGCGAAGAACGATGTCCGGCGCGGTCCGGAGGTCCTGCCGGACGCTGCGGACGACCGCGGTCTTGACGACGGGGGTCCGCTCGTTCTTTCCCCCCGGTGTGTCGACCGTGAGCAGCGCGCTGGTGGAGAGCTCGCCCAGCGGACCGTCGAGCGGGACCGCGGCGTCGAACTGGAGCGTTCCCTCCCAGTCCGCAGGGATCTCGGCGAAGCGGAAGGTGACCGCGCCCTCCGCCTCCTGCGGCTCATTGATGAGGATGCTGTTCGCACCGCTGACCGTCGGCTGGCTTACTGCCCCGTCCGGTCCGGAGGTCGTCCTGCCGGTGAAGACGGCGCTGCCCGGCTCGTAGGACGCCCCCTCGGGGAGCATGATCGTCAGTTTGAGGTTCCGTGCGGGCACCGCGCCCACGCGCATGGGCACCTTGTATTCGATGAGGTCCTTGCCCTGGTCCATCCGTGGTCCGCCTGCCCCCGCCTTCTTCAGGGACGTGGTGATCTCGATGCCCACCTCGCCGATGATCTTGGGCTTGAGGCCGGCATGGAAGTCCGCGCGCCAGAGAGCGCCGCCCTGAACGTCGACGAACTGGGAGAAGGCGTTGCCGGCGAACCGGGTGTTCTTCTCGCAGGCCATGAGCTCGTACTTCCGGGGAACCGTGGCAAGATCGATCTGGACCACATGGGTCCCGGGCTCGACCGCCTCGAAATGGTACATGCCGTCTTTGTCCGTCACGACGAAAGTGCCGTCCTCGCGGAAGATCCTGATGCCGGCTAGGCCGGTCTCTTCGCTCCGCTCCTTGTCGCCGCAGCCGTCGACGATGACCCGTCCGACGATGGTCGCCTTGCTGCGGAACAGGTCCTCGGTGACCATCACCGCTGCCGCGGCGACATTGGAGGACGTTCCCAGCAGGCTCGTGGCGACCGCGCTGTTGACCGCCTTTCCGGGCCGGCTGCCCGCT
>JAGVOT010000032.1 GCA_020052615.1 Nitrospirota bacterium | reverse complement strand
GCATGAGCGACGAAGCAATCCCGTAGTGCATGAAAAGATTAACGACGAGATTGCTTCGCTTCGCTCGCAAAGACCCCGAAATCGTTTTTCAACAGCCTGCTAAACAGTTCGACGGTGAGGTCAAGCACGGCGGGGAAAATCCTCCTGCAGAAGGAAAGCCCCTCGCTACTTGATCTTTGTAGTATTGAGATAGATCTCATACTTTCTTATACCCTTGAGAAACGTCGGGATGTTGTATGGCAGGTGCTTGTGCCAGTAAAGGGGCTTGAATTCCAGGACCGCCTCTTCCCCGCTGCGGAGGGCAATATCCGCATCAACGAGGTACGTGTCCTCCGGAAGCGCCAAATACACCTTGTGCGCCCCTTCTCTCAGCCTCAGCTTCTTTTCCAGCGTATACTTGATCCCTTTCCGCGCCTCCGGGTCTGTGCTCGTCTTGCCTTGCTCATCATATGCAGGCTTGACATCCTCGCGTCCGTCCACCTTCCAGACCACTGCTTGACCGTCGATGTTCAGTACAAATGGATAACCCGGCTTGCCGTGCAAGCTCGTTTCCGTCTCACCGCTGTAATAGCCGGCCATATGGGTTTTAATGTTCACTTTGACGACCATATCGACATGGCCCTGAGGCTTCGCGCCGGCATCGGTCACTTCGGTGAAAACGTCCGCCCTCTCGCTTTGCGACTTTGCAGCGATCATTTTTGCCGTCGCACCGCAGCCCGTGAGGACCATAAGGAACAGAACAAACGAAACAGATGCTGTTATCCTCTTCATTGTTTTCTCCTTTTATAACTCGACGTGTTCGCCGGTTTTGATCCTGACCGGCAGCGGCGCGTCAACTGACTGCCGCACTTCATATCGCATCTCTTCCCCGTTCATTTGTTCTTATCTTTACGGTTTCTTCCACCTTGCTCACAAAGATTTTCCCATCGCCCGTATTTCCCGTATGAGCAACTTTCTGGATCACATTCACGACGGCATCAGCCATCTCATCACGCACAACAACTTCTAATTTTATTCGTGGAATAAATTCCACCAACTCATAGACGACTTTGTCTGTCGCGTTCCTGGCCCTGCTTTTGCCGAAGCCCTTGATCTCAGACACCGTCACGCCCGGCAGCCCTTCTATCTTATGAAGCTCTTCCGTTACTTCCAGCAGTTTGAACGGCCGTATTATTGCTTTTATCTCTTTCATGGCATCTCCCCTGTCCTTTCATTGATTACATTTCCGCTTCGACCCTTCTCTTTTCAAACCAGCCGTACACCGAAGGAATGATCAGCAGCGTCAGCAGCGTTGAAGTGAACAACCCTCCCACAACAACCGTAGCCAAGGGTTTTTGTACTTCTGAACCCGTTCCGCCGGCCAGCAGCATCGGCAGTAAACTGAAAATTGATATTGATGCCGTCATCAATACCGGCCGCAATCGGTCAAGGCTTCCCTTTCTGATCGCCTTCTGCAGATCAAGTCCTTCTTCCCGCAATTGCGAGATGCGCGATACCAGCACAAGCCCGTTCAAAACCGCAACGCCAAAGAGAACGATAAATCCAACTGACGCCGGCACTGACAGATATTGCCCGGACAGGTAAAGGGAGAAGACTCCGCCGATGAGGGCAAAGGGCAGGTTGGAGATGACCAGCAGTGCCAGGCTGACCGATCGGAAGGATAGATACAGGAGAAGCATGATCAGGCCTACGGCAGCCGGTCCGATGATCATCAGCTTGTTCATGGCCCGCTGCTGATTCTCGAATTGCCCGCCCCACGTGAGATAGTAGCCGACCGGCAGTTTAACCTGCGCGCCGATCTTCTGTTTTGCTTCGGCCACAAAGCTGCCGATATCCCGGCCCGTGATGTTCAGCTCGATGCCGATCCTGCGCATCCCGTCCTGGCGGCTGATCTGGACCGGCCCTTCTATCATCTTCACTTCGGCCAGGTGCTCGAGCGGAACATTGATGCCCGTTTTCGTGGTGATCATGATATTCTTGATCGCTTCCAGAGAATTGCGCCTCTCCTCCGGCAGACGCACCGTGATGGGAAAACTGCGGTTGTCCTCGTACAGCTGCGATGCCGCCTTGCCGGCTACGGCTGTCTCGATCACCCTCTGTACATCACTGATGTTCAGGCCATAGCGGGCGATCTTCGAACGGTCGATGTTGACGGTCAGGTAAGGCTGCCCGGAAACCTTTTCCGCGTTCAGGTCCGTGCCCCCCCTGATCGTGGAAAGCACCTTGGCGATCTTCGCCGATCTTTCGTTGAGAACGTCGATATCTTCGCCGAAGAGCTTGACGATCAGCTGCGCCCGGGTGCCTGCCACCAGCTCGTCGATGCGGCACTGGATCGGCTGGCTGAATCCGAAGGTGATCCCCGCGATCGACTCCAGCGACTCCCGCATCTCGTTGGTCAGCTCTTCCTTTGATACGTCCCGTTTCCATTCGCCCTTCGGTTTGAATATCCCCACGTAGCCGGTCTTGTCCGTGCCCCGCGTGTCCAGGGCGACCCCGGTCTGGCCGATCCGCCCCACGACAGTCTCCAGTTCCGGGAACTCCTTCAGCTTTGCAGCGGCCTGCTGATTCACCTCCATGGCCTTTGCCAGGGAAACACCGGGCAGCATGGACACATCCATATCGAAGGCGCCCTCATCCATGATCGGGATGAATTCCGTCCCCAGCCGGGTGGTCAGAAAGAGCGAAACGACCAGGAGAGCTCCCGCTATGCCGAGCACCACCCGCTTCCTGTTCATGGCATAGTCGAGCAGCGGCAGATAGAGCCGGATCGCATGCCCCATGATGAAGCTCTCTTTTTCCCGGTGCGGTTTCAGGAACAGGATGCAGAGGGCAGGTATGACGAATACCGATAGGAACAGCGAGGCGAGCAGAGCGATGGCGACCGTGATGGCCAAGGGCCCGAACATCTTTCCTTCGATCCCTTCCAGCGAAAGGATCGGGATGAAGGTGACCGCGATGATCAGTTCACCGAAGATGCTCGGTTTTCTGACCTCCATGACCGCCCTGAGCACTGTGTACATTTTCAGGTGCTTTTCCCGATCCTCGCTCAGGTGCCGCTGGACGTTCTCGACCTGGATAATGGCGGTGTCGATGATCATTCCTATGGAAATGGCGAGCCCGCCGAGAGACATCAGGTTTGCGCTGATCCCCGTGAGCTTCATGACGATGAACGTGGCCAGGAGCGACAGCGGCAAAGCGATGAGGACCACGATGCTGCCCCGGATGCTGTTCAACAGCAGATAGAGCACGATCAGGACCAGCAGGGAGCCCTCGAACAGCGCCTTGTATACCGTGCCGACGCTCGCCTTCACCATATCGCTTCTGTCGTAATAGGGGACGATCCTGATCCCATGGGGGAGCACGTTGTTCTCATTGATCTCCCTGACCTTTTCCGCGACCCGGCGCACCACGTCGCGGCTGTTTTCTCCGCGCAGCATCATGACGATGCCGCCGACGCATTCATCCTTGCCGTTCTTGATGGCGGCGCCCATGCGGACAGCCTCGCCGATCCTGACCTGGGCCACGTCGCGGACAGAGGTCGGCGTACCCCCCGCCGATCTCAGGACGATGTTTTCGATGTCGTTGACGTCTTTGATCAGTCCTACCCCCCGGACGATGAACTGGTCCGCGCCCCGTTCGAGCAGGTTCCCGCCGACGTTTTCATTGTTATTTCCGATTGCCGAAAACACCTCTTCCACGGTTACGCGGTGCTGCAGCAGCTTTTCCGGCGACACGATCACCTGGTACTGCTTGAAATACCCGCCGAAGGAGTTGATCTCGTTCACCCCGGCGACGCTCTTCAGCTGCGGCGTGATGATCCACTCCTGAATGGTCCTCAGGTCGGTAAGGTAGGCGATCTTCCGCCCCGGGTCATCGGGCATCGTGCCTTCAAGGGTGTATTGATAGATCTCCCCCATGGCCGTGCCGATGGGCCCCATGGCGACCTCGACCCCTTTCGGGACCTTTTCCCGCGCCTCCGCCAGCCGTTCGAACACCAGCTGCCTGGCAAAATAGATATCTACGCCATCCTTGAAGACGATCGTCACGATCGAGAGCCCGAACTTCGTGACCGAACGCATCTGCTCGATATCGGGCAGGCCGCGCATTGCCATCTCGATGGGGTAGGTCACGTTCCGTTCGATCTCTATTGCCGAAAGCCCGTCCGCGTGGCTGACAACTTCAACCTGGATGTTCGTAACGTCCGGGAACGCGTCGATCGGCAATTTCACGTAGGAGTACAATCCGATCGCTACGATCAGAAGCGAAAGAAAGATGACCATCCCCTTCTGCTTCAGCATATATTCGATAAGTCTTTCCAGCATGATCGATGATCTCCTAACCCGGACAAGCCGGGACCAAGAAACAAATCAACGGCGTCTCTCGCAGAGCTCGCGGAGGACGCAGAGCAAGTCAAGAACTTGCAGTTCTTAATTTTAGGCAGGTACTATGCTTTTCTCTGCTAACTCTGCGCCTCTGCGAGAGCTTTTCTTCTCACTATTGAGAGGACCTTTTGATTCGTCGGGTAACTCACCGGCTACTTCCCATGTCCGTGTTCGTCGACGATCTCGCCTTTTTTCAGCTCTGACTTGAGTATGAACGCGCCCTTGACGGCAACCGGTTCTCCCACGCTGAGTCCATGGGTCACTTCCAGACGATTCCCCAGCGTCCGGCCAACCGTTATCTCACGCATTTCAAACTGATCCGGAGCGGTTTGAATAAAAGCATAGTTTTTGGAACCGTCCAGAAAGACCGCTTCCTCGGGCAGCGTGATCGCTTTTTCCGTCTTAACGCCTTTTGCGTCGATGGTCACCGTGGCGAACATGCCCGGCTTCAGGAGGCGGTTCGTGTTCTCGACTTCGACGCGGGCCTTCACCGTCCGCGTCTTTTCATCCATGACCTCGCCGAGATAGGAGATAGAGCCCCGAAAGCTCTTTCCGGCATAGGCCGCTGTCGACACCTTGACGGCCGTGCCCTTCTTCACCCGCTCAAGATCCTTATCATATATATCGATGATCACCCAGAGCCTGGAGAGGTCGGCGACGGTGAAGAGCGTTTTTTCGGGGCTCACGACCTCACCCTGCGTGGCCGCCCGCTCCAGGACCGAACCGCTGATCGGCGAGGTAACGGCGATAAGCGGATGCTGATTGCCGCCCTGCCTGTTCCCGAACTGTTCGACATCGATGCCGAGCAAATGGAACTTTTCGTTGGCAAAGGCGAGGTCCGCCTCTGCCTCGGCAAGCTCCTGCCGTGCCTTGATCACGTCTTTTTCCGGGGATATCTTCTTCGAAAACAAGGTTTCCTCGCGCTCAAGGTTCTTGCGGGCAAGATCGGTCCGCCCTTTCGCCTTCGCGTACTCAGCCCATGCCTGCCCAAGCTCGGGGCTGTCGAACCAGGCGAGCGCCTGACCGGTCTTTACCGCATCGCCCTGGGACGCCGCGATCTTCACCAGCCGTCCCGAAGTGCGCGCGCTGACCTTCGCCACCCGGTCTCCGTCCAGTTCGATCGCGGCAGTCGCCTCGATGGGGGCCGAAAAAGGCCCGCGCGCCGCCGGCAGGATCTCGATACCCGATGCCTTCTGCGCCTCTTTCGTCAGGTGAACTACGGCCGCTTCCTCGTGGTCGTGTTCCTTGCGTTCGCCATCCCGGTGTTCATCTTCCCGGTGATCTGCATCGCTGTGCGCTGTTTCCTTTCCCTGTTCCGCGCCATGCTCATTCTTTGCCATCGATCCATACATAAACAGGACCGCAACCGCAAGCGCGATCGTTCCAACGGCTATCAGCGTTGTTTTTTTGGCGCGCCGCGCTGCATCTTCTATCGTGCTCCCTATCTCCCGGATCAATTCTTTCGCTCCGCTCATTTCAGGCTTCCTCCCGTTGCTTTTTCCCATGCGTTCAGGGCCAGCTGCAGCCGCACCTGCGATTCCAGATAGGAGAACTGCGCGTCGATCGTGTCCTTCTGCGCGAGCCGCACTTCAAAGAACCCGAATTTTCCCTCCTTGAAGGCAAGGTTCATGAGGCCCAGGTTTTCCATTGCTTTGCCGAGAACATCTTTTTTGAACAGGGACAGCTCTTCCGCCGCAGCCGCAAGGTCCGCGTGTGCTGCCTCGATCTCCCCTTCGATCACCCGCTCAAGCGACGCCTGCCTGATCAGGGCCTGGCCCGCTTTCGCGGCGGCCTCCCTCCGGTCCGCCTGTTTCCGATCAAAGAAAGGAAGGGGGAACGACAGCATGACGCCGGCCTCGTTCAGCTTATCGTCCTGATTGTAAAAGCCGGATACCGTGACGCTCGGGATCGCCTCGCGACCCGCGAGCTTCATTGCGGATCTTGCCTGCCGGACCTCGGCTGCGGCGGACCGCACATCGGGCCTATGCAAGGCCGCTGCCGCCGCCATCGTTCCCCTGTCCGGGATGATCGGCGCTTCCGATGGCAGTTCCCCTTCAACGGAGAACCCGGCGGACGGTTTCAGGCCGAGAAGCTCCTGCATCCCGAGCAGCGCTTCACGCTGCGCCCGCTCCGCGAGCATTCGCTCCCGCCTGGCCTTGCCGAGTTCCACGTCAGCCAGATTTTGCTCGAGCGCCGAAATATCGCCTGACTGGAATTTGATCGCTGCCGAGTCTGCCAGTTCCTCCTGGAGTCTGAGAGCCTCATCGGTCAGCTCTATTTTTCGTTTCGCGGCCAGGGCCCGCGCAAAGGCGTCCTTGACCCCGGCGATCAGAATGCGCTCGCGGTCCCGGATTTCCTGCGCAACCTTGTCCATGCCGCTCCGGGCCGCATCAATGCGCAGCCCGCGCTGGCCCGCAAGTTCGAATTCCTGAGATAGGCGCACCTCATAATTCGCGGCCTTTTCGCCGCCGTCAGGCAAGGTGTCCTTTTTGGACAGGCTCCCTTCGATGACGGGATTGCTTCTGAGCAAAAGCCCGGCCTGGTCGAGCCTGCCCCGGGCTGCCCCCTCCTCCAGCCTGACGGCCTGGATCCCGGGATTGTTCTTCAATGCGGTCTCGACCGCTTCGTTAAGCGTCACGGCATGCGCAGTGTGCACGAACAGAGACAGCGCGCACGCAAAGATCGTCATTCGCGTCATGAAAGCACCTCACTTCGATTCACCTGATGGGAAACAAGGGGCGAGCGCGCACCAGCACTACGGGCGACAGGCGTCACTCGCGATGCAATGCGGCTGCATGAATGAAACAGCGGGGGTCAGTTCTGAGGCGGCTTGGTGATGGAATAGGTCGGGTCTGAAAATGCGATCAGCTTCGGAAGATGATTCGTGTGACCGGTCAGGGACGGAGCGCCGCAGCACGCATTGACGATCGCGGCGGCGATATTGGCGCAAACAGGGCAAAGATCCGCCGCAGTGCCGGTCTCCTGCTTCGCGGAACGGCCGTCGTCAGATGACAAGGTAATGACCTCTGAGCGATCCGCTCCATCCGGTAAGCGCTGCTGCACGTCCCGAAGCGGGACGCTGTCCGCGCAGTCGTCGCACGCTATCGCATCCACGATAGGTGCGGCAATAACGCTTGCCAGAAGAGAGAGTATGAGTAGAGATCTCAGCCGCATTGTCAGGAATAGTACGTCATTTTATCGGGCAATGCAAGACGAATAAGCCGACCTTCTAATTCCTCATTGGAGCCAGCTCAAGATCGTGAAAGTCTTAAAGGAGAGGCCTCGATACAGAACGTCTCAGAGACCATTACAAGGAATTGGTCAGTTGCGATGTTTCAGAAGGCCGCGTATTACCTCTTCCCGGGTGCTGCGTATCTTCGGAACCATGCCGCCGCATCCTGAACGTCCCTCTTCCTGAGGGCCATGTCCAGGGTAAAGGTCTCAAGCTCCTTCTGCGACGCCTTCAGTTCATATCCGTTCAGCATCAGGAACAGCGCTGCAGCGGAGATAGCGGTACGCTCGTTCCCGTCGAGGAGCGGATGGTTGTTGATGAGCGACTCCATGAGCGCCGCAGCCTTGGGGAACAGATCGCGGTACAGCTCCTTTCCTCCGAACGTCGCCCGCGGCCGCTCTACGGCGGACCTCAGCAATCCGACGTCCCGCACGCCGTGCATCCCGCCGGTTTCGGTGACCAGCCGCGCATGGATAAAGAGCGCCTGTTCCGCCGTCAGGCACCTCACTTCTTCGCAAGCTCCTTCAGCGCGGGGCGGTACTTCTCAATGAACTCGCTCACCTGACCGGCGAACGCCTTGTCGATCCCCGGCAGCTTCCGCTTCTTTCTGACCGGGGTTATCACGATCTTTTCCTGCTCTTCGTCCAGCTCGACATTCACGTCCGAGCCGGCGGCAAGATCGAGCTTGTTCAGGATCTCGACCGGGATCGACACCCCTTTGCTGTTCCCTATGGCAACGAGCTTTCTGTGCATGGCCGCCTCCTTCACATTGCCCGGAGCGTTGTAAAGGGAATTTTTGCGGGGGGAGATCCGTATGCCAAGATCCGGTTGCAGCGTTTGTTGACGTGCCGGAGGGTGTTCAGGAAGGTTTGGCGGTCCGTATCGTCCTTGAAGAGGGGTTCCTTCTCGTTGCCGCGGGAGGTAGCATGATGGGCACCGGGGTATTTTCTGCGGAGGGGACGGGGCCATGGAGGGACGAAAGCAGGAAATAGGCTGAAAGGCAGGAAAGGAAACCTGGCCCTATAGGCTGGTACTTCAGACAGAAAGATTCAGTTCAAAAGTGAAAACTCAAACATTATAGACCTGACCACGGATACTCCGCTGATGTGGGGACATCGATCAGTTCAACGAACGATACCGGCTCTGCCTGATCCTTTGTAAACCCGATCTCTGCAAAACGCCTGTGGTACCGTGCGTCGTCTCCCCGATATTCAGGATGCCGGAAAGGATGCTGGTATCCTCGTTCCCGCCAGTACCTTACCCCGTCCTCCAGATAGGCCACAATCTCCGAGAAAATTGGCTTATCCCCGACTTCAGGCGCGTAATTCGCACCAAGTCCGAAAAAGAGGAACTGAGCTGTAGCGGGGGCACCTCTCTGATAGGGTTTGAGTGAAAATAGTTCGTGGAGCTTGTTGTTCCGATGAAGGAAGTACATTTCAGCCGGGCTGCCTAAATCTCGAAGCTTTCTTGCAGCGCAATTTCAACAACAACGTCCCCCTGATGCTCCAATGAAACTGCGGCAATGGTAAGGAAATCGATGACTGCATAAACATCGGCGAGAAAATTTCATTTTCTCGTCATGGGTGGGCTTTTTTGCTTGACGGGG
>JAGVOT010000068.1 GCA_020052615.1 Nitrospirota bacterium | reverse complement strand
TAACTGTTACTTGAATGCAAATCTAATCCCGTGTACAATTTCATACAGCACCTCCTAGGTTGGATTGGACTCTTTCCTAGAAGCATACCAGAGAGCTTACCCCTCTCTGGTATGCTGAGGTGCCTTCATATGATTATCAGGTCTATATTGTTTCACTTTCGACTCTCTAAGTGGATTTAATTGAGTCTTTTAGCGAAAGCATACCGCCGCAGGGTCTGGGTGATCCGCAAGCGGCCTTTCATAGACCTCATTGCGTCAGTCTGGCTGATCCAAGACGACTTTAGGGACATTGATACCAGGGTCACCCTACTTTTCTCGCACTCCGGCCAAATACCCCTTACAAGCTGTAACGAACGTCTCAGCGCTCCCCTCCGCAGGACTGACGGCGGCTCGCGCGAGATTCCGGTTGCGGCTGATATTGAAATGTGATATAAAAATAATGGAAAATGATATCGAGTTGATATTCGACGGAGGGAGGGATCAAATGTCTCGCACGGTCATTGATATCGAGGACGATGTCCTCAAAAAGGCCCAAAAGATCACCGGAATGTCCAAGAAAGTCGATGTCGTGAATTATGCCTTGAGGCGGCTGGTCGAGCAAAAGGCCATCGAACAGGTCCTTGAACTGAAAGGCAAGGTTCGCTGGGAGGGCGATCTCGCGGAAATGAGAAGGGGGCGAAGTGGTACTCATTGACACTTCCGTGTGGATAGATTTTTTTCAGGCCTCTGAGTCAAGCCATGCAGCGGCGCTTGAGTCGCTCATCCGGGACAACAATCGCGCCATGATCTGCGGCATCATTCTGCAGGAGGTCCTTCAGGGGATCCGGGACAATACAAGCTACACGTTGACGAAAGACCGGCTTTCAAGGCTGCCCTACCTTGAGATCGACAAAGAGACTTATCTGTACGCTTCTTCGCTGTATCGCATTTTGCGGGTCAAAGGGATAACCGTCCCCCCGGTGGATGTGACGCTTGCGGGGCTTGCTGTTCAAAGAGGCATCCCGCTTTACACCCGCGACGAACATTTCAAGGCAATTGCAAAACATTCCGGCCTGAAGCTGTTCTGATGCCAAAGTCGCCGACTCCTCCAGCACTTCAACAAACGCTGCCATTGGGTCTGTCACGCCTATATCACGTATGTCACGTGTGGAAATGGCCCGCTGGCAGGGAGTGTACCCGAAAAGCCATCTCAAGAAGTCTTGTTCCTGATGATAATTGATAAAGCGCAGGGATATTGTTTCACTTTCGACTTTCATCATGGATGGTTTCGGCTTCATACAACCCGCCTTTCGTCATAACCTCCAATCGAAAATCCCTCACTTTTTCCGTCCTTAGACCGCCGCAGCCAGCCAATATATGTCCCTTCCTCCCGCCGGATTCACCCTCCCGTCAAGTGGGGTCTCTTCATCAGGGAAATGGGCCCCTTGGTGAAAGGCAGCCGAAAAATATAGCGCTATCTAATTGATATTTATTGCTATTTTTCGCTCTCTTTTTCTCTACATTAGGAAAACTAATATTCAAATTATAATTTTTAACTTGCAAAACAAGGCCGATTCAACGATATTACTGCCTGCGCCAAAAGTATGTTTGCGCGAGGTGCGGGCAGTGTGCCCTCCTCGTTCGCTCCAACGCTCCTTAGCACATTCGCGCGCACGATAATCCTCTAGCGGAGGTTCTTCCCCCATGGCAACACGCGTCGTCCTTCTCGGTGCACCCGGTGCCGGTAAAGGCACCCAGGCGAAAATGCTGATCGACCGGTTCAAGATCCCGCAGATCTCCACGGGCGACATCCTCCGGAAGGCAGTCGCCGACGGCACGCCGCTCGGCAAGGAAGCGAAGGTGATCATGGATTCGGGCGGCCTCGTTTCCGACAAGATCGTGCTCGGCCTCGTGGAAGAGCGGCTCAAACAGCCTGACTGCAAGGACGGCTTCATCCTCGACGGCTTCCCGCGCAACACGGCCCAGGCCGAGGCCCTCGACAAGATCCTCACCGGCTCCAGCATGCCCCTTACCGTGGCGCTCAACATCGATGTGGACCTGAACGACCTCCTGAAGCGCCTCACCGGCCGGCGGACCTGCAAGTCCTGTCAGCAGATGTACAATATCTATTTCTCCGCCCCCAAGAAAGAAGGGGTCTGCGACAAGTGCGGCGGCGAGCTGTTCCAGCGCGACGACGACAAGGAAGCGACCATCAAGAAGCGGCTCGACGTGTACCAGCAGCAGACCGCGCCGCTCATCGACTACTATTCCAAAAAGAAGATCATGAAGACGGTTGCGGGCGTCGGCAGCATCGACGACATCTTCAAGAAGGCCGTCGCGGCGCTCGAGGGTAAATAAACGGCCTGGGAAAGAACCGTGGCAGCTGACCACGCGAGAATATATTTTTCACCTTATAAGGAGGAACTGTTATGGCACTGGTAAAGCCTCATGGCAAAAAGAAGAAGCTCATGCCGCTTCTTCTGGAAGGATCGGCCCTTCAGAAAGAGCTCAAGAAGGCCAAGACCCTGAAGCAGTTGAAGATTTCCTCGCGCGAGACCGCAGATCTCGTGATGATGGGGATCGGCGCTTTCACGCCGCTCACGGGTTTTATGACCAAGAAGGACTGGAAGGGCGTCTGCGACAAGTACAAGATGGCCGACGGCACGTTCTGGCCGGTGCCGGTCACGCTCTCGGCAACGCCGGAGTTCGCAGGAACCCTCAAGAAGAACGAAGAGATCACGCTGGTCGACGAAGAGTCGGGCGAGATCATGGCCACCATGAAGGTGTCCGAGAAGTACAACATGACCAAGGCCGACAAGGAGCACGAGTGCACGAAGATCTTCCGCACCAATGACGTCGCCGGTCACCCGGGCGTGCAGAAGGTCATGAACCAGCCGGAAGTGAACCTTGCCGGGCCGGTGAAGGTCCTCTCCGAGGCCCACTTCCCCGTGACCTTCAAGGGCATCTATATGAAGCCGGTCGAGACCCGCAAGATCTTCGAGGCCAAGGGCTGGAGCAAGATCGCGGCGTTCCAGACCCGGAACCCCATGCACCGCTCCCACGAGTACCTTGCCAAGATCGCCATCGAGACCATGGACGGCGTGCTGATCCACCAGATCCTGGGCAAGCTCAAAGAGGGCGATATCCCGGCCGACGTGCGCGCCGACGCCATCAACACCCTTATGGAAAAGTACTTCGTGAAGGACTCCGCCGTGCAGTGCGGCTATCCCATGGAGATGCGCTATGCCGGCCCCCGGGAGGCCCTCCTCCACGCGCTCTTCCGGCAGAACTTCGGCTGCAGCCACCTGATCGTCGGCCGCGACCACGCGGGCGTGGGCGACTACTACGGCCCCTTCGACGCCCAGAAGATCTTCGACGAGATCCCGGCGGGCGCGCTCGAGACGCAGCCGCTCAAGATCGACCACACCTTCTATTGCTTCAAGTGCGACGGCATGGCCTCCATGAGGACCTGCCCCCACGGCAAGGAAGACCGGCTCATGCTTTCGGGCACCAAGCTGCGGAAGATGCTCTCCGAGGGCGAGAACGTTCCTGATCACTTCAGCCGTCCCGAAGTGCTCGAGATCCTCAAGAAGTACTATGCCGGCCTCACCGAGAAGGTGGAGATCAAACTGCACAGCCACGCGGAAGGCACGCATACGCATAAATAAGCGAGAACAAAAACTGCATACGCAGTTCATTTAATCCAAAGAAGGAGGTTTCGCACCATGCCGAGCTATGTTATTACAGAGAAGTGTGACGGCTGCAAGGCGCAGGATAAGACTGCTTGCCAGTATATCTGCCCGAACGACCTCATGACCCTGAACAGGGACCTCATGAAGGCCTTCAACCAGGAGACGGAGCAGTGCTGGGAGTGCTACAACTGCGTGAAGATCTGCCCGCAGCAGGCGATCGAAGTCAGGGGCTACCAGGATTTCTCCCCCCTGGGAGCGAACGTGATCCCGATGCGGGGCACGGACTCCATCATGTGGACCATCAAGTTCCGGAACGGGATCCTGAAGCGCTTCAAGTTCCCCATCCGGACCACTGCCGAAGGCTCGGTCGATCCCTACAAGGGCAAGCCTGAAGCGGATTTCGCCAATCTCAAAAAGCCGGGCTACTTCACCACGTCGAAGCCGATGCCGGTCATCAAGAAATAAGGAGGATATGACAAATGGAAAAAGAAACCTGTACGTTCTCGTTCTGCGCGAAGCCGGCAGTCGAAGAGGTTGAGACCGATCTCCTCCTCATCGGCGGCGGCATGGCGTGCTGCGGCGCGGCATTCGAAGGCGCGCGCTGGGCAAATCCCAAGAAGATCAAGATCACCATGGTGGACAAGGCCGCGACCGACCGGTCCGGCGCCGTCGCCATGGGCCTGTCGGCCATCAACACCTACATGGGTGAGAATGATCCGGCGGACTATGTAAAGATGGTACGGAACGACCTCATGGGCATCATCCGCGAGGACCTGGTCTATGACCTCGGCCGTCACGTCGATGATTCCGTGCAGCTCTTCGAAGAGTGGGGCCTCCCGATCTGGAAGATGGGCGACGACGGCTTCTCTCTCGACGGCTTCCAGGCAAAGGACGCCGGCAAGGTCTCCCTCAAGGACGGCGGCAAGCCGGTCCGTTCGGGCAAGTGGCAGATCATGATCAACGGTGAGTCCTACAAGGTCATCGTGGCCGAGGCCGCGAAGAAGGCCCTGGAGACGAACCGCGCCGCGACGGGTGTCAAGACGAACCACTACGAGCGCGTATTCATCGTGAAGCTCTACAACGACGCCAAGGAGCCGAACCGTGTTGCAGCAGCGGCGGGTTTCAGCGTCCGTGAGAACAAGATCTACATCTTCAAGGCAAAGGCCATGGTGCTGGCAGCCGGCGGAGCGGTGAACGTGTTCCGTCCCCGGTCCACCCAGGAAGGCCAGGGCCGCGCCTGGTACCCGGTGTGGAACTCCGGTTCCGGCTACGCCCTCGGCCTGCAGGCCGGCGCAGAGCTGACCATGATGGAGAACCGCTTCGTGCCCGCCCGCTTCAAGGACGGCTACGGACCGGTAGGCGCCTGGTTCCTGTTCTTCAAGGCCAAGGCGACCAACAGCCTCGGCGAAGACTATTGCGCCAAGCCGGAAGCCCTGGCGGAAGCCAAGGCGAAGTACGGCAAGTATGTGGACAACCTCGGCACGGCCATCCGCAACCACCTCATGATGCGTGACATGAAATTGGGCAAAGGCCCGATCCTCATGAGGACCGATGAGGCAATGGCGGCGATCAACAAGACCTTCAAGGAAAAGCTCGGCGACAAAGAGGGCGCCAAGAAGGTGAAGCACCTCGAGGCAGAGGCATGGGAAGACTTCCTCGATATGGCCATCGGCCAGGCCGGACTCTGGGCCTCGAAGAACGTCGAGCCGGACAAGGTTCCTTCCGAGATCATGCCGACCGAGCCTTATCTCCTCGGTTCGCACGCGGGCTGTGCCGGCTTCTGGTGCTGCGGCCCCGATGACCTCGGCGCGCCGGAAGAGTGGAACAAGAAATGGCCGGCGGGCAACTACAACCGCCAGTCGACCGTGAAGGGCCTCTTTATGTGCGGCGACATCTGCGGCGCATCGGGCCACAAGTTCTCTTCGGGCTCCCATGCCGAAGGCCGCATCGCAGCGAAGAACGCGATCGCGTTCCTGCTCGACAACCCGAACTACACCCCGACCATCAAGGAGACGGCGGACCACCTGGCGGCCGAGCTCTACCTGCCCTTCGAGGTGTATGAGAAGTACAAGACCTACACCACGGACACGTCGACCAACCCGCACTACATCAAGCCGAAGATGCTCCAGACCCGTCTGCAGAAGATCGCCGACGAGTATTTTGGCGGCATCTCGACCTGGTACATGACCTCCAAGACCATGCTTGAGGAAGGCCTCCGTCTCCTCCAGATGCTGAAGGAAGACACCTCCAAGATGGCCGCGAGCAACCTGCACGAACTGATGCGCTGCTGGGAGAACTATCACCGCATCCTGTCCGTGGAGGCCCATGCCCGCCACATCCTCTTCCGGGAAGAGTCGCGGTATCCCGGCTACTACTACCGCGGCGATTTCGACCTGGTGGACGATGCCAACTGGAAGTGCTTCGTCAACTCGAAGTACGACCTCGCGACGGACAAGTGGGAAGTCAAGAAGGTTGCCTACGCGCAGCTTGTTGAGGACGCAGCTCCGGTTAAGCATTAAGAACCTGCAGCAACTCCGGGGAGGGGCGTCCCTCCCCGGAGTCTTATTGTGAATTGAAGATTGCAAAGTGCACAGGGTACATACTGAAAAGCGAGCGTCGCTGCTCGCTTCTTTTTTAAACTGCAAACCTGCAATTTCCAATTTTCAATTTACAATTTTTTTATCGGTCGTAGAGCTTTGAAGGAGGAATACGTACCATGGCGGAAAACAAGGTGTTGGTTGTCGGCGGAGGCTTCAGCGGCCTTACCGCGGCGGTGGAAGCCGCAGAAGCGGGCTCTGATGTCATCATGGTCGAGAAGAATCCCTATCTCGGCGGCCGGGTGACGCAGCTCAATAAATATTTCTGGAAGATGTGCCCCCCGAACTGCGGCCTCGAGATCCAGTACAAGCGCATCAAGAACAACGGCCAGGTCAAGATCTATACGATGGCCGAGGTGGAGAAGATCTCCGGCAGCGAAGGGAACTTCGACGTCACCATCAAGACCCAGCCCCGGTTCGTGAACGAAAAATGCACGGGCTGCAACAAGTGCACCGAGGCGTGCGAGGTCGAGCGGTCGAACGACTTCGACTTCGGCATGAGCAAGACCAAGGCGGCCTACCTTCCCCACAACCAGGCATTCCCGCTGCAGTACGTCATCGACGGAAAGGTCTGTAAAGGAACGGCTTGCAACAAGTGCGCCGAGGCATGCAAATACGATGCGATCCATCTCGACATGAAGGCTGAAACCATCAACGTGAAGGTCGGGGCCGTGGTCATGGCGACCGGCTGGAATCCCTATGATGCGACGAAGATGGACAATCTCGGGTTCGGTGCGGTCCAGAACGTGATCACGAACATGATGATGGAGCGGCTTGCGGCGCCGAACGGCCCCACGGGAGGCAAGATCGTCCGGCCTTCCGACGGCAAGGAGGTTAAGAATATTGCCTTCGTGCAGTGCGCCGGCTCCCGCGACGAGAACCATCTCGCCCATTGCTCCTACATCTGCTGCCTGGCGTCGCTGAAGCAGGCATCGTATGTCCGGGAGCTCTATCCTGATTCCAAGGTAAAGATCTTCTATATCGACATCCGGACCCCCGGACTCTATGAGAACCGGTTCTACACCAAGATCAAGGAAGACCAGAACGTGTCCTTCCTCAAGGGCAAGGTCGCCAGGGTCGAGCAGGCGCCGAACGGCGATGTGAAGGTCACCGCCGAGGACATTCACGGCGGCGGCAAGATCTCCGAGACCTTCGATATGGTCGTGCTTGCCACCGGCATGCAGCCCACGGCGGCCTCGCTGAAGAACGCCGGTGTTGCGGTGACCGACGACGGGTTCGTGGACCAGGCGGCGCTCCCGAAGGGCATCTACGCGACCGGGACGCTCAAGACGCCCGTTGATGTGGCGAGGTCGGCGCAGGATGCTACCGGTGTTGTCATGAAGAGCATCCAGAGCTTGAGGAGGAAATAAGGATGGAGAAGAAATACGGCGTATATATCTGCAAGGGATGCGGCATCAAGGAGGCGATGGACGTCGAGAAGGTCGCCGGTGCCGCTAAGAAACTTCAGAACTACAAGTTCCATGACGCGCTCTGCAGCCCCGAAGGCGTTCAGCTCATCAAGAACGACCTTGCCAATGACGGTGTGAACACGATCGTCATCGCGGCCTGCTCGCCCCGCGCCAAAGCGGCCGAGTTCACGTTCCCGGGCGTTCTTGTCGAGCGGGTCAATATCCGCGAGTTCGTCGCCTGGACCATGGAGCCGAACACCGATGGAACGAACGATGCGGCCTACGACTATCTCGCCATGGGCATCGTCAAGGTCCAGAAGTCCGAGCTTCCGGCGCCGAACATCCTTCCGGACCTGAACAGCACGATCCTGGTCATCGGCGGCGGCATCGCCGGCATGACCGCGGCGCTCTCCGCCGCGGGGGCGGGCCAGAACGTGGTGCTGGTCGAGAAGGACGCCCAGCTCGGCGGCTTCGTGAACAAGCTCTACAAGAAGATCCCGACGGGGTCCTATATCAACAAGCCGCTGATCGTCGACACCGACATCAGCAAGACCGTCGCCGAGGTCGAGAGCAATCCGAACATCAAGGTCTACAAGTCCACGACCGTGTCCAAGACCGACGGACAGCCCGGCCTGTACAGCGTGACGCTGTCGAACGGCGAAACCATGATGATCGGGGCCATTGTCATGGCGTCGGGCTGGAAGCCCTACGATGCGAACAAGCTCGATTATCTCGGCTACGGCAAGATGAAGAACGTGGTCACGAATTTCGAGCTCGAGGAGATCGCAAAAAAGAATGGCGGCAAGCTGCTCCGTCCTTCCGACGGCAAGCCGGCCCTGAAGGTCGCCTTCGTCCAGTGCGCCGGGCAGCGCGATCCGAACCATCTTCCGTACTGCTCCTCCATGTGCTGCGCCACGTCGCTCAAGCAGGCCCAGTATGTGCGTCAGAACGAAGACGCCCTTGCCATGATCTTCTACAAGGACATCCGGACGCCGGGCAGGACCGAGCTCTACTATAAAGAGGCGCAGAACAACCCGGGCGTGATGCTTACCAAGGCCGATGTGACCGGCGTCTCCGATGCCGGGAACGGCAACATGTTCGTCGAGATGGAGAACACCCTGTTCGGGACCAAGACCGGCGAAAAGGTGAAGGTGGAGGCCGATCTGGTGGTCCTTGCCACCGGCATGGTGCCGACCTCCCGTGCACCGCAGGAGTACGCCGACGGACTCACCAAGGCGGCGGGCGGCGGCGACGAGGCGAAGAAGAACTATCTCGAACAGACCCCCAAGCCCGATTACATCCTGAACCTCGGCTACCGCCAGGGGCCTGAGATCCCGACCCTGGAAGGGGCGTCAGGCTTCGCCGATTCGAACTTCATCTGTTTCCAGTACGAGACGCGCAGAACCGGCATCTACGCGGCGGGAGGCGTGCACCAACCCATGAACATGGCCGAGGCCATGGAGGACGGCGCCGGAGCTGCCTTCAAGGCGATCCAGGCCATCGACCACGCGCAGCGCGGCGTGGCGGTCCATCCCCGCGCCTGGGACGTGACCTATCCCGATCCGCTTTTGATCAAGTGCACGGCCTGCAAACGGTGCACGGAAGAATGTCCCTTCGGCGCGATCGACGAGGACGAGAAGGGCATCCCCAACTACAATATCAACCGCTGCCGGCGCTGCGGCACCTGCATGGGCGCCTGCCCCGAGCGCATCGTTTCGTTCAAGGACTACAGCGTCGACATCGTCGGTTCCATGCTCAAGTCCATCGATGTCCCCGATGACGAGGATATCTTCCGGATCGCCGTTCTTGCCTGCGAGAACGACGCCTATCCGGCCCTCGACACGGCGGCCATCGTCGGCAAGAAGATCGACCCGAGCGTGCGGTTCGTATCCATGCGCTGCCTGGGCGGCATGAACCTCGTCTGGGTCGCTGACGCGCTGTCCAAGGGCATCGACGGCATGCTGCTCCTGGGCTGCAAGTACGGCGAGAACTACCAGTGCCATTTCGTAAAGGGCAGCGAGCTGGCGAATACGCGCTTCAGCAAGGTCAGCGAGACCCTGAACCGGCTGCAGCTCGAATCGGGCCGTGTCGAGCTGATGCAGGTCGCCATCAACGAGTATGAAAAACTGCCGGAGATGATCAACGAATTCGTTGAGAAGGTGAAGGAGTTCGGACCGAACCCGTTCAAGAGCATGTAAACCGATTGCGGAGCCACCCCTCACCCTGCCCTCTCCCCTGAGGGGAGAGGATAAAAGATGAGGGGCCGTATTGATCGCGGAGTGCGGAATGAAAAGCAAAGGCACTCCTACCAAAGCAAGCGGAGGATTTAGCATATGTCAGAAGCAACCATAATCAAACCGGATCTGGCGTTCGTGAACGAGATCATCAAGGGCGGCGGCGAGTCCCTCAAGAAATGCTACCAGTGCGCCACCTGCTCGGTGGTGTGCAATGTGACCCCCGAGGGAAATCCCTTCCCGCGGAAAGAGATGGTCCTCGCCCAGTGGGGCCAGAAGGACAAGCTTATCGCGAGCGCCGATGTGTGGCTCTGCCATCAGTGCAGCGACTGCACGGCCTACTGCCCGCGCGGAGCCAAGCCCGGCGAGGTGCTGAACGCCATCCGCAAGCAGAGCATCAAGCATGTGGCCCTGGTGCCGCTGTTCGCAAAGATCGCCCAGGACCCCAAGCTCATCTGGCTCCTCTTCGCCATCCCCATGGCGCTGTTCGCCATCGTCGCGACGGTCCTCGGGAATGCGGACATCGCAGCGGTTCGGGCAAAAAGCGCGGTCATGGCATACCACAATTTCATGCCGGTGCCGGCCATCGACATCATCTTCATCCTGACCGCCCTGTTCGCGGCGGCATCAGCGTTCGTCGGGATCAAGCGCCTCTGGAGCGGCATGAAGGCGCAGGCCGGCGAGATGCGGTCCGGCGGGAATATCGTCGCCGATGTCATCTCGTCCGTGACCCAGATCATGGCCCACACGAAGTTCGCCGACTGCAACGTGAACCGTCTTCGGCAGTGGGGTCATCTCCTGCTGTTCTACAGTTTCGCGGGGCTTGCCGTGGTGACCACCTGGGCGATCGTGTACCTCTACGGCCATGAACTGCTTCACATCCAGGCCTTCGGCGTGTTCAACTTCGGCGAGGCTCCCTATCCGATCACCGATCCCATGAAGATGCTCGCCCTGGCAAGCTCGGTCGCATTTGCCTTAGGGATAACGATCATCCTGCTGAACCGGCTCGCCAAGGCGGGGAAGGCCGGCATGGGCTCCTACTTCGACTGGATCTTCCTTGCGATCGTGATCGGCGTCGGCGCGACCGGGATGCTGTCCTGGGGTCTGCGTCTCCTGGATATGACCGTCGGCTATTATGTGTACTATTTCCATCTGGTGTTCGTGTGGTCGCTCTTCGCGTACGCGCCGTACTCCAAGTTCGCCCACCTTTTCTACCGCACGACGGCCATGGTGTTTGCCAGGCATAGCGGCCGGGACATCAAGAAATAAAAGGTACCGTCATCCTGACGGAGCGGGGTTTGCCATGAAGGTCAAGGAACTATTAGGGATCAAGGGTATCGAGTGCTTCAGCATCATGAGCGATCAGACGCTTCTCGACGCATCGAAGCAGATGGCCGAGTGCCGCATCGGCGCGCTCCTCGTGATGGAAAAGGGAAAGCTTGCCGGGATCATCACCGAGCGTGATATCGTGCGGGCCGTTGCGAACGGCCGGAGCTGCAAGGACGTGGCCATCAAAGAGGTCATGACGACAAATCTCATCGTTTCCCAGTCCGGCGACGATCTCGATTACGTCATGGCGGTCATGATCCAGAACAACATCCGTCACCTGCCGGTCGTGGAGGAAAGCGGCCTCGTCGGCATGCTCTCCATGCGGGATGTCGTGCGGGTGCTGGTGAAGAACCTCAAGGCCGAGAACCAGTACCTGAAGGACTTCATCGGCGGTTTCGACGCATAGGGGACCCACACACGTACACCGGGTGCTGTCCGGACGATGCCATGAGCGGGGAGGGATGCCAGGAAAAGGAAAGAAGATTTCAGGCGTTGCCGATTCACCAGTGGTCTCTTTTATATCTGTTGTCTCCATACATGTGTTCTATGCTTTTTTAGCTTTAAAAAACTGATGCAAAAGGAGGAGATTATCAATGAGTAACACGATTCTTTTTGCCCTCGTCTGCGGCATTGCCGGTGTTATCTACGGCATCATGACCGCGATCTGGGTGAACAAGCAGGATGCAGGCAATCAGAAGATGATCGACATTTCCAACGCAGTGAAGGAAGGCGCTAATGCGTTTCTGGCGCGCGAGTACAAGACCGTTGCAGTGGTCGCAGCAGTACTGGTGCTGATCCTGGCCTTCGTTCCCGCGCTCGGGATGTGGGCAGCCGCCGGATTCATCATCGGCACCGTGGGTTCCGCCCTTGCCGGCTTCATCGGCATGTGGGTGTCGCTCCGTGCTAACGTGCGCACCGCAGCGGCAGCGAGCAAAGGCCTCCAGGCCGCGCTCAGCCTCGCGTTCAAGGGCGGCTCGGTGACCGGCATCATGGTCGTGGGCCTCGGCATCATCGGCCTCGCCGGCTTCTACTTCATCGCAAAGGCCATGGCTCCGGCCGAGCAGGTATCCACCGCTCTCATCGGGCTTGGCTTCGGCTGCTCGCTCATGAGCGTCTTCGCCCGTATCGCGGGCGGCATCTACACCAAGGCCGCTGACGTGGGCGCCGACCTCGTGGGCAAGGTCGAGAAGAACATCCCCGAGGACGATCCGCGCAACCCCGCCGTGATCGCCGACAACGTGGGCGACAACGTGGGTGACTGCGCCGGTATGGCAGCCGACCTCTATGAGACCTACACGGTGACCCTCGTGGCCGCCATGCTCCTCGCCAAGACCGTGTTCGGCGACGCCAGCCCGTGGATCGAGTTCCCGCTCATGCTGGGCGGCGTTTCGATCATCGCTTCCATCATCGGCACCTATGCCGTAAAGCTCGGCAAGAACAACTACATCATGGGCGCCCTGTATAAGGGCCTTGCCGTTGCAGGCGTTATCGCAGCAATCGCCTTCTATTTTGTGTCCAAGAGCTTTATCGCCGGCCTCGGTGCAAATGCCGGCGTGTTCACGGCGAACACCGTGTTCTTCATCTCCCTGATCGGTCTTGCCTTGACCGGCCTGATCGTCTGGATCACCGAGTACTTCACCGCGAAAGAGTATCCTCCGGTGCAGCACATCGCACAGGCGAGCCTTACCGGCCACGGCACGAACGTGATCGCCGGTCTTGCGGTCAGCATGAAGTCCACTTCAGCGCCCGTTCTCGTGATCGTTGCCTCGATCCTCGGCGCATATTGGCTTGGCGGCGGATTCTCCGGTGCTGAGAACGCAGCCTCGGGCGGCATCTTTGCAATCGCACTGGCAGCAGTGTCCATGCTCTCCATGACCGGTATCGTTGTGGCCATCGACTCCTACGGCCCGATCACGGACAATGCGGGCGGCGTCGCCGAAATGGCAGGGCTTCCGAAAGAGATCCGCGATATCACGGACCCCCTCGATGCGGTCGGCAACACCACCAAGGCAGTGACCAAGGGCTATGCCATCGGCTCCGCGGCACTTGCCGCTTTGGTGCTCTTCTCGGAATATTCACGCTCCTTCGGCTCAACGATCTTGTTCGACCTTTCGAATCCTATGGTCCTTTGCGGCCTGTTCATCGGCGGCCTGCTTCCCTACTACTTCGGCGCGCTCCTTATGGAGTCCGTGGCTAAGGCTGCAGGCGGCGTGGTGGAAGAAGTACGCAGGCAGTTCCGCGATATCAAGGGTATCATGGAAGGCACCGGCAAGCCGGAGTACGGCAAGTGCGTTGACATTGTGACCAAGAGCGCCATCCATGAAATGATGCTTCCGGCGCTTCTCCCTGTCGTCGTTCCGGTTCTGGTGGGTCTCTTCCTGGGTAAAGAAGCCCTCGGCGGCGTGCTCATCGGCGCCATTGTGACGGGCCTGTTCCAGGCAATTGCCATGACCTCCGGCGGCGGCGCATGGGACAACGCCAAGAAGTCCTTTGAAGACGGCGTGACCGACAGCAAGGGCGTCGTGCACAAGAAGGGCAGCGACGGGCACAAGGCTTCGGTAACGGGCGACACGGTCGGCGATCCTTACAAGGACACCGCGGGACCGGCCATCAACCCGATGATCAAGGTCATCAACATCGTTGCGCTTCTGATCGTACCGTTGATCAAGTAAGCAGCGACTCTCCGCTGTATCCACGAGGGGCTGGCCTAGAGGCCAGCCCCTTTTTTCATTAAAAAGACAAAAAAAGACAAATCACTCGCCACAGAGAACACAGAGGCGCCGAGAAAAAAACCCAGTCCCTGCGAATTGGCCCCCCCCGGCTCCCGCCGGGGGAGGAATGCGGAATTCGCGGGAGGTCGCGTTCTTGAAGGGAGCCACCGGCTCCTGCCGGTGGGGGCTCCACTGATCGGTCAATGATGGAGAGAGTGGTTCTCGGAGACCTCCGTGACCTTTGTGGCAGGCGTATTTTGAATTTTATTTTGTCATACGATGTGGTATTATGCCTGTCCGATGCTGGATGAAACGATCTTGATAGAGGCCGGGTGTTCCCCGGGGGTGATCGCGCACTGCAAGGCGGTTTCCCGCACCGCTGTTTCGCTTGCCGAACGGATGAAGCGGGTCAATGTTGACGGGGAACTGGTCCGTCTGGGAGGATTTTTTCACGATATCGGCAGGGCGCGGTCCCATGACATCCACCACGCACTTGTTGGCGTGAAGATCGGCCGGGAACTGGGATTTTCCGAACCGCTCCTCGCCATCATCGAGCGACACATCGGCGCAGGGATCACGGCTGCCGAGGCCGAACGGCTCGGGCTTCCGAAGAAGGACTACCTGCCTATCACTCCCGAGGAAAAGATCGTGTCCTACGCGGACAACCTGACCAAGGGCGCATCGGCGATGTCTTTTGAGGGGGCCCTTGAGCGGTTCCGGCAGATCCTGGGGCCGGTACATGAGGGCATAGATCTGCTGATCCGGCAGCATGAAGAGATCCAGGGGTGGATGAAATAGCATTGCGGATTGCGAATTTCGGATTGCGGTTAAATAGCAGCCGTCCCGCATGAGCGGGGCGTGAAAGGGAGAGGGACGATGAGCAAGAAGAAAAGTAATGATATAGAAACGGAAGACTTCGATTTTGCGGTCAGCAAGGGCAAGAGCGACAAGGTCGTTCCGGTCAAGCTGACGAAGGACAGCCGGTTCAAGTTCCGCTGCCATCCGAAGGTGCGATGCTTCACCGCCTGCTGCAGCAACGTCAACATCGCCCTCCCGCCTTTCGACCTGCTGCGCCTCCGCCGCCGGCTCGGCCTCACTGCCGACGAGTTCATCAGGCAGTACGGCGATATCCAGGTCCTCGACAAAACGCTCCTGCCGGTGGTCACGCTCAGGATGCGCGACGACGAGAAGAAGAGCTGTCCCTTTGTCACCCCCGAAGGCTGTACGGTCTACGAGGACCGTCCGAACATCTGCCGCTACTACCCCGTGGGCATGGCCACGCTCCGGAAACTGGACGCCGAGGGCGGCAAGGACGAGTTCTACTTCATGACCAGGGAGGACCACTGCAAGGGTTTCGAGGAGGATCAGCAGTGGACCATCGGCGAGTGGCGGGCCGATCAGGGCGCCGACCTCTACGACGAAATGAACCGCGGCTGGATGGAGATCCTCATCAAGAAGAAGTCCCATGGCCAGGGGAAGGAGTTCCCGGAGATCAAGAACGAGATGTTCTTCAAGATGAGCTTCGACCTGGACTACTTCCGGGCGTTCGTGTTCAACAGCACCTTCCTCGAGATCTACGATCTCCCGGCGGAGCGATTTGAGCGGATCAAGAGCGACGATATGGAACTGATGAAACTGTCCTTCGAGTGGCTCCGCCAGGTAATGTTCGCCGAGCAAACGCTCAAGTTCAAGGAGGGCGTTCTCGAACAGAGGAAAGAGCGTTCTGACAGGACGATGCGGAAGGTGTACGGGAACAAGCCGAAGACGCAGATCGGCGAGATTGACTAGGAATTGTACTGCAGCAGTATTTTGCTTGATACTGGTTTGGATCGGGGGCAGGGGAACATTCTTCTCCCCGCATCCATGCCGGTGATCATACGGTCAGCATGTAGTCTGCATACCCCCCCCCTGGAAATATGATGTTTCTTCCTCAGCGAAATATCTCGAATGCTTCGATTTGAAATACCATGCATGAACGCCTCCTGCCGCTTCTCCGAAGGTATTTGCCTGCCCTGAGCTGGAATGTGCGGTACGTACTCGCAGTGCTCCGATAATTATTACCTTTACAAAAGAGCCGTCCCGTGCTAAGTGTACTCAGGAAAAAAGGGCAATTGAAGTCCTGATTATATATGTTCTATAGCCAGAGACATGATGATGTCGCGGGGGGCCATGAAAATGAGTAAGCTAACACAAGTTCTGATCCTGGTCGCAGCGTTTATGGTCAGTTGCAGCAGCGGAGGAGGTGGAGGAACGGGAGGTAATGGTACCCCGGGCCCGGGAACGCCGCCGGCCAACTCAGGCTTTCTGCCGACCGGTATCGTCATCGACGGAGCGTATGTGGTCGAGGGAGACAGTGCGACGCAGGAAGTCCAGCTTCATGTCCGGCTGACGAAGACCTATGCGGCCGCGGTCACCGTGGATTGGGAAACGGTGGACAGCAGTGCCATCGGCGGTCTGGACTACCTCGTTTCTTCGGGAAGTCTGACCTACTCCCCCGGTGAGACCGACAAGGTCATTACGGTTACGGTGACCGGCGATCTCATTGCCGAGCCTACCGCGATGGAGGCCTTTAAGGTCGCATTAAGTAACGCTCAAAATGCTCCCCTCGGAACTGCCACAGCCTTTGTTTCCATCGAGGACGACGACCGCACTGTTGTCGGTGCTGACGGCGGCATCCTCCGGCTTGCAGGTGGAATGATACAATTGCACGCACTCGCCGGCGCGCTTGCCTCGGATACGGCGCTCACCGCTGCTGCGACCGCTGATGCTGATCCGCTGTTCGTAGGCAGCGCCTATCTTATCAGCAGTCCTGCAGCTACGATATTCACCGGTCATGTCGAACTGAGCATCACCTACGATCCTGCCGATATCACCGCTCTCGGCGGCGTGGAAGGCGATCTCGTCATTGGGCAGTGGACCGGCGTTGCATTGCAGTCTATTTCCGGCAGTTGGACGGACACGACGGCGAAAACGGTCTCGGTGAGCATCGAGGGCACGGGCACGTACGTGGTGATGGACGGCCGCAACAAGCGGACGAATATTGCCTATGTCGTCAACACGCCGGTATTGCCGAACGAGTTCCTCACAGTGCCGGAGGCCGTCACGTACGTTTGCCTGTCCGGACCAGGGCGTGTAGTGATCAAGCGCAGTTCGGTAACGATCGGCAGCTTCACGCCGGGATGCGATGTGACCCTTGAGCCGGAAGCGGGGACGCCGGTGACCGTGGCCGGCGCTACCACGATCTCCTCTGCGAGCCCGATGACCTTCACGGGATTCGCTTTCTCCGGAGCCGTGAGCTTCATCGCCGGCGATGACCTGCTGCTGCGAGGGAACCAGTTCGCCAGCACGGTCAGTGTGCTGCTCGACGCGGCGCCTCTGGTCTTGAGCGGCAAAGCATCAGCCGCGATCATGGCCGCGCCCGCAGCGGGATGCTCCCACCAGGGGAATGTCCAGTACCGTGAGAACGCCGCTGCAGGGCCGCTCAGCGTTGCGGTTGCGGCAGGCACTTCGTATTGCGGGAAAACCACGGTCAGCGATGCCATCCTGCCGACCTTTGTGGCTACTGCATCGGGCAACGCAAACCTGACGGGCGAGGCCCGGCTGGAATTGAACCGGCTCGGGGTCCAGGACGTAACGGTCACGGCGAACGTGGAGGGCAACGCCCGGGTGTTCCTCGGTTCCGTTGATACGGGGAAAATAGCCGCCAACCTTAACATCCCTGCCGGCATCAGCGGACCGAGACTGGATAGCCTGAATGTGAATTCGAGCACGTCCGTCGATGTCGGTCTGGACGGCGGCGGTATACTTACATTGAGCCACAAGGGGCTCAGTGTCCGGGAGGGATACGGCTTTTCGCTCCTCGATGATGCATTCCAGGGAGAGGTCTACGGCGACGTGAGCGCGGCAAGCGTGGGCAAGCTGAAAGCGGAGGTCGGCGGAAAGGCGCGCTGGAATCTTTCCGGCGGTGTCGCGGTTCAGGGGAGCGCCACCTACGGTGTGGAAGCCGGCCTGGTGGACGGGGTGGTCGCGAACAGCGATGTATCCTACCAGGCAGGTGTGCATATCGACGGCACGAAATTGCCGCTGAGTGTTCCCTTTGACCTGAGCTTTGCCGGCGGATCCAGTTCGGACGTGCGCGGGACTGTCGCTGTGCTCGGCATAGGCGGTTCCTTCAAATCCCGGCCGACAAGCGCTGCTCGCGCTCCGATGACAGCGCCGGCCGTGCCCGCCGGCCTGAACATAGAGGGT
Source organism: Nitrospirota bacterium (assembly GCA_020052615.1). Taxonomy (GTDB): domain Bacteria; phylum Nitrospirota; class UBA9217; order UBA9217; family UBA9217; genus JAAXXJ01. The sequence goes on along the minus strand of JAGVOT010000068.1, from coordinate 21,631 downwards.
TTTACCATTATGCCCGCCGGCGTGACCGGTCCGCTCGAGAACGGCGTGCATATCGACGCTGACGATCGTACCGACCCCATCGAGGTGAAGAACAACATCTACCGCGTGGGTCAGGCCAATGCGATCGTGGTCCAGAACGCGAAGGGGACGGTGCTGATCCAGGGCAATACGATCGAAGAGGCCAACTACGGCATCGCGCTTGAGAAGGTCTCGACGCCGGTGACCATTGACAACAACACGATAACGGCGTCCTTCGGCATCGTCGCCGGCAATGATGTGCAGCAGGTGACGGCAACCAACAATGCCATTACCGCCGACATGATGGGGATCTATCTCACCGGCACCTCGTCGAGCGGGCTGCGGCGGGCCACGGCGACGGGCAACAGCATCACCATGCCGGGCGAGTCAGAGGGCGCGCTCGTGTTGATGAGCTCTACGGTGCTGGACTTCCATTCGAACACCGTGACCGGGAGCGTGATCCTCACGGCCATAGGCTATTCTGCCTATGCGACGGTGGTGGGCAACACCATCGAGCCGGGGCATCTGATCGACAACCCATTCGCCCCGACGCTGATCACCGATCCCGCCGGCCAAAGCCTGGATCCTGAACTGGAGATCCAGTCCATGGTCGACTGGTCCGGTAATCTCTGCGCCGATTACCCGCCCAGTTTGGATCTGCGGGCGAATGACCCTGGGGAGCCGATCCATGATGGTTCGGGCGCATGCATCGGTGAAGACGGCGTCAGCCCCCCTGTGGCGCCGATCTGATCCTCAGGTGTCCGCGAGTCATTATCTAGAAGGGGTAGCGTGAAGAGAACGGGCTGAAGATGCCGAGAGGAAAACCACCGCGGCACAAGAAACGAACAACAGCAAGCCAACATGGGAGCGACAACATAGGTGTGACTGAAACGAACGATAGATTAACGTGCTATCGGTTGGGGTTCATCGGGCGTCAGGGTTTTCCAGCATCAGGCTCATTTCCTCATATATTGCGTTCCCGATGGTGATGCCCTGGTCGATGATCTCCGGCCCGAACTGCAGGCCGGTCCTGGTCCTGAAGGTCTCCTTGATCTTTTCGATACCCTTCATCTTTTCCTTGAAGACCCGGTGCAGGCTCTCGGGCGGGGTGTCGTTGGCGGTTACGATGGTCCAGAGCGTCGTCGTAAAATTCTCCGGCCCCCACCGGAACTTGTCGGCGTCGTACAGGGCGTCGCTCACCAGCCGGCCTTCCTTGTCCTCTGCCTCCTGCGTTTCCTTGAACGCCTCATGATTTCTGATGGCCTCGGCGATGTATTTCCGGTAATGCTTTTCCATGCCCAGGTCCGTCAGGATCCGTTCCGCCTCGATGCTCCCGAGGAGAGCATGGTCCTTCTCTTTCCGCTTGATGTCATGCAGGAGGCCGGCAAGCTCGGCCGCGAGAAAGAGCCCTGCCGCATCGGCTGCTGCGATCCCCCGCATCGGCGCTTCGATCAGGATGAGCGCACCCGCGTCCCGGGCCACCGATTCGCAGTGGCAGAGGCCATGGGCGCACTCCAATTGGGACTCATCGAGGTAGGTCCGGCATTGATGGAGCAGTTCACTGGTCACCAGGTGGTCATCGGCGAAGCGGACCGCCGATGCGTGCCGGTCATAGAATGCGGGAACGGGGAGGGTCTTCGCGACCTGCTGTGCTACTTCCTGCAGCCGCTTATAGGCTGTCCTGCTCATGAGGCATAATAGTCGGTGGAGAAGAGCCTTGTCAAGCCCAGAAACACGGATTGACATGGAGGGGCATCATTGGTAAGATGCTCCACATTCGGTAACGTCAAGAAGGGTCCTGTAACCACAGGTCCCGAGGGACAACAGCACTCTCACCCCTGCCCATCCCCCTGAGGGTGAGGGCAAAAGACTGGGGGGTTGTTCTCGTCGTGACACGCGGTTAAAGACCGATCCATAATCGCGTTATCTGGCCTTGTTTCTCACCGTGTGCGGCGAAACCGCCCGTGGTTTATTCTCTGGCAGTGCTGTTAAACTCTAAAAAGGAGCTTCCCGTGTCAGACATCCATAGTGAACGGATCCTCATCCTCGATTTCGGGTCCCAGTACACCCAACTCATCGCCCGCCGCGTGCGCGAGGCCAAGGTCTATTGCGAGATCTTCCCTTTCAACGCGGGGCTCGACAAGGTCAAGGCTTTCCGGCCCAAGGGTTTGATCCTTTCGGGCGGACCGTCGAGCGTCTATGACAGCGGCGCGCCGCTTATCGACAAGGCGCATATTGAACTCGGCATACCGGTGCTCGGCATCTGCTACGGCATGCAGCTCCTTACGCATATCGAGGGCGGAATGGTCGCCAAGTCGACAAAGCGGGAATACGGCAGGGCCGAGCTCAGCATCCATGAGAACGAGGGTTTGTTCGCCGGCGTCGGCGAGGGCGGCAAGGCCGTCGTCTGGATGAGCCATGGCGACCGGATTGAGAAGATGCCTGACGGGTTCTCAGCGATCGCCCATACGGACAACTCCCCGACCGCAGCCATGGCGGACGAGAAGCGGAAGTTCTTCGGCGTCCAGTTCCATCCCGAGGTGGCGCATACGCCGCAGGGCGTGCAGATCCTCCGGAACTTCGTGTACGGCATCTGCGGATGCAAGCCGACCTGGAACATGGCCTCGTTTGTCGAGTTCTCGGTCGGCGAGATCAGGAAGGCCGTCGGCAGCAGGCAGGCGGTCTGCGGCCTGTCGGGCGGCGTCGACTCCTCGGTTGCCGCGGTGCTGGTGCACAAGGCCATCGGCAAGCAGCTCACGTGCATCTTCGTGAACAACGGCGTGCTCCGGAAGGACGAGGCCGAGAAGGTCCAGGAGACCTTCAAGGACATGGGTCTGAACCTCAAGTATGTCGACGCCTCGGCGAAGTTCCTGGACCGGCTCAAGGGCGTCGAGGACCCGGAAAAGAAACGGAAGATCATCGGCAATACCTTCATCGAGGTATTCGAGCAGGAGGCTCACCATGTGGGCGGCGCCGAGTTCCTCGTTCAGGGAACGCTTTATCCGGACGTGATCGAGAGCGTTTCGTTCAAGGGCCCCTCGGCGATCATCAAGTCCCATCATAATGTCGGCGGTCTTCCCGAAAAGATGAAACTGAAACTGGTCGAACCGCTGCGCGAACTGTTCAAGGACGAGGTGCGGGCAATCGGCCGGGAGATGAAGATGCACGGCGACATCATCGACCGCCAGCCCTTCCCCGGCCCGGGGCTCGCCATCCGCATCCTGGGCGAGGTGACGGGGCCGCGTCTCAGGATATTGCGCGAGGCCGACGCCATCGTGATCGAGGAGATCAAGAAGGCGGGACTGTACCGGGACATCTGGCAGTCCTTTGCCGTCCTGCTCCCGATCAAGACGGTGGGCGTCATGGGCGACGAGCGGACCTATGAGAACGTCGTGGCCATCCGCGCCGTCACGAGCCAGGACGGCATGACGGCGGACTGGGCAAGGATCCCCTATGAGCTCCTGGGCGTCATGTCCAACCGCATCATCAATGAAGTGAAGGGCGTGAACCGCGTGGTCTTCGACATCTCATCCAAGCCGCCGAGCACGATCGAGTGGGAGTAGGATACAGGGAACGTTAATCAATCAAATGCGTTACGAGGAGGTATAGCAATGAGAAGCCGGACGCGATATCATTATGTGATCATTGTCGTTGCAGCGTTCCTGGTACTGAACGCTGCGAGCTGTGCTCAATTTCGGGCCGGCGAGGCGCGTGGGAAGAAGAGCGCTGGTGTTTCGCTGATGGTGGATTCCTCCGTGTACCTCTCGGTAGCAGGCGGCCGGAATTCGATCAGTGTGCCTGAAAACGCATCGATCGCGGTCGAAATGCTCAAGGCGTCCGAGGACTTGCTTGCGCGCAAAGGGTATGCTCTGAGCGGAACGAACCTGCTGTCGGTGGGAGCGCCCTTCGAAGCGTCCGATAAAATGAATGTAAGGACCGTTGCCGGCGTGCTGGGATCCCCGGAAACAGTAGGCAAGCCCTTCATTGTCCGACCGGATCAGGGCGATCCGGCGGTGAGGGCGGGGATGAGCGAACTCTTTCTCTGGGCGCGCAAGGCGGACGGGACCGCGCCGAAGTCATCGCTGGACATGGTGCCGTCGAGAAGCGTGGTTTTGGTGTCCTGTTCGGGCAGCAATAAACAGGGGTTGCCTGCCGGAGGGGAAGAGGGGACGAACCTCACGAGATTCACGCCCGGCAGCAGCGCGGGATCGGATGCGTGGTCAGAGGTGTCGATCATGCTGCTCGACAGCTCGACCGGGAAGATCGCATGGCATGCCAGGGGAAGCCTGACCGAGTTTACGCCCGAGGCCGCTGCAAAAGAGGTCATGCGGCTTGCGTCGGAGATGCCGCCGGCGAAGTAGCTCCTGTCGCAGGGATCGCTCTACAAGGGGATGCAGAAAGGCCTGCTCGGAACGAGCAGGCCTTTCTGTTTTAACGGTTCGCGCCGGTTGCGGGCAGACGGAACTATTTCCCGTAATACTTCGTGCAGTACTCGACGATAATAGCCTCGTCTTCGGGAGTGATCGGCGCCCCGCGGCTGATCATGACCTTGACCGTGTCCGCCCATTCCTCCCGCGTCTGCCGGATCGCCGTGATGTGCTCGAGATCATGACAGAGCGAGCACTTTTGCCGTACGAGCTCCACGCCGGGACCATCGATGAGCACGGCCGCACTCTGCCCGATAGCCGAAGCAAGGACCAGCAGGCCCCCCGTACCCATGAGGGCCAGCAGAACCGGCAGGCGAAGGAACCTATGCGTTCTCAACGGTGACCCCCACGCGATGGATGCCGTTCCAGAAGTAGCCCAGCGGATTCCAGGCGGCGACGATCGGCTGAACATTGCCTTTGCTGTCCGTTGCCCGCGCGAGGATCGTAACATATCCCTGACGTTTCGGCTGAGCGCTGAAGGAGAAGACCCTCCAGGCGTACTTGTTGCCGGGCTTGGCAAGCGTTGCCTGCTTCCAGGTCACGCCCTCGTCGAGCGAGACCTCGACCCTGGTGACCGAATTCTCGCCCGCCCAGGCCTTGCCGGCAATGGCGATCTTGCCGCCGATCTTGAACTTCGCGCCCGGAGCCGGCTGCGTGATCACCGACTTTACCGGCCAGGCTTCGGTCGAGACGGCATCCTTGGGCATCTTTTCGCCGGGGGCAATGGGATGCGCCGGCACCCGGTAGCTGTCATCCATGTACGTGCCCTTGAAGGGCGCGTCGAGCACCTCGATCCCCACAAGCCACTTGATGGATGCGGAGCCCACCCAGCCCGGAACGATCATCCGGAGCGGGAAGCCGTGGACCTTCGGCAGGGGCTCGCCGTTGATGGCCCAGGCAACCAGCGTGTTCGGTTCCAGCGCCTTGCTCATCGGGATGCTGCGCACGACCGGCTTGGCTGTCGGCAACTCGCCGAAATCGGCGCCGAAGAAGGCGACATGCACCGCGCCGGGCTTTACGCCGGCTGCCTTCAGGATGTCGCGCAAACGGGCGCCGGTCCACTTCGGGCATCCATATCCGCCCGAGGGGTTCCAGGGGGTCCCTTTCGGCAGAGGCGAGAACGCCGTGCGGCCTGAACCTGCGCACTCCAGCATGCCCTGCGCGGTCACGGCAGGGAAGGTCTTCTGCAGGTCATCGAAGGTGAAGGTCATCTGCTTGTCCACAAGGCCTTTTATGGTCAGCGTATGACCCGCTGCCTGCAGGTCCGGTGTGAGAAGATTGTTGCGGATGAACAAGCGGTTGGCCGGGGTAACGGCATCGTTCAGGTTCTCTGCGGTGGCGTTGGCCGTGAGCGGCCGCTCGGTCAGGACCTTCATGACCGGGTCCTTCTCGGCGATCACCGCTGCATTGGGGACAATCGGACCGGGAATCGGCGGCGGGGGCGCCGGGCTTGCGGCGGGTGAGGTTGCCGGTGCCTGCGAGGATTGCGCCGCAGCATCCAATGCTATCGTAGCGGAGCCCACGGCCAGGAGCGCTCCCAGGCGGCCGGCCGATTTCAGGAACACCCTTCTTGTTACAATGCCTTTTTCCCCCTGATCCGGTTTAGCGTTCGATGCATCGGAGCTGTTCATGGCTCGATTCCTCCTTCAAAGTGGCTATGATGCTTTTATCACCAAAAAGGTGCATTCAGTCCTCGGAGTCGTTATAGAGTAAATTATAGTTCACGGGAGGTGATTGTCAAGGCCGGGCGGCTGAGCCTTGAGACTCAGCCTTGTCGGTGTGATCAGGATGAACCTAAAGCCAGGACCGCGAAGGCAGGTAAGTCTGGAGAGAAGAACCGAGGAATTCATGGAAGGAAGCTGACTAGGGTACAGATGACCAGATAAACAGGGAAAAAGCCGGGGAAGATGCAGAATCAAGGATTACATAAGACAACATGACAAAAGGCCGGCTCAGGAAAAGGCAGGCCTTTTTGTTCTGAGAAACCGCATACCCGTCCAGATCAGCACTGCGGCGAAGATCATCCGCAAGGAGCTGTCCGAAAGGGAGTGAGCAGCGGTGCTGCCGAGAAAGGAGCCGACGAGGACGCCTGGAACAAGGCCCCGGAGCTGGGTTGTCCTGACGTTTCCCAGTCTCCAGTGGGTATACGCTCCAGCGCTTCCGGTGGGCACCATGACGAGCAGGGAAGTGCCCTGAGCCACATGCTGGTCAAATCCGGCGAGCAGAACCATGGCGGGGATCATGATGGCCCCTCCGCCGACCCCCATCATCCCCGACGTGAATCCCGCAAGGCCGCCGGTAAGCAGGAGCACCGTGATCTTCATCATGCCCCCTCCCGGCGAAGGAAGGGCTGTCAGGTAGGGTTTGAGCAGCAGGAGGACCGCTACGACGATCAGATAGCCGCCGAAGGACCGCTTGAGCTTCCACCCCGGGAGGGCATGGGCGAAGCGTGCGCCTGAATGCGCTGCGGCGACTGCGATCGATGCCATGAGCAACGATGCGGTCACATCGACGGAACCGTTCACGGCATAGGTGATGGCGCCGGCAAGCCCGGTGAAGACGAGGGCCACGAGGCTCATGCCGTGCGCGGTATGCTGGTCCAATTGCAGGATGCCGACCAGGAGGGGGATCATGACGATCCCGCCGCCTCCGCCGGTAATACCGCCGGTGATGCCTGCAAGCAAACCAATGAGGAATTTCATAGAGGTCCCGGACACGGAGACACGGGGAAGGGGGGACGCGGAGAATAAGATCGACAGGGGGACAGGTTGACGGGGTGACGCGGGGACAAGTCATTTTGCATCGTTAAGTCGCCTCATCGTCCTGTCGCCGATACTAGTCGTTCATTTTTGGCGCATCAGGGTTCAGGTCACCGAATTCCTTCCCGAACTGGTTGGCAGCGGAGACGCCGACCTCCTGGAGCATCCGACCATACGTGTGTTTCACGAGCTCTATCGATACGTCGAGGTCTTTCGCGACGGTTTCCAGGGGCTGTTTCCGGCTGAAGTGCCGCTCGGCGATCATGATCTTCAGGAAGTCCGCCTGGATCATTTTCTCGAGCGCTTTGTCGGCGATCGAGGTGCTTTCGTATGCGTCCCTGAGGGTCTTTCCCGCCGCAATCGCTTCCCGGTACTTCGTCACTGCCTCGGTGTAGATCCTGTCCTCTTCAGGCGTGAATTCCTTGAAGTCGAAGTCCGGCATGGCTGCTTTTTTCGGGGTCTTTTTCTTTTTCATGATCGGTCCCTTGATTTATCAGGGCGGCCACCCAGGGCCGCCCCTACATTTTGCGTTTCTCTTTCGGTCGTCTCTCCGGAACCTGCCGATGCTCGCGTTTTCCTTCATTCCATTCTACGGATACATACAACTCACAGTAACAGCTTCCGTATTCCTTGATGTCCGGATCGCGGTATACACAGGGGCAGATGATGTCGGCGTCCCGCTCCTTTGTTCCCCACGCCAGGCGGCAGGGACAGGAGCGGTAACCATACCGCTGCTCGTTCGTGAGCAGGCCCCGCAGGATATCCATGACAAATTCCCGGTCCTTGTTCAGCCGGATGCCCTGAGACTCGGCGTATCCTGACAGGAGGGGATGGAGTTGCTCCGCGGTCATTGGCTATTCTCCAAGCGCTTTGCGGATGCGCTCCTCATTGAATCCGACCACGACCTTGTCGTCGATGCAGATGGTGGGGAAGGTGCAGTCCGGGTTCAGCTTGCGCACCTCGTTCATGATCTTTTCCCGCTCGTCGCCCGTAAGCAGATCGACGTCGGTCACTTCCGCGTCAATGCCGATTTCCTTGAAGAACTTCTTGGTCCGCAGGCAATGGGAGCAGGTGCTCAGGGTGTAGAGCCTGATCTTCGTTTTTTTCTTTGCCATCCGGGTCCCTCCGACGACGTGAAAACAGTATAACATGGCGATACGGGCCATGCAAATCATTTTGCCGGCCGCGTGCACGACGGCGCCACTGGTCGGGCTTGACCCTTCCAACGGTTCCTTATGGGCCATATATACGTTATAATATCTCTATGCTCATGATCATTCGGTGTACCCCCCTGTTCGGAGCAGGGGGGAAAGGGACCCCTCGGGTGCGCAAGGTCATGCAGATCGGTTTCCTGTGCTTCCTGCTCCTGGGACCGGCTTCCTGCAGCGACAGCAATGAACCGAAGAAGGTCAGTCTCGAAAAGCGGGAGGCCGTGGGACCGTCCGCTGATCACCAGGGTGACCGACCGATACGTATCGCCGTCGGCGGCATGATCACGCCGCGAGAGGGCTTTGTCTACTACCGGGGATTCCTCGATTATATCGGCAAAAAGCTGAACAGGCAGGTGGACTTCATCGATCGGGAAAGCTACCGGGAGATCAATCAGCTTCTGCGGTCGGGCAATGTCGATGCCGCGTTCGTCTGTTCAGGACCCTATGTGGACGGTCACGCGGAATTCGGCCTGGAACTGCTTGTAGCGCCGCAGGCGTACGGTCAGACGGTCTACCATGCCTATATCATCGTTGCGCGGGACAGCCCGATCACGAGGTTCGAAGAGCTGAGGGGCGGGACGTTCGCCTTTGCCGATCCCGATTCGAACACCGGCAGGCTGGTCCCCGAATTCATGCTTGCCAAAATGGGTGAGACCCCCGAGTCGTTCTTCAGCAAGCATGTCTTCACCCATGCCCACGACAAGTCGATCAAGGCGGTCGCTCGAGGCATCATTGACGGCGCGTCCGTGGACAGCCTGATCTGGGACTATGCGGACAGGCGGAATCCCCAGTTCACGTCGAAGACGAAGATCGTCAGAAAATCCGCGCCCTACGCGATCCCGCCGGTCGTGGTCAGGCCGGGCCTGGACGAACAGCTGAAAAAGGCATTGAAGCAGATCTTCCTGTCCGCCCATGCCGATCCCGAGGGGAAGGTGAACCTCCAGAACATGATGATCGACAAGTTCATTGAGATCGACGACAAGGCCTACGATTCGATCCGGGAAATGAAGGCATGGGTGAAACAGCAGAAAAAGAAGGGGACCCTGTAGATCATGAAACGCCTGAACAGTCTCTACGCTAAGATCCTCTCCGCAACGATAGGGGTCATCGTGCTGATGGGAGCGGCGCTCGCCGCATTCATCATGATCGCCGTGCAGCCCAAGCTTCAGGCCGCCCTCGAAAAGCGGGGGGAGTTCATGGCGCAGCATGTCGCCAGCCAGAGCGCAATGCCGATCCTGACCGAGCGGTTCTTCGAGATGGACCTGCTGCTCAGTGATCTCATGGCGACGGACAAGGACGTCGAATATTGCTACGTCGTGAACAGCCGGGGCCACGTCGTTGCGCATACCTTCGGGAGAGAATTCCCCGCGGGCCTGAAGGCGTCCGGTGCGGCGTTGAACGTGCAGGTATTCCGCACCGAGCTCCTGGCAACGGAAAAGGGCGAGATCCTCGACTTTGCCGCGCCGATCATGTGGGGCAGGATCGGGACCGTGCATCTCGGAATGTCTGAGCGGCCGATCCGGCAGGCGGTCTCGACCATGATCCGGCAACTCGAGCTGATCATCATGATCGTCCTGGTCCTGGGATGCGCCGCCGCCATTGTTCTTGCGCGGGCGATCACGAGGCCGGTCCAGGAACTGGTCCGGGCGACCCGGGAGGTCGCCGGCGGGAACTACGAAGTGGCGATCGATGTCCGCAGCGCCGACGAGATCGGCGTCCTGGCAGGATCGTTCCGCGATATGCTGAGCAAGCGGAAGGAGGTGCTTGCGGCGCTCCAGGCGAGCGAGAAGAAGCTGAGCGACATTACGGCAAGCCTGGGCGAGGGGGTGATCGTCATCAACGGGGACGGGATGGTGACCTTCCTGAATCCCGAGGCCGAGCGGCTGCTCGGATGGAAGAGCGAGGATATCGTCGGCAGGGAGCTGCACGCGTTGACACATCATCATCCCGATGGCGCTCCCTACCCTGCCGGGGAATGCCCGAGCAACCAGGTCCTGCGGAGCGGTGCGCGGCAGGACGTCGAACGGGACATGTTCCTGTGCAGGGACGGCTCCTTCCTGCCCGTTTCCTATGTCACCGCGCCGATCCGGGAGGGCGACCGCATCGTCGCGGCCGTCATCGCCTTCCAGGACATCACCCTGCGGCAGCTGGTCGAGGAAGAGCGCGAGCGGCTCATCGAGGAGCTGAAGGAAGCTTTGGAGAACGTCAAGACCCTCAAGGGGCTGCTGCCGATCTGCGCCTCCTGCAAGCGGATCCGGGATGACACGGGGTACTGGAACCAGATCGAGGCGTATGTGCGGGACCATACGGACGCCGAGTTCAGCCATGCGCTTTGCCCGGACTGCGCGGTAAAACTGTATCCCGACTACTTCAAGGATGACCGGGATTGAGCGCGGCCGCCCGGGGAAGGAGGAGACCATGAAGCGAGCACTGCTGTTTGCCGCCATTGCCGGTTTGGCCCTGGCGGGCTGTTCACCCGTTTTGAACCGCGATCTGATGAACACCGGCGCACGGGAGTTCCAGTTGTTCCATCTCGTGGAGACGCCCGAGGTGTTCAAGGACCGCCTCTTTATCCTGGGCGGGGTGATCGTGGAGACGAAGCTCACGGAGAAGGGCTCCCAGGTCGAGGCGCTGTTCATCCCGGTGAACGCTTCCGGTTACCTCAGGGATTATCAGCGCCATCAGGGGAGGTTCCTGGCCGTCTCATCGCGGTCAAAGGGCATCCTGGACCCATTGATCTATAAAAAGGGGCGGGAGATCACGCTGGCAGGCGACTTCATTGGGGTGCGAAAAGGGAAGATCGACGAGATGGAATACTCCTACCCGGTCTTCGAGATCCGGCAGATCCATCTCTGGGAAGAGTATCGGGACTACCCTTATTACGCCTGGCCCTATCCGTATCCTTACTACAGCCCCTATTACTACGGATCTCCCTATCTCTACGATCCGTGGATGCGGCACTATCCGGGACCCTACTGGCCGCCGCCACCGTGGTATTGACCGGTCGCGATCGCCGGCCTCGATCCGGTACCGTACATTCACAATGGGGGGATCGCCATGGACGGGCAGCAGAACAGCAACCAGCCGTTCCTTCCGGCTCTCTTGCCGATGGCCGGGGCACTGCTCGCCATTCTTGCAGGGCTTGCAGCGGCGCTGGCAGGGTTCGGGCACCGGTGGGGGTGGTGGCACTACCGGACGGGATTCACGGTCCTGAAGGCGGCAGCGTATTCCGGCATCGCCGCGGCTGCCCTGTCGCTCGCGGGCCTCATCATTGCGCGGCCGCTTCTTCTTCGGCAGGGGGTGGTCCTTTCCCTCGCCGGCATGCTCATCGGGCTTGTCACCGCCGGGGTGCCCTGGTCATGGACGCGGACGGCGAAGCAGATGCCCGTTATCCACGACATAACAACGGACACCGGGAACCCGCCGCAGTTCATTGCCGTCCTGCCGCTCAGGAAGGACGCGCCAAATCCCGCCCAATACGGCGGCCCCGACGTTGCGGCGCAGCAGCGAAAGGGGTATCCCCATATCGTACCGCTGCGGCTGCCTCTGCCGCCTGACCGGGCCTTCGAGCAGGCCCTGGCCGCAGCCCGGGAAATGGGATGGCAGATCGTTGATGCACATCCGAACGAGGGCCGCATCGAGGCGACCGACACCACCTTCTGGTTCGGATTCAAGGATGACGTGGTGATCCGCATCACGCCGGAGACGACGGAGGGGAGCCGGATCGATGTCCGTTCGGTCTCGCGGGAGGGCAGGAGCGACGTAGGCACGAATGCCAAGAGGATACTGGCGTATTTCAGGAAGCTTAAGAGGACGAATTAGCGGAAAAACAGGGTGCCGGTCTGACGGTGCCGGTTATGGTCCTGGAAGATGCATGAAAAAAGTCATCATGTGCGCCTTGCCGGCGCGCATGGTTTGTTTTGATCCACGACGAGCATCATCCCTTCGCCATCACGATCCTTTTTCGCCAGTTCTTCCCCTTTGCGGGCAGATCGCTCCGGTAGTGGGCGCCGACGCTTCCCTCGCGCAGCAGCGCCGACCGGGTGATGAGCATGGCCACGAGGACCATGTTCTTGAGCTCGAGAACGGACCGGTCGGCCGGCGGGTTCCTGACCATCCGGTCCCACTCGCGGAGCTTTTTCATCGCCGCAGCCAGGTCCTTCCCGTTCCGCACGATGCCCACGTTCTCCCACATCAGTTTCCGCAGCGATGTCCTGATATAATCACTGTCCGATGCCGTAAAGACCCCCGCGTTCTTCAGCTTCGCACGCACCCTCGCAGGCGCGGGGCGCGACGCTTCCTTTCCGTGCTTTGCGGCGTATCGTGCCGCGCCGAGGCCCGCACGTTCGCCGAAGACCAGGCCTTCCAGCAGGGAATTGCTCGCAAGGCGGTTCGCGCCGTGGACGCCGGTGCAGGCCGTTTCTCCGGCGGCAAAAAGTCCGGGAATGGTGGTGGCGCCCCAGAGGTCGGTCCTGACGCCGCCCATGATGTAATGGGCGGCGGGGGAGACGGGGATGGGCGCATCGGTGATGTCTATACCGAAGCTCTTGCAGGTGCCGTAAATGCGCGGGAAGCGTTTGCGCAGGTATTCCGAGTTGAGGTGGGTCATGTCCAGGTACACATGGTCGGACCCGGTCGCGATCATCTCTGCGCGGATGGCGCGGGTGACCACGTCCCGCGGCGCAAGTTCACGGGCGGGGTGGTAGGCATCCATGAAGCGAAGACCGTGGATGTTCCGGAGCATGCCGCCTTCGCCCCGCATTGCTTCGGAGAGCAGGAACTGCGGAGAACCGGCCCGGTAGAGCGCCGTGGGATGGAACTGGATGAGCTCCATATCGACGAGCGTCCCGCCGGCGCGCCAGGCCATGGCCACGCCGTCACCGGTCGACACCGGAGGATTGGTCGTCCGCTCGAAGAGGCGGCCCGAACCGCCGGTGGCGAGAATGACGGCCCGCGCGGAGACCAGGAGCACCTTCCGGGCCTTCTGCTGGATGACGATCGCGCCGGTGCATCTTCCCTTCTCGATGATGAGGTCGGTCGTGAAGGCGAAGTCGATCTTGGTCGCCTTCCCGGTCGAGCGCACCTTGTCGGTGAGCACCCGCAGGATCTCATGGCCCGTGGAATCTCCCTGGGCGTGAAGGATCCGCCGCTTGCTGTGCGCCGCCTCCTGGGTGAATGCGAGCTTGCTGCCTTCCTGGTCGAACTCGGCCCCCCAGACGATGAGCTCGCGGATGCGCATGGGCCCTTCTTCGACCAGCGTGCCGACCGCCTTCCGGTTGCAGAGGCCGTCGCCCGCCTTGATGGTGTCATCGAAGTGGATGGAGATCTCGTCCTCGTCGGACAGGGCCACGGCAACGCCGCCCTGGGCGTACTCGGTGCTGCTCTCCGAGGGCGCGTCCTTGGTGACAACGAGGACATCGCCGTTTCGCGCGAGCTCCACCGCGGCACGGAGGCCGGCGACGCCGCCGCCGATGATGAGAAAGTCGGTCGAGATATGTTCGGTAGAGAAGTCCATAACGATTGCGGCGTGATGATCTTGTAGGGGCGGCCCTGCGTGGCCGCCCGGATCAGGGCAACCACACAGGGTTGCCCCTACCGTGTTTGTTTATTGTCTTGCCGGTGCCGGGGCATCGGATGGAAGGAACATGTTCTTTCCGTCGATGCCGACCAATTTATACGTACCGGGATCGAGGACCAGGGTGACCCGGGCCCCGTCCTTCACGATCCTGCCTCCTGTTGTCCGCCATTCCCCCTCCCAGGTGAAGGTCGCCTTGATGTTCCCCTTGTCCTGGACCATGACCAGGATCTTGGTGAAGTGCAATTTGAACTGGATCGTCTGGTAGGTGGCGAAGATCTTCTCCACAGAGGTTAGGAAGGCATCGCGCTCAGGGTAGGCCGGTGCGACCTTCTCCAGGAAGGCATCGAGGTCGCGCCGTTCGTAGGCGCCGGTCAGGTCCCGTATCGCGGCCAGGGTGCCCTCGCCCTGGAGGCCTGCCTTCCCGAGGGGGGACTTGCCGCAGGAGGGGATTATGAGTGCGAGTACCAGGGCAAAAACAGCGGCGAATGAGCGGTTCATGGGAGCTCCTTGATTATAAAATCTCAATTTCAACTAAATTTCAATTCGGTAAATCTTAAAATACGAAAAGAATTTTACCGCGAAGGCGCGAAGAACGCGAGGGACGTCAAAAAGTTATTTTTTCTTTAATGAAAGAACTACAAGATTTCCTTCGCGACCTTCGCGCCTTCGCGGTTCCAGGCTGTTGCAGGATCACGGTACCTTATCCAATCCTCACAGGACCTTCTTCAGGAACTGCCCCGTATAGGACCCCCGCACCCGCGCCACATCATCGGGCGATCCTTCCGCCACGATCTCGCCGCCCCGGTCTCCCCCTTCGGGCCCCAGGTCGATGATCCAGTCGGAGGTCTTGATGACGTCGAGGTTGTGTTCGATCACCACCACGGTGTTGCCGGAGTCCACGAGCCGTGCCAGCATGTCGAGGAGCTTCTGCGTGTCGGCAAAGTGGAGGCCCGTTGTGGGCTCATCGAGGATGTACAGGGTCCGGCCGGTCGCCCGGCGGGAGAGCTCTTTCGAGAGCTTCACCCGCTGGGATTCGCCGCCCGAGAGCGTGGTGGCGGACTGGCCGAGGGTGATGTAGCCGAGGCCGACATCGAGGAGGGTCTGGAGCTTGGAGCGCACCGGCGGGATGTTCTGGAAGAAATCGAAGGCCTGTTCAACGGTCATGGCCAGGACCTCGGCGATGCTCTTCCCCTTGTACTTGATGTCGAGCGTCTCCCGGTTGTACCGGGAGCCGTGGCAGACGTCGCAGGTCACGTACACATCGGGCAGGAAGTGCATCTCGATCTTGATGAGGCCGTCGCCTTCGCACGCCTCGCACCGGCCGCCCTTGACGTTGAAGCTGTACCTGCCCGCCTTGTATCCGCGGACCCGCGACTCCGGAAGCTGGGTGAAGAGGTCGCGGATGGGGCCGAAGGCGCCGGTGTAGGTGGCCGGGTTCGAACGCGGCGTCCTGCCGATGGGCGACTGGTCGATGTCGATGACCTTGTCGATGTGCTCCAGCCCCTTGATGTCTCCGTGTTTGCCCGCCCGTTCGGTGGAGCGGTAGAGCCGCTGGGCGAGCGAGCGGTACAGGATGTCCACGACGAGCGTGCTTTTTCCCGAGCCCGAGACGCCGGTGACGCAGGTGAGCACGCCGAGGGGGAACTTGACCGTAAGGTCCTTCAGGTTGTTCTCGCCGGCGTTCACGACGGTGATGAACTTCTCCGCTCGCCGCCGGGCGTTTGGAACGGCTATGGTGAGCGCTCCCGAAAGGTACTGGCCGGTGAGCGACCGGGCGTTCTTCTCGATCTCGGCGGGCGTTCCCTCGGCGATGACCTCGCCGCCGTGGACGCCGGCGCCCGGCCCCATGTCGATGACGCGGTCCGCCATGCGGATCGTCTCTTCGTCATGCTCCACGACGAGCACGGTGTTCCCGAGGTCCCGCAGCCGCACCAGGGTGTCCAGGAGCCTGCGGTTGTCGCGCTGGTGCAGGCCGATGGAGGGCTCGTCGAGGATGTACAGCACGCCCACGAGGGACGAGCCGATCTGCGTGGCCAGCCGGATGCGCTGGCCTTCGCCGCCCGAGAGGGTGGCTGCGCCGCGGTCCAGCGTCAGGTAGTCGAGCCCCACGTGCACCATGAACCCGAGGCGCTCCCGGATCTCCTTCAGGATGCGCTTCGCGATGACCGATTCCTTCTCGGTGAGAGTCAGGTCCGTGAAGAATTCCAGGGACCGTTTCACGCTCATCTTCGTGATGTCGGCGATGTTCAGCCCCGCCACCCTGATCGCGAGCGATTCCTTCCGGAGGCGGCTGCCGCCGCAGTCCGGGCAGGCCTGATAGTTCATATACTGCTCCATCTCCCACTGGGTGACGAAGGAGTCGGTCTCGTCGTACCGCCGCTTGAGATTGGGGATGATGCCTTCGAATGACCTGCAGCTCGTGCGGGAGGAATGCTTCGGGAAGATCTGCCGGCCGCCCTCCCCGCCGGTGCCGAAGAGCAGGGCCTTGAGCTGCGACTGCTTCAGCTCCTTGACCGGCGAGTTCACGTCGAAGCCGCAGCTTCCGGCGATGGACTGGAGCTGTTCGTAGTGGTGGACCGATGTGCGTTTTGCCCAGGGCTTGATCGCCCCCTCCCGCACGGACATGTTCTTGTTCGGGATGATGAGCTCGGGGTCGAACTCGAGCAGGCCGCCCAGACCGTCGCAGGTGGGGCAGGCGCCCTGGGGGCTGTTGAAGGAGAAGGTATTGGGCGCGATCTCGGGGTAGCTGATGCCGTCGACGATGCACGAGAGCTTCTCGCTGTACAGAAGGTCCTGCTTCTTGTCGACCAGGTTGATGAGCACGAGGCCGTCGGCCTGCTTCAGCGCCGCCTCGACGCTTTCCGCGAGCCGGCGTTCGATGCCCGGTTTGACCACGAGACGGTCGATGACGATCTCGATGCTGTGCTTCTTCTTCTTGTCCATGGGAACGGGCTCGGCAAGCTCCTTGAGCTCCCCGTCCACCCGCGCCCGGACATAGCCCGATGCCGCCGCGGCCATCAGTTCCTTCCGGTACTCTCCCTTGCGGCCGCGCA
This sequence comes from Nitrospirota bacterium, assembly GCA_020052615.1. Taxonomy (GTDB): domain Bacteria; phylum Nitrospirota; class UBA9217; order UBA9217; family UBA9217; genus JAAXXJ01. The sequence continues at coordinate 4,585 of JAGVOT010000068.1, read as the reverse complement.
CGATGGGGGCCAGGACCTGGATGCGCGTGTCCGCGGGCAGCGCCATGACCGCGTCGGTGATCTGCTGGACCGTCTGGGCGGAGATCTCCCGGCCGCAGATATAGCAATAGGGCTTCCCGATGCGGGCGAAAAGCAGCCGGAGGTAGTCATAGATCTCCGTCACCGTGCCGACGGTGGAGCGGGGGTTCTTGCTGGTGGTCTTCTGCTCGATGGCGATGGCCGGCGACAGGCCGTCGATGGAATCCACGTCGGGTTTGTCCATCTGGCCCAGGAACTGGCGGGCGTAGGCCGACAGGCTTTCGACGTACCGCCGCTGGCCTTCGGCGTAGAGGGTGTCGAAGGCGAGCGACGACTTGCCTGACCCCGACAGGCCCGTGATGACGACGAGCTTGTCCCGCGGGATCTCGAGGTCGATGTTCTTGAGATTGTGCTGGCGGCAGCCTTTGAGGACGATCTTGTTCATAGAAATCGTGAACGAGCATTATACTACCGCATGCCCGAAAGAGTAAAGTTTTTTGTCGTGTCACACCCTGCCCGCGGACTTCCGATCATGCGGCAAGATGGTGGGGAACGATCCGCACGCGGCCCGCAATGCGGGAGCCGCCAGATCCTTGCGAAAGGGTCCGGCGGAACCTCCCCCGGTGCATGCGAAGTAGGTGTGGAAAATGGCCGGACAAAAGGTGTACAATAGCCAAAATTGTACCCAAAATTATTGTTCTGCCAGGCAGGGGGCGCTGCTTTTCTGCCCTCATCAGATCCCTGGGGCTTTGCGAAGGACGGTTCATGCGGACGAGCATCTTTTTCCGGCTTATGATGGGGTATCTCCTCCTGCTTACGCTGACCATGGGCGTGAGCCTCTATTCCATCTCCAAGCTCGGCCGCGTGCGCGACGTGACCCACTCCGTCATTCTCGAGGACAATGTGCTGCTGGACCTGCACAAAAGCCTCGCCGCTGCGCTCAAGGCTGAACGGGAGCATGAAAAGAATTTCATCACCCTCCATGACCAGACATTCTACGACGGCTTTCTTCTGGCATGGCGGGATTTCGACAAGAATCTCGCGAAGGCGAGGGCGCTCGCCCGCTCTCCGGAGCTCCCGGCCGTGATCGATCGCATCGGATCGCTTCATGTGGGCTATCAGACCCTGTTCGACGATGAGGCGGCACTGCGCAGAACGGGCACGCCCTACGTCGCTTCCCGGTACCGGATGATGAAGACCGAAGCGGAGAACGCCATGACCGACGCCCTGCAGACCATGCATGCGATGGTTCAGACGTCCATCATCGGCAAGGTGACCCGGCTGAACGAGGCGGTCGTACAGGCAGGCAATGTCACGATGGCGGTCACGGCCACCTCTCTCGTGCTGGGCATCATCATCTCGATCCTGATCACGAGGAGCATCACCGTGCCGCTGGATCGCATGGCAAAGAAGACCGCGGAGATCGGCAGCGGCGTCTACGGTCCGGAACTGGACCTCCGGTCGCCTCCCGAGATCGGCGCCCTGGCACAGGCGTTCAACTTCATGAGCGCCAAGCTTCGGAACGTGGACAAGATGAAATCGGACTTCTATTCGCTCATGTCCCATGAACTGCGCACGCCTCTCACGTCGATCAAGGAGGGGACGAACCTGTTCCTGGAGGGGCATGGAGGACCGATCACGGAGAAGCAGAAATGGCTGCTCACGATCGTCGCCGAAGAGAGCAACCGGCTTATTGCGCTTGTGAACTCGCTGATGGACCTGTCCAAGCTGGAAGCGGGGATGCTGGCGTACAATTTTACGAAGACCGAGCTGTTGCCCCTGGTCACGACGGCCGCGGGCGAGATCCTGCCGCTGGCCGAGGCAAAGAAGATCAGGATCGGGACGGATGTCGATGATGTGCCGCCGGTCACCGTGGACCAGGAGCGGATCCTGCAGGTGCTCAGGAACCTTATCGGCAACGCGCTGAAGTTCACGCCTGCCGGGGGCGCCGTGAACATATCCGTCCGCCGCCGGGAGGCCGGTGTGGGCGTGTCGGTGACCGACACGGGGCCGGGCATCCCGAAGGAGCACCAGTCCGCGATCTTCGACAAGTTCCGGCAGGCGACGCTCGCGGGAAAGAAGAAGATCCCCGGGACCGGCCTGGGCCTTGCCATCGTCAAGCACATCGTCCAGGACCACGGCGGCGTCGTATGGGTCGAGAGCGAAGTTGGACAGGGATGCACATTCACCTTTGTCCTGCCCTACTGACGGCGTCCCGGCCTGATCATGGCGATGAGGCTTTGAGAGAGTACGATCTCCTGCTGCGGCGTTGAAGGCGACGCCGGCGGCGGTCGCGATGGGAACAACGAAAGGAATGGTCACGAATATGGCAACCATGCCGCCGGGAAATATCCTGATCGTCGATGATGACCGGAACCTCCTCGGGCTGATGAAGATGCGGCTCGAATCATCCGGTTATGCCGTGACGACAGCGCTCACCGATCAGGAGGCGAGGACGGCGGTAACGGGGGGTGCCTTCGATCTCGCCATTGTAGATCTCCAGCTCGGCGAGCAGGACGGCATCTCGCTCATGGAGGAAGTGCACAAGATAAGCCCCGGGATGCCCGTCATCATCCTGACGGCGCACGGCAGCATCGAGAGCGCGGTGGAGGCGATGAAGCGCGGCGCTGCAACCTATCTCACGAAACCCTTCGATGCCCGGGAACTGGTGCTGCACATCGAGCGGGCCCTTGAGAACCGGAGGCTCACTTCGGAGATCTCCCGGCTCAAGGAGCTTCTCGCCGAGCGATACGGCTTCGAGAACATCGTCGCGCGGAGCGAATCAATGGAACGCGTGCTCGAGGTCGTCTCCCGGATCGCGTCCACCGACTCCACCGTGTATATCCATGGCGAGAGCGGCACGGGCAAGGAACTGATCGCGCGGGCCCTCCACCTCTCGAGCGGAAGAAAGGGCAATCCCTTCGTGGCGATCAACTGCGCCGCTCTTCCCGAGACCCTTCTGGAAAGCGAATTGTTCGGACATGAGAAGGGTTCGTTCACCGGCGCGGTCCGGACCTCAAAGGGCCTGTTCGTCCAGGCCCAGGGCGGCACCATCTTCCTGGACGAGATAGGCGATATGCCGCTTTCGATCCAGTCGAAGTTCCTGCGGGTCCTGCAGGAGCGTCAGTTCACCCCCGTGGGCGGCGACCGGCCCGTGGCGGTGGACGTGCGGGTCATCGTGGCAACGAACAAGGACCTGGACAAGCTGGTCAGCCAGGGTCTGTTCCGCGAGGACCTGTACTACCGCATCCATGTGATCCCCCTCGAACTGCCGCCCCTGAGGGAGCGGAAAGAGGACATCCCCCTGCTTGTCGAGCATTTTCTGAAAAAGTACGGCAGGCAGATGAACAAGGACGTCAGAGGCCTGACCCCGAAGGCGCTGCAGAAGCTCATGCTCCATGACTGGCCGGGCAACGTCCGGGAGCTGGAGAACACCATCGAGTACGCTATGGCCATGACGCGCGACGACGTCATCGGCGAGGACGGCGTGCTTCCGGCGAAAGGCGGCATGGCGGACGGGCCGCTCAAATCGCTCAAGGAAGCGAAGGAGGCCTTCGAAAAGGAATACCTTATCAATATCCTGAAGGTCACCCGGGGGAACGTGAGCAGCGCCTCGGAGCTGGCCGGCAAGTATCGTGCCGACTTCTACAATCTTCTGAAGAAATATGAGATCAACCCCGCTGATTTCAAGAAGGAACCTTCTCAGCAAAAAGTCGACAAGGAAAATTGAATGGGTAGTTCCCTCTCGCTTGCAGCCAGGTTGCTGTGGGGGGGGGCCGTTTTCCCTTGCCTGCGGGAGCTTCAACGAAGAACACCGTTCCCTCGTATGTGCAGTAATTCTCCCCCTGCACGAGATCAACCGCAGGCATTATCATACAGTCATTAACCTCTTGAATTATCGTTCAATCTCCCCTCTATCTCCCTTCGAAGCGATCCTTCTGTAGGCGAAACCAGTCGGTCTGGGACATCCTTTGCGGTCCCCTCAAAGGATGTCGTAAAATAGTTACTATCTATAATCAAACACTTGCGACGTCCGGTCTTGCGCTGGCACGGCACTTGCTCTAGTGACAGGTATATTGACGCCCCAATGCTGCAGCGCATCGGCGAGGATGTGAGAATTTTCCTGCCGTCCGCGGGGCGCTACCACAGGATCATCAGGGTCAGAGGAGGCATGCCATGAGCGTAAGTTTCTTTCCGAGCAGGGATAGTATGTATAAGGAGATCCAGCTGTGGATCGCCATGAACAAGCTGGAGATGCTGTTGAGCCTGTGCAATTGCTGCACCTATAAGGCGCTCGAATGCACTGCGGTGCACCAGTGCCGCTCGTGCATCGTTCGGAAAGGGATCGTCAAGGTCGCACAATTGGAGAAGCGCCAGCCCGTAGAAGGCGAAGAACTGCTCGGCGTCTGTTGATCCCGGCTCCGTTCACAGTCGCGGGCCGAAGATCTACATCAGAAACTAACCATCAGGGAGGGTTCATGAGACTGCCGGGAAAACAACAACCAGTGCTGCAGACACTGGGGACGTGCGGCCTGCTCGTCCTGTCGCTCGTGCTGGCCGGCGCGTC
>JAGVOT010000110.1 GCA_020052615.1 Nitrospirota bacterium | reverse complement strand
TCTACGCCTCGGTCCGGCTTGACATCCGGAAGATCTCGGCCATCAAGGAGGGCGAGGAGGTGACGGGCGGCCGCGTGCGCGTGAAGGTGGTGAAGAACAAGATAGCGCCGCCCTTCCGGTCGGCGGAGTTCGATGTGATGTTCAACGAGGGCATCTCCAAGCTCGGAGAGATCATCGACATCGGCGCCGAGAAGAACATCATCGAGAAGAGCGGCGCCTGGTTCTCCTACGGCGGCACGCGCATCGGCCAGGGGAGGGAGAACGTGAAGACCTTCCTGAACGAGCATCCGGACATGGCTACGGAGATCGAGGCAAAGGTCCGGGAATCGTATGGACTAAAGGCCGTTCCTGCCGCGCCGGCGGCGGAGGCTCCGGCAAAAGAAATGAAGGAAAAAGAGGCCGCCGTGGAGAAGGAGAAGCCGGCAAAGGCAGCACGGGGCAAGTGACCGGCGGTACATGATAAGCCGGTCAAGGATCGAAGCTCCCTGTCCCGCCCCGGCGGGACAGGGAGCTTGTCTGCGTCTCGGGTCCTGTGTGCTCCACGGCATGTCGCAGGATCGGTCCCGGTCGGCTGCTGCGATCCATCTTCCGCTCGAACTCTTCGGAAAATTCGTGTATAATAAGTTGCATTGATATCCTGCAAGCGGCTACAGCCGGCGGCAGGAAGAACGAGGAGACCACCATGGCTTTGAACGATCTGCTTAAAATGACTTTCGAACGGAAGGCATCGGACCTGCATCTCAAGGTCGGCGTGCCGCCCATACTCCGGGTCGACGGCCGGTTGCTTCCCCTGGAGACCGAGAAGCGCCTGACCCAGGACGATACCATCGGCATGGCGGCCAGCATCATGAACTCCCCGCAGAAGGCCCGGTTCAATGAGAAGAACGAACTGGACATGGCCTATGCCGTGCCCGGACTCGGCCGTTTCCGCGTGAACGTGTTCAAGCAGCGCGGCAGCGTCGGCCTGGTCTTTCGCATGGTCCCCGCCAAGATCCTGAACTTCGAGGACCTTCTCCTTCCGCAGGTCCTTACGAAGATCGCCCAGGAGCAGCGCGGCCTCATCCTCGTGACGGGCACGACCGGAAGCGGCAAGTCCACGACCCTGGCGGCCATGATCGACTACATCAACACCTCGCGGACGTCGAACATCGTCACTATCGAGGATCCCATCGAGTTCCTGCACCGCGACAAGAAGAGCATCGTGAACCAGCGCGAGATCGGCGCGGACACCTTCAGTTTCGGCGATGCCCTCCGGAGCGCCCTCCGGCAGGACCCCGACGTGATCCTGGTGGGTGAAATGCGCGATTTCGAGACCATCTCCATCGCCCTGACCGCCGCGGAAACCGGCCATCTTGTGCTTTCCACGCTCCACACCGTGGACACCACGGAAACCATCAACCGGATCATCAGCGTGTTCCCGCCGTACCAGCAGAAACAGGTGCGCATGCAGCTTGCCGCGGTGCTCAAGGGGATCGTGTCCCAGCGGCTCATTGCCCGGGCCGACGGCAAGGGCCGCGTGGCCGCGGTCGAGGTCATGCTCGGGACCCTCTCGATACGCGAGGCCGTGATCGACGATACAAAAACGCGCCAGATCCCGACGATCATCTCCCAGGGCATGGTCCACTACGGCATGCAGACCTTCGACCAGTCCCTCCTCGGCCTGTACAAGAAAGGCCTCATCACCTACGAGGAAGCGCTCCTGTCGGCCAGCAACCCCGACGACTTCGCGCTCAAGGTCAAGGGCGTCTCGTCCACGAGCGACCTTGCCTACGAGGAGGAAGACAAGAAGAGGTCCGGCACCGCCATCCGGGGGACCATCGGCGGGACCCCCGGCGGAGCCAAGTCGCCGGGCTCCGCGACGGGCAGCGAGTTCAAGATCGACCGGTTCGGGGACAAGTAGGACGCAGTGCGGAGTGCGGAATTCGGAGTGCGGAAGAGAATCCACACCACTGATAGTAATGAACAAGGTGTTGCCGATCAGCCGGAAGCAGCGCATGATAAGCAACTGAAACGGGCGAAAAACACCGCCTACCGGTATCTCACCATCCGTCCCCGCAGCCGCAAGGAACTTGCCGGCAAGCTCCAGGACAAAGAATTTTCTGACGACATCATAATCGCCGTGCTGGAGCACGTTACGCGGCTCGGGTATCTCGACGACGGGAAGTTCGCAGCCCAGTGGGCCGCGAACAGGATCAGAAGCCGGGGTTTCGGCAGGCGGCGTCTCGAACAGGAACTCCGGATAAAAGGCATCAGCAGCGATATCATCAAAGAAACCCTCACGACGCTCCTCGAAGAGGCCCCCGAAGCGGATACAGCCCGCAAAGAAGCGGAGAAGAAGCTCAGGACCCTGAGCCGGTTCGAGCCGGAGGTCCGGCACCGACGTCTGGCAGGATTTCTAGAACGCAAGGGGTTCTCATCCGAGATCATTCGTACCATTCTCCGCACGGTCCGCTGAAGGCATTTACGTCGTTCCCACCGAATAATGCTTCCCGGGGACAAGACACCGGGCTGATCCGTCCATGAAACTTCGTGAAAAAACAGAGATTGACCGGCCTGCCTCCCACGTCTGGCGATGCATCGTCACACCCGAGCTCTTCCAACAGTGGAATGACAAGGTCATCGAGATGGAGGCGCGGGGGGCCTTCCAACTGGGCCAGCACTTCCATACCCGGTATGAGATGAGCCGCAAGCAGCTGCAGTGCTGGTCGCAGGTAACGAGGCTTGAGGAAGGCCGCCTGCTGGAACTTCGGCACGGGAACTGTTCCGGCAAAGGCGTTCACGGTGACATCGAGGTCATAGAACGCATAACGCTTGAGGACAAGGGCGGCCGGACCATCGTGACCAAGGATGTGCATATGAAGAACCACGGGATCCCCTGGTTCTTCATCCCCCTGATCTGGTTCATCAATAGATTTGGAAAGCCGGTCGGAAAGGACAAGCTGAAGGAACTGTGCGAGAGCAGGGTTCCATGATGCATGGGTAGCCTCGCTAAAAACCCCTTGACCAGGTGTGCGCACACTATAATGTAGTTACGTACGACATGGAGGGGGCATGACTAAAGGTTGAACGGGACGTTGGTTCTTGCGATGCTTTAATTTTAACGTTATGTATGTCTCTTGTAATGCACTTTGAGAACCAACATCCTCAAAGTGCCTTAATATGCGGAGGGTCTATATGAGGATAATTGCCTCAATGGTCATGTTTTTCTTAATTGCATGCTCTCAGTATGAGGTTGCCCGTTCTCCCGCGAAACGCATAAGCTTGGACAAAGAGACGAAGAGCCATGTCAGCTTTGAAGGTCGCTGGAAAGCCATTTCTCAACAGCAGACAGACATGCTTCCTCCGATAAATACGGCAATTGGGCATTGCAGTAAGAAAACATTTGCCTGCTCTGAAACAATCGCCCTGTATTATCGGAAAAATGATAGGACGCCGTCAGGTGATCCATATCTTTATCTGCAAACACATGATTATCGGATTGTAGAGTGGACACCTACGAGAATTACTGCAAGGGAGGAAGCTCCCGTTGCAGATATAGAAATCCGGATTTCATTGGCAGACAGTTCGATTGAAAGAAGTGCAAAGGAAACGACAGCTCGAGGGTCTACGAGTGCTAATCCGAACATAACGAGGCACTGGATTCTAGAATGAAATGCTGACTGCAATCGACCCGTTCATCCGTTCGATGACGCACTAATCTGTTGAATTCTTCGCTTTTTTCTGTTATTTTCCTCTCTACTGTAATCATTCTCCTGTTTCCCCAACGAGGTGTGTTTTGAAAGCCAGCGAACTCCGCAAACTGTTCCTCGACTATTTCGCCAAGCGCGGCCACAAGGTCGTCCCGAGCTCATCGCTCGTGCCGAAGAACGATCCCACGCTCCTGTTCACGAACGCGGGCATGGTGCAGTTCAAGGGCGTGTTCCTCGGCGAGGACGTGCGGGACTACAAACGCGCGGTGACCTCCCAGAAGTGCGTGCGCGCCGGCGGCAAGCACAACGATCTGGAGAACGTGGGCCATACGGCCCGGCATCACACCTTCTTCGAGATGCTCGGGAACTTCTCCTTCGGCGACTATTTCAAGAAAGAGGCGATCGAGTTCGCCTGGGAGTTCCTGACCAAAGAAGTAAAACTTCCGGCGGACAAGCTCTGGGCCACGGTATACAAGGACGACGACGAGGCCTTTGAGCTGTGGCGTACGGTCGTAGGCCTTCCGGCCGAGCGCATCGTGCGGCTGGGCGAGAAGGACAACTTCTGGTCCATGGGCGACACGGGGCCCTGCGGCCCGTGCTCCGAGATCATCATCGACCAGGGGCCCGAGATGTCCTGCGGCAAACCCGGCTGCGCTGTGGGGTGCGACTGCGACCGGTATCTCGAGATCTGGAACCTGGTGTTCATGCAGTACAACCGCGATGAGACCGGCAAGTTGACGCCGCTGCCGAAGCCCTCCATCGACACGGGCATGGGGCTTGAGCGCGTGTCTGCCGTGTCGCAGAATGTCCGGAGCAACTTCGAGACCGATCTGTTCCAGCCCATCATCAAACAGATCGCGGCCATGGCAGGCGTTCCGTATCACAAGGACGCCCAGACGGACATCTCCTATCAGGTCTGCGCCGACCATCTCCGGGCCATGACCTTCCTTATCAATGACGGCGTGCTTCCTTCGAACGAGGGCAGGGGGTATGTGCTTCGGCGCATCCTTCGCAGGGCGGCCCGCTACGGCAAGCTCATCGGCATCAACAAGCCGTTCCTGTACAAGCTCACCGGCGCGGTGGTGGACGAGATGAAGGCAGCCTATCCCGACCTTGCCGATTCCCGCGAGCATGTGGCGAAGATCGTGCTGCTCGAAGAGGAGCGCTTCGGCCAGACGCTCGACTCGGGGCTCGCGCTCCTGAACGAGACCGTGGCAAAGCTCAAGGCCGAGAAGAAGGTGATGATCCCCGGCGAAGTGCTGTTCAAGCTCTACGACACCTTCGGGTTCCCGCTGGACCTCGTGACGGACATGGCGCGGGACATGCACCTGGAGCTCGATGAGGAAGGCTACCGCAAGGCCATGCAGGAGCAGCGCGACAAGGCGCGTGCCGCCTGGGCCGGCTCGGGCGAGGAAAAGGTGAACCCGGTGTACAGGGAGATCGCATCCTCGGTCCGGAAGACCCTGTTCACGGGCTACGATATCCTCGAAGGCACGGGCGAGGTACTCGCGATCATCAAGGCCAACAAGCGCGTAAACGAGGTCAGGGAGGGCGATGAGGCGGAGGTCGTTCTGGACCACACCCCGTTCTATGCCGAGTCGGGCGGACAGGTGGGGGACCAGGGAGAGCTTCTCGGCGAGGCCGCCAAGTTCAGCGTGACCGACACGGTCAAGCCCGCCGAGGGGCTGTTCGTTCATAAGGGGAAAGTGAAAAAGGGCGGGTTCAAGGTCGGCGACGCGGTGCTCGCAAAGGTGAACGCAGAGGAGCGGATGGACACGGTGCGCCATCATACGGCAACCCACATCCTCCATTCCACGCTCCGTTCAGTGCTGGGCGAGCATGTGAAACAGGCGGGATCGCTTGTGGCGCCGGACCGGTGCCGGTTCGATTTCACGCACTACACGGCGCTCACGGAGCGAGAAAAGGAGCGCATCGAGGAGCTGGTGAACGAGCGCATCATCGAGAACCATCCTGTCGTGGTTGTAGAGATGGAGATCGACCAGGCGATCGCGTCGGGCGCGATGGCGCTCTTCGATGAAAAATACGGGGACAAGGTCCGCGTGGTGACGGTCCAGGACGTGAGCAAAGAGCTCTGCGGCGGCACCCATGCGTCCGCCTCCGGGGACATCGGTCTGTTCAAGATCGTTTCCGAAGGAGGCGTTGCCGCCGGCGTGCGCAGGATCGAGATCCTCGCCGGTCGCCGCGCCTATCAGGAGGTCCGGAAAGAGGAACGGAGCCTCCGGGAGATCGGTCAGATGCTGAAGGCCTCGGACCCCGATGTCGTGGGACGGGTGGAGAGGCTGATGGGCCAGCTCCGGGACACCGAAAAGGAGCTCGATCGTCTGAAGCAGAAGATGCAGACGTCCGAAGCAGGGGCCATTGTCACCGATGCGAAGATGATCAAGGGCGTCCGGGTGCTGGCACGGCGCGTGGAGAACATGGACGCGAAGGACCTTCGGGATTTCGGGGACAAGCTGCGGGACAACATCAAGAGCGGCATCCTTGCCCTGGGGTTGTCCAAGGACGACAAGGTGAGCATCGTCGTGATGGTCTCGAAGGACCTGGTGCCCCGGTTCCACGCGGGCAACCTCATCAAGGAGATGGCGTTGGTCCTGGGCGGCACGGGCGGCGGCAAGCCCGACTTTGCGCAGGCCGGCGGCAAGGACCCGTCGAAGCTCGACGCCGCGCTCAAGGAGCTCTACGCCGCGGTCGAACGGTCGGCGTAAGAAAGACGATCCTTTCGCGTACAAGCGGTCATTCCCGTCGCCGGGCATGACCGCTTTTTTTATGCGGTCGAAGGGCCTTGCCCATTATCCTTTTCATTTCCGTACTTCTTTCTATGCTATAATAAGTCCAGGCATCGGGAACAACAGTTCCCTGAACTAATGCATTGATATTATTCACGAAGGAGGGCACATGATAATCGCAGAGGTCATCAAGAAGGCAATGCTCGTCGGGCTGGGAGCGCAGGAAAAAGCAAAGGAGTTCGTCGAGGAACTGGTCAAGGCCGGGGAGCTTTCGAAGAGCGAGGCATCGACGCTGGTGAAGGAGTGGACCTCGAAGGCGGAGGAGAGCACCAAGGAATTCGATAAACGGGTCAAGGAGACCGTTGCCGGCGTCCTCGAGAAGCTGAACATTCCGAGCCGCGAGGACATGGAAAAGCTGGAGAAAAAGGTCCAGGCCCTGAACGCCCGGCTTAAGAAATTCGAGGGCGGTGCGTCCGAGGAATAGACAGGCCGGTGAGCCATCATGTCCTTCCTGGGATTCTGGAGACGACACTACCGGGACATCCCCCGCGTCAGGCAGATATTGCTTGTGGCGTCGCGCAACGGGTTCGGGCAGCTTATCGAGCAGACCGGACTGCAGCGCGTCCTTTCCTTCGGGCGGCGCCTCGTCACGTTCCGCAAACAACAGCTCCTCTACCACCGTTTGAACGCTCCGGAGCGGCTCCGGCTCATGTTCGAGGAGCTGGGTCCCACGTTCATCAAGCTGGGACAGGTCCTCGCGTGCAGACCCGATCTCCTTCCTCTTGAATACGCGAAAGAACTTTCCAAGCTGACCGACGCGGTCGCCCCCTATCCCTTCGCCGAGGCCAGAACGATCATCGAAAAGGACCTCGGCGCATCCCTCGACGCTCTCTTCGCCACATTCGATCCGGCACCCATGGCCGCAGCGTCCATCGCCCAGGTCCATCGCGCAATGCTTCACGACGGTCGTGAGGTGATGGTCAAGGTCCAGCGTCCCAATATCGAGAACATCATTGCACGGGACATCAGTATACTCCGGGGCATAGCTCAGCTCATAGATGTCCATGTCCACGAGCTCAAGCCGTACAACGTCCCCGGCATCGTGGATGAGTTCAGCAGCACCATCAATAAAGAACTCGATTTTTTCATCGAGGCCTCGAACGCCGCACAGCTCCGGAACAACTTCAAGGACAACGATATCCTCGTTATTCCCGAGGTCCATCCCGGCCTTTCGAGCAAGCGCGTTCTGGTCCTCGAGAAGATCGAGGGTGTGCGCATTGACGATTATGCCGGGATCGTGCGGATGGGCCATGACCGGAAGGACATCGCCCGCAAGGGCGCTGCGGCCTTCTTCAAGATGGTCTTTCAGGACGGCCTGTTCCACGCCGATCCCCACCCCGGCAACATCTTCGTATTGTCCGACGGCAGGCTCGGCCTCGTGGACTTCGGCATCATGGGCAGGGTGACCGAGGATAACATGGAGCACTTTGCCAGCGTGCTCGTCGCTCTTGCCGGGCACGACTACGATTCGCTGACGCGGCAGTACGTGAACCTGGGATTTATTTCCGAGGAATCGGTGGACCTCGATACGTTCCAGCGGGACCTGAAAGAGGACCTCGCCGACCTCCTGGAGCCTTACTACGGCATGACGATCCGCCAGATCGATTTCGGGACCTACGTCGACCGGGTCACCCGCATCCTGCACCGCCACAAACTGAAGATACCGCAGAACCTTTACCTCATGGAAAAGGCGCTGATCACGCTGGAGGGACTGTTGAAGCAGCTCGATCCCGGATTCGACTACCTGGCGGCGGCACAGCCCTATGTCGAGGCCCTGATCAAACGGAAAAAGCATCCGCGGCAGCTGCTTCGCACCGCTCAAAAGAACATCCTCGCCCTGTCCGATCTGGCTGCCGCACTGCCCCGCCAGTTGAGGACCGTCATCGGAAAGGTCATGCGCGGCGACATCCAGGTAAAACTTCAGCACGAAGGTCTGCAGCATGCCGTCAGGGACCTCGATAAATCCAGCAACCGGCTTGCCTTCAGCGTCATTACCGCGTCCATCATCGTTGCTTCTTCCATCATCATTCATTCCGGCCAGGGCCAGAAGCTCTTCGGCCTCCCCGTCCTCGGCCTTATCGGCTATGTCATCGCCGGTCTCTTCGGCATCTGGATCCTTATCGGCATCCTTCGCTCGGGTCAGCTGTGATCACAGCGATCAATACAATTTGCCGCCGCCAAATGTAGGCGCTTCCAAGCGGGATCACGGAGTGCACAGAGGAATACCCTGATAAGCGGTGTTCAGCCTATCTCGGTGTTCTCGTCGACCTCTGTGGCGAAAAGAATTTAGGGTTCTTGTTGGAATGCCCGGTACACCCCGTTCATCCGCGGTTAAATCTCTATCGGGCTTATCGTATTGACGAACAACGCCGGAAAAGTTATAGTATTGTTCGGTCGGTCCCTGAGAAGGTTCTCATGAACACGCAAAAGGTTCCTTCATAAATGATAAAACGGATGGACACAATCAGATCCTGGATCAAGCACCACCTCTGGGTAACCTTTTTCGTTGCTACCGTCGTGCTCATAAGCGCCATCCACTTCTACATCGCGCTCTTCGTGCCGCCGACGCGCGAGAAGGCGTGGAAAGAGGTGCAGGTCACCGAAGGCATGAGCTTCAAGGCCATCGCGGCTGCGCTCCAGAAGGAAGGGATCATCAGGTACCGGGGCTACTTCGAGATCGTCGGACGTCTCCAGGGCATTTCCCGCAAGGTTCGGATGGGGTATTACGGCTTCGGCAGCCACATGAGCATGTGGGAGGTCCTCGAGGCGCTTCGCAAAGGCAAGATCATCGAATACGAGGTCGTCATTCCCGAGGGGTACAATCTTTACCAGATCGGCTGGACACTGACGGGCACGCCGCTCATCTCCTCCGACCCCGACGATTTCATCAATATCGCGACAGACAAGAAGTTTGCCCGGGACCTCGGCATTGACGCGGACCGGCTCGAGGGATACCTGTTCCCCGATACCTACTACCTGCCGAAGGGCATCACCGTGCCCGACATCGCCAGGCGCATGGTCCAGCGGTACAAGGATGTGTTCACCGACGACCTGCGAAAGCGGGCGAAAGAACTGAACCTTACGGAACACCAGGTCATCACGCTTGCATCGATCGTCGAGAAGGAAGCGAAGGTCTCCTCGGAGCGGAAGCTCATCGCCGCCGTGTATCACAACCGGCTGAAGATCGGCATGAGGCTGCAGGCGGACCCGACGGCGGTGTACGGCCTGCGGGCATGGATCACCAAGGTAAGCGCCCAGGACCTCAAACGGAAGACCCCCTACAACACCTACCTTCACAAGGGACTTCCTCCGGGCCCCATCGCGAACCCCGGCCGGGGCGCGATCCTGGCGACGCTCTATCCGGAGAACGTGGACTACCTGTTCTTCGTTGCACAGGGTGACGGGAGCCATTACTTCTCGAAGGACTACGGCGAACACGGAAAGGCCATCGGCAGGTACAAAGCGAACAAGAAGAAGGCGAAAGAGGCAGCGAAGAGTAAAAAGTCGTAAGTCGTCAGAGGCCAGGAAACAACTACTCGACGATAATGTCATAGCCGGAGAATTCCCGGAGCGCACCAAGCGTTTCTTTCAGGCCCGTAGCATCGAACTTCCCGTAGGCCATCGAGTTGTCGTACAGCTTGATGGTCTTTTTATTTGCATCGCGCTCGAATTTCCCTCCGCCGATGATCTGCCACGCCTGATCAGCGATCGTATACTTTTCCCGCTTCGAATCGTAGCTTCCCTCGATACCCTTGTCCATGCAGAACCGCTCGACGATGTTCGCGTGGTATTTCGTAAGTTCCCTGGGAGAAAGGACCAGATAGCGCGCGTTCCCGTTCCTGATCTGGACGAACTTGCCCGCGACGACGGCCGGGATGGGTGTACGGGCGAGGGAGGTGTAATAGAAAGGGATGTAGTCGATAAGAATAATGGGCATGCAGGGTACGCTTCCTTCGAGTGTTACTCTCTCTGCCTCGGGTCCAGCGCATCCCTGATGCCTTCGCCGAGGAGGTTGTAGCCCAGGACCGTGATAAGGATGGCGAGGCCGGGGAAGGCGGACAGCCACCAGGCGATCTCGATGTTGTCCTTGCCCGAGGACAGCAGGCTGCCCCAGCTCGGCGTGGGCGGCTGAACGCCGAGGCCCAGGAAGCTCAATGCCGACTCAACGAGAACCGCACCGCCGATGCCCATCGTTGCCGAGACGAGAATGGGGGAGAGGCCGTTGGGCAGGATGTGCTTGAAGATGATGCGGCTGTCCGAGGCACCGAGGGCGCGGGCCGCAGTGACGAACTCCCGCTCCTTGATGGAGATGAACTCGGCGCGGACGAGCCGGGCCGGCTCCATCCAACTGGTCAGCCCGATGACGACCATGATATTGAAGATGCTGGGCTCCAGGATGGCGATGACCGCGAGGACGAGGAAGATCGTCGGGATGCTCAGCATGATGTCGACCGCCCGCATGATGGCGCTGTCCACATACCCGCCGTAGAATCCCGAGATGGCGCCGAGCAGGATGCCGATGATGGTCGCGATCCCGATTGCCACGAACCCCACCTGAAGCGACACGCGCGAGCCCCAGATCATGCGCGACAGGACGTCCCTGCCCAGTTCGTCGGTGCCGAAGAGGTGCTGGCTGCCCGGGCCGATGAGGATGTTCTTGATGTCGATCTGCGACGGGTCGTACGGCGAGATCCAAGGGGCCAGAATGGCGAGCATGAACACGGAAAGCACGAGCAAGCCGCCGCCGAAGGCAAGCCAGTTTCGCTTGAGATGATAGTACGTCTGCTGCGCAGTGAGTGTCGTGGTGTTGGCCATGGTTTCCTGTTGCCGTCATTCCGTGCTTGACCCGGAATCCTGCGATGTCTATTCGGTTCAGGAATTCTGATCACTAACCCCACCTTTTTCCTCCCGAGGGATGAGTAACCCCACCCTGCCCCTCCCCTTGGATAAGGGGAGGAAAAAGGAGGGGTTAATAATCGGGAGGGATAGGGAGGGGTTATTTATGCCCATTCCGCAATCCGAAATCCGCAATTCGCGATTATCTCAGCCTCACCCTCGGGTCCGCCAGCGCGTACCCGATGTCGGCCAGGAAGTTCCCGAGCATCGTGAGCACCGCCGCGGGCACCAGGATGCCCATGGCGAGATTGTAGTCCCGCGAGAAGACCGCCTGGTACAGGAGCCTGCCCATGCCATCGATGCCGAAGACCTGCTCCATGATGACGCTGCCGCCGATGATGCCGGGGAGGGAGAGACCGAGGATGGTGATCACCGGCATGAGCGCGTTCCGGAGCGCGTGCTTGTAAACCACTGCGTTCTCGGAAAGCCCCTTGGCGCGTGCCGTCCTGATATAATCCTGACGCATCACCTCGAGCATGTTGTTCCGCATATACCGCGAGATCCCTGCCAACCCGCCGAAGGCCGAGACGAACACCGGCAGGACCAAGTGTTCTGCACGATCCATCAGTCTTCCCCACCCGGTCAGGCCGGTCACGTCGAGGCTCTGGATGCCCGAGATGGGGAGAACGCCCCATTGCACTCCGAGCAGGTAGATCAGCAGGAGCGCCAGCCAGAAGGACGGCATGGAATAGCCCACGAAAACGAACATGGTTGTGGCACGGTCGAGGGCAGAGTACTGGTGCGTGGCGGACATGATCCCTATGGGCAGGGCGATCAGGAGCACGAGGCCGAGAGACAGAAAATTGATAGTGAGGGTGATGGGGAGGCGTTCAAGGATCTTATCCTTCACCTTGCGGCCGTCGGCAAAGGCATCGCCGAAATCGAGGGTCACGAACTTCGTGAGCCACGTGAGGTATTGCCTGTGCACGGGCTGGTCCGCGCCGTAGAGCTTCCGGAGCCGTTCCCGAGCTTCGGCGGACGCCTTGGCCGAGAACTCCATCTGGGCCTCGGCCGGCCCGCCCGGCGCCAGGTGCATGATGCTGAAGCTGAGCAGGGTGATGCCCAGCAGTATGGGGACCATTAAAAGCGTACGCTTTATGCTGTACAGGAACATGGAGGGATCACTCTTTGATCTTGTAGACGAGGTCGAAGGGCTTGGCCGGCCGGGTGAGCTTTATGCCGGTGAATTGGCCGCGTGTTGCTTTTTCCACGGGCTTGTGGTCGAATTCCATGGACTCGACCTTTTGGGTTATGTCGGTGTTCGGCCCCTTGATGTGGACCGTATCGCCGACAGCCAGGTCGCCGAAATCCAGCTTCAAGGCCGCGATGGAACTCTTGTCGAAATACCTGAGCACGGAACCGATTCGTTCTTCCATGGGAGAAATAATAGTATAAAACTCCCGGGGTTTCAAGGGAAAAGGTCGAACGGCTGCTGTAGAAAAAACACGGAAAAGGCATGTATTTTCGCCATATATAGGCTTGACAATGCCACGGCCGATGAGTATTATATGTTCTGCCGTAAGGGGTAAGAAGTACGCGGAGTTCCGCGGGGCGTGGCGCAGCCCGGTAGCGCGTCTGCTTTGGGAGCAGAAAGTCGGAGGTTCGAATCCTCTCGCCCCGACCAGAAAGAACCAGTGCGAAGTGCGAAGTGTCGAGTGCGGGATCAGGAATTTAAATTGATTTTCCATTCAGCACTCCGCACTCCGAAATCCGCACTTACAAGCGCCTGTAGCTCAGGTGGATAGAGCAACAGCCTTCTAAGCTGTGGGTCAGGGGTTCGAATCCCTTCAGGCGCGCCAATTTGATTTTGCAGAGGCGAAATCAAAAGTTTTGAGTTTTGAGCTTGACTCACAACTAATGACTATTCACTCATAACTGTTTATCATGGTGGGCGTAGCTCAGTTGGTAGAGCACCAGGTTGTGGCCCTGGTGGTCGCGGGTTCAAGCCCCGTCGCTCACCCCAAGTTTTTCAAGTGCGGAGTTCGGAGTGTCGAGTGCGGAATGGGGATCCTGGATGGTCCGTAGTTCCGCATTTCACATGCCGCACTCCGCATTTTATTGCGCCCGTAGCTCAGCTGGATAGAGCGTCGGACTTCGAATCCGGATGTCGCAGGTTCGACTCCTGCCGGGCGTACCAATTAAAATGAATTAGGAAACGTTCGGCAATCTCGATCCGAGTAACTGTCACCTGCGACATGAGGGGTGCAGGGGAGAGGCTCCCCTGCGATTCGGGGGAGATTCCAGAGGGGGCAGGCCCCTTCTGGGGAGCCCTTTTAGGGCGACGGAGCAGGGTTCGACTCCTGCCGGGCGTACCAAATTGTATAAGAAACAGTGAATAGTAATCTGTGATCAGTAATTAAGTAAAACGAGGGATTGCGCGGCCGAAAGTTCCTCCATGATCACGTATTACTATTTTCTTAATTACTGTAGTTGTTAATGCGCCCGTAGCTCAGCTGGATAGAGCGTTGGCCTCCGAAGCCAAAGGCCCCGCGTTCGAATCGCGGCGGGCGCACCAAATTATATTTCCCTTATTTTGTTCTTGCATCACCGGGGAAAGATAAGTATAATACGTTCCTTGTCTCAGGGTATTCCGTTTGTTAACGGGCCGTTAGCTCAGTTGGTAGAGCAGCTGACTCTTAATCAGCGGGTCGAAGGTTCAACTCCTTCACGGCTCACCATAACCACACCGAGAGCAGTGAGCAGCAAGCAGCCGGACGGGAAACGCTGCGAGCAGCACACTGCTCTCTTTGTTCGTGCCGGTTCGACAGCAATCATCGGGAGCATACTCCCTGGATCGAGATTTCCTAATATCGCTGCGAGAGTGGCGGAACTGGCAGACGCGCCAGACTTAGGATCTGGTGGGCAACCATGGGGGTTCAAGTCCCCCCTCTCGCACCATACTTCTTCAGTAAATAGTGATTGAGCGACTAGGTGATTCGGGAAGTGCCTTACTGATTTCTCAATTACTGAATTTCGGATCCACCAATAACGAACAGGAGTGAAGAGCATGAAGGTCACCGTAGAAGACGTCAGCACTGTTAAGAAGAAACTGCATATCCAGGTATTGCCGGACGCGATCGCCGTAGAACGGAAGAAGGCCCTTGCCGATGTGGCGAAGAAGGCCAAGATCCCCGGTTTCCGGCCGGGCAAGGCGCCGAAGAACGTGGTGGAACGTCACTACGCAACGGAGATCGACTCCGAGGTGATGAACAAGCTCATTTCCGATTCCTATCTCCAGGCGCTCAAGGAGAGCGATCTGAGCCCCGTGGACATGCCGAATATCAGCAATATCTCCCCGCTCCAGGCGGACGCGCCGCTGAACTTCACCGCGGTCGTCGAGGTTCGGCCCAGGATCGATCTGGGCGCGTACGAAGGCATCGAGGTGAAGGAGACGCCCCTCACGGCCTCCGACGAGGAGCTGAACCAGACCATTGACCGCCTCCGCGAGATGTATGCGAACCTTGCGCCGGTCGAAGGACAGGCCCTGGAAAAAGGTCATACGGCCATCATCGATTTCGAGGGATTCCAGGATGGAAAGTCCATCGAGGGCGCGAAGGCCCAGGACCATCACCTCGCCATTGGAGAGGGGACCCTGATCCCCGGCTTCGAGGAACAGATCGCCGGGATGAACAAGGGCGAGACCCGGGAGATCAACGTGACCTTCCCGGCGGACTACAATAATAAGGACCTTGCCGGCAAGGACGCGAAGTTCACGGTCACGCTGAAGGAGATCAAGAAAAAGGTCCTTCCCGAGCTGAACGATGAGTTCGCCAAGGACATCGGCAACAACGCTACGGTCGACGAGCTCAAGACGCGCATCAAGGAGGACATCGAGATCCGCAAGAAGAACGAGCAGTCCTCGGCACAGCGCGAAGAACTTCTCGGCAAGCTTGTCGATGCCCATACGTTCGACGTCCCCCAGGGGATGGTGGACCGCGAGCTGACCGCCATGGCCCGGCACCAGCTCACCCGCATGGCGCGCCAGGGAATCGATGTCCAGAAGGCCTTCGACATGGCGAAGTTCAAGGAAGAACATCTTGATCTGGCCGTGAAGCGCGTGAAAGGGACCCTCATCCTGGACGTTATCGCCGACAAGGAGAAGATCGAGGTCTCCGATGCCGAGGTGAACGCCGCCATGGCGGCCATGGCGCGGAGCGCGGGAAAGAAGCTTGAAGAGGTAAAACAGTATTATGCATCGCAGGAAGGCGGCACGGACAATCTCCGGGCGTCGCTGGTCGAGGAAAAGACCTTGTCCCTCTTGCTTTCCAAAGCGAAGAAGGTATAGAATACTATCAGGAAGAGAACCGAACATCAGGAGAACCGCATGTCCCTTATACCCATGGTAATTGAACAGACCAGCCGCGGCGAGCGCGCCTACGATATCTACTCGCGGCTGCTGAAGGACCGCATCATCTTTCTCGGCACGGCAATCGACGACAATGTCGCCAACACGGTGATCGCCCAGCTTCTTTTCCTGGAGGCAGACGATCCCGATAAGGACATCTATCTCTACGTCAATTCCCCCGGCGGCATCGTCACGGCCGGGCTTGCGATCTACGATACGATCAACTATATCAAGTGTCCGGTCTCGACCATCTGCATCGGACAGGCCGCGAGCATGGGCGCGCTGCTGCTGGCGTCGGGCACGAAAGGCAAGCGGTTCTCGCTGCCTCACGCCCGCATCATGATCCATCAGCCCATGGGCGGGTTCCAGGGACAGGCCACGGACATCGAGATCCACGCAAGGGAGATCCTGAACATGAAGGACACCCTGAACAAGATCCTGGCGAACCATACGGGCCAGCCGCTCGAGAAGATCCGGACGGACACGGACCGCGATTTCTTCATGTCCGGCGATGATGCGAAGACCTATGGAATCGTGGACGAGGTCATCACCAAGAAACAGCTGCCGCGTCTCACCAAGGAGAAGTAGCACCATGACGGAAAAAAAGGACCATAAGGACCACACGACGCCGCTCAAGTGTTCGTTCTGCGGCAAGGGACAGGATGAGGTGAAGAAGCTCATCGCCGGTCCATCGGTATTCATCTGCAACGAGTGCGTGGACCTCTGCAACGAGATCATCGCCGAGGAGTGGGAGGAGGCGAAGGAGGCGAAGACCCCGCAGCTTCCCAAGCCATCGGAGATCAAGCGCATTCTCGACGAGTACGTGATCGGACAGGACCGCGCCAAGAAGATCCTGTCCGTGGCCGTGCATAATCACTACAAGCGCATCGGCGTGCAGCAGGAGATCGGCGAGGAGGTGGAGCTCCAGAAGAGCAATATCCTGCTCATCGGACCCACGGGGACCGGCAAGACCCTGCTTGCCCAGACCCTGGCCCGGATCCTCGATGTGCCGTTCACCATCGCCGATGCCACTACGCTGACCGAGGCGGGCTATGTGGGCGAGGACGTGGAGAACATCATCCTGAAGCTCCTGCAGAACGCCAACTACGACGTCGAGCGGGCCCAGCGCGGCATCGTCTATATCGACGAGATCGACAAGATCAGCCGCAAGTCGGAGAACCCATCGATCACCAGGGACGTCTCCGGCGAAGGCGTCCAGCAGGCGCTCCTGAAGCTCATCGAAGGCACCGTCGCGGCGGTCCCGCCCCAGGGCGGCCGCAAGCATCCCCACCAGGAGTTCATCCAGGTGGACACGTCGAACATCCTGTTCGTCTGCGGCGGCGCTTTTGTCGGCATCGATTCCATCATCGAACAGCGCATCGGCAAGAAGACCATGGGGTTCGGCGCTGATATCCAGAGCAAGCACGAGCGGAAGTTCAGCGAGATCCTGACGAGCCTCCAGCCCGAGGACCTGCTCAAGTACGGGCTTATCCCGGAATTCGTGGGGCGCATGCCGGTCGTTGCCACGCTCGTCGAACTGGACGAGCATGCCCTCATTGACATCCTGACGCGGCCCAAGAACGCCCTCATCAAGCAGTATCAGAAGCTGCTCGCCCTGGAAGGCTGCAAGCTCCGCTTTACCGAAAGCGCGCTTCAGGCCATCTCAAAAAAGGCGATCACCCGGAAGACCGGCGCCCGGGGCCTGCGCGCGATCCTCGAAGACGTCATGCTGAACGTGATGTATGATATACCGTCCCAGACCGGTATCCGCGAGTGCATCATCAGCCATGAGGTCATCACGGAAGGCGCCGAACCGCTCCTGATCTACGAAAAAATAGCGTAGGACGGTCAATAGTGATTCAGCGATCAAGAGATTGAGGAAAGGCCTTAATCTCTTTTTTCTTGCTCCCGCTGATGACTCGATCGCTATTTACGTAATTACCGATTTCCCATGAAGATCCTCTCCGCCAAATTTATGACGAGCGCAGCGAAACCGCGGCAGTTCCCCGTGGACAGCAAGCCCCAGGTGGCCTTTGCCGGACGCTCGAACGTCGGCAAGTCATCCCTCATCAATGCCATCCTGAACCGGAAAAGCCTGGTCAAAACGAGCGCGACCCCGGGGAAGACCCAACTCATCAATTTCTTTCTCATCAATGAACAGTTCTACTGCGTCGACCTCCCCGGCTATGGCTACGCCAAAGCGCCCCGGAGCGTGGTGGACGAGTGGGCTCCCATGATCGAAGGCTATATCCGGGAATCACCGCAGATCGCGGTCGTCATCGTCCTGCTTGACATCCGGCGGGAGCCCGATGCCCGCGACGAGCGGCTGGTCGGGTGGCTTGCCCATTACGGGGTCCCGGCCTGCTATGTGCTCACCAAGGCGGACAAGCTGAAGCGCGGCGAAATGACGACGGCGCGCCAGACGATCACTAAGAAGCTCGGGCTCGCAGCACCGCCGCTCCTCACCTCGGTCAAGACCGGGCAGGGGATCGTGGAGCTAAAAGCGGAGATCGCGAGAAGATTGAAGGAGCCAGGAGCCGGGAGCCAGAATCCCGGCTAGCGAAGGTCGAACAAAACCCTTGCCGTTTTCCGTCTTCTCCTATATTCTTTCCCCTGACCCCTGATCTCTGACTTCAGCCAGCTGTTTGCCGGGAGGTTTTCATGGAACTCGTTCAGGTGTTGACGGGCTCGCTCCTCTGGACGACCCTTTTCAGCATCGCCCTCTTCGTCGGGGGAAGCATCGCCACCACGTTCCTGGCGAAAAAGTCCAAACTCCTGAAGCCCATCGCCTCGGGCCTCAAGCTCATTGCTCTCTTCGTCGCCATCCAGGCCTTCCTCGTTTTGGGCGGACGAGAACAGTATGCCCGCTTTGCCCAGCACCTCAATTTCTGGTCGTGGCTCATTGTCTGTTTCGCCTTCCTTCGCCTGGTCCTGTACATGTACGGCGACCTGTTCGTGGTCCGGTGGAAAAAGGGGAGCTTTCCGGCGGCGTTCAAGAACATCATCACCGCCGCCGTCATATCCGCCGCTACGATCTTCCTGCTGAAGGAAATTATGGAAGTCAATATCACGTCGCTCATCGCCACGACGACGGTGCTGACCGCCACCATCGGCCTGGCGTTCCAGAGCACCCTGGCCAACATGCTGGCGGGCCTCAGCATCCATCTCGAGAAGCCGCTGAAACAGGGCGACTGGATCTCGGCCGGCGGCCATGAAGGGCATGTGCTCGACATAACGCTCCGATCCACCCGGATCAGGACGATCGAGAACAACGAGGCGTTCATCCCGAACAGCCAGGTCCTGTCCGGAACGGTGATGAACTACAGCCTGCCCGACCAGATGTGTATCCGGAAGGTGTCTGTCGGCGTGAGCTACCAGATAGCGCCCAATACGGTCCGCAGGACGATCCTCGACATCCTTGCGCAGGTTCCCGACGTGCACCGCCAGCCCGAGCCGCTGGTGCGGATCGTGAGCTACGGGGATTTTTCCGTGAATTATGAGGTCCGCTATGCGATCCACGACTTCCAGCGGCATCTCAACATCGAATCGGAGATCATGAACCTGATCTGGTATCGTTTCAAGCGCGACGGGATCGAGATCCCTTTCCCGATCCGGACGGTGCATCTCAAGGAGATCACCGCTGAAAGCCGCCGCGCCGAGCGCGAGCAGGCCATTGCCGGGACCCTCGAACTGATCGGCAAGGTCGACTTCCTTTCGCCGCTCTCGCTGGACGAACGGCGGAAGCTGGTGGAGACCGTCGGTGTAAAGGCCTATGCGGCCGGAGAACTGCCGGTCCGCCAGGGAGACGCCGGCGATTCCTTCTATATCATCAAGAAGGGAACCGTGGACGTCATCGTTGCAAAAGAGCACGGAGAAGGGGTCGTGGTAGCCACGCTGGGCCCCGGGAACTTCTTCGGCGAGATGAGCCTTCTCACCGGCGCCGTGCGGACCGCCAGCATCCGCGTAAAAGAGGACGCGGAGTTCGTGGTGATCGACCGGGAGAGCTTCCGGAGCACCCTGGTGCACAATCCGTCCATCGCCGAATCCCTCAGCCGCATTTTGTCCGAGCGCCAGGCAGCCCTGGCGGCGCAGCGTGAGAAACTTGATTCAGTGACGCTGGAGCGCCGCAAGCGGGATGAGTCGGGCAAACTGCTCCATAACATCCGGGAATTCTTCGGTCTGCAGGGGTGACGGGATCTTCTGTTTCGCCGGAATAAACCTGGAAAAAGCATTTAGACACAGAAGAAGCGGATTAACACCGGATAACAGCGGATAAATGCTAAAGCAAAGAATTGAAGCTCCCTGCAGCAAGCCGCAGGGAATCTTCGATCCTCAGGGTAGTACTGCATGTTCTTATCGCTCGCTAACCCCGCAGCAAGCAACGGGGAATGCGCTCGCTCCTGGATTCACCTATTGGCGACTCAATCCGACAGTGATCCGATTTGATCTGTGTCAAATGACGTTTTTAGGAAATCAAATTGCCGTTGCCTGTGTTTCCCGGTATAATATCGACCTATGAGGGAACTATCACGAGGAGAGGATTTTTATGACGGGAACGCCCTGCTGGGCGATCCCGTGCATGGCTACATTTCGTTCACCACGCCGCGTCCGTCCGTCGCGGAGAAGACGGAAAAAGACCTCATCGACACCGCCTGGATGCAGCGGCTGCGCCAGATCTACCAGCTCCAGAGCGCCCGGTGGGTCTACCCGTCGGCGGAACACAGCAGGTTCCAGCACTCCCTCGGAGCAATGCATCTCGCCGGCAGTTTCGCCCGCCACCTGTACCCGTCTCTCAAGGCCGCCGTTCCCGACTGCCCTTCGGCCAACTTCATCGAGGAGCTTCTGCGCGTTGCCGCGCTTCTCCACGATATCGGTCACGGACCCTTCGGCCATTTTTTCGACGACAACTATCTGGAGCAGTTCGAGCTCACCCACGAAAAGCTCGGGCAGTACATCATCAGGACACAGCTGGGCGATATCATCAGGGACATCCGGAGGAGCCCGTCGGGTGAGTTTGCAAAACGGGAGCGTCTTGAACCCGACCAGATCGCCTTCCTCATCGGGAAGGGCGGTTCGACGCCCTCCAAGCAGCCTCGCTGGCTCGTGTTCCTCCAACCCATGCTTTCGGGCATCTATACGGTCGATAATCTCGATTATGTCCTGCGCGATGCCTACATGTGCGGTGTCGCTGTGGGGCCGGTGGACATCGACCGCCTCATGTACTATACCTTTTTCACCGACAAGGGGCTGACGCTCCATAAGTCGGGACTATCGGCGCTCAATATGTTCCTGAACGCACGGCTGTACATGTACACCAACGTCTATTATCACCGCACGACGCGCGCCATCGACCAGCACCTGAAAGAGCTGTTCAAGGACACCATGGCAGCCCTCTTCCCCTACAATCCTGTTGAGAACCTGCCGGCCTATCTCGAGCTTACCGACTGGTCGCTCCTGGAAGCGGTCCGGAAATGGGGGCAGGAAGGGGACACCTCAACGACGGGGCTGGGACGCCAGTGGACAACGATCCTGGCGCGGGACGTGAAGTGGAAGATGGCCTACGATGTCACGCTTTCCATGCGGTACTTTGAGAGGGGCAAGACGCTCATCGATGCCCCGGAGCTCGTGAAACGGATCCGCAGGAAGCTTCCGGAGAAGATCAAGGACCTGTCCTTTTGCGTGGACATGGCGAGCCAGGACCCAAGGCCCATCAATCCCCTGATGATGGGCGAACGACAGATCTATGTCTTCAACCCCTCGACGCGAAAGGTGGAGAAGGAGCCTTTGAAGGACTTTTTCGACTACATCCCGGCGAGGGTCGTCCAGTGCCGGGTCTTTACCCTGAACCACGACCACGACCTGCTCCTTGCGGATATCGTGGAGCAGGTGCTCGGGATCCAGGAGGACAGCATCAAGACGAACGTTTGATCAGACCGTTTCGATCGGACAGTGGACTGCTCTGCTGGACGAGTTCCCCATGACGCCGGAGAGATTCAGGGCCGATGAAAATAATTCGTGATCTGGAACGTAATATCGTCGTTGTCGTTGCTGTGATCGCCTGCCTTGTGTGGATCGCCGATGCGGCGATAGATGCATACATTTTCGGTCACGGGTCGTTCCTCGACCTTGCTTTTTTCGAAGTCACCCCCCATGAGTTTTATTTCCGCTTCTTCGTCATCGCCGTGTACTCCGTAGCGACCGTCATTCTCGTCAAAAACACAGGAAAGAGCAGGCGGGCGCAGACCGAACTGCAGAAACATCTTGCCGCCATCGAAAGCTCCATGGACGGCATCGCGATCTTCGACGCAGACCATATCTACCAGTACGCGAACGAGGCCTATGCCCGGATAACGGGGTACGGAAAACCCGAGGCCCTTCTGGGAAGATCATTCTCCCTGATCTACGACGATCAGCAGGTCGACTGGATACTGCAGAATATATTTCCCGCCCTTGAGCGGGAAGGAAGATGGCACGGGGAGCTTACCGCCCGCCGGAAGGACGGGTCGCTCCTGGAACAGGATGCGTCGATCACCCGGCTTGAGGACGGGACCTGCACGTGCGTGATGCACGACATCACGGGGCTTCGGGAGCGGGAAAGATCGATCAGCCGTTCCGAGCGGTTCCTGCGCACTATCTTCGACAGCATCCGCGATCCCTTCTGCATCATCGATCGGAACTACACCATCGTGCGTGCCAACGAGGCCTATGCCCAGCTCAAGAACAAGGCCGTCGGTGACCTGGTCAATCGGACCTGCTACCGGGCAATGTATGGGACTGAAGATGTTTGTGACGGGTGCGTCGTCCGGAAGACCCTGCAGTCGGCGGATCCTTGCGCAAAGGAAAAGAAGGTCACCCTCACGAACGGCGATACAGCCTGGCTGGAGATCTACACCTATCCCCTCCTGGATGAGTCCGGCCGGATCTCTCATGTCATCGAATATACGCGGGATGTGACCGACCGCAAAAAATCTGAAGAGGACCGCCGCAGGCTCATCGATCGCCTGGAATATCTTTCCAAGGTCGACGGGCTGACCGGCCTTCTGAATCGCCGGGCCCTTGCCGAGCAGCTCGAGTATGAGATCGACCGGGCAAAACGATACGACTCGG
Organism: Nitrospirota bacterium; assembly: GCA_020052615.1. Taxonomy (GTDB): domain Bacteria; phylum Nitrospirota; class UBA9217; order UBA9217; family UBA9217; genus JAAXXJ01. Next base: position 7,525 of record JAGVOT010000110.1, on the reverse strand, counting down.
AGCTCTCGATCATTCTTTGCGACCTCGACAATCTGAAAGAGATCAATGACCGGTACGGACACTTAACCGGTGATACAACGCTTCAGCTCGTTGCCGCTTCGCTGAGAAGCTCGCTCAGGAACGTGGACATCGCCGGACGATACGGCGGCGACGAGTTTATGGTGATCGTGCCGCAGACGGCGATTGCCGGCGCCTCGAGTATTGCCGAGAAGATCAGGACCTCCGTAAAGATGACCGATGTCCGGATCGATGACCAAACACGGGTGTCAATCTCCCTCAGCATGGGTGTTGCTGCGCTCAAGGTCCCTTCCGAGACCATGGACGCATTCGTGAGCCGCGTGGACGCCGCCCTCTATAGCTCGAAGAATGCCGGCAGGGACCGCGTTACCATCGCCTCGTGAAAACGGACTTTCCGCCTGGTCATCTTCCCCCCTCTCCCGGACCCTCCCAGCAGGCCGCATCCCTTTAGCTTTTAACCTGCTTTACCGCCTCCACGATCGCCTTCCACGATATACCTTCATAGTCCAGAAGTTCCTCTGTCTTGCCGCTCTTCGGCATCGCGCGGACGGCAAGGGCGTGGACCGGAACCGGATGCTTTGACAGGGCTGTCCGGACTGCATCGGCGATCCCGCCTTCGGCAAAATGGTCCTCCACGCTGATAATAACGCCGGTCTCGAAGGCTGCCTGGCGCAGGGTCGCGACATCGACGGGCTTGACGCTGTAAAGATCTATGACCCGGACCAGGATGCCGTCCTTTTTCAGTACGCTATAAGCCTTGAGGGCTTCGTGCAGCGTAATGCCCGCGGCGACAATGGTCGCCCGGTCCTTCCTGCTCGACCGCAGTACCTTGCTCCCGCCGATCCAGAATGCCTCATCGTTCCGGTACAGGATCGGAAGGTCCTTCCGGGTCGCGCGGAGATACGCCATGCCGCTGTGCCAGGCCATTTCCTCGACGAGCCGTTCGGTCGAGACCGCGTCGGAGGGATACAGTACGACACTGCCCAGGATCGTCCGGAACAGCGCGATATCCTCCAGCCCCATCTGGGAGGACCCGTCCTCACCGATGGAAACGCCGGCATGGGAACCGCAAAATTTAATGTTCCCGTTCGAGTATTGGCTCATGCGGATCTGGTCGGCGGCGCGTGTCAGGAACGCGGCGAACGATGATACAAAGGGGATCTTCCCGCGGAGAGAGAGCCCGAGAGCCGCGCCTGCCATATTCTGTTCCGCGACGAACATTTCGAAGAAACGGTCCGGGAAGCTGTTCCGGAATATCTCGGCAAAGGTCGAGTTGCTCACCTCGGCGTCAAGCACGACCATGTCGGGAAATTGGGGGAACAGGCGTTTCAGCGCCGTTCCATAAGCATGTCGTGGTGAAGCCGGTTTATCGGTGCGGTAGGACAGGGACGCAGCTTTGCGGGCTGGCGTCGCAGGCGGTCTTTTGTCCTCCGGCTTCGAGACGATCCCCCGTAACGTGCGATCTACGGGCCCCAGTTCTTCGAGGGCCTGCCTCAGTTCATCCGTCTTAAGCGCCTTTCCGTGCCAGCCGTTCTTATCTTCAATGAAGGACACGCCTTTTCCCTTGAGCGTCCTGGCGATGATCATGACCGGCCTGTCCGACGCCCTTGTTGCCTGCTCGAAGGCGGTCTGGATCTGGGGAAGATGGTGCCCGTCGATGACGATGGTTTCCCAACCGAACGAGGCGATCTTATTTCTGTAAGCAGACAGGTCATGGCCGTGCATGGTCTCGCCCCGCTGACCCAGCCGGTTGACGTCAACGACGCCGATAAGATCGCTCAGTTTGTACCAGGCCGCAAGCTCCATGGCCTCCCAGACGGAACCCTCGGACAGCTCGCTGTCCCCCAGGAGAACATAGGTGCGGTAGGGAAGCTTGTCCAGGTATTTCGCGTTCAGCGCCATGCCGACGCCGATGGAAAGCCCCTGGCCGAGCGAGCCTGTTGCCGTCTCGGTATAGCGGAACGCCCGCGTCGGGTGCCCTTCCAGCGGACTGCCGAACTTGCGGAGGTTCAAAAGCTCCTGTTCCGATACCTTGCCGGCTGCGGCCCAGAGTGAATAGAACAGGGGCGAGGCGTGGCCCTTTGAGAAGATGAGCCTGTCATTGTTGGGGTGCAGCGGATCGTCCAGGTCGAAGCGGAACGTCCCGCCGAACATCAAGCCGGTCATCAGGTCGGCTGCGGAGAGCGACGAGGTAGGATGGCCCGAACCGGCTTCGGTTGTCGAGACGAGGGAGTAGTAGCGGATGAGCTTTGCCAACCCTTCGAGATCGTTCATGGGAACCTCCATCAATGATAAAATACAAACATGCCACGAAGACCCAAAGGCACGAAGAGAAACTAATCTAAAATCCGGATAAGCCGGAACCAAAAGAAAAGGCAGCTCTCGCAGAGCCGCAGAGAGCGCAGAGTTAAATCAAAACATTTAAGTCTTTAATCCAAAATACTATCCTGGCTTTCTCTGCGAACTCTGCGCCTCTGCGAGAATAACGAATTTGAAATGATTTGCCCTGCCCTCAGAGGATCAGATCACGATACCAGCCAACCGATGAGCTGAAGGAGATACTGCGGGGCGATCCCGATAAAGAGCAGCAATCCTGCCTGGAGTGACACGAGACATGCGCCGATGACCGGGACGCGCCGTTCAGAATGGCGGATCTCCCCGGAAAGGACATCTTCCGGACCAATGTACATCGCCATGATGATGCGCAGATAATAGTACGCGCTGACGGCAGTGTTGATCACAAGGGCAAGGACGAGCGCCAGATGCGCCGAAGCCATGCCCGCTGTCACCACGGAGAACTTGGCGATGAATCCGGCAGTGAGCGGAATCCCAAGGAGCGACAGGATGGAAATGGTCAGGACCAATGCCAGCCAGGGTTTGCGCCAGGAAAGCCCCGCGTAATCATCAAGGTCGTCCGCGTCGGAGCCACTGCCGGACAGGAGAGAAACAACACCGAAAGCGCAGAGGTTCGTAATGACATAAAAAACAAGGTAGAGCAGAATGGCCGTAAATGCCAGGCTGCCGGCGGACAGGAAGGCCACGAGCAGGTAGCCGCTATGAGCGATCGAGGAGTAGGCGAGCATGCGTTTGACGTTCTGCTGACGGAGCGCCAGAAGATTTCCTGCGGTCATGGAAGTCACCGATAACACGGTAAAAAGGATGAATAGATAACGATCGACCTCAACAACGACAGGCGGTAAGAGCCTCAGCAGCGCGGTGATCACCGCGGCCTTCGAAGCGGTGGCGACAAAGAGCGTGACCGGGGCCGGAGCTCCCTGATAGACGTCCGGGGCCCACAGATGAAAGGGCACAAGGGCGAGCTTGAACCCGATCCCCGAGATCAGGAGTGCCGCGCCAATATGGGTGAGCGGCGTCACTGCGGCAGGATGCGCCAGCAAGGCGAGCGCCGGACCGAATGCCAGGCTGCCGGAGCCCGCGTAGAGGAGAGCAATTCCGAACAGCAGGACCGCCGAGGAAACACCGGCGAGGATCAGATATTTGAATCCAACCTCGATCCCTGTGGGATTGCCCCGTTGATAGGCGCCCATGACGACAAGGGGGATGCCGATAAGTTCGATTCCCAGGAACAGGGATGCAAAATGTGAACTGGAAACGATGACGAGGCATCCCAGCGTCGCCAGCAAGAGGAGGATAAAGAACTCCCGTGCCGGGACCGCATGCATCATGAAGTAGGGATAGGCAGATAGGGCAACGCACAGCGAGGCGAACAGGACCAGACCGGATGATAAAGCGGAGACACCGTCGAACAAGAACAGATCGGTGAAGCCCGACGGCAGATGGGGAACGAGGATGCCGAGGGACAGGAACGAGAACAGCAGGGTCGATACAGCGACATACGTGACCGTCCCATGGCGGCGCGCGAAAGCGGCCGCAAGGAGAGCAACGACCGTCCCGGCCGCAAGAACGATGTGCGGAAGAACGGTCAGAAGATCGGCATGCATTGCAGGCATCCGGTTCATCCTTTCAGCGAGGATACCGCGCGGGCATCGAGCGACTTGAAGTGCTGATAGAGGCTCAGGACGAGCACCAACCCCACGGATACTTCCGCAGCGGCCATGGTCAGAATGAAAATGAACATCACCTGGCCGTCGATCTGGCCCCAGCGCGCACCGGCGACCACGAAGGCAAGCCCGGCGGCGTTCAGCATGATCTCAATGGACATGAGCATGAACACGACATTTCTGCGTACCAGCACGCCGGTAAGCCCGAGGCCGAACAGGATGGCCGCGAGAATGAGACCATGTTCCATGGGAATAGCCGCGATCAAACATTACCTCCACTTCTGCCACAGAGGCACAGAGACTCAGAGAATAACACGTTGAATACCATCTTTTAGATAGGGCACGTTGAAATTGATCAGTAAGCCCAGCTTTTTATTCGCCATGCGCATATAGGAAAGTATTTGGGCTTTAAACACCGGATCCATCCGGTCCACTGCTTTGAGTTCCACAATGATCTCATCCTCCACAATCAGGTCAATCCGATGCTCTCCTAAAACAGCACCCTTATACAGGATAGGTATAATGACCTGATTCCGAAAATTCATTCCTTTAGCTCCAATCTCATAACACAATGCCTTGTCATAGACTGATTCCAGTAGTCCGGGGCCCAAGTTCCTGTGTACCTCGATAGCACATCCTATGATGTTTTCTGTTATGGCATTAAGGTTTATCATCGGAAGAATATCCTTTCTCTGCGCCTCTGTGTCTCTGTGGCGACTATTCAGAAGCTAGCGGTCTTCTCGTCTCCCCAAGTGATATGCCCCTACCAGCCCGGCCAGCAGGAGAAAAGACGCCAGTTCCACACCCAGTGCGTACGGTCCGAAGAGCGCAATGCCGACCTGTTTGGTTGACACTGCCCCGGGCGCAGGGATATTGGAAGGCTTTCCCGAAAATAAATAGACAAGCTCACCTGCCAGAATAACACACAATACCGACGGCCCTATCCATATGCCCGGCGTGAGCAGCGTAGATTCCCGCCTCGTCGCTTCGCCGCCGAGGTTCAGCAGCATGACCACGAAAATGAACAGGACCATGATGGCACCGGCATAGATGATGACCTCGAGAGCCGCAACAAAGGGTGCCCCGAGGGCGAAGAATATGAGCGCCACCGCAAGGAGCGATACGATGAGATACAGGAGCGCATGCACCGCGTTCGTCCGGGTGATGACCAGGACCGTCGCGAGGACGGCGATGAAAGCTGATAAGTAGAAAAGAATGGTCATACTATGATTTCAATACCTTTGACACAGAAGATGCACGATCAACAACCTGAAGAGGCATGATACGTCAAGGTCGTCATTCGTGAAAACAAATCCGCTTTTATCCGGCGTTAATCCGCTTCTTCAGTGTCAAAGATGCTAAGCCTTTTGATCTATGGAAGTAAGCTCTTTACATCCACCGGGGGCTCTTCGTTCGTCCCCGCGCCTTTGTCCTTGCTCCCGATGGCCAGGCCGGCCTCCTTGTAGAAATCGTAGCCGGGATATTTCCCCGGTCCGCTGATCAGCAGGTCCTCTTTTTCATACACCAGGTTCTGCCTGACGTATTCGCCCATCTCGAAGTCCGTGGTAAGCTGGATGGCATAGGTGGGACAAGCCTCCTCGCAGTATCCGCAGAAAATGCAGCGCGAGAAGTTTATTCGAAAGAACGAAGGATACCGCCGGCCATGCTCGTCTTCCGCAGACTGGAGCGAGATGCAGTCCACCGGGCAGGCCACCGCGCAGAGGTTGCAGGCCACGCAGCGTTCCTGTCCGTCCGCGTCCCGGGAAAGGATGATCCTTCCGCGCCAGCGGGGAGGGATAGATGGCCGTTCCTCAGGGTACTGGACCGTCGCCCGCTTCCGGAAGGTGGTCTTGAGGACCGTCCAAATGGATTTAAGAAGACTGATCATGTTGTTCTTTTTGACAGGATAACAGGATAAGTTCTGATAAATCTTACTTCAGGTCCTTTATCTTGCGCTTGATCTCTACCTTGTCATCACCAAAATTAATGAGAAGACCAACCGGTTTTCCTGTAGCCTTGAGATAGTTGACCAATTGCACCTCATGTGCCTTGGCAAGCTGCTTTACGGCTTTCAGCTCCAGAATGACAGTGTCATTTACGATGATATCAGCGATAAATTCTCCCACATTCTCGCCGTCATAGAATACACTAATAGCTTTCTGGGCTTCGACCAGAAGGCCCGCCTTTAGTAGCTCAATGATCAGACATTTTTCATAAACACTTTCGACAAAACCAGAACCCATCTTATTGTACACGCGATAGGCGCAGGCAATTATCCTTTCTGTAAGTTCTTTATATTCCACGGTAAACCCCTCCTTAAGAACGCATGCTTTCATCCTGTCAATCCAGACAATCCTGTTATCCTGTCAAAGGACGTTCTGCTATTATTTCATCATCAGTATCCAGGCCCCCGTCACGACAAGGTTCGCCAAAGACACCGGCAGGCACACTTTCCATCCGAAGGACATCAACTGGTCATACCGCGGCCGCGGAAGGGACGCCCGTATCAGCACAAAGAAGCAGATGAAGGCAAAGGTCTTGAGGCCGAACCAGACCGCGTGAGGAAGGTACGGTCCGCTCCATCCGCCGAAGAACAGCGTCACCGTGAGGGCGGAGATGAGAGTAATGCCCAGGTATTCGCCCGCGAAGAACATGCCGAACTTCAGGCCGGAATATTCCGAATGGTAGCCGGCAACGAGCTCGCTCTCGGCCTCAGGAAGGTCGAAGGGGAGACGATGCGTTTCGGCGATGCCGGCAATGAAGAAGACCGCGAAGCCGAAGAACTGCGGCACCACGAACCACAGGTCTTGCTGCGCCTCGACGATCTCACGCAGACTGAACGAGCCCGCGAGCATGACGACCCCCATGAGCGACAGGCCCATGAATACTTCGTAGGAAAGCATCTGGGCAGACGCCCGCAGGCCGCCGAGGAGCGAATACTTGCTGTCCGACGCCCAGCCGGCCAGGGCGACGCTGTACACGCCGAGTGACGACAGGCCGAGAAAGAACAGGACGCCGATGTTCAGGTCCACGACCTCGATGCCGGAGGCCCAGGGGATTATGGCGAATGACGTTACCACAACGATCATGAGGATCGCGGGCGCGATGATGAACACGGCCTTATCGGCAAAGGGCGGCGTCCAGTCCTCTTTCGTGATGACCTTTATCATGTCCGCGGCCACCTGGAGCAGTCCGAAGGGCCCCACGCGGTTCGGCCCGTAGCGCTCCTGCCACAGAGCCAGAAGCCGGCGCTCGAGCCAGATCAGCAGACCGCCGACCGTAAGGACGGAGAAAAGGACTCCGAAGAGAATGAATAGATGACGCATGGTGTCGGTCATGGCTTTCTTAATAACCAAGGAATACAATTCTTCTCAAAAAGCTCTTAACAGGCTGTTGAAAAACGATTTCGGGGTCTTTGCGAGCGAAGCGAAGCAATCTCGTCGTTAATCTTTTCATGCACTACGGGATTGCTTCGTCGCTCATGC
>JAGVOT010000124.1 GCA_020052615.1 Nitrospirota bacterium | reverse complement strand
GGGGATCGGCCGCGCCGCGATGGCGGCAGCAGGTTTCATGGCCGTCAACTTCGTGCTGGATAATGTGATCGAAACGAAGCTCATGGGGCGGAGGCTCGGACTGTCCACGCTGGTTGTCTTTCTCTCGCTGATCTTCTGGGGAAGCCTGCTCGGTCCGGTCGGCATGGTTCTGTGCATCCCGCTTACCATGACCCTCAAGTTCGCCTGCGAGAACAACAAAGGCACCCAATGGATCGCGCTATTGCTCGGACCTGAGGCGCCTGCTGAAAGCTTTCCAGCAGTATCGAAAAAAAACGAACCTGGGCCCTGAGCAAATATTGAGATGGCGCGCTAAAGAAGAAATGGGTAATCGCTCGGAAACCCTCACGATATCAGGATGCAGCCGGTGATAAGCTTGTGAAGGCGCCCTGACGGTTCCGGTACAGGCTGCTGTACGGTCATTTGCTTCGATGGATAGCATCTTTTTCTTAAAAGGGCTGGTTATCGGCTTCGTGATCGCCGCGCCCCTCGGCCCCATCGGCATATTGTGCGGCCGGCGGACGCTGACGTGCGGCTGGCAGGCGGGTTTCCTTTCCGGCATGGGCGCATCTACGGCAGACATGCTCTACGGCTTTATCGCGGCCTTCGGGCTTACCTTCATATCAGACATCATTCTCAGCTGCCAGTTCTGGTTCAGACTTGCAGGCGGTGTTATCTTGTGCTTCATCGGCGTCAGGATATTCAGGGAACGACCGGACAGAAAGGCCCTGGTTTTCCTGTTGGAAAAGGAAAGGCATCATACCGGAATGTATACATCCACGTTTTTTCTTGCACTCACGAATCCCCTGACCATTTTTTCGCTGGCCGCAGTCTTTGCCGGGGCCGGGATCGCCGGCACCAGGGGGAACTTCCTATCGGCATCCGTTTTGGTCCTGGGGGTCTTTCTGGGATCGGTGCTTTGGTGGCTGTTCATTGGCGGGGTGTTCCGTGCCTTCAAGAAACGGTTCAAGCGTCACGAATTGCAGTGGATCAACAGGATCGCAGGCCTGATCATTGCGGTTTCCGGCTGCCTTGCGCTCGCCAGTCTGCTCTATTGCTATTGAAGGTAAATTCAGGTGCAAGGTCATGAGAAATTCGATCCTTGAAACCCCGGCATCTCGCCCTGAAAGCCGGCCAGGGACGGCATGTTCGAGGCTTCTTGTGCACCTCCAGTCGTCCCCTGCGCACGCCTCTGCGGCCTTTTCGTCCTCCCCCTGCCTGCCGGAACCGCTGGTTTTCGGGTCGCCGATGATCATGGCCTGCTCCTTTTTTTGCAATTTACCGCACCGGGTAAAATATCCAACGCCATAACTATCGCTAAATACAGGGAAAAGGGGCGGGGCGGACCAGCCTCCCGGGCTTTTTATTGCAGGAATACCTTGCATTTGGCGACGAAAGGCGTATATTTAACCTATAGACACGCAACGAGGTATGGTCCTCTTGTTTGGGAACGAGATGTCGTCCGGCCTCACCATCGATCGCCGACTCCCCTGCTCTCTCCTTTTCCCCCGAAAAAAAGCGACTGCATGCCTGTTGGAGAACGATGTGTTTATGCAAACACCCACGCGGGTGACCGCGAAGAAGACGTAACGCGCTGTTCGGCAACGACCGACGGCGAACCCGGCAGCACAAGGAGGCAGTATGGCGAAGAAATTGTACGTAGGGAATCTGTCGTATAATACCGTGGAAGATGATCTGCGCGAGGCGTTCTCAAAGCTTGGCGAGGTCGTGTCCGCCACGCTGATCGTCGATCAGTCAAGCGGCAGATCCAAGGGGTTCGGTTTCGTGGAGATGGCGTCCGATGAGGATGCGGCCAAGGCGATCGCCGCGATGAACGGCACGATGTTCATGGACCGGACGATCACGGTGAACGAGGCCAAGCCGAAGACCGAGCGCTCGGGCGGCGGCGGTGGCGGCAGGGATCGTGGTGGATACGGCGGCGGTGGAGGAGGAAGGTCTTGGAGATAAGAGTCCTCTCACGGGACATCGAAAAGGCGCTGCGCAACCTGAAAAAGAAACTGCAGCTCGACGGATTGTTCGGCGAGCTGAAGAAGCGGCGCCATTACGAGAAGCCCTCGGTAAAGAAAAAGAACAAGCGGCTGGAGGCGGAGAAGCGAAGGCGGAAGGTCCTGAAGCGCGCGCGCTCCTCCGGTACGGGGCCGAGACCGTCAGGGTCAAGGCCGTCAGGGCCGTCGCCGTCACCAGCAGCATAGAAATGCTGCGCCCGAGACGGGAAACGCTGTGATGGAAAATGAGGCATGGCAGTGGAGAGCTGCGGGCTGGCAAGGTGTGCGGCCCGCGCTTTATTTTTGGGACCGCTCATTTTCAGGCGCCTCCCTCGTGTCACCAAGGGTATGCGCGCCTGACCGGCGAGCAGGTTCTGATCCTTCTCGTCGGTGAAACAGATCCTTTCCTTCCCTCAAATTACCTGCAGTGCCTGCCGACCGTCTCACGGGAATCCTTCCCGCCCAGTTGCGCAGCCATGGTCCACTCAGCGCAGGCTCCCGCTTTGTCGTTCTGCGGCCACTTGATCAAGCCCCGGTTGGGTAAGCATCATGAGTGGGCAGGCGCGAACAGGATCACTCTGGTCCGGCGTTGTCGATGATTGGACAAAATTGCGGTCCCTTTCAGCCCTTCTGCCCTCGACGCGCTTCTCTAGACCGCCCCTCACCCCGGCCGTACCCGCGTCCCGCGTCGGTTTTTCCTTCCCCTTTCTCCCCTTGTCGGTCTTATTACACCTCGAACTCCTGGCCCATCTCGGGCACGTAGGTGGTGAACCCGTACCGCTCCCCCACGAGTCGCGCAAAGGCGAGCGCCGCTGATTCTTCACCATGGGTCACGAAGACCGTCGGCCTGTTCCTGAACGCTGAAAGCCATGCCAGCAGCTCCTTCTGGTCGGCGTGGGCCGAAAACCCGCCGATGGTCCATACCCGGGCCCGCACCGCGACCTCCTCGCCCCAGATCGAGACCGACCGCGCGCCGTCCACGATCCGCCTGCCCAGCGTTCCCTGCGCCTGGAACCCGACGAAGATGATGCTGCACTCGGGCCGCCAGAGGTTGTGCTTCAGGTGATGGCCGATGCGGCCCCCCTCGCACATGCCGCTGCCCGCGACGATGACGGCCCGGGACGTGATCTTGTTCAAGGCCATGGATTCCTCGATCGACTGCGTGAACCGGACAGTGATCGCGTCGCCGATCCTGCCGCCCCTGAGCAGCCGCACAGCCTCCTCGTCGAAGAGCTCGGGGTGGCTGAGGTAGATCTGCGTCGCCTTTTTTGCCAGCGGGCTGTCGATCGTGACGGTCAGCTTCGGCAGCGTCCCCTCGCGCACCAGCCGGTTGAGAATATACAGAACATCCTGTGTGCGGCCGATGGCAAAGGCCGGGATGAGCACGTTCCCGCCCTTGGCGAAGGTGGTCGTGATCGCCTCGGCAAGCTCTGCGGCCGTGTCCGCGCTGTTCTTGTGCATCCGGTCGCCGTAGGTCGATTCCATGACCACATAATCGGCCTCGGTGGCGAGCGTGGGGTCGTTGATGATGGGCGTCCCCTTCTTGCCGATGTCGCCCGAGAAGATGATCTTCTTCTCGCTGCCCGCCCCGGCGAGCCATAGTGCCAGGCTGCCGGAGCCGAGGATGTGGCCCGCGTCGAGAAAGCAGTACCGGATGCCCTTCCCCGCGTCGACGACCTGGCCGTACTTCACGCGATCGACGAACGGCAGCGCCTGCTCCACGTCCCCGGTCGTGTAGAGCGGCTCCACTGGTTCGCCGCCCTTCCGGAGCGACCGCCGGGACATCCGCTCGGCGTCGTTCTCCTGGATCTTCGCCGAGTCGAGCAGCATGGGGCCGATAAGGTCCGCCGTGGCCGTCGTCGTGATGATCCTGCCCGAGAAGCCTTCCTTCACCAGGCGGGGGAGCAGGCCGGAGTGGTCGAGGTGGGCGTGGGTCAGGAAGAGGAGATCGATCCCTTTCGGGTCGAAGGCGAAGGGCTCGCGGTTCCGGTCGCGGGAATCGCTCGAACCCTGCACGAACCCGCAGTCGACGAGGACCTTCCCCTTCGGCAGGGTCAGCAGGTAGCAGGAACCCGTCACCGTGCGTGCCGCGCCGAGAAAACGGATGGTACCGATGCTCATGATGGCCTCCTTGCTTTCACAATTGTTGCGCCCCGCTCGAATCGCGGTCGGCAGCAGGGAAGGAACGTGGACCTTCAGAAAAACATCTTGGCGAATTATACCCCAAGTTTCGCCGGGAGAGTAAAGGGTTTTAATAACTTATTGTTATGTGGCCAGAATTCGAGGCAAGAATCTGTCCGGAGGAGAAAACAGCGGCAACTTGCCAGATCGAAAATCTGTGCTATACTATCACACAGGTGCAAGTGGTCTTTCGAATTTCCCGTTTGCCTTGAGTTTTGAAGGGAGAGGTACCGGAATATAGTTATCGCCTCCATGCATGATGCCGTGTGCAAGCCCTCACCAGCAGCAGAGAGGGAAGCCTGAAGCGTCTGCTAAGGCAAAAAACTGTGGAACCAGCCTCGCAAAACATTCAAAACTCAAGGCACGATATTTTTCCTTCCTTTGTTCGTTTCTCTTTGTCTGGTCATACTATCCCCTTGTCGGTTCTTCCCCGCGTCCCCCCGTCCCCGTGTCGGTCTTTCCCTTCCTGGTAGAGCTATAATAACTATATAGAGAGAAAAGTGCGTTGCTCGACGGGAGGTTGACCATGGAGAAGGACACCCTTTCATATAAATGCCTGAATATCGATACGGTCGGTTCATTCTGCGACTGCATCGCAGGCGACGCGGACGCGGCTCCGGCGGCCCGGTCGTTCTGCGGCCGGGCGAAAACCGATGCAAACGTCACCCGAGAGGATCTTGTCGATCTGAAATCGGCGCTGCTCGATGTGGACGGCGAGGAATGCTGCGATTGCTGCGGCTGATAGGAAAGAAAGAGAACTGCCGTTGATCCCAATGCCTTGAGCAGAGGTCTTGCTTGTCTCAAGCCGGGTCAGGGATGGAGATGTGCCCGCACCGGCCTTTACCGTATACGTTACGTTGCGTGTGATGCCTGCCGACTCGATCCGACCTGCGGCGATCGGACACTGCCCTTGTCTTCTGTCCTGAGATATCCCTCAATGAATGGCCGGACTTCTTTGTTGCGCGACCGAATCGAGGAAGTTCCGGATCGCCTTCGCGTGACGGGGGGCAAGGTCGAGGAAGTGGATACCGTACCGGTTGACGTGAGCGTCCGGCTCCGTCGTCAGGTCGTGCACGACCTCGCCCATCACGCGGACCTGCGCGGCATCGGGGAGCGTGAACGTGCAAAGCACCCGTTCGCCGAGGTCGAAGGTTTGCGTAGTCTCTGCGAGGAGCCCCTGGGGGCTGATATCCAGCGAACGGCAGGAGAACGTCCCGCCGCAGACCTCTCCGTCAACGGAAAGCTCAAGGAGCACCCGATAGGTCTCCCGCCAGGAAAGGTGAAGGAGTTGTTTTGCCTTTGCCAGGAGCAGCGACGGTTTGATCGGCCTGAGAATAATGGCATCAGCTCCCAAGCGCCTGCTTCGCGACATTTCAACGGGATCGCACGCGCAGACCATGATGGTCGCGACGTGCATCAGCACCGGATCGCTCCTGATCAGCGAAAAGAGCTGTTCGGTGCTGATCCCGGGGGTGGCGATATCGGTGATGATGAGGTCGACGTGTTTCGCGCGATGGACCGCCAGCGCTTCATCGTTCGATGCGGCGGTGAACAGCCGGATATCCGCCCTGTTCAAAAAACTTTGCTTCTCGAGAAGGACCTTGCTGATCTTCAGATCGATCAATATTTTATCATGGCTGTCCATGGTCGATGGTCGTTCTCCGGACGCTGCGGTCCGGGGCAGACCTCCTTCAGGCAGGTCCGCTCTCTTTGATATAATTATAACACTGTCCGTTTTTCCGAGAAACAGCGACACGACGGTATAACAGAGACGGGGTCTGATGAGCAGCCGACACGAGAGGAGGTGATGGAAGGAACCGGCAAAGAGACCGTTAAAACGACAGGACGACAAGGGGATGGGAAGACGCGGTCTTCAGGGCAGGGGAAATCTGTCGACAGGCTGTGTCGTAAATCCGCCTCAATAATACGGGAGCGTTATGCCGGACAGCATCCGCTCATCGACGCAGGAGACGCTGGTGCAGAGGGGCGGCATGATGAAATACCAGCCGGTCCTGAGGGGATCGGCGGTGAACGGATCGCCGTCGAGTGATCCTGCCCTTATTGAACGCACCTTCGCAGGTCCCGGTCCTTCAGCTGCCCGTACCTTCCCTGCGCCATGCACGCGCCGTCATGGAGCATCCGGCTTACCGCCCGGCCGGTCCCGACCTCGGCCAGGATCTCCCGGTAGAGCATTCCCGCAAGCCTCTTGAACATCTTATAATCGGCGTAATAGATCCGTTTATCATCGCTTCTCGACAGTGCGACGGCCTTCAGCACGGCGCCGGCGCTCTCGTCGCCATACTCCAGCCGTGTGAACGCTAGCACGTCCTGTTTGGTCAGCGGCATGCAGCCCCTGAGGGGAAGGGTCACATAGAGCATCCGCATGATCACGGTCGCGGGCGCGTCCACGGCGGCAATGCCCTCGCACCCGGACCTGCGCTCCCTGCAGCATTCGGAAGAGCAGTTGTTCGCTTTCGCGTTCCGGTGGAGCGAACGGAACGACCCGTAGTAGAGCACCATGATATTCTGAAACAAGGCGGACAAAGCGTACTTCCTGCCCGGTGCGCGACGAGATCGGGCCAGGAGGCTTCCCAGATAACCGTCATCATCGAGCACGATCCCCTGGCCAAGAGCGAAGGAAAAAGGAGAGGCCAGCGCGAAGAGCCTTTCCGTCTCTGCAGGGCCGATCACCGTAAACTCCAGGGCCCGCCCGCTCCGAGGGCCGGGGGCCTCGTCCAGCTCCTGCCCGGCCACCGCGCCCTGGACCGTTTCAAGGCCGTCCTTCCTGCAGATGATGACGATATCGACGTCCGAGCCGCTTGCACTCGATGCGTGTGCGGCGCTTCCCACGACAACGATGCTGTGGAGCATGCCGCGGCAATCCTGAAGAAAGGAGAGGCGTGAACGGAGCTCCTCCTGCGCACTCTCCGCCATCCTGCCGTGCGGCGCCACCCGCATTCCCCTTCTGGCCCGCTCCTGCTCCTCCCTGCGGTCAAGAAGGAACTGCCTGACGGCCCCTGCAGCGGATGCGCACGCCCCGCCGCCGTACCAGCAGACGATAAGGCTGATCGCAGCAACAGTGACGGCGCCGACCAGGCCCCCTGCCGCGGCCAGGCTTCCGGCCATCCAGCCGGGGGCCGGAGGATGACCGGTCATGTGGGCGGAGAGGATCAGCGCGGCGTAGGAACCGAAGGAAAAACCCGGGACCAGGCCCGCGGCCAGGAAGGCAAGGACTCCGAGAACCGCGCCGCGCTTCCTGCCGGCATTGACCGCCTGTCTTGTTCGCGCTCGTGTTGACATTTCGCTGGTATCACCTTGTCCGGTCACCCGGACATGATTTCATTATATCATGAGATGGACCATCCAGGCATGCTCAGCCCTGGTAACGGCGGGAAAGTACAGCTCGCACCCAAAGTGCAAAACCATCGTTTCATTTGAATGACGCCCTTCTCGTCATCGTTTCCCGTGCGAAAACGCAGGGGACACTTGTCTGACGAAAAATCGCTGTACTCGTTGTGACGCGAACGTCAATACTGTGTCCCTGCGTCCTGGCTGGGAGCCGCCTCCTTGCTGCCGCTCATATCCCGCGGTCCTTCGGGACTCTGGGGCAGCGGGGTCTGGGCCTCAGCCGGCGGCGCGTCCGGCATCGTCGTTTCCGCTGCGGGAACATCCGGTCCCGCAGCCGGCAATGCGGCGGCAGGCAATGCCGCCATGGTCCCGGTCACGGATTCATCGAGTCTCCACATCGCGCCTGTTGCAGGGTCTACGATCAGCATCCCTATCAGTCCGCCGAAGATGATGTTGCCCCAGTACCACCCGTTCAGGCCGGTCGACAGCTCCGTCGATGCCGGCTGATATCCTTCCTTCTCGAACCGGAGCGTATAGCTTGCCGAGCGGAAGAACCCGTCGCCGGATTTCAGCAGAAAGATCGTAGGCGTCGTTGCCTTGCTGATCACCGTGCCCTGCTTGTTCTGCACGGTGCATACCGCGCCGTCCGGTTTGCTGCTCACCATTACCGGCCAATCGGACTTGCTCACGATGCTTGCGCATCCGCTTCCCATCAACATACCTGCAGCAACGATCAGACCAACGGTCCTTCTCATGCTCATTCTCCTTTCGGCGCTCTTGATGCGCGCGCCCGCCATGCCAGGGCTTTCTGATCAGGTGCGGAAACCGCGCACCAGTGCGACGTTCCGTGATCATACGGATACACGTTAGACCGGACAGGATACGCAGCTTTTTGTAAATAGTGATTGATCGCGGCCGAGGACGTTGCCGCCTGCAAAGAAGGATTATTGGCCGAGTTTAGTGATACCTGACCGGAAAGTCAAGATTCATGATGGGGTATTTTCGGGGTATTCGGCAAGGAGCCCAAATTGTCACAAGGACGATCAGCAATAACGACGGGAGCAAGCCTGGCCCGGGACAGACGGATTTCTGAGAGGTGTTTATCGCAGGATATCCAATAGGTTGTGCGCGGCGGGATCGTGAGCATGCATTACGGCGGCTCAGATCAGAGCGATCACGAGGACGACCAGGAAGGGCTTCCAGGCCGTGCGGACCTTTGCCGGAACGGTCGAGCACGATCTCAATCACCAGCCGAGAGAGCGACTCCACGGCAGGAACTCCTGCCAGGCCTACTTCACCGGCAGGAGAACATTCTCCAAATGGGAAAGGAGGGACGCGTATGTCTGGATAGCCAATGTGCAGAAGGATATGCTATGCTCTGGTAGGATGCAGCCGGAAGCGGCATGGCGAATCGCCGTGGAGGCCTGGCTGCAGATGAAGGGCTACATCACGGTCAGCATCAGCGGAAAAGTGTCACCCTATTTCTGCTGATTTTGGTATCATAAACTCCTGGCATGCACAGGACTACGTTGGACTATCAAATGGTGGTCCCAACGGGAATCGAACCCGTGTCTCCGGCGTGAGAGGCCAGCGTCCTAGGCCGCTAGACGATGGGACCGTGTGAGAGAAAGTGATCAGTAATTTAGTAATTAATTATTGAGGATGACACCTTTTAATGAATTACTGTTTACGAATCACTGAATGGACTGGTTGGGGGAGGAGGATTCGAACCCCCGTAAACAGGTTCAGAGCCTGTCGTCCTACCACTGGACGATCCCCCAGGGATTACGGCCTGAGCACTATATCCAAAACCTCCCCGGCTGTCAAGCGGAAAAAAGAGTAAAATTACGGGGTTGACACCTTTGCGTGGCATAGAACAGCAAGGAGCACTTGCGACGAAGCCACGAGAGAAGTTCGCGATCGAATCATAAGGTATTGAGGTAGGCTATGAGGTCGCTCATCTCGTCCTCGGTGAGATAGGCGAACGAGGGCATGCGGCCCATTGGCTGGCGAAGCTGGAACCGCAGGCTTTCGGCTGTTGCGGGATGTTTGCTGACCGGAAGCGCGGGGTTCTTGAGCAGGCCCTTGAGCCCCGGACCTACGATCGTGTTCGTGGTGAGCGGATCGTGGCAGGTCGCGCACCGGGACAGGAACAGGGTCCTGCCGCGCCCGATGCTCTGGCGATCCGTCCTGATCACCGACGAAGCTGGAATCCCGGTCCCGACAACGCGCAGGAGCGGACCCCTCAGCTCGTAGTACGCGCTTTTGTCAACGGAGCGGTCCTTTCCGAAGCCGCTCACAACAAGATAGTGTCCGCTCGTGATGCCCACGAGTACGAAGCTCATGACGCCCATCACGATGCCGATGGTCCTGGCATGGCCGTAGAACTGGCGGTAGACACGCACAAAGAGCACTTTCACGATGAACAGGACGATGAGAGACCAGGCGATAACGACATGCAGCGCCGCCCGGGAAGAAAGTTCCGCTTTCGACGCCGTCATGAACCCGATGCAGAGATAGGATACGAGAACAAAAAGCAGCACATAGATATAGCCGGAAGCCTTATGAAGCTTCTTGAAATTTCCGGCCGAGGCCGCTGATGGTCCACGGCCGAAGATCTCGAACATGGTGTACATGCTCAGGCAGGCGCCGAGGAGCAGCATAAGAGAAAGCAGGGATTTGATGAAGAAGATTGTCACGGATATCCTTGTAATGGCTGTTTCGCGGTCCTCGTACTACTGCTATTTTAACACAGGTGGGAACATCGAGGCGGGACGATTCGCACCAGGAGCGGAATCCTTCGCTGCCTGATTCTCCCCACGTCGCGATGAGGATAAGAAAGCGGCGACACTGTTGTCAGGTACCACGCTGTGTCAGGTACCACGCTCGAAAAAGGCTGTGGCCCTGTCTCCCGCTTCTTCGACGCTCGCGCTGCTCTGGACCCTCGAAGCAAGATAATGTCCGAATTTATAGTTTCGGGCGAAATAATGGGTGAACTCCTTGAGCCTGCCCAGCCGGT
Organism: Nitrospirota bacterium; assembly: GCA_020052615.1. GTDB lineage: Bacteria > Nitrospirota > UBA9217 > UBA9217 > UBA9217 > JAAXXJ01. The sequence goes on along the minus strand of JAGVOT010000124.1, from coordinate 11,497 downwards.
ATTCGGGACGGAATAGCTCGTTGAGGTGATCGATAAAATCTCCATACACAACGCGCAACGACACTACCGGCGCCGCGATCGTGCTGCCGCACAGGGACCGTGCGATCTCGGCGAACAGCCACGGTTTTATCGCTGCCCCGCGGCCGAGCATCAGACCGTCGGCGCCGGATACTGCAAGACAATTTTCCGCATCGAGGACCGAGAAGATGCCGCCGTTCGCGACAACGGGGATCGTGAGCCATTGCTTGACGCTTCTTATGAGCTCCCAGCGCGGCCTTCTGGCAAAGGATTCGTTCTTCAGCCGTGCATGGACCGACAACAGGTCAATCCCCTCATCTTGAAGCATGGTGCAAAAGCTTTTTAACTTTGCTTCGTCCAGTTCGCTGCCGAGCCGGATCTTTGCGGTCAGCGGCAGCCGCGTGCGTTTTCTTGCCTCGGCAACGATGCTGCGGGCGGCCTCGGGCTGCTCCATCAGGCTGAAGCCCGCGCCGAACTTGCCGACGGCGGCAGCCGGACAGCCCATATTGAGGTCGATGGCTTCGGCCTTTACCGCATGCAGCGCCTCCATGGCGGCCGCGATCTCGTCCGGCGTGGAGGTCAGGAGCTGATAGGAAAGGGGCCGCTCTGAGGGGGTCCTGATCAGATAGGGGGAGATGCGGGGGCTTTCCGTGGGCAGCCTTTTCGCCGACAGCATTTCCGTAGAGGCAAGACCGACCCCGCCGAAGCCGAACAGGATCTGCCGGAGCGCGCTGTGGGTAAGGCCTGCCATGGGCGCGAGCAGCAAGGGCGGATCGATCTGAAGATCGCGAATGACGATTGGCCGGAGCAGTGTTTGCATTCTGCACGCCTGTTCTGCTACGATAGATAACTACCGATCTACTGCTTGTCACCCCGGACGACCACGAACGACCCCTCGCCGTGCCCTTCTTTCACCGGCTCGACCTCTTCCAGCTCCGTGAGCGAACGGAACAACGTCTGCCGGAACGCAAACTCCCCGAAGCCGGCCTTCTGAAGATGCGACACGATATCTTCAGCGGTGTAGAACGTGGCGTCCTGGTAGAATGCGCTCTTGTCCTTCCGCGCCTGATATTCCTTTCCCAGCGGGCTTTCGCGATCGACGAACCCGATGACGAACGAGCCGCCGGTCTTCAGAACGCGCCGCGCCTCCTGGAACGCCATGTCCAGGTCGTCGAGAAAACAGACCGTGGTGACCATGAGCGCATGATCGAACTCCCCGTCGGCGAACGGCAGATGTTCGGCAACGCCGGGGACGACCTCGATCCCCCTTTTCCGCGCGACCTCCGCCATGGGCCGCGAAGGCTCGATCCCCTTCCTGATCTCAAGGGGGGCTGCAAACCTGCCGGTCCCGACGCCGATCTCAATGCCCTTTCCCTTCGTCGGCAGGAGCTCCCGCAGGGCGCGCAGTTCGGACACATAGGCAAGGGGGTTGTCTACGAACCACTGCTCGTACCGGTCAACGTTCTTGTCAAAGGCGTTCACGCCGGGCATGGGTCACCTGAGAAGAATAAAAATCGTCGTTAGTAAGTTACGAATCAAGATCTGCTCAAAATGGCAAGAATATTTCCCGCAAAGCGCGCAAAGTTCGCAAAGAAAGTCCAAAGCTTTGGCCTTTATTTCAAAACAAAAGCCTCGACTGCTTTTCTTGGCGTTCTTTGCGAGCTCGCCTCGAGGCGCCTGCTTCTGGTTGCGAGAGATGCCTTTAGATTTTGCTTTTAGTTCCGGTTTGTCCGGGTTAGTGCAGGTTGAAAACGAGATTGCCGCGTCGCTCCGCTCCTCGCAATGACGGCACAAGGAAAACAGGCGTTCCGTCAGATCGTCAAGATCTCCGACACGGCATACCTGCTCGCAACATGGAGCGGAAGGCCCGTCCCCAGCACCTCCCGGTGCGTCCGCAGGGCGACCTCGGGGCTGTTGTTCTCCTCGGACAGGTGCGCCAGGCAGGCCCACTTGAGCCGGGAACCAGCCGCGCCGGCAAGAAGCTCCGCGGCTTCATGGTTCGAGATGTGTCCGCCGGGGCCCTTGATGCGGATCTTGAGATAGCGCGGATAGGAGCCGTTCGCCAGCATCTGAGGATCATAATTGCTTTCCAGGAAGACCGCGTCGAGAGATGCGATCGTCCTGCCGAGGTCCTGGAAGACATGCCCCAGATCGGTCAGGATGCCGAGACGCCGCTCGCCGTCGTCGACGATGAACACCGCTCCGTCCTCGCCGTCATGAGGTGTGGGGATCGTGTGCACCGACGCGCCGCCGATCTGGATCGTGCCGCCGCAGCGAAAATGGCGAATGTCCCTCAATTTGCCGAGGGCGCAGCGGGTCTGCGCGGCGGCAAGGGTCCGGGGAGTCACATAGAGCGGGATCCCGTATTTCCGCTGGAACACGCCGGCGGCGCGGATATGGTCGGAGTGGTCATGGGAAATGATGAGGGCATCGACGCTCCGGATATCCCTCCCGTGGGCGGCGAGCCGTTCGGCCGCCGAAGAGCCGCTGATGCCGGCATCGAACAGCAGCCGCATACCGCCCGCCTCCACGTAAATACAGTTGCCATTGCTCCCCGATTGGAGCGATATGACCCGCATGCAGCCATTTCCGCTTTCGTGCATGGCGACAGTGTAACCCGTCGACCGGTTGTTCGCAAGGCAATTTTCTGACAATGCTGATTTTGCTTCTGCCATGTCAAGCCGGGGCCAGATCCCCGGATTCGGCAAGCGTGACCAGGCGCAAGCGCGTCTCAGGGATTGCTGACGGAATTCGTTTAAGTCCGGAATCAGAGAACCATCAGCATGTTGGCCCATCGCGGACCTTGCGAAGCGCGCAGAAGCGACTGCTCGCGGTCGCCGTAGCGATATTCCCCGCATTGCTGCGGGCGTTCCCGGGCCGATCTCTCCTCGCGGCCGTTGAAAAATCTTGTTCCTTCGTTGACTATCATGATATAATTTGTACCTATTGCACCTCTCCACGCAGCCATGACAGATCTTCATGCCATAATCGGCTATCCCCTCTTTCTGGTGTCTGGGGTCGAACTTCTCCTCGGGTTCCTCCTGGCCAAGCAGAACCCGACGAACAGCCCGGTCAACAGGTCCGTTGCCCTCCTGGCGTTCTTTTCCGCGGCGTTCTCTCTCTGCACGGGGCTGATGTATGTCAGCGCGTCACTGGGGCTCGGCTTTACGTTCTACGCACGGGCCAACTGGATAGGCTGGTTCACGCTCCCCGCTGCGCTGCAGTTCCTCTATTACAGCGAGAGCGAGGACAGCCGGACCGCAGATCGCATCGGCCTGGTCCTCTACCCTTTCTGGGCGCTCATGCTCGCCTTGAGCCTCTTCACCGACCTTATCGTCACCGACAACTATGTCCTGATCCCGTTCTCCAGCCGACCGGGCCCTCTCGACAATCTCCTGCGTTTCTTCGGCGCCTGTCTCGCGGTCTGGGTCATCGTCAAGGCTTTCCTGCTTCGGCGCAGCGCCTCGGGGCTCATCAAAAAAGAGCTCGACTTCTTCTTTTTCGGCGTCTTCGTCTTCGGCAGCGGCGCGGGGTTCACGGCGGGGGTGCTGCAGCTCTTCGGCGGATTCGGCCTGGAGCCGGGGCTCGCCTCGTACTTCAGTCTTCCCTGGGTCGCGCTGACCGTCTATGCCATTGCCCGGTACCAGCTCTTCGATATCCGTCTCATTCTGTCGCGCACCATCGCGACGATACTGCTGCTGATGATCTTTTCTTCTCTCCAGGCCGGGCTTTTCCTCCTGTTTGATCATGCGCTTGGCCACGTGCTGTCTGTTTTCGCGTCGCTCTCCATCATCGGAGTCCTGTTTTTCAGTACCCCCTTCAGCGGCAAGGTGCAGTCGCTGGTCAACAGCCTCGTCCTGAAGGACAAATACCTGTACCAGGACATCATCAGCAATGCCAGCCGTGCAATGTCGACCATCCTGAACCTGAACGACCTCCTGGTCCACATCATGAATACCCTGAAGGACAATCTTCGCGTTGACAGCGCTTCCCTGTATCTCCGTACAGCGGCAGGCGGCTTGGCGCTCCGGAAGAGCTTTGGCAGTGATGCCGGGACCGCTCTCAGCTCGGAACTTTCGAGCAGCATGGTTCAGCATCTGCTCGTTACGAAGCTCCCCATTATCCGTCTCGTGCAGGAGTCCCTGCCCGAGGAAACAGCCGTCACGCTGGCGAAGGAACTGAGAACGCTGGGCGCCGAGATCCTGGCGCCCATCTTCTATCAGGGACGCCTGCAGGGCGCGCTGGCCCTCGGTCCTAAATTAAATCGATCGACATACAACCAGACCGATATCCTGCTCCTGGAGACCCTTACAGGACATGCGGCGGCGGCGATCGAGAACGCCACGCTGTTCCAGGAGACCCTCCGCATCCAGGAGTCCCTGCGGGAAAGCGAGGGCAAGTTCCGCACCCTGGCTGAGACGATCCCCGCGGCGATCTTCATTCACCAGGGCGGGAAGTTCCTGTACGCCAATCCTGCCGGAGAACTGCTGACCGGTTACGGCCATGACGAGATCCTGGGCAAGGAATTCTGGGAGCTCGTGCACCCCGAGTATCGGCACTTGATCCGCGACCGCGCGGGCAAGCGGCTTACAGGCGAGCAGCTTGCCAATCAGTATGAGTTCAAGATCATAACCCGGAACGGGGAGGAAAAGTGGGTCATCATGTCCGCAGGGACCATGGATTACCAGGGAAAACCCTCGATCATCGGAACGGTCTTTGAGATCACCGAACGAAAGAACCTCGAGAGCAGGCTTCACTACATGCAGAAAATGGAGGCCATCGGCAAGCTCGCCGGTGGTGTCGCCCACGATTTCAACAACATCCTCGGCGTCATTGTCGGCGACGCGAGCCTTCTGCAGCTGAGTCTCCCGCAGGATGATCCGCTGCAGAACCACGTGAACCATATCCTCAACTCCACCGAACGGGCGGCAACGCTCACCCAGCGCCTCCTTACGTATGGGACGCGGAAGGGCTCCTCGCTGAACCCCTGCGACCTTGCCTCGCTGGTGGACCAGCAGGCGAAATTCCTGAACGGCGGCCTCCCCTCGGCTGTCCGGCTGGTCATCGCCTCTGACGCGAAAACGGTCCCGGTCATGGCCGACAGCCCCCAGATCGAACGCGTCCTCATGAACCTCGTCGTGAACGCGCGGGACGCCATGCCCTCGGGCGGCACGATCGAGGTCCGTACGGGCACCGTCGACATCGACGCTGCATTTCTCAAGAAGAACGACTTTGGAAAACCGGGGACCTATGCTTTTCTTTCGGTGAAGGACAGCGGGGCAGGCATGGATGAGAGTGTTCGCAAGCGGATCTTCGAGCCCTTTTTCTCCACAAAAGGCTCCGGGAAAGGGACCGGGTTCGGCCTCTCGATCGTCTATGATATCGTAAAGGACCACAACGGGTACATCGCGGTAACCAGCTCGCCGGGCGAGGGCTCCCTCTTCACGGTCTATCTTCCGCTGACGGAAGCATCTGCTGTCCCCCGACCGTCCGCCCGCACCACCGTCCCCGCGTCAGGAGGACGGACTATTCTCCTGGCAGAGGACGACGGGACCGCCCGCGCCTATGTGAAGACCGTGCTTGAGGACCAGGGGCATGCCGTTATCGAGGCCGAGGACGGCGAGGTCGCGGTCCAAAAATACCGGGACAGGCACGCGGAAATCCATCTCGTCGTCACCGATATCATCATGCCGAAATTGAACGGCCGAGAGGTTATCAATCTCGTTCGGAGCATCACGCCTGACGCGAAGGTCCTGTTCACGAGCGGCTACAGCGAAGAGCTGCTCATAAAGACAGGGATCCTTGCCGCGGGACAGCCCTTCCTCCCCAAACCAGCCACCCGCGCCGAGATCATTGCGAAGACGCAACAGGTCCTTATGCCGTAGTTCCCCGCTGCTCGTTGTCGTGCTGCCCATCATGCAGTTGCCTATCGTTCTTGATCGCCGATACCAGTCAGGTCACCGGGGGAAAGGATAGCGGGCATTGTGTCGGCGGAGCTCGGCGGCAAGATGCTCCATCTCGTCGTGCGGAAGATGTCCATGCTCCACAAAGTACCTGCCAAGCCTCTTCTGGAGCGTGCGCTGGTACGCGAGGAGGATCCGCGCCTGGTGGGAGGAAAGAAACCCGAGCTGCAGCGCCCGTTCGCCGAAAAGGAGCGGTTGTCCCCGGTGGGAAAGGATCGCGCGGATCGTTCCGTCGTTGAGCCAGCCCCATTGTTTGGCGATGGTCCCGAACGGTGGCCGCTGGCGCATCTGCCATGCCAGCGCCTTGATCAGGATGCGATAGGGGATCCTGCCCCGGTAGTACAGGAACCGGCCGATCTCGAGCCGCCGCGCCGGGACCGTTCCCCGGTACCGCCATCCGGCCTCATCGACGCGGAATGACGGCGTCGATGCGGCGGGGCGGCGCGGCGCGGGAGCGCGAAAGCGGTCGCGACGCTCAAAATACTTCCGCATGATCTCATAGGCCTCGTTCACCACGCGGAACTGTTCCGTCTGCTTTTTCTGCACAACAGGATCATGGGCGGTGAACAGATCGGGATGGGTTTCCTTGGCTTTTTTCCGGAAGGCTGTTTTGATTATATGCGGTTTCAGGGTAAGGAGAAACTCTGTGGAAACGTCGGAATTGGGCCCGAACAGCGTTCTGCAGGCGCTCAGGATGTCCATATCGGGGTAGGCTAGCATGAACCCGTGGCACTCCTTCACGAGAATCCGTTCCGCTTGAGGCCCTCCGCTTTCAGGGCCCCATCTGTTCCGCGGAGCGATAGGTATGCGTACTTTAACCTGACGTACGCTGATTTGTCAACAAATGGTTCTGACGGCGGGAAGACATGAGAACCGATCAGGACCGGGACGGGCGCCGGCGGCTATGGCCGGTCCTTTCCCGCCAGGAAGGTCGTGCGGCTCAGCTCAAGCACCGCGGACGGGTCCGGCGGAAGGAAGCGGAGCCCGCTGCGCTGCCGCAGTATGAAAGCTGCGCCAGCATAACGTTGCGTTGATGATGGGAGAACAGGGGCCGCCGGGGGCCGCTTTGATCGTCGCGGCGCAGAGCGAACGACGGCGCGCCCGCTAATGTGTTGGACACTTCGAGGCGGCCGGGCAAATGATGCATCGATGATCTTCCACATCACACCGACCCTGTCGCTGATCCCGTTATCCATGCCGGTGCGCGCCGCCCAAAACGGCTCACCCTTCCGATATGCAGCGCCTCACTCTCGCTGCTGTACTTCGTTCAGCACCAGTCCTTGATGTCCGGCAACGCTGCTCCCCCTCGATACGCATGCAGGCGCCGATCATTGCGCGACTCCAGAACGAACATCCGGAGAACGGCTTTCCCGCAAGTCGGACAGCCCGTTCCCCGGATGAAACGGCTTCGCTCGGCCATCAACGTTTACGAGCGGCGCTACTTGATGCCCGCGACGCCCTTGTCCAGGAAATAGTATTGCTCCTGACCATACATCTCAAGATAGTACTGGATCCACTCCACCTGTTTGCCCACCGCGTCCAGTATGAGCAATTCCTTCCCCTTGAGCGTGCCCGTAGCGATCAGTTCCGCGAACCGGTCGGAGGGGATGTTCCGAAGCGCAGGCAGCGGTGGCACGCTGTCCCGCTGGAACGGTTCTCTGATGTCCACCACCATTGCCTCGGGGTTCTGCGCCTTCACTTTGAACTTATCGTACGTGATCTTCCTTTTTGCGATCATCTCTTTGGAGATCAGCTTGTCCATTGCGACGGGGGTCTTTCCCATCAGCGTGCCCTTGTCAGGGTGCGCTTTGACCCAGTCGTAGATGCCCGCGTCATAGGCATAGACATTCTTGAACCCCGCCTCCATCGCCTGCTCGGCGGCCTCGTAGGACTTGGCGCAGGTGTGCCCGTTGCAATAGAAGGCGATCGGCGCCGATCCGTCCTTGGCCCGGACCTTTTCCAGGTCCTTGGTGAACATGGCCGTGGCGACCGGAAGATAGACGGCTTTGTTGATGTGGATGACATTGAACTCGATCTTTGAGCGGACATCGACGATTATCGTGTTCTGATAATCCCGATGCAGGGCCTCCGTGGTAAGGTACTTTACTTTGGGAAACTTCTCCCGCAGCGGGAAGCCTTCCTCCGCTGCAATCGCGAGCCCGGCTGCCAGAACAAAAGACGCGAAAATCGATGCGAATACCGCAACTGTCCGTGTGCGCATTGTGCCCTCCCTTTCTCGTTTGGAATTATGTGCAGGCGGCTGTCCGCCCTGATTCGATCATGGTTCTGTCTGCCCGGACGTCTAGCGCCCTGGCCGCCGGACCGCTTTCGTTCAGCTTGAAGAACCCGATGGCCGCCTGAAGCTGCTCTGCCTGCGCGGAAAGCTCCTCGGACATGGTCGACATCTCCTCGGCGGCGCCGGCGTTTTGCTGCACCACGCGGTTCAGCTGCTGGATCGCGCTGTTGATCTGTCCCGAGCCGCCCGCCTGCTCCTTCGATGCCGCGCTTATCTCCTGCACAAGCTCGGCTGTTTTCTGGATATTCGGCACCAGCAGCGCCAGCAGCGAACCGGCGCGCTCCGCAACGCTGACGCTCGATGCTGACAGGTGGCCAATCTCTCCCGCGGCCGCCTGGCTCCGCTCAGCAAGTTTTCGCACCTCCGCTGCCACCACTGCAAAACCCTTTCCCGCCTCGCCCGCGCGGGCCGCTTCGATGGCCGCGTTCAGCGCCAGCAGGTTCGTCTGACGCGCGATCTCCTCGATGATGGTGATCTTGGCCGCGATCTGCCGCATCGCCATGACCGCGTCGGTCACGGCTTCTCCGCTCATTTGGGCGTCATCGGCGGACTTGCGCGCGATTTTCTCTGTCTGCATGGAGTTGTCGGCGTTCTGGCGTATCGTGGCGTCCATTTCCTCAACCGTCGAGGATGCCTCTTCCGCTGAAGCGGCCTGCTCAGTCGCTCCCCCGGAGAGCTGCGAAGCGCCTGACGATAATTGCAGGCTCCCGGTGGAAACGCTGTTGGCCGCGCTTTTCACGTCGGCTACCACGTCACGCAGTTTCTTGACCATGCTATTCACCGAACTGCCCAGCATGCCCACCTCGTCGTTGCTCAGGGACTGCACAACGATGTCCAGGTGCCCCGCCGCCATTCTTTCCATGGACGTTCTCAGTGATGACAGCGGTTTCACGATGATCCTCCTGAACAGCAGGTACACGACCCCGGAAATGACCACCGCTGCGCCGAAGCACAGGACAAGGATCAGCCCCCGCGCTTTTCGCGTTGCCTCATTGACATGCTTCTTCGTGAACACGAGCCGTACCGTGCCGATCTGGTCGTCTCCTTGTTTGATCGGATGGGAGAACTCGACCAGGTCCTCCTTCCCGTTCTGCTCATTGCCGATTTTTGTCAGCGGCTTCCCTGTTTTGTCCTCGATGACCGCGGAGAACACTTCCCGGTCCCGGGCGATGTCCTTCACATACCCTTCGAGATACAGGACGTTGTAGGACATGATCGGATCTGCAGATATGGCCGCGAGGAACAGCACGGTGTTCTTTCCCTTTTCCTCCAGTTGGCGAATCAATACGGCTTTCTGGTTAACTCCGAGCATCGCGACCAGCGCCGCAGACACCAGCAGCAGCACCAGCAGGATGCTCGCCAGAAACTTCTTTGTCACCGTCCAGTCTTGATACGGAATTGTCATGGCCCACCTCTTTCATCCTGCCGACCATGAGTCGGGAAGACAACCCTGCTCGGATGTGCGCGCAGCCGGGAACGCCGTGAACTGCAAAAACCAAATAACTAGAATATAGCAAAATTAATAGCTATTTGCGGGCCCGCATTTATTTGTACGAAATTCCATGACAATAATTATTTAGCATCGTAGGAAACACCGGCGTTCAGTATTCGACAGATTGTCTCATGGTGGTCGCGAAAGCAATGCCCGAGTCGGCGGTTCACCGAGGTCCGCGGAGCGATACTTTTCAGTGGATTTATTGTAGCCCCTTTGGGGCCGACATGCAACAAAACATATTATGCACAGAAAAGGTTGGTTCGGGCGGGTGTTTAGACCTTTTGCGCTTTGCCGGCCTGGAAGGCCTTGCGGTTCAGCTCGAGCAGTTTCTTCGGCACCGACTTGGTGATGGCGTTGTCCACCACGGACGGGTCCAGCGGAAGGAAGCGGAGGGCCGCCCCGAGCAGGACGAGATTCACCGCGCGCTTCTCGCCGACCTCGACAGCGACATTCGTCGCGTCGAAGGGATGGACCGCGTAAGCATTCGTTTTTATAATATCGTGGATGTCCTGGGGGTAGGCTTCTTTGCCGATGGACACGCCGATCGTACCGATAGAACGCGTATTGTAGACCACGACGCCTCCCTCCCGCAGGAAGTGAAGATAGCGCGCCGTTTCGAGCGGTTCGAATCCGATCAGGAGGTCCGCGTCACCCTCGCTGACGATCGGCGAAAAGACCTTTTCACCCAGGCGCACCTGGGAAAGGACGCTCCCGCCGCGCTGCGCCATGCCGTGCACCTCGCTCTGCTTCACATCGAGCCCCTGCAGGAGCGCCGCCTCGGCGATGATCTTGCTGGTCAGCAGCACGCCCTGTCCGCCGACGCCGGCGATGAGAATATTAAAGACTTCCAAAGTGTGCTCTCCGTTGGTTGATCATGCGGTCGTCTGACGATGTAATTCGGCCGCGGCAGAAGTGGCGCTGGATAGGTTCGTTTTGCCTTTTCTCCCTGTCCCGTGTCGCTGAGAAGCGCCTGCTTTTGGTCCGCGTCCCCGTGTCGGTCCTATGTGCTTACCATCGACTTCGTCGCGCAGAGCTGGGCACAGACGCCGCAGCCGTTGCACAGGAGCTCGTCCACCCGGGCATGTCCTTTCTTCCCCTCGGCCACGAAGGACAGGGCGATGCAGCCGGCCTTGAGACAGGCCTTGCAACCCACGCAGGTATCTGTATCGACGCGGTACGCCTTCTTGGAGACCTTGTAGCGCAGGACGCAGGGCTGGTTCGAGATGAGCACCGTTGTGCCCGGCTCGGCCAGCTCCTCTTTCATGATCTTCTCGAGGCCCTTGATGTCATAGGCGTCGATCTCGCGGACGCGCTTCGCGCCGATGATCCGGCAGAGCTTTCCGATGTCGAGCTTCGGCGCGGCGGCCCCCTGGGCCGTCCGTCCGGTGCCCGCGTGCTCCTGGCCGCCGGTCATGCCCGTCGTGTCGTTGTTCATGATGACCACCAGCGCGTCGCCGCCGTTGTACACCATATCGATGAGGCCGGTAATGCCGGAGTGCAGGAAGGTGGAATCGCCGATGACCGCCACAGGCTTCTGCTTCACGCCCTTCAGGGCGAGGCCGCGGGAGATGCCGTGGGCGCCCGAAATGCTCGCGCCCATGCAGATACAGGTGTGCATGGACGAGAACGGCGGGAGCGCACCGAGCGTGTAGCAGCCGATGTCGCCGGAGACGTAGAGCTTCAGCTTCGCGATGACGGTGTAGAGGCCGCGGTGGGAACAGCCCG
>JAGVOT010000046.1 GCA_020052615.1 Nitrospirota bacterium | reverse complement strand
GGCCAGCAGCGCGACCGTTATGAACACGATAAGCTTTTTCATATGCCCTCCTGCCCGTCGAGGTGAAAGTTCCTGCGCACGCCCGCTTCAAAGGCCGCCTCCGGCACAAGCGCCTTGATCCTCGGAAGCCGTTTCGCATCCTTCCCCACGCGGTACCGGAGCCGAGGCGACCTGCTCCCGACGACGGTCAGGATCAGTGACGCAACCAGACCCGGGTCCTCCCCCGCCTGGACCGCGCGTACGAACGCCTTCAGGGCCCGTTCGCGCATCCCTGCGTACTCGCTGACGGTCTCTATACTGTTCCGCGCCGCACGCGCGAGGTTCGTTCTGAAGAAGCCCGGTTCGATGAGAGACACGCTGATATTGAATCCCTTCACTTCATGGCGCAGGGCCTCGGCATATCCTTCGAGGGCGTGCTTGCTCGCGCTGTAGAAGCCGTGGAACGGTACGCTGATAAGACCGGCAAGGGAGCTGACCAGGAGGATTCGGCCGCCCTTCTGCTTCCGCATGACCGGCAGCGCGGCTTTCACCATCCTCGCCGCGCCGAAGAAATTCGTTTCGAACTGATCCCTGGCCTCGCTGATCGACGTCTCCTCCACCGCTCCTGCAAGCTCGTAGCCCGCGTTGTTGATCAGCACATCCAACCGGCCCGTGCGCTCCATGAGCCCCTGAACACATGCCCGAACGGAATCGTCCGACCGAACATCCAGCGGAAGCATTTCGTATCCCCACGCCCGGTTCCTGTCGGGGGCCCGGCCCGTGCCGAATACCCGGTATCCCCTCTGTGCAAGCAGGGAAGCGGTCGCCTCCCCGAACCCCGAGGATGCCCCGGTGACAAGAACTGCCTGTTGCTTCGATGCCTTTTCCTCTGCGCTCATCTTGCTCACCTCCCGTCTCCCCGTGCCGCCTGTCCCCCCGTCGCTCAGAAGCGCCTACTCTTGTTCCCGTGTCGTAAGATCGCGACCTCCCGCGAATTCCGCATTCCTCCCCCGGCGGAAGCCGGGGGATTCCAATTCGCAGGGATTGATTGACGCCTGCGGCATCAAATATGCCCCAGCGCATCCACGATCGCCATTCGCGCAGACCGCCGCGCGGGAACATACGCCGCAAGCAGCGCCAGGACCGCCAGTGACAGAACACTCCGGCCCAGCACCGGCCAGACCAGGTCCACCCGGAGCGGCACGGGGTTCGAAGAGCCGGGAGGCACATACGTGGGATGCGCCGCTGTAATAAGAGCGTAGACCGTGAGGAAGATGACGAATCCGATCGCGCTCCCCAGGAACCCCAGCAGCGCCCCCTCGGTGGCGAAGAGGGCCTTCACTCCCGGCCGCTTCAGGCCCAGCGCGCGCAGGGTGCCGATCTCCCGCGTACGCTCCATCACCGACATGCTCATGGTATTGACGACGCTCATCACTACGATCACCATCACGATGATGAAGATGAACAGAAAGATCATGTCGAAGAGGTTCTTGACCTGCTTGTAGAATACCGACAGCTCGTTCCAGGTCTTCATCTCAACGCTGAAGCCAGCGTCGGCAAGGTCCTTCTCCAGCCGGCCCAGCACCGATAGCAGGTTCTTTCCGTTCCGCCCGTCCTTCAGGAGGACCACCAGGCGCTCGGCGCCTGAAAAATCCATCAGGTCCTGGGAATGGCGGAAGGTCATGAGCAGCATCTTGTCGTTCGTCGCCGTGTTCCCGGTGTTGTAGATGCCTGAGATCTTCGCGTCAAGGGCGTTCGCCATGCCGGAATAGGTGTTCGAGAGGACCACCGCGTCGCTCCCGACCTTCAGGTCCAGCATGGCGGCAAGCTCCGACCCGATCACGACGCCCGCCCGTTCCTTGTCGTCGAGATAGCTCCCGCTGAAGGACGCGTATCTTGACAGGTCGCCCCGGATCTCCTTGTCGTCGGCCGGCACCAGCCCCTCGGCGATGAAGATGGTCGAGCTCCTGCCGTTCGACAGGATGCCCGAGACCGACAGCCGCGGCGTAACGAGCTGGACATCTGCCTCCTTGCGCACGATCCCCGAGATGCGCTCGACCTCGTCCTTGCTGAACTGGAACCGCTCAGGGTGGAGCTTGCCCTGGTCCAGGTAGCCTTTCTTGAAGATCGTGATATGCCCCAGCCCCTCGCCGTGGATCGCCGCGTTCGTCAGGCCTTCATAGGTGCTGTGCACGTACCCCTGGAACAGGTTGATGGCGGCATAGCCCAGCGCGATGGCCAGCACCGTCATCAGGCTCCGCCTGCCGTTCTTGATGATGTTCCGAAACGATATGGTAAGCCACATAAGCATGATTGCCTCCCGTTACTTCAATAATGAAAATACAACCTTTGACACAGATAAGGGCGGATTTGTACGTATGATAGAATCTGATATAAGCCACAAGTTATCATGAATATCATTATTCGGATGTATCCGCCGTCATCAGCAGTTCAAATCTGTGCAAATCTGTGGCAAAGGTTTTGATTCTTATCCAAAGCCCTCCTCTGCGTCTCTTTGCCTCTGTGGCGGACGTTATTGAACGATCTTCCCGTCATCGATCCGCACCACGCGCTTCACCTCGTTGATCAGCCGCTGGTCGTGGGTGGAGAACAGGAAGGTGACGCCTTCCTTCTCATTCAGCTCCTTCATCAGGTCGATGATCGACTGCGCGGTCTGGTGGTCCAGGTTGGCCGTGGGCTCGTCAGCCAGGATCAGCGTGGGTCGTGTCACAAGCGCCCGGGCGATGGCAACCCGCTGGCGCTGGCCGCCCGAAAGCTTGTCCGGCCGGTGAAGCATGAAGTCCGCAAGTCCCACTTCGTCCAGACGCCGGCTGGCCTCGTTCCGGATATCGGCGGTCCGCCCGCCCCGGATCTGGAGGGACAGCATGACGTTTTCCAGGGACGTGAGCACCGGGACCAGGTTGAATGTCTGGAAGATGTAGCCGATGGCGCTGTTCCTGATCTCTGCCTTCTCATTGTCCGTAAGCCCTGAGATGTTCCTGCCGTTCATGGAGACCTCGCCGGACGTCGGATCATCGATGGCGCCGGCCAGGTTCAGGAGCGTTGTCTTGCCGCTCCCGGAAGCGCCGAGCACGGCGATGAACTCTCCCTTGCCGACCGACAGGTCCACGCCCCGGAGCGCCTGTACTGTGGTCTCGCCCAGCCGGTAGTCCTTGGTGACGCCCTTGAATTCCAGTATGCTCATATCCGATCCTCCTTCAATTTTTCCCTCGCCTCAGAGCTAACCCCTCCTTTTTCCTCCCCTTATCCAAGGGGAGGGGCAGGGTGGGGTTACTGCGATTACCGAAAGGGCAAGGGTGAAGGGTTGTATTCTGTTCTGAGCAAACGATACCGCGGGAAATATCGGAAGGCAACGAATGAGCGACGAACGGCAGAAATCAGGGGATGAACGGTAAAGGGGCGGGATGGACCTACGGATATGGTATTGTGCGAGGATTCGACCTATGCTTTATGAGCCGTTCGGAGCGGCTTTTCGGGCAGGAAAAGCACGAGTATGAACGCAAGCGCCGTGATGACCGCGCCGACAAGGAAGGTCGTGCTTATGGCCTGGCGGTAGGCCGCGATGACCGCGAGGCGCTGAACCTCGGGCAGTGCGGCGATCTCCTGCAGGTTCCGGTCGAGCAGCGCGCGTCCGCCTTGCGCCATACCCGCACCGTACCCGACTGAGAGCGCGTGCAACTGGCCGGTCATGATGGCCCCCGACAGCGCGACGCCGAAGGTGCCGCCCAGGGACCGGAAGAACGCGGCTGTTGCCGTTGCCGCGCCCTGCTCGTGATGGCCGACCGCGTTCTGGACGGCCACGACGAGGTTCGGCATCACCAGTCCAAAGCCGATACCGAGAACGATGAGCGCCGCCTCGACCATCACGATGCCGCCCCCTGCGGATGCGGCCGCCATGACCACGAGGTAGGAGAGCGTTGCGCCGGCAAGACCCGCCACCGGATAGATCTTATACCGTCCGGTCGCTGAGACAAGACGGCCGCCGATGACCGATGCCGCGATCATGCCGCCGGTCATGGGCGCCATCAGGAGCCCGGCCTGCGTCGGGGGATAGCCCAGCACGAGCTGAAGAAAGAGCGGAAGGAACACGACGGCCCCGAAGAGGCCCATGAACGTGACGCCCATGACCGAGGTGCCGATCACCACGATCTTGTTATGGAAGATGTGCGGTGAGAGAATGGGCTCTGCCGAGCGCCGTTCAACGATGATGAGCAGCGCGGTAAGCACCGCTGCAGCGGCGGCCAGGCCGAGAATGACCGGCGACGACCAGGAAAACTGCACGCCGCCCCACGAGAGCACGAGCAGGAGCGCCACGGTGGCTGACGTGAGCAGCGTGACGGCAGCGTAGTCCACGCGGTGCGCCACGGCATGGTGCGGCCGCCTGAACCCGAAGACGATGAGCGCCAGCGCCGCGATCCCGATCGGCACGTTCACGTAAAAGATCCAGCGCCACGACAGGGCGTCGGTGATGAACCCGCCCAGGAGCGGCCCCGCGACGCTCGATACGACGAAGACCGCGCCGAAGAGCCCCTGGTACCGTCCGCGATCGCGCGGCGCCACGAGATCGGCGATGGTCGTCTGCGCCAGCGTTATGAGCCCGCCCGCGCCCAGCCCCTGGATCCCCCGGAAGACGACCAGCTGCATCATGGACCGCGACAGGCCGCACAGGCTCGATCCGATCAGGAAAATGACGATCGCGACGATGAAGAGCGCCTTCCTGCCATGCATGTCCGAGAGCTTGCCGTACAGCGGCGTCGTTGCCGTGGAGGTCACGAGGAACGCCGTGACCACCCAGGAGAGATGGGACAGTCCGCCCAGGTCGCTCACGATCTGCGGCAGCGCGACGCCCACGATGTTCTGGTCGAGCGAGGCGAGCGCCAGGGCGAGCATGAGACCGGAGAAGACGGTCCGGACCTCGCGTTCGCTCGCGGGCTGGGGTTCGGGAAGTTCCTGCGTCATGGTCAGAGGATTATACGGCCCGGCCGGACGTTGTCAATCCCTGCGAATTGGAATCCCCCGGCTCCCGCCGGGGGGAGGAATGCGGAATTCGCGGGAGGTCGCGTTCTTAAGGGAGCCACCGGCTCCTGCCGGTGGGGGCTCTGCCACCGGAATGGCCGGTCGTCCCGCAGGCATCCATCTCCTGACGCCGGGTCGGCACGCATGATCACATCTGCCTGAACAGATGGCTATAAGCGCGGCTGACGGTCAGGTTGTCGGGAAGGTCCTTGAACCGGATGGTGCGCGTGCCGGCAAGGGAGCGGTCCACCTTCTGGATCAGGCGGGCGTTCACGATGGCCGCGCGGTGGACCCGCCAGAACTGGGCGGGATCGAGCTCGTTCTCGAGCTCCTTCAGGGTCTTCCGGATCAGGAACTCGCCGTCCCTTGCCCTGACCGTCGTGTACTTGTCCGTGGCGCGGAAAAAATAGATGTCGTTCACGGCAATGAGCCGAACGCCATCCTTATGCTGGGCCTTGATCCACTGCAGATGGCGTGGCGCTTTCGTCAGGACCTTTGACAGCCGTTCCAGGACGCTCGACAGATCGGGGGCCGGAGTCGCTGCAAGGCGCCCTTTCAGCCGCCGGATAGTGTCAGCAAGCCGTTCGTCCGTCACGGGTTTGAGCAGATAGTCCGCCGCTTCCCGCTCGAACGCCTCGACGGCGAACTCGTCGTGGGCCGTCACGAACACGAACAGACACACGCCTGTTGCGGCCTTCGCCACCTCGATGCCCGACATCCCCGGCATGCTGATGTCCAGGAACGCGATGTCCGGCCGCTCCCTGCGTATCAGGTCAAGAGCCTCTTCACCATCACGCGCCTCTCCGACGATCTCAAGACCGGGCCAGAGGCTGGCCAACTTGTATCTCAGGTGACTTCGAAGCGCTTCCTCGTCGTCCGCGATGATAGCACGAACCGTCTGCACGATACGGGTTCTCCTTATTTCGACTCAGCAGGTATTTCAACCGTCACTTTAACGCCAGTCGGCGTATTCTCCTCAAGGAACAGTGTGGCCGCCGTTCCATAGAGGAGGGAAAGCCGCTTCCTGATATTGTCGAGCCCCATGCCACTGCCGACCCAACCCTGCTCATCCACGCCTTTTCCCGAATCAGTGACGATGAGTCTGACCATGCCGTTCACTGCCAGGCAGGTCACTGTTATCTCACCGCCACGCACCGACCGCTCGAGGCCGTGCTTGATGGCGTTCTCCACCAGCGGCTGGAGGAGGAGCGGGGGGATGCGAACCTCGCGGAGTCCATCAGGAAGATCGATCCGGTACCGCAGCCGGTCTCCCATCCTGACCGCAAACAGATCGATATAGCTCCGCACCACGTCCATCTCCTGTGCCAGCGTTACCGTCCGCTCCCGCGACGCGCGAAGGGATGAACGAAGGAACGCCACGAAGGTCTCGAGCATTCCGCCTGCTCTGCGGGGATCGGAGTCGATGAGGCCCCTGATGTTCGCCAGCGTATTGAACAGGAAGTGGGGCTCCATCTGCGATTGGAGGAGCCGCAGCTCAGACTCCATGGCGGCCTTTTCCGTTTCAACCCTGCGCAGTCGCTCTTCCGAGATCCGTTCCAGGGAAACGAAGACGTAGCTGACCAGCGCGCCGAACAGGATCCCGAGCAGCACGACCTGGGTGAAGAAGGGGAACTGTTCCCCGAAGAGCGCAGCCGGACCCGTCCCGACGGCAAAGGAACCGAGGACCGTGCCGGCGACCGCCCCCACGAGGACCGCCGCAATGATGATCACGATCTGGACGGCGGGCTTTCGCGTCCTTTGATACAGCGGGATCACCGCCATATTGGCGCCGTAGATGGAGAAGCCGATGAACTGCGAGATTACCAGGTTGGAAAAAAATCCGCGGCCGAAATGGATGGCCGTCAGCAGGAGGGCAATGGCCGTGTTGATGAACGCGTTCAGGACGGCTGACGCGGCGAACCGTTTGAGCGTCAATTGCTGGTATTCTCTCCGGATGAGGGGTTCGGTCATGGCTGTGTGAGCGGGAAATGTCAATCCCTGCGAATTGGAATCCCCCGGCTCCCGCCGGGGGAGGAATGCGGAATTCGCGGGAGGACGCGTTCTTAAAGGGAGCCACCGGCTCCTGCCGGTGGGGCTCCACTTAGGTTTTGACGGTCACCTGGTTATCTATGAGATACTCAGCATCACTGGGCGATATCACCTTATCGGCAGGTCCCTATTTACAGGAAGGAAAGCACCTTCTATCCTACCGCAGTTTCTTCCAGTAGATATACTCTGAGGCGCCTTTCCGGATCAAACCATCTATCTTGCCGACCTTTTTGTATCCGTTTTTACGGTAGAACGCCTGAGCCGCCCGGTTGAAGGACGAGACGCAGAGGAAGAAGTTGGGTGCGTGCTTTGCCGTGGCTTTTTCGGCGAAATCCATCAGGAACTTTCCGATGCCGAACCCGCGTATCGCGGGCGCCACGCCGATGGCGCGGAGGTAGCCGCCGCGCGCGAAGACCGGCTCCTGCGTAAATACCACGAATCCGGCAACGGCCCCTTCGATCAACGCCACAAAGGCCTGCTTTCTTTTTATGGACGGCAGGAAATCCACGGTCTCCCGCAGGGACTTCCAGGGCTCCGATGACGCGACGATGTCGCTGCATGCCGGGATGTGGCTGCGCGTCATGGCGACGATCTTGGGGGAGATTTTTTTCATATGAACGACCTCGATGTCCTTTCGGTTTAGTCTCTAAGTACCGCAACCTGCCTGAGCTTTTCGAAGAGCTCCCGTGTCTGCTGCTCCGATGCTTCCCGGGTCCCTGTATTGTCGATCACGTAGTCGGCATACTTCCGCTTCTCGTCCAGGGGCATCTGGCTCGAGATCCTCGCCAGTGCCTGCTCCAGGGTGAACCGGTCCCGCTCCATCAGACGCCTGACCTGGTCCTGCTGCGTGGCATAGACCACGATGAGCTTGTCCACCTTCTTGTGATAACCGGTCTCGATCAGGAGTGCCGCGTCCATCACCACGATGGCTTCGGGCTGGCGTTCTATGATATGGCGAACCTGGCGGTTGTAGGCTTCGAACACGCGGGGATGGATGCAGTTGTTGAGCCAGGCGCGCTCGCCGGGATCGTTGAAAATGATGTCTCCCAGCATCCTTCGGTCGATGGAGCCGTCGGACAGCCGGATGCCCGTGCCGAAGTGGCCGATGACCTCGTTGCATGCGTCCTGGCCCGACGACAGGAGGTCATGGACGATCTTGTCGGCGTCGATGACATGCGCCCCCAGTTCCCTCAGGACCCGGGTCACAAGGCTTTTGCCGCTCGCGATCCCGCCGGTGAGTCCTACAATGAGCATGCGTTTCTCTCTCGAAAATAATAAGCGTCAATAAACGGCTGAACACGAAGGACACTGCCAACATCTTTACCACGAATGTCACGAATTAGGACGAATGGGCACGAATAAAGACGAGACAGGTTGTTTTCTGATTTATTACAACTCCCTGTCTTGCCCTCATTCGTGTCATTCGTGCAGTTATTCGTGCAATTCGTGATGGGTATTGGTATCGATAGGCTACGGCGCGATCCATCCGTACAGCTTCGTGACCCCCAGCGCGATCAATTTGATGCTTCTCATTATACCATCAATCAGGTATGCGGGGTAGCTCATGTCCCGGGCGAGGAGGAGGCGGATGAGGAGCGCCGTGAGAATGATGTTGAACAGGAAGATGAGGGGATAGGAGAAGAACGCGCCGTGCTCCCTGATGTCGTTCTGGTCCGTCTGGAGAAAGATCGCCGTCAGGACGACATGGAACGCGAAGGAGGCGCCGGCGACGAGGACCAGCCACGGCTCCAGGGCAGGCGCGTTTGCCGCCCGGGCAAGCCAGGTGGCGACGAGCGCGAAAAAGGTGTAGAGGGGGAAAAAATAAGGTGCCAGGGTGATGATGAAGTTCGACCGCGTGAGGTGGACCCGCCCGCCCTTTTCGCTCGCATGGAATGCCTTGACCGAACCGCCGAAAAGGACGGCAAAGAGCGCGTGGGTCAGCTCGTGGCCTACCACATAGCTCAGGATCGGCTGCTTGAAGAGGAAATGGACGATGAGATACAGCAGGAACCCGCCGGTGAACCAGTAGGGTACCAGGGGCCGGTAGGTGATGCCGGTCACGGTGACCGCGAGCTGCCAGGAAAATCCGATGCAGAAAGGGAGGAGGGCGATGCCCAGGAGTATTGTGCCGGTCCGTCTGAGCATGGAGTATCCCGAGGACCTCAGCGCAGGTTGTCCATGATGAACTGGGAAAGCTGGTCGGTTTCCGACGCCTGGTCCGCCGCTGGTTCTACGAGCTTCGCCGCAGGCGTTCCGGCCGCTTCAGCGGATTTGGAGACCTGCGGCCGGCCGGGGACGATCTTCTCCGCGATGTATCCGGGATCGGCCTGGTAGGCGATGTCCCGGTAAATGATGGAGTCCATGTAGATCTCCGCGCCCAACTCCTTGAGCTCGGCCTCGGACATGATCCGCCCTACGAGCCCGCTGGGATCGGCCGCGTCGTCGATGGTCTTGACGAAGCGATACGCCTGCCTCAGTTCGAAGGCGGGATTGCCGGCGGTAAGCATGGTCAGAACGCCCTTGTCCACCTTGATCTTGCCCGCATCCACCATGCTGTCGAGCATGCTCTGGGAGAAAAAAACGCGTTTCATGCCGGTCTCTCGTTCACTCCTGGTACAACGTAGCACCCTGACCGGTGAATGTCAACAGACGGCCTTCTTCGTTGTCCGTTTCCTTGATATCTTTTTCTTTGACGCCTTCATTGCTTTCGCCTTTATCTTGCGCCGCCCTCTAATATAAAAACCTTACCACGAATTACACGAATAACTGCCGAATGTCACGAATGAACAAGAACGTTGAGCTCTTTTATTAGTTGTTCGTAGTTATTCGTGCTATTCGTCCATTCGTGGCATTCGTGTTCATGCATTTTATATCATGTCCTTTCCCCGGTCGCCTACACCTGTCGCTGCATCCGGTAGACGGTGATCGTCGCTATGACCGCGAAGACGACGTTGGCGAGCCATGCGGCATGGAACGGGGGAATGGTGCCCGAGAGTCCGAGCGCCCTGCCGCCGCTGGAGAGGGCCCAGTATATGGCGGTGATCAGCAAGGCCAGGGCGATGCCGCGCGCCGCGCCGCCGCTCCGGACCTGCTGGAGCGAGAAGGGGGTGGCGATCAGGACCATGAGCAGGCTCGCGAAAGGATGGGCGACCTTTCCGTGAAGGTCTACCTCGTAGCGGACCGCCTTATACCCGCTCGACTTCAGCCGGCGCACGTAGTCCCAAAGCTCCTTGAAGCTCATTTCGCTTGAGCTCTTGACGATCATGCCCATGTCCTCGGGCTTTTCCACGATGTTGTAGACCTCTCCGTCCGCCGGCACCGTGACGATCGCTTCGCCTTTCGTGATGAATTTCTGACTGTCCCGGAGCCTCCACGCCGTCTCTTCCCATACGAGCCGTTCCGCCTTGATCCGTTCCCGGAGGCTGAAATCGGCGTTCAGCTTGTAGATATTGATGCCGATCATCTCGCGGCGGTCCGGCGCCACGAGATCGATGTTCGCGATGCTGTTGTCCGGTCCGCGGAGCCAGAGGCGCCGCTGCTGGAAGACGACGCGCTGCTGCTTTTTCCCCACCTCCACGTTCTTGATATGGGCGGCGCGCGCTGCATAGACCGGCATGATCACTTCGTTGTTCAGGAACCCGAGGCCCGAGATGAGGATGCCGCCGATCAGGACCGGCGCGATGATGCCGACGAGGCTTACGCCGCCGGCGCGCATGGCGGTAATCTCCTGATGACGGGAAAGATTGCCGAGCGAGAGCAGGGTCCCGATCAGGGCCGCGAACGGCAGCGCCTGACCCGCCATGGCCGGCAGGCTGTAGAGATAAAACATCGCGATCTGGACGATGCTGGCATTCTGCTTGATGAAGTCGTCGGCCTCCCGCAGGAAGGTCACGCACAGGAACAGGACCAGTATCCCCGAGAGGATGGTGAACGAGGTCTTGATGAACTCCATGAATATGTAGCGGCCGAGCAGTTTCATGTCATGTCATACCGTAACGAGCATAAGGGACGTATGCTATTTTCCGTTCGAACCTGCCGCAGCGGCGGTGCCAGGGATGCGCAACGGCTTGGCCGGGTTACGGCGCCTTCCGCGCCCTGTTGAACAACGACATCAGGGAGTGCGCCAGGGCGCTGATCCGGAGGCCGATCCCCAGGTAGATCTCGCTCCCTTTCTTGATGAGCAGCGCTATGGCAGCCAGGGTGATCAACCCGTTCGGGACCCAGGTGGCGGCGACCGGCGACAGCGCCCCGCTGCCTGCCAGCCTCGCAGCGGTCCCGAGAACGAGATAATAAACGAGGATCACGCCGATGGAGATCGCGACCCCCGCCGACTTGCCGGTCCGGCTCTTGCGGATACCCAGGGGCGCACCGATGATGCCGAAGAGCAGGCAGGCGTAGGAAACGGACAGGCGCTTCTGGAACTCGATCTCAATGTTCGTCGTCGGCGCATTTTCGGCGCGCGCCGACCGCCAGCTCCGGTAGAGCGCGAGGCTGTCCTGTTCATCGATGTTCCGTCCCGCGCCATCGCCTCTCCTGAAGCTTGCCTCATCGATATTGAGGAAGAGCTTGCCGGCATCAAAGGTCATGAGCGAGTACGTGCCTTCGGCATGGGGCTGCGCATGGATGGAACCCTGTTCCATGGCGAGGACCACCTTGAAGCTGTCGGGATTGGTGATGAGCCTGCCCTGCTTTGCCATGATCGTGTAAGGTTCGCTGGCCGAGCGTTCGTCGGAAATGAACAACCCCTGGATGTCATCCAGTGAGTTCATCTTGTCGACATAGATGACCAGGCCGTCGAAGGTGCTGCTGAAGACCCCCTGGTCCAGGCCGATCATGGCGCGGGACTTCACCATGTTAAAGAGCTGCGACTTGAAGGCGTGATTTGCATGGGGCGCCAGAAAGTGTGCGATGAACGAGGTGATGATGAACAGGATGGCGGCGAACTGCATCACCGGCCGGACCATGGCATAGAGGCTGATCCGGGAGGCCTTCATTGCGGTCACCTCCGAATCGGACGAGAGCCGGGTGAAGGCCGTGAGCGCCGCGACGAGAAGCGACATGGGGATGGTCATTGCCAGGAACCCCGGCATGATGTACAGGAGGAGCTTGCCGGTCGCGGCCAGGGTGGACCCTTTGGACAGAACGAGTTCCACGAGGCGGAACATCTTTTGTAAAAAAAGGGCGAGCGTGAGAACGGCGATGCTCAGGAAAAAGGGCGCCAGGAGCTCGCGCATGATGTACCGGTCGATGATCCGTGCTCTGAACATGGCTATTTCCTGAGCTCCTCAAGGATGTCCATATCGATCTGGTTCATGTCGAAGTAGTCCCGCTCAAGCTCCTCCACGTAGAAGCGGTCAAGACCGCTGTTCGTGAGGAAATCCTCCCGGACACGGTTGTCCCGGGAAACGATGATGTGCGGCAGGAGGTTGTTGAGATAGAACGACTCCTTCCTGATGTCGAGGATGATGTCCTCATAGATGTGGTGGGGGACGGGGCCCTTGATGAGCCCTTTGGACTGGATCTCCCGGTTCAGGTCCTGGATGAAGATCTCCTGGTCCTCCTTGGAGTTCAGCTCGGCATAGATGCTCTTGAAACGTTCCTTGATGTACCGGTGGATGGCCATGGAGGTCCGCTCCTCGGCATTGACGGCATTGAGGGCTGACGCCACCTCGCGGTACGTACTGTCGCCGGACCTGATCTTCTCCAGGCCCTCATAGAGCTTTTCGACCTTCCTCCTGCCGTATCGCGTCAGATAGCGGTTCTCCTTCAGCTCCGCGATGAACAGTTCGTGGAAGAAGCCGGGCTTCACCTTGTCGAAGACGGCCATGTTGCCGGCGAGGCTCCGGATGCTGTCCTCGCCGAGGGACGAGCGCTCCATGAAGGCAAGATTGTTGATCACCGTCGCGGTGCTGTCATACCGGTCGAAGTAGGTGAGGACGCTGCTCATGCCCTCCATGATGCTCAGATCGTTGGTGTCCCGGGCGTGTTCGTCACCGGCGCGGACGGTATCCAGGAGAAGGCTCTCGAAGGCCGGATCGCGGTTCGTCATGGAACGCTGCTTCGCCTTCAGGAGCTTGATGAGGTCCTCGGGTCCGACGTGGCTTCTGAGCTCTCCGGTCTTGAGGAAGAAACCTTCGCAGATGGCGCGGGTCTCGCGGATATAGTCCGGCTCCTCCACCTCGATGATCTGCATGTCCTTCAGGAGCAGCTCGTCAAGGGTGTCGAAGAGATTGTTGGGAATGTTGAGGCGCAGGCTCAGGGTGCGGAGCCTTGACAGCTTCGCCAGTTCCGACGGGTTGACCTCCCCCGTGTCCGAAACGGCGATCAGGATGTCCTTGTATTCATCGACGACCTTCTTGTTCTCCGCAAGCTTGTACATCCCGTCGATCTTCATGCGCTCCTGCTGGTAGGGCGGGATCTCATGGAGATCGGACAGGGCGTTCAGGATCTCCATGTCATGGGGCGGGATCTGCTTTTGCTCCGAATACACCTGGTTGAAGGAGGTGAAATACTCCTCGTTGTGCAGGTTGACGAACCGGAACAGGAACACAAAGGCCTTGGGATCGTCCAGGGCGTCGAAGATCTCGCCGCAAAAACGGGAGTCGTCCCGGGCGCCCACGGACTGGCTCCGTTTCACCTGCTTGCCGAGCTTGCGGAGGACCTCCCGCTGTATCTCCCGGACCTCGTTCTTCTGGGTCATGTCCACGAAAAAAAAGTAGTTGGAGACGGCGTTGCCCGTAAGGAAGACCCGGTCGAAGGACTCTTCCCCTCCCGTCGTATTGGTGAAGCTGATGCTGTCCGTCTTGTCGTAGAAGGCGCCGAACATGACGAGGCGGTTCGAGACGTCCTTGCGGAGGAGGTCCTTGAGCGGCAGGTCCACGCCGAACATGTACTGGCAGACCTGGCCGCCGGTGCCCATGTAGCGGACGCCGCTCCTGGTGATGATGAACTCGTTCCCGCCGGAGAAGAAGCGGTCCCCCTCGGGGACCGACTCGTAATAATAGCGGTTGCTGAGGTCGGCGCCCATGATGGTGACCGTGTAATCGACCTTGTCATTGGCCTTTCCCAGCAGTTTTATTTCGCGGATCATAGATGATCATTATATCAGAGCGTCCGCCATATTTATACCACATTTTTGCTTGCCCGAGCCGGCATGAAGGGTTATAATGCACCCCGCGTTCGCATCAGGCCGCGTTGGGCCTGGATCGCCGGGCGCGCGCAAAGGACGGGGGAAGGTCATGAAGAAGGCAACACTGATCGGCATCATCGCTGTTCTGGCTGCCATCGGCGTTCTGTTCTTCTATGGACAGAACAGCGGCAATCGGGTGAAGATCATCCGCGAAGGGGACCAGGCGCCGGAGTTCCGCCTGTCCGCTCTCGACGGGAAGTCGGTCAGCCTGTCGTCCCATCGGGGCAAGGTGGTCATGGTGCATTTCTGGGCCACCTGGTGTCCGCCTTGCGTCGAGGAGCTGCCCACGCTGGAACGCCTGTACCGCGCGTATTACGGCAAGGACCTCGAGATCCTCGCCGTGAGCGTCGACGAGGGCGGCGCGGGGGCTGTCGGGCAGTTCATGGAGAGGAACCGGTTCGCGCTTCCGGTGCTGTTGAATCCCGACCAGTCCGTGGCGAGGCAGTACGGCTCGTTCAAGTTCCCTGAGACCTATCTCATTTCTCGCGACGGGATCGTCCGCAAAAAGGTCATCGGAGCAGCGGATTGGATGAGTCCTGCGGCACAGGAGATCATTCAGGCCATGGTGGGGAAAAGGTAGACAGCAGACAGCAGACAGCAGACAGATCTCAGATCCCTTGCGCCAGTCTGACGTCAGAACAGTCTGAAGTCTGTCATCTGGATAATAATTATGTCCGATAACCAGTTCATCAATATTCTCATTGGGATCGCTTTCATTCTCGTCATCGGCGCGCTCCGGCGCGGCGGCGGCGGCTGAGGCCCCGATTCCGGTCCCGTCTGTAGACGGGATGAGCCCCACAAGGACCCCGAGGATGGGAAGAAGTAATCTCGATCCATGAAGAAGACCCTCCTTGCGGCCCTCGGCGCTGCTGTATTCGTTGTTCTCCTCCTTGCCGTCTGGGTCATCCGGAACCTGTCCGACCTTCCTGACGTAGCCGCCCTGAAACGCTACCGGCCTGCCGCGGCATCGGAGGTCCTGGACCGGAGCGGCATGGTCATCGCTCACTATTACGACCGGAAATTCCGCATCTGGACGCCCATTGCGTCGGTCCCGGACAGCATTATCCAGGCGGTCGTGACCGCCGAGGATGACACCTTTTTCGGCCACGAGGGGATCAACTACAAGGCCGTGTGGGAGGCCTTGCGGCACGACGTGCAGAAGAAGCGGTTTGCCCGGGGCGGCAGCACGATCACCCAGCAGATGATCAAGAACGTCCTGCTGTCGAAAGAGAAGACACTGACGCGCAAGCTTCGCGAGTTCGTGCTGGCGAGGCGGGCCGAAGAGGTCCTGACCAAACGCCAGATCCTGCAGATCTACCTGAACGAAGTGGAGTGGGGCGAGAACATCTACGGCATCGAGGCGGCGGCACGCTATTATTTCGACAAGCACGCGACGGAGCTCACCAAGGCCGAGGCCGCGCTCCTGGCGGGCATGCTGCCGAACCCCCGCTATTACAATCCGTACAAGCGGATGGACAAGGCCCGCCAGCGGCAGGAGCAGGTGCTGTTCAACATGTTCCAGGCGAAGCTCATGACCCAGGACGAATACGGCCAGGCCATGGATGCCCCGGTAACGCTCCGGGAAGCGTCATCGCGCAGGTTCGACCTCTCGATGCTGTCCGCGGGCAGCGAACGTCCCTGCCACCTGAAGGCGCTGGAAGAAGTGCTGTTGGCCTATGTCGGCGAGCAAGGGCTGTACCGCCAGGGCCTCACGATACGAACGACCATCGATAAGTCGCTCCAGGACGGCCTCATCGCGTCCTCCCTGACGGGCACCGTTTCTCCCGGCGCAGCTCTCGACCGCGTTCTGCTGATGAAAGAAGGCAATGAAGTGCGCGCGCTGTCCTGCGAGGGGCATGAAGACCAGGCCGGTTTCTTCCTGAGTTCACTGGGCACACCGAATCCGTCCTATGAGATTGTTACGGGCCCGCTCGAAGCTATCTTAAGGGACGATATCCTTGTTTCTGGACCGTCTGCGACGAAGCCGGCCGCTGGTGCCCCAGCGGAGTCAGTCCGCATGCAGTAGGTAACGGCATGAACTAAAGAAAAAACAGGAATTTGCAGTAAAGTGCAATATATTCGTCGTTCTGCCCTGATTTTCACCCTTCTGTCCTCAAACTGCTTGACTCTCCGGGAACTATTCACTACTATCGCAACTCGATGGTCCGGGATCTCGATCCGTTGACCAACTTCATCTTATCGGGGGAGGGAGTTACATTATGAAGAAGGTATCGATCATTGCAGTTCTGGCTCTTACGGCGGTGCTTACTGCCGGACCGGTGTTCGCCGCAGCAGGCGGCACCACCATCGACGGTTCGCTGATTTTCGCCACCGAACCCACGGGAGCCTTCGATTCCACGGTCGGGATCGGCGTGGGCGCGCTCATCGACATGTCCGACCGGATGAAGACGTCGTCAAAGGATATGAAGCTCGGGATCAGGGCGGACATGGCCTACTTCGACTGGGACGGGGATATGTTCGGAATTGACGTTTCGTACCAGCGGCTGATGTTCTTCGGCGGCCCGCGGCTGACCTTTCTTCCGGGCGCCGTCTCCCCCTATGTGGAAGGCGGGCTCGAATTTGGTTATGGAGAGGTCGAGGTTGCCCTGCCGGGATTCGGAAAACACAGTTCCACGGAGATGGACCTCGGACTTGCCGGCGGGGGCGGCGTCGACTTTGCCCTTGCAAAGAACCTCAGGCTCGGCGTCAGCGGCAGACTGCACCTTATCTCTGATTCGTTCCTGACCCTGGCCGTCACCCTCGGCGTCGCGTTCTGATCGAAAACAGCCGGCCCTGTTCTTCCGGGCCGGCTGTTCCGTGTTCCTTCCGTGACAAAGACGTTGACGGTCCCTGCCGTTCGAAAAAGTCTTTGACACGGATAAAATCGGACAACGTCCTTTGATACCTGCGGATACTGCAGAAACCGGCTTCAGATCCATCCGCCTGTATCGTCCCGCAAATCCGTCTCTTCCGTGCCAAGGAACCTTGACGTGTTTCCCATGTCTCTTCGTCCGTTCCGCATCAGAAATGTCAGAACTCGATGTTCGGCCGGAGGATGATCTGGGTCTGGCTGCCCGTGTGGTCGGCGGCGAGAGCGCCTGAATACTTATTGGCAGATTCCCAGACAAAACCGGTCGCGAGCGTGAAGGCCATCTTTTTGTTCTCGAAGGGCCACTTCTTGTCCACGAAGAAATAGTGGCGGATCGGGGTGAACGTGCCGCGCTCCATGTCCACGGTGTATTCGAATCCGCTGTTGTTGAAGAACGAGCTTTTCTCGGTCTTGAAGTCAAGCCTGCTCCTTCGAAAGGACAGGTAGTAGATATCGGTGATCTGGGGATTCCCGTGGACCTTGGTGCCCACCCGGAAGCTCCAGCTCATCTTCCGGTACTGCGTTCTGCGGTCGCCTTTCACCTTCCATTCCACTTCCCACCAGTCGTCGCGTATCAGTTCATTGCTCTTGATGTGATAGGTGCCCGCGCTGTAGAGCAGGCCGCTGTAGCCCAGTCCCTTGCTCCGGGGATCTTCAGGGATCGAGAAATCCACAACATTGCCGAGGAAGACCGAGTAGGCATAGGGCTCTTCGAATCCCGCGGTCACGGCCTTGATCCAGTTAAAGCTGCCGGTCACCCGGGCATCATCGTAAAATTCCGCATGATGCTCCTTGATGTACGTGCCGAGATAAGGCAGGGGATTGACGCTGCCCTCGATCACCAGGAACCGGGGCGCATAGGCGCGGGACAGCAGCGTCAGGTAGAGTTCCTTCTCCGATTGATGGCCGACATGGGGGATCGGGTCCTTTGTCAGGGCGAGATACAGCCCGAGGCTGGTGTAATAGGCGTCGGGTTCGAACTCCACCTTGGCCCATTCGGGGGCGGCTTCAGGTTCCGCCGGGGGGGCCGGCAGGGGAGGCGCCGGTTCCGCTCCCTGGGAGGGTGCGACCGGGAACGACAGGGAGATCAGTGCGACGAGGAACAGTCTCCGGAGGAGCGATTTCAGGGGAAAGGCAATGGACACCATGTTGCAGGAATCTAACATGCCTGAGCAGCGATTGCAAGGCCGGGCAGTGCTCTAAAAAAAAGCAGGACCGGAACGGCCGGTCCTGCCTGAAACGGACTGCCAGTAGCCGTCCTCTGTCGTCTGTGGCAAGTCAGCCGGCAGAGGAGCGGCACGGACAGGGGAAACACAATTTCAAGAATGCCACGGATGACCAACAATAGGTGCTTCTCAGCGACACGGGTGCGATCGCGCGCACGGAAAAGCTTGAGCTGTTTACGACCGTGACCACGTCTTATCCGCGTGGCGCAGCCCCGTGTGAGCGAAGCTCCCGTGGTTACGCTCGCCTTGGTTACGCCATTGCCGCCTCGCGCAGCTTCACCGAGACGACCTTCGAACAGCCCGGTTCGTCCATGGTGATGCCGTAGAGCGCGTCCGCCATCTCCATGGTCCCCGTTTTGTGGGTGATGACGATGAACTGGGACATGCTGCTCATCTCGCGGATCAGCCGGGTGAAACGCATGACGTTGGAGGCGTCCAGGGGCGCGTCGGCCTCGTCGAGCATGCAGAAGGGGCTTGGCTTCACGAGGAAGGCCGCAAAGAGCAGGGCGATCGCCGTGAGCGCCTTCTCGCCGCCCGAAAGCGACGTGATGCTCTGGACCTTCTTGCCCCGGGGCTGGGCGATGATCTCGATGCCCGACTCGAGGACATTGGCCGGATCGAGCAGGACGAGCTCCGCGCGCCCTCCCTCGAACAGGCGGTTGAAGACCTCTTTGAACTTTTCGTGGATGTCGTTGAACGACCGGGTGAAGAGCTCGATGGTCTCCACGTCGAGCTTGGCGATGGTCTCCTTGAGATTGGCGATGGAGTCGTTGATGTCCTGCTGCTGGGCCGAGAGCAGGTCATAGCGCTCCCTGAGCTCGTTGTACTCCTGCAGGGCGTCCACGTTGATGGGCCCCATCTGTTCGATCTTCAGACGGAGCTCGTCGAGCCGCTGTTTCGACTCGTCCAGGTTGATCTCGAACTGGCCCAGCTCCTGCACCATGGCCTCAAGCTCGGTATGGTAGGCGGTCCAGATGTTGTCCTTGAGATGCTCGATCTTCATGCGGAGCTCGGTGCGCCGGACCTCGATGGCCGAGAACCGCTTCTGCGCGGAATCGATGTCATGGCGGATCTGGCGTGCCTCCTCCTCGTGCGAGGAAAGCGCCCTGGTCTTCTCTGCATGGGATTCCTGTTTCAGGGCGAGCGCTTCACGCTCCCGCTCGAGGACCGTGATGCTCCCGCGGATCTCCTCTTCGGCCGCGGCGATGGCGGCCTCGAACTCCCCGACCTTGCCGGCGATCTCGCCGATCTCGGCCTGTCGTTTCCGGAGCCGTTCCGCAAGGTCCGCCGCGGTCAGGGCGAGGGCAGCGAGGCCCTTCTCGGCCGCGGCCTGCTTCTCCTGGAAGGAAGTCACCGCCATGCGGACCTCGGTGATCTCGGCCCTTGCCTTTTCCAGGTGTTCGCGCTCCGCGGCCAGCTCGCGCTGGAGGCTCTCGATGCTTGCCTGGGCGCTGCTGTGGCCATCCTCGAGGTCCTTGAGCATGGTCGAGGATCGCTCGATATCAGCGCGGAACTCGTTCCGCCGGGCAGCGCGCTCGGCGAGCTCCGCAGCGAGCGTGTTGACCCGCGTCCCGGTGCGCCCTGTTTCCTCACGGAGCGCGGCCGCGTCCTTTTCCTGGTGCAGCAGCTCCAGTTCCGCTTTGTGGACCTCTTCGGACAGCCGTGCCTCGGACCGCGTATCCTCCCCGATGGACGTCTCCAGGGTCAGGGCGGTGTTCTCGAGCTCCGCAATGCGCGTCGTGAGCCCTGCAACTTCGCTTTCGAGGTCCTTGATCTCGCGCCGCTTCCGGAGCATGCCCGAGCCGCCCGCTTCGACGGCGCCGCCCGTAAAGGCGCCCCAGGGATCGACGATCTCGCCGGTGAGCGTTACGATCGTCTTGTGGATGCCGTTCTTGTGGAAGAGGTAGAGCGCCGTGTCCATGGTGTCCACGACGACCACATCGCCCAGGAGGTACTGCGCTACATTCTTGTAGTCCTCTTTGTACCTGACGACGCCCAGGGCGCTGCCGATGACGCCGGCATGGCCGTTCTTCACGAAGGGCTCGGTCGGAATGGTGCGCGGCGATTCGGGAATGAAGGTGCTCCGGCCGCCGCTGCTCGATTTCAGGTATTCGATGGCCTTCAGGGAATCGTTCTGGGATCCGACGACGACGTTCTGGAGCCGGTCGCCGAGGACCGCCTCGATGGCCGTTTCGTATTTCGGCTCCGTCTCGATGATGTCCGCAACGAGACCGTGAATGGTGCCCACCCGGTCCGACGCGGACTGCTTCTTCGCCGCCATGACGGTCTGGACGCCTTTCTGATATCCATCGAGGCTCTGCTCCAGCTCAATGAGGGAATGGAGGCGGGAATTCTGGGCGGCGAGACGGTTCTTCGTCGCGCCGAGCTCCTCGTCGAGCGTCTTTTTCCCGGCGACGGCATCGGCGAGCCGCGTGGAGACGCGGACATGTTCCTCCTGCAGGGCGGCGCGCCGCGAGGCGGTCCGGCCGATCTCCTCCTCCTTCTGGGCGAGGAGCACCTTGAGGCCCTCCAGTTTCTTCGCCAGTTCGTCCGACTCGCCCTGCGCCGCCTGGTCCTGCTCGTCGAGATGCTGGATGCGCGACTCGATGTTCGCAATGCGCGTCTTTTCCGCGGCCGATTCGGTCATGGCCGTGTATACGCCTGCACGGGCCGCTTCCAGGTCGGCTTCCTTGCCCTTCAGGGCCTGGCTGAGGTTCTCGAAGGCCACGGTCTTTTCGAGGAGCAGGTTGTTCTGGGAGGCGAGGGAGGCCGCTATGCTGCCCGACTCCTCCTCGAAGCGCTTCTTCTGCTCGGCGTTCCGTTCGGTCTCCTGGTTGAGGTATTCGATGTCCTTCAGGTCCCGTCCGCGCTGCTCGGTCAGCGCCGCGATCTGGGTGCGGGACATCTCGACCCGGTGCTCCGCCTGGCGGAGGGAGTTCTCGGTCTCGTGGAGCCGGCCCTGGAGATGAGCAAGCTCCCGTTCCGACGACAGGGCCTCGGCGCGGGTCTCTTCAATGGCCGCTTCGATGGTGCTCAGGGAGGCGTGGAGCCCGGTGACCTCGTCCTCGATCGTTTTGAACTCGTCCGTGGACGCGGTCCATTCGCGGCCCAGGTTCGAGTACTCCACGCTGGCCAGCCGGAACTCCAGGTCCTTCATCTCGCCACGGAGCTTCTGGTAGCGCTCGGCCTTCCTGGCCTGGCGGTCCAGCGAGTTCACCTGGCGCTTCACCTCGGTCAGGATGTCGTTCACCCGGAGCTGGTTCTGCTGGGTGGACTCGAGCTTCGAGAGCGCCTCCTGCCGCCGGGCCTTGTACTTCATCACGCCCGCGACTTCCTCGAACAGGAACCGGCGGTCCTCCGGTTTGGATTCGATGATCTTCTTCACGCGGTCCTGCTCGATGATGGCGTGGAGCTTGGCGCCCACGCCGGCGTCCATCATCAGGTCGCGGATGTCCTTGAGGCGGCAGGGGATCTTGTTGATCAGGTATTCGCTCTCGCCGGAGCGGTAGAGCCTGCGGGTGATCTCGATCTCGTTGTACTGGCCGAACTCCGACGGCAGTCCCGAGACGTTCGTGAGCGTGAGGTTCACCTCGGCAAGGCCGAGGGGCTTGCGGGACTCGCTGCCGTTGAAGATCACGTCCTCCATCTTGTCGCCCCGCAGGTGCTTGGCGCTCTGTTCGCCCAGCACCCAGCGGATGGCGTCGGAGATGTTGCTCTTGCCGCACCCGTTGGGCCCCACGACGGCCGTAACACCGCCCTGGAAATTGAGCGTGGTCTTTTCGAAGAAGGATTTGAAGCCGAGCATGTTGAGGGACTTGAGCTGCATAGGCCTCCCGATGAAAAAAAGTAAGAATTAAGAAGTCAGAATGAGGAGGTACACCCACGGCCATTATCAACAGCGTTTATATCACAGGAGTCGGGGTTTGTAAAGGGGAAATTACAAGGTAAGGTATATTTTTTTCAGGACACCACAATATATTGTGGCCAGGCAGGGCGCTATATTTCGCGGTCCAAAAGGCGTTTCAGGCCTATTTTCATGGGCAAAATCACGGCCAGGGCGATAAGGGCGACGACAATCAGCAAGGTCAGGGCGATCCATGCCCATTTGGCGGCCCCCATGCCTGCGCCCAGGGACTGGGCCAGGAAGATGCGGTACACGGGCCATGCCTCGAGCGTGATGACCGAGCCGATGAACAGCATGGTCACGATCATGTAGGCGATGCCGCCGAAGCCCGTGGGGATCTGGGCCGCGTTCTCGTAGCGGAAACGCGGGAACGCGGCGCCCATGCCGACGCCGAGGGCGGCGATGCCGACGGTCATGAGGCTGACCGTCACGATGCCGATGACCATCATGAGGCCCGAGACCTTGAGCAGGATGTTCGACAGCACGATCAGGACCTCGGCAAGGACGAGGAGGGGGATCACGCTTGACCAGAACTTCGCCCACAGGAGATCCTTGAGGGGCAGCGGCGAGGAACGGACGATCCAGAAGGACTCGCCTTCGAGGCTCACCGCCGGGAAGACGAAGCGGACCGCCACTGCCGAGGTGACGAAGCCGACCATGCCGAGGTTCAGGAAGGAGATGAGGTTCTGGATATAGATCGTGGGCAGAGCCGCCCGTTCCAGGGGCAGCAGTTTGAAACTGTAGATATACACCACCGTGAGGGCCAGCAGCAGGAAGAGCTGCGACCACTGTGAGGCGTCCCGGAAGAACAGTTTCATGTCCTTCAGCACGATGGCGCGCATCGTGCCGCGGAAGGGCAGGACGGCAAGGCGGAAGAACAGGTCCGCGGCCCGCGAGCGGGAGAGCTTCGCTCGTTTGCCTTCCTGCGACCGGGACCAGCCGGCATAGTAGATCCTGCCGCAGACCCACTCGGCGATGACGATGCCCGCAAGGGCGGTGCTCCAGAGCATAAGCAGGAAGAAGAGGGCTTCACGCGCGTTCTTCCTGAGCAGGGGCGCCAGCGCGTCGGACGCCCAGGAGCTGGGAAGGAGCGGAGACACGGGACCGCGCATGGCCGTAAGGTACTGCACGAGCGTGGGGAAGGCGTCGGGGTCCACGAGGCTCTCGGGCCGGAGCATGCGGAACAGGATGTAGAGGACCACGAAGATCAGAAGGCCCAGGAGCACCAGGATGTCCCGGGCGCGCCGCGCCGGGAAAGCGGAGACGAGCAGCATGGTTACGATGATCCCGATGGCCGCCGGGATGATCAGGAACGGCACGATCGTGAACAGGAGCCCCGCGAAGTAGGCGGCACCCGCCTTGAAGACCGCCCCGTAGGCCAGAAAGACCGGCAGGCCGTAGATGAGCGTCATCCACGAGGAGTCGATCAGGGTCTCGACGAACTTGGCGCGGTAGATGCTCTCGATCCTGACGGGCGCCGAGTGCAGGATCTCCAGTTCGCCCGAGAGGTAGAAGGTGGAGAGCGAGGTGACGACGTTGCTGAAGACCAGGATCGAGAAGAACGTCAACAGGACCATGGACAGAAGCCGCAGGGCCAGCAGGTCGCCGAGGCCTTCGACCGTCCGGAAGTAGGAAAGCACGCGGTAGGAAACGACGAACAGGAAGGCCCAGAAGGCAACGCCCAGGAGGGCAAGGACGGCCGTCTTCAGCCCGTCGCCTTTCTTCAGGCGCATAAGCCGGTTTTTCACGGCGTGGAAACGGGGGTGGAGGAGGATTAGCATAATTTTACTATTCAAGAGTTACTATTCAAGATAACAAAATGATAAAAGACCTTTTCACCGCAGCAAAAGGAGACGTCTCTAGGCGAGGTCCAGAGGAGAGCGAGGCTGGGTCTTAGATCAGGGGCCCTGCCCCTGTATTTTCCCCGTGTTCCCGTGTCGCTTAGAAGCGCCTACTTTTGGCTCCGTGTCGAGTTTTTTCGCCCCCGGCATTCCGTCGCACTCATGGAATACCCGGACCGTGCAGACGCGGCATCGCTCCGGGTCGAGGCGCGGAACGATCCGGTCGATCGCTTGAAGCTTGGAGGAGAAGATGTTCTTCTCCCCGATGCGCTCGAGATAGCCGCCCCGCCGCAGCGTGTTCAGGACCTCGCTTTTCAGCGTGCAGAGGTACAATTGTCTACCGTTCACATGGAGGCGATGCGCCTCATTGGCAAGCGCCTCGCATCCGGCAACATCGATGAAATTGATGCCGCTCCCGACGATCAGGATATGCGCCTGTTCGGGGGTGTTCCTGGTCAGGTTTCGCAGTTCCTGGGCAAAATGGTCCACGGCCCCGAAGAACAGCGAGCCGTCGATCCGAATGACCTTGAGCTGGGGGCATTCATCCACCGGCATCCTTGTGATATTGATGAAGCTCCGCCGGTCGCTGTCCGGGTCCGGAGCGAGGGTGATGAAGTGCGGATGGGACGTCCGGTTGAGGTAAAGCAGGAGGGAGAGAATGACGCCCACGTATATCGCGAATTCCAGTTCGACCAGGAGCGTCGCCAGGAAGGTCACGGCGAGCACTGCGGCCTCGGGGGTGCTTGTCCGGACGATGGTGCGGATATGGTGGAAGTCGATGAGGCCGTACGCAACGACCAGCAGCACTCCCGCCATGGAGGCAAGGGGAAGATAGGCGGTGAGCGGCGCGATGAGCAGCAGGATCGCCGAAAGCGACAGCGCCGCAAAGACGGCGGCCATCGGCGTTTTCGCGCCGGACTCGTAGTTCACGCCCGTGCGGGTGAATGAGCCCGACGCCGCGTAGCTCGAAAAAAAACTGCCGATGATGTTGGAAAGTCCCTGGCCGATGAATTCCTGGTTGCTGTCGATGCGCTGATGAGAGCGCGTGGCGACCGCCCGGGCGATGGACACCGCTTCGGCGAGGCCGAGCATGGCAACGGCAAGCGCAGCCGGGGCCAGTTGCCGCACCGAGGAGGTTGATAGGTCGGGAACGGACAGGGGCGGCAGATGGCCCGGGAGGGAACCGATGAGCCGTACGCCGCGCTCCTGCGCGTTCAGTACCGAGGCAAGCACGCTGCCAATGATCATGGCGAAGAGCATGCCCGGAAGACGAGGATAATATCGTCTGAACAGGACCGCGGTGATCAGCGACGTGACGGCAATGGCCGCCACGTAGGGATTGGTTCGTGGCAGCTCGTTGAACAGGTCTTCCCACACGTGGATAAAGGCGTGGCGTTTCGAACCGGCGACGCCGAAGAAACCGCTGAGCTGGCTGGTCGCGATCAGGACCGCGGCTCCGGTGGTGAACCCGACCACGACGGAGTGGGACACGAAATTGACCAGCGCTCCGAGCCGGGCCAGGCCCAGGCCGAACTGGAACAGTCCGGCGAGAAACGTAAGGGTCAGCACCATCTGGATGTAGTGGGCGCTGCCCGGTTCGACCAGCGGGCTGATGGTGGTGAAAATGACAATGGATATTGCGGTAGTGGGACCCGATATGAGGTGGTAGGAAGAGCCAAGCAATGCCGCGATGATCGCGGGGACGATCGCCGAGTAGAGGCCGTATTCCGGTGGAAGGCCCGCGATGACGGAGAAAGCGACGCCCTGGGGCAGCACAATTACCGCGCCGGTGATCCCGGCGATGAGATCGGCCTTCAGGGTGCGCCGCGTGACCGTCGGCCACCAGCGAAGAAAAGGAAGATAGTCCTTGATCTGCATGGTTACTTTCGTAGTGCTTCCCTAACCCGGACAAGCCGGAAAATCTAAGGGCGTCTCTCGCAAAGCTCGCAAAGTACACAAAGAAAAGCAGACGAGGTTTTTGTTTTCAAATAAAAGCGGCT
Source organism: Nitrospirota bacterium (assembly GCA_020052615.1). GTDB lineage: Bacteria > Nitrospirota > UBA9217 > UBA9217 > UBA9217 > JAAXXJ01. The sequence continues at coordinate 35,370 of JAGVOT010000046.1, read as the reverse complement.
AAAGTTTTGGACTTTCTTTGCGACCTTTGCGCGCTTTGCGAGAAATATTCTTGCCGTTTTGGGTAGATTTTGATTCGTAACTTACTAACGTGTGGCGTGTATGAGATTCACTGAAAATTACCCCACCTGACCACCCGCATCATTAACCCCTCCTTTTTCCTCCCCTTATTTAAGGGTAGGGATAGGGAGGGGTTATTCTGACTCGCTATATCGTCTCGTCCCCGCCGGTCAGCTTCAGGAAGATGGGCTCCAGGTGGCTGTTCTCCATCCGCGCCAGGCGGCCCAGTTCCCCGACGCTTCCCCCGGCGATGATCTCTCCCTTGTTGATGATGGCAACACGGGTGCACATGGCCTCGACGATCTCGAGGGTGTGGGTGGACATGAAGATCGTCACGCCTTTCGCGGCGAGGTCCTTGAAGAGGTCCTTCACCAGCCGGGCGCCCCGGGGGTCCAGCCCCACCATGGGTTCGTCCACAACGAGGACCTTCGGCTCGTGGAGGAGCGCGGACGCCATGACCAGCCGCTGTTTCATGCCGTGGGAGAAGTTCTCGACGAGCTCGCCGGCCCAGTCGGCCAGTCCGAACAGCTCGAGAAGGTCTCGGATCCGCGCGGCCGGACCGGTCATCGTGTACAGCTCAGCCACGAACCGCATGAACTCCTCGGCGGTGAGCTTCTCGTAGAGGTACGGCCGGTCGGGGATGAAGCCGGTGATGGACTTGGCCCGGATCGGGTCCTTCTGGACGTCGAAGCCGCCTATCTCCACGCTTCCGCCCGTGGGCTGGAGGAGCCCGGCCATCATCTTGATGGTCGTGGTCTTGCCCGCGCCGTTGGGGCCGAGGAACCCGAAGACCTCGCCGGCCTGAACCTCGAGGTTGATGTTCTTCACGGCGGTGAAACTGCCGTAGTCCTTGGTAAGGTTGGTGAGCTTGATCATAAGTTTTCTCAAACCACGGATGAGAAGCAGAAAACAAGATATATTTTTACCACAGAGGCACAGAGAACACAGAGGAAACGGGAAACAATAGATTTGTTTTAAAGGCATGAGACACGGAGAAAAGATTTATCATGAGCAACGTTCTCGTCATTGGTTCTCTCTGTGCCTCTGTGTCTCTGTGGTAGAATTGGTTATTTCTTATTTATACTCCATCACTTCCACCTTCAGCTTCCCCACGAGCTTCAGGATCTCCGACTGCTTCGAAAGGTCGCCGGTGACGAAGCGGATGTGCGTTGCATCGGCGGGGAACTGGTTGAACGTGGGATCGATGGCGATCCACTCACCCAGCCACACCTCGGGCCACGCGTGATAGTAGAAGCCGTTCTTCATATAGACGATGCCGGCAGCCATGCGGGCCGGGATCCCGGCTGCTCGCGCCAGCGCCGTGTAGAGGGTCGTGTGCTCGTTGCAGTCGCCGACCTTCTGCTTCAGGACCTCGACTGCGCTCGGGATGCTGACCACGGGCTGTTTGCTGATCGCTTCGTAGACCCAGGTGTTCAGCTTCCTTGCCGCCTCGCGGGCGTCCTTCTCTTTCCCGATGATCTTCGCGGCCTGATCGCGGATGTTCCTGTCATCGCTCTGCACCAGCATCGTGGCCTGCAGGTCCGGAAGATGGTCCTTTCCGGGGTAGGGAACGGCGTAGGACCTGACCGCCGTCGCGGACCGGATCTCGATGAGGCCGTCCTTCCAGGTCTGCCCGCCCCCGGACAGTTCGAACCCTTCGAGCGGCGCTCCGGAAAGCCGGGCCTTCAGCAGCTTCACTTTATGGGGATTGTTGATGGGGTTCGAGGGGATCTTCACCAGAGCGATGATGTCCACGGCCGGGCCGCGCTTGTCCAGCTTCAGGGCTTCGGTCCTTGTTTCCTTCAGCAGGGAATACCCCAGCGGACTTTCCTCCTTGATGGTCTCCCCCTCGTGGGTGATCCAGGAGGTCGCCTCCATCCCCTGGAAGGATTCCTTCAATTTATAGACCGGTTGTTCCGCGTCGCCGACCTTGATGGTCTCCTTTGCCTCAACGGTGACGAAGGCGTCCTCGGTGCTCATGGTGGCCGGGTTGAAGAGGGGGAACCGGTAGCGCTTCCCGGGCTCGAGTCCCAGGCTGACGACGGCGGGTCTGATGTTGGGAGTGAGATAGACAGGTTCCTTGAGCGGAAAGCGCTCCTTTCTCGTTTCGCCGGCGGTGACGATATCGACGACCAGCTGTTTGCCGACGACTGCTCCCTTGATGTCCATGGTCGAGACGCCGGAACGGAGCGTAAAGTCGAAGTACTTGAGCATGAACTTCTTGGTCGTATAGGCGTTGATCACGGTGCTGACCCGCTGGACCCGCTCCAGGGCCAGGACGTCCATGGTCGATTCCTCGAAGACGTGGTAGGTGTCGCCTTCCACCTGCGTCTGCGTGTGGGCATAGCCAATCTTCCGGCCCTTCTGGTAGATGCCGAACCATTCGTCGCCGGCCTTGATGCCTTCTTCCGTGACGATGTCGAGCGCCACGACCGACGCGGGACTCAGATAGGTCCGGTGGACGAGCAGTCCCAGCATCACGAACCAGAAGAGCAGGATGACGGTCTTGATGATCTTTGCCATAGGTCCAATAGTAACCGTACCGCGGCAGGATGTCAAACGAACGTTGGGAATTGTCGATGGACGGGGAAGTGTGCTATCATGTTTACGTGCACCAATTATGCCGTCATTGCGAGGAGCAGAGCGACGAAGCAATCTCGTATCCAGAGACGAGATTGCCGCGCTCCCTTCGGTCGCTCGCAATGACAGCATACCTTGCCGGGTCGTAGAAAACGCACCCTAACCTGGACGAGCCGGAACCAAAAGACAAAATACAAAGGCGTCTCTCGCAACCAGAAGTAGGCGCCTCTAGGCGAGCTCGCAAAGTACGCTAAGAAAAGCTGGCGAGACTTTTGTTGTAAATTAAAGGCCTGAGCTTTGGCCTTTCTTTGCGACCTCTGCGCGCTTTGCGAGAAATATTCTTGCCATTTTGGGTAGATTTTGATTCATAACTTACTAAGGGTGCGGCTATCATGCGAATGACAATATTTTGTTGGTAGCCGTCCCGCTTTGCGGGACGAAAGAACTCTGGAAGGAGCTTTCATGAAGATACACAGGCAAATGCTTATGCTCATCATCCCGGTCCTACTCCTTTCCGCCTGCACAAAGGAGACGGAAGAAGACAAAGTAAAGAAGGTCATAACGAGCGTCCAGCAGGCTGCGGAAGAGAAGAAGATCGGCGCGGTGCTGGACCATATCTCGAAGACCTACCGCGATCCCCAGGGCAACGACTACAACGGCATCAAGGGGCTATTGGCGTTCTATTTCTTCCGGCACCAGAAGGTTTCGGTCTACATGCCGAACATCGATATCGTGGTGACCGGGCAGACGGCAAAAGCGGTCTTCCAGGCCATCCTGACCGGCAGGGGAACGGGCGAGGCTTCCGGCGGCATTCTTCCCGAATCCCTGGGAGCGTATAATTTCGAGGTGCTCTTAAATAAGGAAGGCGGCCAGTGGAAGGTCACGTCGGCCAAGTGGGAGCGGGCGGGGGAGGGGATGGGCGGACAGCCTGCGGTAAAATGAACTTTCGTGCCCCTTGTAAGGCATCCTTTCAGGAGAGCGCCAGCCTTATGCGCCATTGCCGTGCGAGAAATACCTTGATTCAACGGGCTGCTGTTGCTATAGTTCCGGCGCACAGACCAGCAGGAAGGATGATCCTGCAAACCGGCACGATCCATCCGGACCCCGGTCTCGAAAATGTTACGTCGTTCAAAGAGCGTTCCGAAGCCATACTTTAAGGAGGATCCATGCAATCATCCAGTACCCGCTTGTTCCCGTCCCTGTCATCTCTTGTGATCCTGCTATTTCTGTTCGCCTGCGCCCCTGCAACCATGCCGGCGAAAAAGGCCGACGTCGCGCTTTCGGGAGAACCGAAACTGGGATTGTTCGCGAAGGAGGCTCCGGCGCCTGCGGAATCCATGATGAGGGCGGACGGAGAAAGGAAGGCCGAAGCAGATTTCAGTAAATCCAGAGCAATGTCCGCACCGGCAGCCAGAAGCCAGGAAGCCTCGGGCCTCAAGGCCGGGTATGCGGACGACAACAAGCAGTTCAACTATTTCATCCATTTTCTCGATCAATACGGTCCCCGGGCAAAACATTATCCGATCAACATCTCCGAACGGATCCTGGTGAAGGTCGTCGATGGGGCGGGCAAGCCGGTCCTGAACGCGGAGATCAAGGTCTCGGCCCCCGGCGGGAGCGAGCTCCTTGCGGAAGGAAAGACCTATTCCGACGGGACGTTCTTTTTCTTTCCTTCCCTGTACGGTGCCGACATATTCCGCTATCAGGCGGTGGTCACCCATATGCAGCAAAGACAGGATCTCACCCTTGACCGGCAGGGACCGCGCGAGATCGAGGTGAAGCTGTCACAGCCGAGGACCGTCCCGGAGCCGCTTCCGCTCGACGTGCTCTTTGTCCTCGACACAACGGGGAGCATGGGCAAGGAGATCGAACGGCTGAAAAGGACCATCGAGATCATTAATCTTAATCTTTCTTCGTTGTCATCAAAGCCCCAGGTCCGGTTCGGCATCGTTCTGTACAAGGACAAGGGAGACGAGTACGTGACCAGGACCGTTGCCTTGACCGGCGACCTCGATGCATTCCAGATGGAGCTGAACAAGGTCCAGGCCGGCGGCGGCGGCGACGGCCCCGAAGACCTTCAGAGCGCCCTGGCGGATGCCGTCCGGAAGATCAGCTGGAACCCCGACGGTGTCCGCCTGGTCTTCGTGATCACCGACGCGCCGCCGCACCTCGATTACGGCCAGAAATACACCTATGTCCACGCCGCGGGGGACGCGAAGAAGCAGGGCATCAAGATCTTCTCGGTCGGCACGGGCGGGTTGGACCTTGCCGGTGAATACGTGCTCCGGCAGATCGCCCAGTACACTTCGGGCAGATACATCTTCCTGACCTACGGCGAAAAGGGCGAGAGCGAAGGCGGACAGCCGGGCAGCGTGAGCCACCACACGGGAGATAATTTCCAGACGGACAAGCTCGAGACCATCATCATCCAGTTCGCCAAGGAGGAGATCAACAACGTCCTGGGCGCGGGCAGGGAAGGCGACGGGGAGTATTTCACCGCAACCAAGATCAGCGACGAGGACGGCGCAGCGACCCTGCAGAAGCTCTTCGAACAGGCCGTTGCCCAGCTCGTGGACTACTCCACCATCGTGATCGCGGAGAAGACCGCGGCAACGGTGCTTCCCATTTCACCGAAGGACGCATCGCTGTCCGTGAATGCGGAATATTTCGGCGAGCAGCTCGGCCTCTCGCTCAGCAGGAGCAAGACCTTCACCATGGTCGAACGGAAGGACCTCCAAGCCGTTCTGGAGGAACTGAAGCTCCAGTTGACCGGGGCCGTGTCCGAGAAGGACGCCGTGAAGGTCGGCAAGCTGGCCGGAGCGAAGATGATCGTCACCGGGAGCCTGTACGGGAACGCGGAGAACTACGAGCTGTTCCTGAAACTGCTCCGCGTCGAGTCCGGCGAGGTGCTTTCGGTCACCAAGGCGAGGATCAACAAGAAGCTCGGGCTGTGAGCCTGCGGGGTGAGCTAAGAATTCTCATGGAACGTGAGCAGGGAAAAGGCGGTCTTCGTGTCGTATCCCTGTTTGAAGCAACGAAGGGGCTGCTTGTCCTGCTGGCCGGATTCGGGTTGTTGGAGTACATCCATAAGGACCTTCACCTCGCGGCCGAGCATCTTGTCCGGCGCTTCCATTTAAATCCCGCCAGCCGCTACCCCCGGGTATTTCTCGATCTGGCCGGCAATGTGACTGATGCGCAGTTATGGGTGCTGGCTCTGTCAGCCCTCGTCTACGCCGTCATTCGCCTAGTCGAAGCTTACGGTCTCTGGCTGCAGCGCCGCTGGGCCGAATGGTTCGGCCTTTTAGCGGGCGCGATCTATGTACCTATTGAGATCTACGAGGTCGTTCGCAAAGTTACCTGGCCGCGGGTCTCCCTGTTGATCGTGAATACGGCCATCGTCGTTTATCTCGCCTCTATCCTATACCAGGCGGGACAAGAACGGGCACGGGCGGGGAAATAGTAATGGTTGAAGCAGCTTTCCGGCAGCGATCCGTTCCTGAACTCCTGCGGCGATCAAAAGTGCTGTTTGAAACAGGTACAATGTGATATAGTCGCCGTTCAGTAGTTTGGTCGGCTGCGGCTGACCGCAAATTGCATATGAGCCATTTAAGATCCACAACAACTCCGTCGAGAGAAACGCTGAGAACCCGTTCCTCACGTCGTTGCTGATCTTCTCACAGATCGATCTGACAAAACGGTGAATGCATGGGATTGGTACACAAAAAGAACCTGAAGAGAACGGCGAGATCCGGGCAGGAGCGGGGAGAACAGCCGGCGTGCCTGAGCAGAACTCAAAAGAAAAAAGCCGCGCTGTCCCTGCAGGACCTGGGTGAACGACTGGTAAAGCTGCCGGATGAGAAGCTCGATCGGATCGGCCTGACCGAAGATATTCTCAAGGCCGTGAAAGCGGCAAAGACCATTAAAAAACATTGTCCTCTTAACCGGCAGATGCAGTATATCGGCTCCTTGATGCGGATGTATGATCCATCTCCTGTCCGGGAATTCCTCGAAGCATTGGATCAGGGGAAACACCGTCAGGCCGCGAAAACTAAAAGAAACGAGGATACTTGAATCTACTCCTGAGCAATTTGCGCATCCCTGTTGAAAAAGACGGGCATGATGAATACAGAAGGGCGGCAGCACAAAAACTGAACGTCAGCGAGACAACCCTGCGCATCGTCAAAGTGCTGAGCAAGTCGCTCGATGCGGGCGATCAAGAGCAGTTCTTCTACGACATATCCCTCGCGGTCCATACCTCCGACAGCTTTGCCAACGAAGCGAACCTTCCTCTCTACACCGAGAAAATCCCGAAAGAACAGGGATCAAGCAGCAGCGCTGAACGGCCGATCGTCATCGGTTTCGGCCCTGCCGGCATGTTCGCCGCTCTTGAACTTCTTGCCTATGGGCTCAAGCCGATCATCTTCGAACGGGGTAAGAAGATCGAGGAGCGGTCCCTTGATGTCCGGAAGTTCATCGAGGAAAAGGTGCTCGATCCTGAATCGAACATCCAGTTCGGCGAAGGCGGCGCGGGCTCCTATTCCGACGGGAAACTGTTCTCCCGGAAGATCAACACGGACCATATCAACAAGGTGCTGGATACGTTCATCAAGTTCGGCGCTCCCGGGGAGATAGGATATGTCAGCAAGCCCCATCTGGGCACCGACGTGCTGTGCGGGATCGTCCGCAATATACGGAACCATATCCTCGCACAGGGCGGCGAGATCCATTACCGTTCGAAAATGACGGACATCCTGCTGTCGGACCATGCTGCCGTCGGCGTCGTCATCAACGGAGAAAAGGAATATCACTGTTCAAGCCTCTATCTTGCGCTGGGGCATTCCGCGCGCGACACCGTTGAGATGCTCCATGGCAAGGGCATTGCCCTTGAGCAGAAACCGATCTCTGTCGGGGTAAGAGTGGAGCACCCGGTGGAGATCATTAACCAGATGCGCTATGGCGATAAATACAAGGATTACGACCGTATCGGGGCCGCCGCGTATTCCCTTACGCATACCGAACGGGCGACAGGAAGGGGCGTGTACACCTTCTGCATGTGCCCGGGCGGCGAGGTGGTGAACGCTTCATCGGAAGACGGCATGCTGGTCGTGAACGGCATGAGCTATTCCCGCAGGGCATCGGAGTATTCCAATGCCGCCATCGTGGTGACCTGCCGGACCGGCGATTACCGATCGGCCGATCCCCTGGCCGGGGTCGAGCTCCAGAAGGACATCGAGCGAAAGGCCTTTCAGGCCGGGGGAGGGGCCTGGGGCGTTCCTGCCCAGAATCTGCCTGATTTCCTGAGCGGGAAGGGTTCGGGCGGTTTGAATGAAAATTCCTGCGCAACGGGAACGACAGCGGCGGATATGCGCGGGATATTCCCGGCGTTCATCAATGAGTCGCTCACGGCCGCATTTACAGCGTGGCAGAAGACGTATCCAACATTTGTGTCCCCCTATGCCCTATTGATGGGCGCTGAAACAAGAACGTCGGCGCCCGTCAAGATAACGCGCAGTGACAAATTTGAATCAGTGAACATCAGGAACCTGTATCCCATCGGCGAAGGCTCCGGTTATACCGGCGGGATAACGAGCTCGGCTGCCGATGCCATACGGGCGGTGGAGGCGGTTCTGTCAGGGCGCTAACAATAAACGAGATGCGAGGAGGCGGGTCTTCATTGTCTCACAAGGTGCTCTCCCGACGGGATCTCTATGGTATTGACATGGGTATAACCGCATGGTATACTCATCTCATGAAAACAGCCATATCCGTTCCTGATGAAATGTTCAAGGAGATAGAGAAGGTCGCGAAGGAACGCCGCTCATCACGGAGCGAAGTGTTCGTCACTGCGGTGCGGGAATACCTGGAGAAAAGGAAGTCCGGGAAACTGCTTGATGCGATCAATGAGGCATCCGCGGCCGCCGAAACTGCCGAAGAGTATAGCGTCAGGCAGAAAAGTAAAAAACGGTATAGCAGGACCGTCCTGAAGGAACGTTCGTGAGCATCAGGCAGGGCGACATCTACTGGATCGACCTCGGAGAACCCGAAGGCTCCGAACCGCGATACCGCCATCCTCATGTGGTTGTCCAGAACAACGTGTTCAACAAGAGCAGGATCAACACCATCGTGGTCTGCGCGCTGACGTCCAACCTCAAACGCGCCGATGTTCCCGGCAACGTTCTGCTGAAAAAAGGCGAGGCGAATCTGAAAAAGGACAGCGTCGTGAACATATCCCAGGTCGTTACCGTGGACAAAACCGACTGTGCCGAGAAGATCGGCAGCCTTTCCCCGGCGCGCGTCAGGCAGATCGTGGACGGGCTTCGGCTTCTCATCGAGCCGCGGGACGTCTAGGTCTCGCGTTTTTCTACCATCCTTCCAACTACTCCTTGAATTCCCCCCGAGGTTGTGCGATAATTTCGCTCCACGATGAGCGAATCCCGGAACACTGTAACGCGGTACCTGTCCTTTCTTGCGGTCCCCCTGTGGGCGGGAGCCCTTGCTTTCCCTTTTACGGGGCCGTGGCGCGCGTTTCAGGTCGTCATGGTCATCCTGGCCGGCGTCGCGCTCTGGGGCCTCTTGAAGACCGACGCCGCCTCGCGGATCGTCAATGCGGTCCTCTACAAGGCCTCGGGCCTCCGAGCGAGCGTCAACAGCATTCTTTTCCGGACCCGCTCGCCGCTCTTCCTTTCCGTTTTTATAGCCCTCCTGTTCGTCATTCCCTTCTTCCAGAACGATTATTACCGCGACGTGCTGACCCTGACGGGCATGTATGCTGTCCTTGCCCTCGGCCTCAACATCATGGTGGGGCAGACGGGGCTCCTGAACCTGGGTTACGTTGCGTTCTACGCGATCGGCGCGTACAGTTATGCCATCCTTTCGACGCGGTTCGGGCTGGGCTTCTGGCCGGGGCTTGTTGTCGGCGCCGCGACCTCGGCCTTCATGGCGCTCCTGATCGGGCTGTCCACCTTGAGGCTGCGCGGCGATTACTTCGCCATCGTCACGCTGGGCCTGGGCGAGATCACGCGCATCGTTCTGAACAATTCGGACACTGTCACCGGCGGCCCGAACGGCATATCGCGCATCGGCAGGCCGGCCATCGGCGGCATGGTCCTTTCCACGCCCCTGGATTTCTACTATCTCATCCTGGTCATCGCCATCGTCACGGTCTTCGCCATGAACCGGCTCATGGTGTCGCGCATCGGCAGGGCATGGATCGCGATCCGCGAGGACGAGATCGCCGCCGAGGCAATGGGCGTCAATACCTTCCGGCTGAAGCTGCTGGCCTTTGTGGTGGCGTCCGCCTGGGCGGGGATGACGGGCGTGTTCTTCGCGGCGAAGATGGCCTTCGTCTCTCCCGAGAGCTTCACCTTCTTCGAGTCCGTCATGATCCTGTGCATGGTGGTCCTGGGCGGCATGGGGAGCATCCCCGGCATCATCCTGGGGGCGTTCCTCCTGGTCACGCTGCCCGAGGTGTTCCGCGATTTTGCCGACTACCGCATGCTCGGCTTCGGCGTCGCGCTGGTGCTGATGATGGTATTCCGTCCCCAGGGACTGCTGGGAACGGCGAAGGGAAAATGAGAAGTAGAATGCAAATTACGAAGAGAACAATATCATAAGGAATAACACGAATGACACGAATGGACGAATGTCACGAATGACGGCTGAAGACGAAAAGAAAAACAATGATCTTGATGGGATCATTTTTAAGGACCCATCCTACAGAATCGTTAAGGCTTGCTATGAGGTCCATAATGTCCTTGGTCCGGGATATTCAGAAAAGATATATGAAGAAGCCATGGATAGAGAGCTCACCGGTCAAGGCATATCGGTAGATAGGCAAAGGATCGTGGCTGTCATGTATAAAGGGGACAAGATCGGAGAATGTCGGCTGGATTCGGTCGCGGACGATACTATCCTGCTGGAGTTCAAGGCGGTATCTGAACTAAATTCGATCTTCGAAAGCCAGGTACTGTCGTATCTCAAAGCATCAGGATTGAAACTTGGTTTGCTTGTAAACTTCGGCGGGAAAAAGGTCGAAGTGCGAAGGATCGTGAATTAGACGTTACCCCATAGCATTGGTTTTTTGATGTGTTTTTATTCGTGTAATTCGTCCATTCGTGCCATTCGTGTTCAGATTAATAGTTTGATCTTTCTATGCTCTTACTGGAAACCAAAAACCTGACCAAGCACTTCGGCGGGCTCAAGGCCATCGAGGGCATCGACATCCGCGTCGAGCGCGAGCGCATCGTGAGCATCATCGGACCGAACGGCGCCGGAAAGACAACGTTCTTCAACTGCATCACCGGCATCTACCGGCCCACGAAGGGGACGGTGGCCTTCACCGACCGGGACGTGACCACGATGGCCCCCCACGACATCACGGCCCTGGGCGTGGCGCGCACCTTCCAGAACATCCGGCTCTTCAGCGGCATGTCCTGCCTCGAGAACGTCATGGTGGCCGCCCATTGCCGCACGAAGGCGGGGTTCTTCGGGGCCATCATCCGTCCTTCGAAGGTGAAGAAGGAAGAGCGCGACATGCGCTACCGTGCCATGGACATCCTGAAGTTCACCGGGCTCGATGCGAAGCACGATACGGTAGCGGCGAACCTGTCCTACGGCGACCAGCGCCGGCTCGAGATCGCACGGGCCCTGGGGACCGAGCCGCATCTCCTTCTGCTGGACGAGCCCGCGGCGGGCATGAATCCCCATGAGACGCAGGAGCTTATGGACCTCGTTCGCAGGATCAGGGACAACGGCGTCGCGATCATCCTGATCGAGCACGATATGAAGGTGGTCATGGGCATTTCGGACCGCGTGGTGGTGCTCGACCACGGCGTGAAGATCGCCGAAGGCTCGCCGAAGGATATCCAGCAGGACCCCGCGGTGATCGAGGCATATCTGGGGAAGGAACATCAGCAGCACGCCTAAAGAAAAGGAAATTAACTTTATCACGAATGTCACGAATAACTGCCGAATGACACGAATGACAACAGGGTAGTCATTTATTTGCCATAATATTAGCCGTTAGCCTTTATTCGTGAAATTCGTCCATTCGTGCCATTCGTGTTCAAGGTTCCTGTTGTCTTGAAGTTTAGTGGACTCGGATCTTATGCTTACTCTTTCCGACATATTCGTCTCCTACGGCATGATCGCGGCGCTCAAGGGCGTGAGCGTCGAGGTGCGGCAGGGCGAGATCGTGGCGCTCATCGGCGCGAACGGCGCCGGCAAGTCCACGACGCTCATGTCCATCTCCGGCGTCGCGGGGCTCACCACCGGATCGATCCGGTACAATGACCGCGTGATATCGGGGATGCCTCCCCACGCGATCGTCGCCCTCGGCATTTCCCAGGTGCCTGAAGGCAGGCGCATTCTGTCCCGCATGACGGTGCGGGAGAACCTGGAGATGGGCGCATTCCTGGGTGATAAGGGTAAGCTCCAGCAGGACATGGACCGCGTGTTCGCCATGTTCCCGGCGCTCGCCGACCGGAGCAGGCAGCTGGGCGGGACCCTGTCGGGCGGAGAACAGCAGATGCTGGCCATCGGCAGGGCGCTCATGTCCCGGCCGAAGCTCCTGCTCCTGGACGAGCCGTCTCTGGGACTGGCGCCGATCATCGTGAGCAGGATCTTCAAGATCATCGAGGAGATCAACAGCCAGGGGACGACCATCCTGCTCGTTGAGCAGAACGCCAAGGCGGCGCTGCGCCTTGCCAGGCGGGCATACGTGATGGAGAGCGGACGGGTCGTGATGCAGGGAGCGGCGTCGGAGCTTGCCAACGACCCGGGGATCAAAAAGGCGTATCTTGGGGAGTGAGACGATTGCGGATTTCGGATTGCGGATTGAACGAAACTAGTACACTGTAAATCTAATTCCTGATGGTATCTCGCCGCTTTTTCTCGTCACCCCGGCATGATTTTAGCCGGGGTCCAGAGGTTTAAATCCCCGGATTCCGGCTTAGAACGTGCCGGAATGACTGCGGTGAACCATTAACAACTAAGTTTACGATATGCCAGGCTAACGAATATTTTGACAACGAAATGACTGCTCCCGGCCTCATTCGTGTCATTCGGCACTTATTCGTGACATTCGTGGTAAAGGTTCTTTCTTAGGTCTTCATAATGTCCCGCAACATAAAACTCATCCTCGAATACGACGGAACGAACTACCACGGCTGGCAGTCCCAGCAGGGAAGCGGCAGTCCGACCATCCAGGAGACCCTCGAGACGGCCCTCAAGGCGCTCACGAAGGAGGACATCAGGACGGTCTCGTCCGGCAGGACCGACGCGGGCGTCCATGCCCTGGGCCACGTGGCGAATTTTCCGACGGAGAGCCCCATCCCCGGAGAGGCCTGGGCGCCGGCCCTGAACCGGCTCCTTCCCAGGGACATCAGGGTCATCGCCTCGGAAGAGGTGAGGGCGGACTTTCACGCGCGCTTCAGCGCCAGAGGCAAACAATACCGGTATGTCGTCCTTGCCCGCAGCGCACCCTCGGCGCTCCTCCGTGACCACGCCTGGCATGTCGACCGGAAATTGAACCTTGCGAACATGCGGCGGGCGGCCGCGCACCTGGTCGGAAAGCACGATTTCTCGGCCTTCCGGAGCTCGGCATGCAACGCAAAGGTGCCGGTCAGGAAACTCAGGACCCTGATGATAGGGAAGAAGGGCGACCAGATCGAGTTCATTCTCGAAGCGGACGCGTTTCTGATGCACATGGCCAGGAACATCGTCGGCACGCTCATTGACGTGGGGCTCGGCAGGTTCTCTCCTGATGAGGTGAAAGCCATGATCAGAGGCCGGGACCGAACCGCGGCAGGCAAAACAGCCCCCGCACGCGGACTCTATCTGATGCAGGTCTTTTATCCCCGCTCCTGATCCTCTGTACGGCTGCAGGCCCCTGCTCATTTCTCAATCTCCAGCTTTGCAAAATCTGCTTGCCAAAATTTCCCTGTTGTGATAATGTTTCAACTTGCAACTTGCTGTGCCTCGATCATTCGAACGGGGGAGGCAGCCGCGCATCCCCATGCGGCTGCTCCGCATCACAATAAAAATCATTTGAAAGGAGTACGTATGAGGACTTGGCTGAACGCATTGCTGTCGTTGCTGTTCACCTTCCTTCTGATCACGACTGCGGGCGCGGCGACCGATTCGGCAACGTGCCTGAGCTGTCACGGATCGATGGAAGGGGCTGTCAATGTCAACAAGGAGAAATACGAGAAGTCCGTCCATGGTTCATTTGACTGCGTCATGTGTCACGCAGCGCCCAAGGGCGACCAGCACCAGGGCATGGGCGGCGCCGCGCCGGACAAGGCGGTCAGGGAGTTCGCCGCCGCCATCGCGCCGAAGGGCCTCAAGGACACCCTTGCCGCGGCCGCGTGCGCGGGCTGCCATCCCGACAAGGTCGAAGAGTACAAGGGAAGCATCCACGGCCAGAACGTGATCGTCAAGAAGTCCGCGGACGGTCCGGTCTGCACGAACTGCCACGGAGTTCCCCACTACATCGAGAAGCGGCCGAGCACGGCATCGAAGGTCTACCTCTTCAATGTCGTCGAGAGCTGCGGAAAATGCCACGAAGAGAAGCACATCACCGAGAAGTACCGGTTCTCTCCTCTCGTGATGGAGCGCTACAAGGAAAGCTTTCACGGCAGGAAGCTGAAGCTCGGCCACAGCGGAGCGCCTTCCTGCGCCAACTGCCATGGCTCCCACGCCATCGTGAGCGCCAAGGACCCGAAGTCGCCCGTCGGCTCGGTCGAGGCAAAGAAAAAGACCTGCGGCGCGTGCCACCCGGGCGCAACGGAGAAATTCGTTGCCGCCATTACCCACAAGCCGCTCCACCCGATCGCTCACTTCACAGAGATCGGCCTGATCCTGCTCACCGTGGGCACGTTCATCTTCATCATCACGCACGTGCTTCTCGATATCTTCGCGGACATTCGCGACCGGCTGTTCAGGAAGGGGGGGGACCATCATGAATAAGAACATTCCGCAGGAGATCCAGCGGTTCGACCTTTCCGCGCGCATCCAGCATATCATCATGTTCACGACGTTCCTGATCCTGTCCTTTACGGGCTGGGGCCTCAAGTACGCCTACGTCGAGCCGTCAAGCGCCTGGATCAATATCTGGGGCGGCCCCAGGGTCGCCGGGATCATCCACCGCGTCGCCGGCATCCTCATGCTGCTGGATTTCATCTACCACCAGTTCTACCTGCTGAACCTGGCCCGGAAGAAGGACCTCCGGCTCACGATCATCCCGATGCCGAAGGACGTGGTGGACCTCGTCCACAACTTCATGTACTTCCTCGGCCTCCGGAAGGAGCGGCCGTACTTCGGCAAGTTCACGTACCTCCAGAAGTTCGATTACTGGGCGGTGTACTGGGGCATGTTCATCATCGGGACCTCGGGCTTCTTCCTCGCGTTCCCGGTGACGGTGTCGGCGCTGTTCCCGACATGGTCCCTGGCCTGGGCATGGGACGTGCTGTTTATCATGCACAGCGACGAGGCGCTCCTGGCCATCGTGTTCATCCTCATCATCCACTTCTACAATGAACACCTGCGGTCGGAGTATTTCCCCATGAACTGGCTGTGGCTGACCGGCAAGATGCCGATCGAACAGTTCAAGCACCATCATCCGGCTGAATTCGACTATCTCTACGGCAAGGGCTCGGAGAAGAAGAAGTAGCTGTGAGAGCAGTTTCCGGCAAACAGACAACGTAGTGAACAGACGGCGGCCGATAAGGCCGCCGTTCTTATTGAATCCGTTCAAGGGTGAAAAAAGCTTTGCCACGAATGTCACGAATAACTGCCGAATGACACGAATGAAAACAGGGCAGCTATTTCTTTGCTGAAATATATCCGTTAGCCTTTATTCGTGAAATTCGTCCATTCGTGTTATTCGCGTTCAAGGCTGCTGATCCAGTTCCTAAATACAGTTCTCACGGAGGTGTTCCATGCGCAGCACGACGTTCGGGGTCATGATCATTGCAGCTGTCCTGTGCCTCGGTGCCCCGGCCCAGGCCGATCTGCTGGACAAGGCAAAATCGCTGCTGAACAAGGACAAGGCCAAGCCGGCGGCTTCGGCCGGCCAGGCCGGAACCACGCTGGACAAGGACACGGTGGCCGCGGGCCTCAAGGAGGCCCTCGCGATCGGGTCGCAGAACGCCGTGAAGGCCGGTTCACAGATAGACGGGTATCTCAGGAACCCGGCCATCAAGATCCCGCTGCCCGAGAAGGTCAAGAAGGTCGAGAAGCCGCTCCGCAAGGTCGGTCTCTCCAAGCAGGTGGACGAGTTCATCGTGACCATGAACCGGGCCGCCGAGAAGTCGGCGCCGCAGGCGAAGGACATCCTCGTGGGCGCCGTAAAGGAGATGACCATCGTCGACGCCATCAACATCCTGCAGGGAGGCGATACCGCGGCAACCGACTACATGCGGTCGAAGACCTACGAAAAGCTCTACGCGTCCTTCAAGCCTACCGTGACCCAGGCCGTTATGTCCGTGGGAGTCACGAAGGCCTATGCGAACCTGGTCGAAAAGGCGAAAAAGACCAAACTCATCAGGGACGGGTCACTGGACCTTGACCACCACGTGACGAGCAAGGCGCTGGACGGGCTGTTCTACCTGCTGGGGCAGGAAGAGAAGAAGATCAGGAAGGACCCGGTGGCCCGGGTGACGGACCTGCTGAAGAAGGTGTTCGGGAAGTAGCCCGGAACGGGCAGGACAATCGAAGGAAAACGCGAAGGTTGGCCTCATCGGCCGCCGTTTTCTATTTCATAACGAGCGAGTTCACACCCGCTCAGCGATCGCGCGGGACGATCTGTTGTTTCCGGGATTTCAATGCATCAGTGGTCCTTATTGCGAATATACGTCAGCACCTGCTTCGCCCGCATTTGCACGCTGCCGTTGACCTCCAGCACGTCCACATCAAGGCCGTATGGATCTTCCAGGACCATCTCCCTGAGAATTTCATCCACGCGTTGTCTATAGACAGCGTCCTGCGACACAGGCAGAACTATCCGGTCAGGCGCTTCGATGGATAGCAATACCACGAGATCAAGTTTGCGAACCGCCGTTTGAACGCGCGGCATCCAGGCATCGAGGTCGAACGCTTCAGCGTCGGCATGCGAGAGAAGGTAGCCCAGGATATCGATCGGACATCGGTCGAAAATGACGTTCGGCGGGCTCTCGTAAAGGTCCTCGAGGGAGCGCTCGAGCTGCAGTTCAAAATCTTCGATCGAGGGAAACTCTGCAAAGTCGTATCCCTCATCCTGTAATTGGCGGTAGGGCTCCTCGACGGTTGTATACCGTGGGAGGGCTTCGGACAACGCTTCAACGAGCGATGACTTTCCAGAAAAGTGAGTGCCGGAAATTGCTATTCGCATGGTAGCTTCAGCTGGTGCTGCAGAGAATGATACGTCAGCCGCTGTCGGAGCAACGACGCGGGTCACGCGCCGCCTTCTGGCGCGGCGCTGTGGACCCGCCTCGTTAGAATCATTGTCGGGTTTCACTTCGTTCTACCCGACCTACCGACTTATTAAATAACGGGCTTGCTGCAAACGCACTACATTTTGTGTCATTGCGAGGAGCATCGCGACGAAGCAATCTCGTATTTTACGACGAGATCGCCGCGCTTGCGCGCAAAGACGGTGTAACAAATCTTTCCGCTTTTGTATTAGATGTCAACGAGGACCTTGAAACCGCCATACACCATGCGTTTCATGTCGAAGGGCATCTCCTTCGGGCTCATCTTTTCCATCTCTTTCATCACCTTTGCATTGACGCGGTCGCGGTGCGCCCGGGACTTGTAAACGATCCAGGAGAAAACCACGGTCTCGCCGGGTTTCAACTTCATCATTCGTGAAAAAGTCGTCCCCCACTTGTTCTCCAGGTCCTCCCCGACGCACTCCTTTTAATCGATGGCGCCATGCTTCATCCACATCTCTTTTCCCATCCTGGCCATTCGGACATAGACTCTCAGGTTTTTCTTCGGTACCGGTATCACAAATCCATCGACGTAATGCATAGGAGCCTCCTTTGTGTTGAGTTGATAAAAGTTTACCACACATATAACCAGCAAGTTGATCTCTCCGGGTTTTAAATTGCATCACGTTTTAACAAGGAGGTTTTTAGGAAAATAGTTCACGCAATTGCCGTCACTGCAGGTTTGATGAAGACAAGCGAGGTTCCGGGACTCCTTCAGGGTTAACGCGGCGCTGACGCGCCGCCCTTTGGCGCGTCGCCGTCGAGCGCCTAGTTGTAATTATTGCATCAATTAGTGATGGTGTTCAGGGGGATGAGCATCATAGTTGTCGCCCAAACCATGACGCGTTTGATCGTATTCTGGCGCTCTCAAGTCAGCTGGTAGTTCTGTTTGAGGCACAAAGAGCCCCCCATAAGCTAAAGGACCGAGAACGGGGCATAATAGAGTTGCAGACCATAGTAACTTCTTCAACAAGGGAGATTTACCTCTCCAAATGTTGAAGAGGCAATATGCTGAAATAATCCATGAAACGGAAGCTACGATCAATAGGAACATAGTAATCCTATCTCCATAAATACAGGACAGCACCGGGCATTAACAATAAGACCCACCCTATGATCCGAATTGAAAGTCCTGGCGAGGAATTAGAAATATATATGAGGTGCGGTCCAAGACCTGTAAAATCACCAAGCTCGTCACCGAACCAAATACACATGAGGGGTAGCATTAAAAATGCGAGCATAATAAGCCACAAATTCTTGCTGCTATCGATTATAAAAAATAAGACATATGCAATGGTGACTATCAATGACAGTGAGCGATTCCAAGTCATCGGCGTATTCCTTTGTTCAACCAGTGATTATCTAGCCGCGTGCGGCTAGTAAAACACGAATTTCCGTTCTTTACCGGCCCACAATAATAATGCTCGACTTCTGTGGTGCGAGATTAGCTGGTAGTACTTCAAACGCACAATATCATCAGTTCAAAATTACAGTAGCATAGATGGCTGTAATGGGTCAATCGATTTGCTGATGAATGAACGCAATGGTACTGCTGCACTGAAAGGCTGGCCCAGGGTTGGATCGGTAGGTTAAAATGGAACTCCGGTGCTTGACAGGTGAACGAGCGATCACGATAATGATCTACACGCACTGCATTCCGAGCCGGACCGTGAAGGAAGCAAAAAGCCCACCGGACTTCTGACCTCTCCGATTTTGACGCCATTCATCAGGCAGGAAGCGCTTCGCTCCTTTCCCGGTTGTTCTTTACTCATTGCCCACCTCATGCTATTATGCCCCGCTTCTATTCCACCCATGAACGGGGACCATTGATGACCGAAGACCATGTTGCTCGTATCGCTCGCGAACTCCATATTTCCCCGAAGCAAGTCCAGGCAACCGTAGCACTCCTTGATGAAGGCGCGACCGTGCCGTTCATATCGCGCTACCGGAAGGAAGCGACGGGCTCGCTCGATGAGGTCGCGGTCGCCGCTGTCCGCGACCGGATCACTCAGCTGCGGGAGCTGGAAAAGCGGCGCGAAGCCATCCTTCGTTCCCTGGAGGAATCGGGCAAGCTCACGGACAAGCTCAATGCGGACATCCTTGCAGCTGAGACGCTGACCGTCCTCGAGGACCTTTATCTTCCTTACCGCCCCAAGCGGCGTACCCGTGCGACGATAGCGAAGGAAAAAGGTCTCGAACCGCTGGCACAGAAGATATTCGCCCAGGACCCGGCCCTGGATCCCCTTGCCGAGGCTGCCGCGTACATCGATCCGGAAAAGGAAGTGGCTGGCACCGACGACGCCCTCGCGGGGGCGCGCGACATCATCGCTGAATGGATGAGCGAGGACCCTGTCGCCCGCGGACGCGTACGGGAGCTGTTCGCGTCAAAGGGGATCTTCCGGTCGAAGGTCATCACGGGAAAGGAAGAAGAGGGGATCAAGTACAAGGACTACTTCGCCTGGGAGGAGCCTGTTGCCTCGGCGCCGTCGCACCGCATCCTCGCCATGCGCCGGGGCGAGAACGAGGGCTTCCTGTTCATGCGTATCGTCGCTCCCGAAGCGGACGGCTTGGCCATGGTGGAATCACAGTTCCTGAAGAGCACGGGCCTGGCAACGGAGCAGGTGCGGCTTGCAATACATGACGGATATAAACGGCTCCTGTCGGTCTCCCTGGAAACGGAGATGCGGCTCAGCACCCGGAAGCGCGCCGATGAGGAGGCCATCAGGGTCTTCGCCGGGAACATCCGCCAGCTCCTGCTGGCGCCTCCCCTGGGGAGAAAGAACATCCTTGCCATCGATCCGGGGTTCCGCACGGGCTGCAAGGTTGTCTGCATAGACCAGCAGGGGAAGCTCCTGCATAACGAAACGATCTTTCCGCTCTTTAATGAGAAGGGGGCAACGGAAGCGGGGGAGACGATCTTAAAAATGTGCGCGACGTACAGTATCGAAGCAGTCGCGATCGGGAACGGCACCGCCGGGAGGGAGACCGAGGCCTTTATTCGCCGTCTCGGCCTTGCGAAGTCCATCGCCATCGTCATGGTGAGCGAGAACGGAGCATCGGTCTATTCCGCGTCCGATGTGGCGCGCGAGGAGTTCCCCGATCACGATGTTACGGTGCGCGGCGCCATTTCCATCGGCAGGCGGCTCATGGACCCCCTGGCGGAGCTGGTCAAGATCGATCCCAAGTCCATCGGCGTGGGGCAGTATCAGCATGACGTTGACCAGCCCGCCCTCAAAAGAAGCCTCGACGACGTGGTCGAGTCGTGCGTGAACTCCGTGGGCGTCGAGGTGAACACGGCAAGCAAACAGCTGCTCATGTACGTGTCGGGACTCGGGCCGCAGCTTGCCGCGGGCATCGTGGAGCTTCGGAACGCGAAGGGGCCCTTTGGCTCCCGCGAAGAGCTCCGGAAGGTCCCGAAGCTCGGTCCGAAGACCTTCGAACAGGCTGCCGGGTTCCTGCGCATCCATGCGGCGACGAACCCGCTTGACGCGAGCGCCGTCCATCCTGAAAGCTATCCCGTGGTCGATGCCATGGCCAGGGACCTGAACTGCTCGGTCCGCGACCTGATGAAGGACGAAGGCCTCCGCAGGAAGATCGACCTCAGTCGCTATGTGACCGAGGCTGTCGGTCTCCCCACGCTCCAGGACATCATGAAGGAGCTTGCCAAGCCGGGCAGGGACCCGCGGGAGAAGTTCGAAGCGTTCTCCTTTGCCGAGGGGGTATCGAAGATCGAGGACCTGTCGCCGGGAATGACGCTTCCCGGCATCGTGACGAACATCGCCGCGTTCGGCGTGTTCGTGGACATCGGCGTGCACCAGGACGGCCTGGTCCATATCAGCGAGCTTGCCGACCGGTTCGTCAAGGACCCCAACGAGGTCGTGAAGGTCCATCAGCACGTGACGGTCACCGTACGCGAGGTCGATGTGAAGCGGAAGCGGATCGCACTGACGATGAAGAAGGGGCCGGCGCCGAAGGAGGAGAAGACCGACCTGCAGTCGCTCCGTCAGTCCTTCACGAAACAGCGAAACTAGCTGTTCGCCGATAAAAAGTCCTGTCTTGTCATTGCGAGGAGCGATCTCCGCGATGAAGCAATCTCGCAGTGCATGAAAATACTTAACGACGAGTTTGCTTCGCTTTGCCCGCAAAGACAGAAAAAGACGTTTTCAGCTATCCTGCCGCCGTTCCTTCCTCTTGCTTTTCCACCCGCCCGGGGCTATGTTTTAGGCAGGTAACAGGGCGGGGCAGTATGCCCTCGCGCGAGGCCCCTATGGCAGCAGACGGACTTTCCAAATTCCATCCTCTCATCCGTTCCTGGTTTGCCGGTTCGGTCGGCGAACCCACGGACATCCAGCTCAAGACCTGGCCGGAGATCGCAAGCGGGAAACATGTGCTCGTGACCGCTCCCACGGGAAGCGGCAAGACCCTGGCCGCGTTTCTCTGGTCCCTGAACCAGCTCGTAACCGGCGCATGGCCTTCCGGCAGGGTGCGGGTGCTCTACGTCTCGCCGCTCAAGGCCTTGAACAACGATGTGCGCAGGAACCTCCTCTTGCCGCTTGCATCGCTCAGGTCCCATTTCGAGCAGGCAGGCGAAACGTTCCCCGACATCGCGGTCCAGACCCGGAGCGGGGACACGCCGGGCGAGGAACGGCGCAGAATGATCCGGCGGCCGCCCGAGATCCTGATCACCACTCCCGAGTCCTTGAACCTTCTCCTTTCGTCGAAAAGCGGCAGGACCATGCTCACGGGCGTCGCGACGGTCATCCTCGACGAGATCCATGCCGTGGTGGACGGCAAGCGGGGCACGCACCTCATCACTGCCGTGGACAGGCTGGTCCCGCTCTCGGGAGAGTTCCAGCGCGTGGCGCTCTCCGCGACGGTCAATCCCCTGGAACGGGTCGCCTCGTTCGTGGGCGGCTTCTTGAGGACCGGCAGGGGTCCTGCCAGCCGTTACGTGCCGAGGCCGGTGACCATCATCCGTTCCGAGGCTCCGAAGGAATACGAGCTTCGCGTGTCGCTGCCGGCTGAAACCGGTGACATTCGCGGCGAGGACGGCATCTGGCCCGCCCTCACCCGGTCCTTCAAAAAGATCATCTCAGAACACAATTCCACGCTCTTCTTCGCCATCAGCAGGCGTACCACCGAGAAGGTCACCCGGTTCCTGAACGAGAACGAACCGGCGGACATCGCGTACGCGCACCACGGCTCGCTGTCGCGCGAGATCCGCCTCGCCGTGGAAGAGAAGCTGAAGCACGGCGAGCTCAAGGCCATCGTTGCCACGAACTCGCTGGAGCTGGGCATCGACATCGGCAGCCTCGACCAGGTGGTCCTGATCCAGACGCCCCGTTCGGTCTCGTCGACGCTCCAGAGGATCGGCCGCTCCGGCCATTCCGTGGGCGAGGCGAGCAAGGGGCTGCTCTTCCCGCTCCACGGCATGGACATGGTGAACGCCGCGGTGATGGCGCGGCTGGTCGCGGAGCAGGACATCGAGGAGGTGCGCCCGGTCGAGGGGGCGCTCGACGTGCTGGCGCAGGTCATCCTGTCCATGACGGCCATGGAGACCTGGGACATTGACGAACTGTATGACTTCCTCTTGACGAGCCGGCCCTATCACGATCTTCCGCGGCGGCAGTACGACCTGGTGCTCGAGATGCTCGGCGGCAGGTATGCCGAATCGCGGCTCCGGGAGCTGAGACCGCGCGTCTCGATCGACCGCGTGGACAGCACGGTGCAGGCGCGGGACGAGGCGCGTTTCCTGCTGTACAGCTCCGGCGGGACGATCCCGGAGCGCGGCTATTTCGACCTGAGGCTGAAGGACTCGAAGGCAAAGGTCGGCGAGCTGGACGAGGAGTTCGTGTGGGAGCGCTCCATCGGCGAGACCTTCACGCTGGGGTCCCGGCTCTGGCGCATCGAGGACATCACGCACAACGACGTGCTGGTCGCGCCGACCCGGGGCGGGCAGGGGATCTTCCCCTTCTGGCGCGCCGAGGAGCAGAACCGCGACTTCCATCTCTCCGAGCGGATCGGCCTCTTCCTCGAACATGCCGATCCCCGCCTGGGGGACGACGCGTTCCTGAAGGAACTGGTAGACCGGTATTCCCTGGACCGGGATGCGGGCGAGGAACTCCTGGCCTTCCTCAGGCGGCAGCGCGAGGCAACGGGTGCGAATCTGCCGCACCGCCATCATCTCCTGATCGAACGGGTGAACGAGCCGGCAGCACAGGCCGAGGCAAAGCAGGTGATCCTTCACACGCTCTGGGGCGGCAGGGTGAACCGGCCGTTTGCCCTGGCGCTTGCCGCCGCGTGGGAGGAGAAATACCGCTATCCGCTCCCGATCGTCGTGAACGACGATGCCCTGTCGCTCATGCTGCCGCACGACATCCC
The DNA here is from genome assembly GCA_020052615.1 of Nitrospirota bacterium. GTDB lineage: Bacteria > Nitrospirota > UBA9217 > UBA9217 > UBA9217 > JAAXXJ01. Next base: position 11,883 of record JAGVOT010000046.1, on the reverse strand, counting down.
GAGCCGGGACCTCCTGGGGCTCGTGACCTCCGCGAACGTGGAAGGCCTGCTCAGGAAGAAGCTTGAGCAGACCGGGTTCTTCGGCGGCCGGTTCCGGGAGAACGCGGAGCGGGCGCTGCTGCTGCCGAAGACGAGCTTCAAACGCAGGATGCCGCTCTGGCTCATCCGGCTCAGGTCCAAGCGGCTGCTCGAGGCGGTCCGGGATACGCAGGACTTCCCGATCCTGATCGAGACGTGGCGCACCTGCCTCAGGGACGAGTTCGACCTGGAACGGCTGAAACAGGTGCTCGATGAGCTCGATGACCGCGAGATCAACCTCTCCGAATGTTCGACGACCGCGGCCTCGCCCTTTGCCTCGAACCTTGTCTGGAAGCAGACGAACGCGGCCATGTATGCCGACGACACGCCGCTCACGACCAGAGGATCCGGCCTGCGGCCCGGTCTGGTCCGCGAGCTGCTCTTCTCGTCCCACCTGAGGCCGAAGGTTCCCGTGGAGGTCATCGCGGTCCTTGACCGGAAGCTGAAGCGCACAGCGCCGGGATACGCTCCGGGATCGGCGGTCGAACTGCTCGACTGGGTCAAGGAGCGGCTCCTGGTCCCTGAACCGGAGTGGCAGGAACTTGCCGGGGCAATAGCAGGCGACGGCGGCGACGGCCCCGCATGGCTCGCAGAGCAGGAACCGAAACTGCTCTGGGTTTCCTGGGAGGGCGCGGAGTACCGGTTGCTTGCAGCGCTCGAGACCGTGCCGCGGCTGATCAAGGATATGGGCATGCGCCTCGATGACATGAGCTTCACTCAGGTCGCCTTGTCGGAAGACACATCGTCACCGGCAGGGCGGGGTGTGCGCAAGCGTGTGGAGCAGTTCCTTAAGCAGAAACCACGCCCGCAGGAAGAGAGTGACTCCGAACAGACGGGCCTTGCCGGCCTGCTCTCGAGCTGGCTCTCGTACTACGGGCCGATCGCACGGTCCCGGGCCGGGTCATTGCTCGGCCTGCCTGATGACCGGCTGGAGCCGGCGATCGAGGAACTGGTCGAGGCGCAGGAGCTGGTCATGGACCGGTTCAGCGAAACAAGCACGGAGGAGGAGCTGTGCGACAGCGCGAACCTCGAAATGCTGCTCCGCATGGCGCGGCGACGGCGCCAGCCGTCCTTCGAGGCGCTGGCCGTCGGGGACCTGCCGCTCTTCCTCGCGGCGTACCAGGGGATCGTCCGGCGCGGCGAGACCAGGGAAGACCTGCAGCAGCGCATTGAGCAGCTCTTCGGATGGCCGGCACCGGCGTCATCGTGGGAGGAGAGCATCCTTCCCAGCCGGATGCATCCCTACCGGGGCGAGTGGCTCGACAAGCTCATGGCTGAGAGCGAGCTCATCTGGTTCGGGAGCGGCAGGGAACGGCTGAGCCTTGCGTTCCGGCAGGACCTTGAGCTCTTCCGGGCGACCGTGGCCGAAAAGGAGCGGGAACTCGTCGCCGGCCTTAGCTACCTCCTTCCCGACCGGCGCGGGAAGTATGGCCTCCTCGAGATCGCCGATACGGCCCATCTCGACAGCAAGGAAGCGGCGGAGCTTCTGTGGCAGCAGGCATGGGAAGGGAACGTGACGAGCGATTCCTTCCGAACCATACGGAAAGGCATCGTGACAGGCTTCAACGCGAAGGCCGTGGCCGACGGAACGGTCTCGGGTTCGCGGCGTTCGGGATTCGACCGGTGGAAGGTCTCGCGGCCCATGGAAGGCCATTGGCAGAGGATCGACGCCGATGATGCCGGGGAAAGGGACGTCATCGCGGCCGACGAGCTGGTGAAGGACCGCGTGCGGCAGCTGCTGAGGCGGTACGGCATCCTCTTCCGCGAGCTGCTGTCGAACGAACTGCCGCTGCTTCAGTGGCGGGAGGTCATCCGCGCGCTCAGGCTGATGGAGCTTTCCGGCGAGGTGCTGTCCGGCTGGTTCTTCAGGGACATCCGGGGCCTTCAGTTCATATCCCACGAGGCCTTCCGCATGATCCAGGATTCTCTGCCGCGTGACGCTGTTTACTGGCTCTCGGCCGCCGATCCCGCGTCGCTCTGCGGCATGGCGCCGGAGCCGCTCAGGCCGCAGCTGCCGCCGAGGCTTGCGTCGACCCATCTCGTTTACCACGGCAGCAGGCTGGTCCTGGTCTCGAAGCGGCTCGGAAAGGCATTGGACATCCGTGTGCCTGTGGATGATCCGCATCTGAGCGGGTATTTCGGGCTGTTCAAGGATATGCTGGGGAGGGAATTCCGGCCGCTTTCGAAGATCACCGTGGAGGAGATCAACGGCGAGCCGGCGCTCAAGAGCGCATACGCCGGGGCGATGCGGGAATTCGGGTTCCAGACGTCGCGGGCGACACTGGACCTGTGGAGGGCGTACTGACCGGAGGAACGGTTACCGATCATCTTCAGGCCATCTGAACGGTCAGGCCCCGCATTCACTATTTTAAGGACCTTGTCATGTACTGGCAGGAAGGGCACCGCCAGGCGTTCTCCTCGGGGTAAAAGAACATTTTTTTACGGCATGACGGACAAGGCTTTGTTTTCATCGGATGCCTGCCGGCCTGCGATGATTTCTTTTTTGGCGCCTCGTATTCGCCGGAGGTCATATCCGCCACGGGGACCGCGATGGACGGCGTCTGATCACTATTTTCTGCGCTTTTTTCCAGGGCTTTCCCCCCTTCCGATTCTTCGTACGCGCAGGAATAACACTGCCACATCCGCTCATTGTTGAAGAAGTCCATTCTTCCCCCGCACATGGGGCATTTTTTCTGACCTTGCGTATCCCGCGGCGCCGCCGTCTCACGGGGCTCGCTTTTCTGCCTGCCGACACCCGGTGCTTTGTCTGCTTCCTCATATGCGCAGGAGTAGCACATCCACAGGTTCTCGGCAGTGTGGAGGTTCATGCGCCCCCCGCACATGGGGCATTTCTTCTCGAATTCCGTGTCTTGCGGCGCAGGGGCCGCGTTGAACTCGATGTTCTGCCCGCCGCCTCCCTTTGTTTCAACGGGAACATCACTCATTGCGGGGGCCTTCTGCGGCGGTGCCGGCTGGACGGCCGCACTTTCAGCAGTAAATTCCTCGGCTTTCTTTTTGATGGCGGAGATCTCCGTCCCGATATCGGTAAAGAGCTCCTTCATTGCCTGCTCGGCGAGTTCCATTATCTTTTCCCGTGCATCCTTGCCTTTGCGGATCCCTTCTTCTTCGGTCTCAAGCCGCGCCATATGTTCACGCAGTTTCGCTATTTCGTCCCTCTTCTCCTTCGCCCTGGCTTCCATGGCCTTCAGTTCGACGTGCCAGCCGGGGAGGGGGGACAGCAGTGTCTTTTCGAGTATATTAAGCTCCTCGAGCTGGCCGCCGATGGCGTTGACGATCTCCTGCCGGCTTAGCTTCGAAGTCGACGACAACGCTTTGATGGCGGCATGATACCGCTGCTTCTCGTCGGGAATGACCTCCCGAAACGATTCCAGGAGGCCGCGGAATTTCCCGAAGACAGCCTCCTCACGTTCAGTAACTTTCTTGATCTCATCGCGCAGACGAAGGATATGGGACGACACCTCTTCGCCTCCCTGCGATCTCGCAAAAAGATCGGCAACTATCTCGGAAAGGTTGTTATGCATGTGGTTCTCCTCAGTGCCCGTCATTTCCCCGGATTGAAAGGCCGTCATTCCTGCTGCCGATGCTGACGGAGGCCGGTCCCGGACGACCGCTGCTCTGTTCCGTGCTGTTCTTCGTTACGCGCTCTTTCGGGCAAGCTTCTCTTTCATCTTTGCGTCGAACTTATCCTTGTTGATGATGAACCGTTCATGTTTCCCCTTCGAGATCAGTTCGACACCGTCATGGGCCTCTACGTCGAACAATAACCGGCGTCCGGACACCTCGATCAGTTTAACTTTCGCGGTGACGACAAAGCCGGCCGGTGTCGCGGCAACGTGGCTGATGTCGACATGGGTCCCGACGGTCTGCTCCCGCGGCCAGTCGAGGTGCGGATTGACGGCCTGGATGCAGGCCCACTCGAGAAAGCCCACCAGGAAGCCGGTCGCGAACACTTCCGGCATTTCCTGAAATTCAGCCGCTTCGGGATAGAGGGCAGGGACGGTCTTTGTGCCGGGCAGGCGAAAGGTGAAGGTCGATTCGATCCCGGGCTTCAACGTATCTTTCATAAAGGGAACCTCTTCAGCATGGCAAGCCGCGGAACGATGTCCATCACCCGTTCAGTCGCTGCCTTGTCCTTCCTCCAGCCCGTACTTCTTGAGCTTCCTCCAGAGCGATACGCGGTCGATGCCGAGGACCTGCGCGGCCAGGGTCTTGTTCCCGCCGGTCTCGTTCAGCACCCACTGGATGTAGGACTGCTCCTGCTCGTCCAGCGACGGGATCTTTCCTTCCTTCTTCCGGAAGGTCTTGATGTTCAGCTCCTTCAGGTCCTCAGGCAGGTGGGCCAGCTCTATGGCGGTGCCGTTGGAGAGCGCCACGCCGCGCTCGATGATGTTCTCCAACTCGCGCACGTTCCCCGGGAAGTCGTAGTTCAGGAGCAGGGTGATCACCTCCTCGGCGATCTCCGTGACCGGCTTCTTCATCAGCGTGGCGTATTTCTTCAGAAAGAAATAGGACAGCAGGGGGATGTCGTCCTTCCGCGCCGAGAGGGGCGGGATGCGCAGCGTCACCACGTTCAGCCGGAAGTAGAGGTCCTGCCGGAACGAGCCTGACTTGACGGCCTCCTGCACGTCCCGGTTCGTCGCTGCCACGAGCCGCACGTCGACCCTGATCGGCTCGGTGCCGCCGACGCGCAGGAGCTCCCGCTCCTGGATCACGCGCAGGAGCTTCACCTGCATGGATGTCGGCATCTCGGTGACCTCGTCGAGGAAGAGGGTGCCGCCCGCGGCCATCTCGATGAGGCCGCTTTTCTGGGCCGCGGCGCCGGTGAAGGCGCCCTTCTCATAACCGAAGAGCTCGCTTGCCAGCAGTTCCTCGGTGAAGGCGCCGCAGTTGATGGCGAAGAACGGTTTGCCGGCCCTTTTGCTGTTCACATGCAGGTAGCGTGCGAACAGCTCCTTGCCTGTGCCGCTCTCACCGGTGATAAGGACGTTCGTGTCCACGGGAGCGACCTGGCGCGCCACGTCCAGGAGCTTCTGCAGGGACGGGTCCTGGGTGACGATCTTCACCTTGCCCTGGTATCCCTCGAGCTGTTCGCGGAGGTGGCGGTTCTCCCGCTTGAGCGCCACCTTGTGGCTGGCCTCCTTCACGACCTTCCGCACTTCGTCGAGCTTGAACGGCTTGGCGATGTAGTAGAAGGCGCCGTGCTTCATGGCATCGACAGCCGACTGGAGCGTGGCGAAGCCGGTGATCATGATCACCTCGCTGTCCGGGTACAGCTCCCGGGACCGCTGCAGGATCTGGAGTCCGTCCACCTTTTCCATCCGGAGGTCCGTGAGCACCACGTCGAACTGCTGCCCCTCCAGCAGCTTGAGCGCGTTCTGGCCGCTCAGCGTGGACGTGACCTCGTAGCCTTCCTTTTTCATCACGTGCTCGAGGTTCTTGAGCGCCACCCGCTCGTCGTCGATGATCAGTATCTTTGAGCTATTCTGCATCATTACTCCTGACTAAAATGTCACCACGGAAACACGGAGGCACGGAACGTAAGAAGGCAGGAAGGCAGGAGGGAAGGAAGATCGTGCCTTCGGGTATTTCCCCCCGTCACCTTGTCTCCGTGCCGGTCTTCTCCTTCACCGGCAGCCGGATCAGGAACGCCGTGCCCTTGCCCGGCTCGCTGTCCACGGCGATGCACCCGTCGTGCTCCTCGATGATCTCATGGACGATGAAGAGCCCCAGACCCGAGCCCTTGCCCACGTCCTTGGTGGTGAAGAAGGGATCAAAGACCTTGGACAGCAGGTCCAGCGGTATGCCTTCGCCGGAGTCCCGGATCTCGATATCCACCGTGTCGTCCTCAAGCGTGCATTTGCCCCGGTACTTGAGATAATTGGTGATCCCCGTACCGTCCCCGGCCTTATCAATGGCGTGGTGCTTTCGCGCGGTGATGGAGATCGTGCCTTCATCCCGGATCGCCTCGATGCCGTTCTTGATGAGGTTCAGGAAGGCCTGCTGGATGCGCTGCTTGTCCGCCGTGATGGCCAGGTCTCCGGGAATGTCGAGCCTGATGCTCACCGACGGGGGGAGCTGCCCCTTCACGAACCGGATGGTCTCCTCGAAGAGGCTCTTGAGCGGCATCTGCTGGTCCTTGAACTCCTTGTCGCGGGAGAATTCGAGGAGCGATCGCACGATGTTTCGCGCCCGGTCGGTCTGCTCGTTGATCTGGGCGACTAACTCCATCGCAAAGGCCGGATCAGGGAAGGGTGCGCCCTGCCGCGTTCCCTGGCCCTTGCCCCCCGACCCTTGCCCCTCCTGCATCTCCTCGGCAAGGATCTGGCCGGACGACGAGATGTTCGAGAGCGGATTGTTCAATTCGTGGGCCACGCCGGACAGCAGCGTGCCGAGGGACGCGAGCTTTTCGGACTGGACGAGATGGCGCTGGCGCAGGTCCAGCTCCCGCAGCATCTTGTTGAACGCCCGGGTCAGGGACAGGACCTCGCGGTCCTTCGATTCGATCCGGATGTTCTCAAAATTGCCCTCGGCGATGACTTCCATGTTCCGTTCCATCAGCTTCAGGGGCTTCACGACCATCTTTGCCAGGACCTGCCCGATCACGACGACCAGCACGATCAGGAACGCAATGGAGATGATGAGAAAGCGGCGCGAGTTGACGAGGAGCGACTGGAGGCTCTTCCGTTCCGTCTTCGACATCTCTTCCGCCACGGTGATGATGTCCTTGCCGGTCTTGCGGATGTCCCCGGCGAGCTTGATCTTGAGGGCGCTGTCGGCCTCCATGAAGCCGCGCTTCTGGCGCCGGATGAGCTTCTCGTATCGCTCCATGAGGTCCTTGTACCGCTGCAGGCCGTCACGGGTCGCTATGACCTGGTCCACCGACGCCACCGCGGCAAAACCCGAAATGTTCGCGTCGAAGAGCTCGCCTGCGCGGGTGACGAACTGGAGGTTCTCGTCGTAGTCCGACCGCTGCTCATAGAGGAAGTAGTTCTTCTCGAACCGCCGGATCTCCAGGACCGTGTCGAAGAACTCGGAGATGGCCTCTCCGGACATGATCTTCTTCTCAAGATAATTGAGCTCGATGAACGTGAAGGCCGACAGCCCGACGATCATGATGACGACGGCGTAGTAGCCGAGCCGAACCTTCTGGCGTATGCTTTGCTGGTATTTCTTCATTTTAAACAGTTTTTCCGACACTGAGGACACTGAAAGGGCACTGTTAAGAAAGGTCAGGATGTTTCAGGGCTTTTTCAGAGTCATCAGTGTCAAAGCGCTTGTGATCACACCAGCACGATGTCCACAACTTCGGACACTGTTTCCGCAAGTTTGATGTCGATGCCCTGGCGGATGGTTTCGGGGAGTTCCTCCACATCCGACCGGTTCCTGGCGGGCAGGACGATCGTCTTGACCCGCGCCCGCTTTGCGGCGAGCACCTTTTCCCGGACACCCGCCACCGGCAGGACCCGTCCCGTGAGCGTGATCTCTCCCGAGAGCGCCACCTCCCGCCTGGCCGGCCGGCCGGTCAGCAGGGACAACGCGGCCACGGCGATGGTAATGCCCGCCGAGGGGCCGTCCTTCTGGACAGCGCCCGAGGGGACGTGGATATGGATATCCTGGCTCTCGAAGAAGTCCTCGGGCAACCCGTAGGCCAGGGCATTGCTCCGGATATAGGAAAGGGCCGCCTGGGCGGACTCCCGCATCACGTCGCCGAGAGAGCCGGTGATGATCAGCTCTTTTTTGCCCTTCATCTTGGCGGCTTCCACGAAGATGATGTCTCCGCCGGTCTCGGTGCGCACCAGGCCGGTGGCCACGCCCACCCGGTCGAGTTCTTCCACCACATCGTGCTGGTATTTCCTCCGCCCCAGGTAGCGCGCCACCGACGCCGTGTCCACGGCGACCTTCCGGCGTCCCTGCAGGCCAAGCGATTCCTTCGCGATCTTCCGGCAGATCGTCGCGATCTTCCGTTCCAGGTTGCGAATGCCCGCTTCATGGGTATGCTCATGGATGATCATCTCCAGGGCGTCGGGGGCGAACACGACCTGGTCCGGATCGAGCCCCTTGTCGCGGACCTGCTTCGGGATCAGGTAGCGTTCCGCGATGCGCGCCTTTTCCTCCTGGGTATAGCCCGAGAACTCAATGACCTCCATGCGGTCCCGAAGCGGGGCGGGGACCGTGTCGAGCACATTTGCCGTCACGATGAACATGATGCTCGACAGGTCGAAGGGGGCGTCAAGGTAGTGGTCCGTGAAGGAGCGGTTCTGCTCCGGATCCAGGACCTCCAGGAGCGCAGAGGCGGGATCTCCCTTGAAGTCCTGGCCGATCTTGTCCAGCTCGTCGAGCATGATGACGGGATTCGCCGATTCGACGCGCCGGAGCTCCTCGATGACCCTTCCCGGCCGGGCGCCCACATAGGTGCGCCGATGCCCCCGGATGTCCGCTTCGTCCTTCATCCCGCCGAGCGCGATGCGTGCGAACTTCCTGCCGAGCGCGAGGGCAATGGCCCGGCCGAGGGAGGTCTTGCCCGTGCCGGGAGGGCCGGCAAAGCAGAGCACCGTGCCCCGGCTGCTTGCAGCGAGCGAGCGCTTCTCCAGCGCCTGCTTCACCGAGTCGCGCACCTCATCGAGCTTGTAGGGTTTGGTGATGTAGTTGAACGCGCCTTTTTTGATGGCCTCGATCGCCGACGGGACCGTGGCAAACCCGGTCACGATGATGACCCGGGTCTCGGGATGCTTCCGCCGCGCCGTCTCCAGGAGCTCCATGCCGCCGACCTTGCCCATCCGGAGGTCTGTGAGCACCACATCGAAATCGGCTGACGCCAGCTCCGCCAGCCCCTGCTCCGCGTCGGGAGCGGTGACGACATCATACTGTTCCTTGCCGAGCACATGGGACAGGTTCTTCCGGGCGATCTCTTCGTCGTCCACGATGAGGATCCGGGCGCGCCGGTTCATCCTGAGGACCTTCACCGCAAGGTGTTCCAGAACGCGCTCCTTGATGCGTTCCAGGCCGAAATGCTTCTCGTTCAGGATCTTCTCGGCTTGGGCGATGTCGAGGTTGTCCTCGGTCTTCCGGTTCCAGGGGAGCGAGAGAAGATAATCGATATACGTGAGGCCGATGGTGAACTCGGCAGGGGAGGGGCCGATCTTGCGAAGGACATCCAGCTCCGTGACGGCGATCCTCTCTACGGCGGAGGGAAGGTTGGCCTCTTTGATGCGCACCCCGAGGTCCTCGAGGTTCTGGTCCTGTGCTGACTCGTCAGGTTTTTTAAAAAATTTCATAGTGCGCCATTCTTCGATCCCAGGGTTGCATTTTACAACGTTTGAATGTTATGCGCAACACTTAAAATAACCATGTTAATACAGTGCGTTGAGTAAATTGCGGAGTTGAATGTTGCAATATGAAACCGCAGTGAACAGTCAGGCCCGCTGCCAAAGATGAAAATCGCTCATTATTCCAATCTGTTAGATCATGGTTCATTCTGGCACGCGCTTTGTAATACATGGTATCAGAAAAGGACAGGGACCGCAGGATTTTCATCTGTCCTATCATCAAGTAAAGGAGGAAAAGACCATGATGAGCATATTCAAGAAGCTGGAGACGACCTTTGCTGCAGCAGCGTTCGCCGAAGAGGGAGAGTTTGAGACCGCCCGTCAACTGATGAACGAGGAAAAGCAGCCCCGGAAGTCCGACCGCCCGTCGCTCCGCGATGCAAAGCGCACCGACAGCAGGCCGACGTTGAGGGTCGATTAGGAGCGCAAGCAGGTTCACGGTACCGAGAGGGACAGCAATGGATCCGAACAAGATCAAGAGGATGATGAAGCAGGTGGAGGATGCGATGGCAGCGGTCACCTTTGCCGAGGAAGGCGAGGCTGAGGCGGCCATGTCGCTCTTTAAACGCGAACGCCGCGTCCTGCTCGCGCTGAAGGAAGGGCACACGGACGCCAAGACCCTCCGCTACGCGTTGAACGCATCGCTTCGGATCAACGCCAGCCTCGATATCCTGTACGTGACCGCGCCGGGGTCGAACAGCACGGCCGATCCGCTGACCGAGGACTTCTCTGCCGAACTCAAGAAGGCCGGCGTTCGCTACGAGGTGATCACTCGCTCGGGCTGCATGAAACAGGAGATCATCGATCAGACCAACAGCCGGCACGACGTTCTCTTTGTGGTCGTTGAGTCGCCCGCCAGCCTTGATGCGGACTGCAAGAAGAAGGATGGTGTGCTCACGGAGCTTTGGAAGAATCTCAGGTGCCCGCTGGTCGTGGTGTCCGATGCGGCGGAAGCCTAGACGAAAGAAGTAAGAAGGAAACAACACCGCAGGGTTCGCAAAAAATATATTTTACTGTAAGGAGGAATCATCATGGCAACAACCGGAACCAAGAAGAAACCGGTCGGCAAGATGCTCGTCATGGGGCTCATATCGCTAGCCCTGTACGCGCTCCTGCTGATCAAGCAGGACGAGGTGAACCTCATGTTCGGGAAGGGCGGCTGGTACGCGTTCCTGCCGATCATCACGGCGTTCGTATTTTCGTTCGTCCACGGGTCGTTCACCGGAGATTTCTGGACGGTCCTCGGCGTCGAGGCGGCACGGAAGAAAAAGGAGGTAAAGTAACATGCATGACATCGCGACCAGTTTCATCAATCTCGACGCTATCACGATCGCCTATCTGTTCGGCGTAGGCTTCGTGGGCGGCCTCGTGAGCGGATTCATCGGCTCCGGCGGCGCCTTTGTTCTGACACCGGGCATGATGAGCCTCGGTGTCCCGGGCCTCATGGCCGTGGCGAGCAATATGTGCCACAAGTTCCCCAAGGCCCTCGTGGGCTCCATGAAGCGCTTCAAGTACGGTCAGGTGGACGTGAAGCTCGGCATCGTTCTCGGCGTGTCTGCCGAGGCGGGCGTGCTGTACGGCGCGGGCATCCAGCAAAAGATCAAGGCTGCCTTCGGCGACGCCGGCTCCAACCTCTATGTGAGCGTGGCCTTTGTCGTGATCCTGGCAACGGTCGGCGGCTTTGTCCTCTATGATGCCTGGAAGACCTACAAATCCGGGAATACCAATACTGAAGAGAAGGCCGGCAAGCTCGCCCGCTGGATCCAGTCCGTCAACATCCCGGGCACGATGGTCTACTTCAAGAGCATCAATGCCCGCGTTTCGATCCTGTTCACCATCCCCCTCGGTTTTGCCACCGGCATGATGGCGGCAACGATCGCCGTCGGCGGCTTCGTGGGCGTTCCCGCCATGATCTATGTCCTCGGCGCGCCGAGCCTCATGGCGTCGGCCACGGAATTGGTCATCGCCTTCGTCATGGGCCTCGGCGGTTCGTTCAAGTATGCGCTGTCGGGCATGGTCGACATCCGTCTCGCCATGATCATCCTGGCCGGCTCGCTTTTCGGGATCCAGCTCGGCGCCATCGGGACGACCTATGTGAAGACTTTCATGATCAAGGTCGTCATGGGCGTGATCATGGTGATCGTGCTCTTCAGCCGCGGCCTGATGGTCCCCGTGTATCTGTCCCAGCTTCAGCTCATTGACACGCTCGGCGAAGGCACGGTGAATTTGCTCAAGACCTCCAGCTTTGCTATAATGATCTTCGCATTGCTGCTCGGCGCATTCATCGTCCTGCGCGCCATGTGGCAGGGTCGGAGGGCGGAGCGGCTGCAGCACGCCGCGGGAGCGCTGGAGCATGGGGAAGTATAAAAAGATACTCGTCGCTGTTGATGGATCGGAATCGAGCCGGAACGCGCTTCTGCAGGCGTTCCGGCTTGCTGTTGAAGAGAAGTGCTGGATC
>JAGVOT010000064.1 GCA_020052615.1 Nitrospirota bacterium | reverse complement strand
GTGCATCGAGATCACGCTCAAGCGGAATCCGAGCCTGAGCGCCGCCGAGTCCGCCATGAACGCGGCGGGGACCCGCGTGGGCCAGGCGCAGTCGGCCTACTATCCCCAGGTCGATCTGTCGGGGAACTACAGCAAGTACTCTCCCTATACGGACCCGAGCAATCAATCCCAGGACCTCTACCAGGGAACGGCGACGCTTACGCAGAATATCTATGATTTCGGCAGGACCCCGAGCTCGGTGCGGATCCAGCGGCTGGGCCATGATGCCTCGCGCGAGGACCGGCGGACCGTGTACAGCGAGGTGGTCTTCAATGTGAAGCAGGCCTACTACACGCTCCTGCAGACCGAAAAGAACCGGGACGTGGCGATCGAGACGGTCAAGCTGACCCAGGACCAGCTCGATCAGGCCAGGGGATTCTTCGAGGCCGGCGTCAAGTCCAGGTACGACGTGACGTCGGCCGAGGTGAATTTGAGCAACGCCAGGCTTGCCCAGATCCGCGCCGAGAATGCCGTCCAGATCGCAAAGGTCACGCTCAAGAACGCCATGGGCTCGCCGGACCTGCCCGATTTTTCCATCGTAGACACGCTGGCCTTTCAACAATATCCGGTCACTTTTGAGGACGCCATCCAGCGGGCCTACACGAACCGTCCGGACCTGCAGTCCACGCTGGCGAGGAAGGAAGCGTCGAAGGAGGCGATCTCCCTTGCCCGGTCCGGATATTACCCGACGCTGAGCGGCAATGCGAGCATCATGCGGGCCGACAGCGACTATCCGCCCGAGAAGAGCGGATGGAGCGCCGGGGTCACCCTTACCATCCCCCTGTTCAGCGGATTCCTGACGAGCAACCAGGTCAAAGAGGCGAAGGAGAACCTGAACATCCAGAAGGCCAACGAGGAAACGCTTCGCCAGAGCATCCTGCTCGATGTGCAGCAGGCATACCTTAACCTGCGCGCGCTCGAGGACGGCGTGGTCGTGGCGGAGCTGACCGTCAAGCAGGCGCAGGAGAACTACGAGATCGTGAATGGACGGTACAATGCCGGCGTGGGCAGCCCGCTGGACGTGACGAACGCCCTGGTGGTCCAGTCCAATGCCAAGACGAACTATATCGCGGCGCTGGCGAACTACAAGATCGCCGAGGCGGCCCTGCTGAAGGCGATGGGAGAGTGATCCAATTGCGGATTGCGGAACACAACCGGAACGAGGCAAAGGCTTCTCTCGCAAAGCCGCAAAGGCCGCAAAGGACGGCAATTTCAATAAACGAATTCTGATTGCGGAGTGCGGAATGGGGGATGGATTGAAACAGACAAGGAGACAAGGGGACGGAGTGACAAGGGGAAAGGCCCGATCAACCGTGCTCGCGGGGATTTTGTTCCTAAGCCTCGTTACCATGACCGCCGGGTGTTCCAAGGCCAAGCAGCCGCCGCCGCGGGCCGTGCCCGTGGTCGCGGAGACGGCGGACCGGAAGAACGTTCCGCTCCAGGTGAAGGCCATCGGGAACGTGGAAGCGTACAATACCGTGACGATCAAGTCCCAGGTGAACGGCGAGATCGCGGAAGTCCACTTCCGGGAAGGCCAGGACGTGAAGCAGGGGAAACTGCTGTTCCAGATCGACCCGCGCCCCTTCGAGTCGACGCTGCGGCAGGCCGAGTCCGCCCTGGAGCGCGACCGGGCCCAGGCGAAGAACGCCGAGGAAGAATCCAGGCGCTATGCCACCCTGGCGGGAAAGGGCTTCGTTTCCGTCCAGGAATATGACCGTGCAAGGACCAACGCCGCCGCGCTCGATGCCGTCGTGAAGGCCGATGAGGCCGCGGTCGAGAACGCCCGGCTCCAGCTGGAATACACGGCCATCAAAGCGCCCATCGACGGACGGACCGGGGCCATCGCCATCCAGAAGGGGAACGTCGTGAAGGCGAACGACATCCCGCTCGTGACCATCAACCAGATCACTCCCATCTATGTCACGTTTTCCGTCCCCGAGCAGGACCTGGCGAACATCAAGCGGCACCAGGCGTCGGGCGACCTGCACGTCGAGGCAAACGTTTCGAACAACGGCGGCCGGTCCGTGGCCGGCAAGCTCACCTTCATCGACAACAAGGTGAACACCCAGACCGGGACCATCCTGCTGAAGGCGACCTTTCCGAACCGGAGCCACGCCTTGTGGCCGGGCCAGTTCGTCGAGGTCCTGCTGACGCTCACTACCGAGCGCGACCGCACCGTCGTCCCGGCGCCGGCGGTCCAGACGGGCCAGCAGGGACAGTTCGTGTACGTGGTGAAGGACGACATGACCGTGGAGATGCGTCCGGTCACCGTGGCCCGGACCGTTGACAACCGGGCGGTCATCGAGAAGGGCGTACAGCCCGGCGAGACGGTCGTGACCGACGGCCAGCTCCGGCTCGTCCCGGGCGCCAGGGTGGAGATCAAAAACGCGAATGCAGAACAAAATGCAGGGAACCACGGAGGCACGGAGGCACAGAGGAAACCTGACGCTAAAATGAACACCGGACCATCAAGGACAAAACCATAGTTCTTTGACACTGAAGCAGCTGAGAACGGCTATGATGGCGGCGGATAAAGAATAAGCAAGATCTGTCATGTCTTTTCATAAGCTTCTCTCAGCCTCTTCCGTGTCAAAGGTCTTGTCCGTGTCCTCAGTGTCTAAATGCATTCGATTCGTTGTTTTTCTTCATGTCGATCGGGTGAATGGTTAAACTATGAACATTTCCGAACCCTTCATACGCCGTCCCGTCATGACCACGCTGGTCATGCTCTCCATCCTGTTCCTGGGCGTGGCGGGCTACCGGCTGCTGCCGGTCTCTGCCCTGCCGAACGTGGACTTCCCGACGATCGTGGTGACCGCGAACGTGCCGGGCGCCTCCCCGGAGACCATGGCGTCGGCCGTGGCGACCCCGCTGGAGAAGCAGTTCTCCACCATCGCGGGCATCGACACCATGACGTCGTCGAACAATCAGGGCATCACCTCGATCACCATCGTGTTCAGCCTGGACCGCGACATCGACGCGGCCGCCCAGGACGTGCAG